>CAWARY010000002.1:0-671529 GCA_963784645.1 uncultured Actinomycetota bacterium | reverse complement strand
GAAGAGAGCGATGTCGAGACCGTCCACGTCGGCGGTCTCGGCGTCCTCGACGACGACCTCGCCGCCGCGCCAGGGCAACGTCGTGCCGGCCGACCGTGACGACGCGAAGAACCGCACCTGACCAACCGGGAAGTCGCGCTCGGCGAGCAGTCGCCGCATGACGTTTCCGACCTGGCCGGTCGCCCCCACCACAGCAACGGTCAGCCCACCACTGTTGCGAGAACTCATCGTCCCGTTCCTCCGTAGACGACCGCCTCGGACTCGGAGCTGTCCAGCTCGAAGGCCGTGTGCACGGCGGTGACCGCGGAGTCGACGTCGGCGCCGCGGACGACGACCGAGATCCGGATCTCCGAGGTCGAGATCATCTCGATGTTGACGCCGGCATCGGCGAGAGCACCGAAGAACGTCGCCGACACGCCGGGGTGCGAGCGCATGCCGGCGCCGACCAACGAGACCTTGCCGACCTGGTCGTCGTAGAGCAGGTCCTCGAAGCCGACCTGGTCGCGGATCCGGTCCAGGGCCGCCATCGCGGTGACCCCGTCGGTGTTGGGCAGGGTGAAGGAGATGTCGGTACGGCCGGTGGCCGCCGCCGAGATGTTCTGCACGATCATGTCGATGTTGATGTCGGCAGCCGACACGGCGCGGAAGATGGCGGCAGCCTCGCCCGGCTTGTCGGGCACACCGACGACCGTGATCTTGGCCTCGCTCCGGTCGTGCGCGACGCCGGAGATGATCGCCTGCTCCATGGAGTCGACCCCTTGCGGTAGATCGGTGACCCAGGTGCCCTCGCGCATCGAGAACGACGAGCGCACATGGACGGGGATGTTGTATCGCCGGGCGTACTCCACGCAGCGGAGGTGCAGCACCTTCGAGCCGCACGCCGCCATCTCCAGCATCTCCTCGTAGGAGATGCGCGGCAACCGGCGCGCGGCGGGCACTATCCGGGGGTCGGCGGAGAACACCCCGTCGACGTCGGTGTAGATCTCGCAGACCTCCGCGCCCAGGGCGGCGGCCAGAGCCACGGCAGTCGTGTCGGTGCCGCCACGACCGAGCGTGGTGATCTCCTTGGTGTCCTGCGAGACACCTTGGAAACCGGCCACGATGACGATCGCCCCTTCGTCCAGCGCCGAGCGGATGCGGCCAGGGGTGACGTCGATGATGCGGGCTCGGCCGTGGCTGGAGTCGGTGATGACGCCTGCCTGGCTGCCGGTGTAGGAGCGCGCCTGGTGCCCCAGGTTCGCGATCGCCATCGCGAGCAGCGCCATCGAGATGCGCTCACCCGCGGTCAGCAGCATGTCCAGCTCGCGCCCGGGCGGCAGCGGACTGACCTGCTTCGCCAGGTCGACCAGCTCGTCGGTCGTGTCGCCCATCGCCGAGACGGCGACCACCACGTCGTGACCCGCCTTGCGGGTGTCGACGATGCGCTTGGCGACCCGCTTGATGCCCTCGGCGTCCGCGACGGACGAACCGCCGTACTTCTGCACGACCAGGCCCACGGGAACGTCCTCCACGTACGACGAGCGGTGACGACGAGACTGTCAGCCGCCCAGTCTACGGAGCCGCCGCGTCCGCCCCCGGGACGTTCCGCTCCCCGGACCCACCGGCCGGCCGCGCCGCCGGTACGTCAGGGGTTGTGGACCTCGGCGACGGTCTGGGCGAGCAGCCGGTCCTCGACCTTGATCGTGTCGTCGATCGGGGTGTCCAGCCGGACGTGCGACACGACCGAGTGCAGGGCGCGCAGCGCGGACGACGCGGTGGAGCCCCAGTTCGACAGGTAGGAGAACTGCCACCACCACAGCGCCTCGGACGCCCGGCCGGCCCGGTAGTGCTGCAGGCCGTGCAGCAGGTCGCTCATCGTGTCGGTGATGTCGTCGGACAGCCGGGAGGTGAAGACCTCCGGCTCCTCGGCGTACGGGTCGAACAGCGCGGCGTGCTCGTCGATCGGCTCGAGCAGGTTGGCAAGCGACGTGCGGATGCCGTCGAGGTCGGGGTCGAAGCCCGCGTCCGGCTCGAACCGCTCCTCCGGCACGACGTCGGAGATGGCGCCGAGCCGGCCACCCGCGAGCAGCAGCTGGGAGGTCTCCAGCAGCAGCAGCGAGATCGCGTAGTCGGGGTCCTCGGCGGCAGCGATCTCGCGGACGGCCACGCAGAAGCTCTCGACCTGGTCAGCGATCTCGATCGTGAAGTCCCCGAGGTCGTCGGTGCCGGTCATCGGGTCTCCTCTCCGGTGCGGTGCGGGTGGTTCGTCGGTGGGTGCAGCTCGGGGCGGTCGGTCATCGGCAGGTCTCCCGTTCCGTCGTCAGACGTCCAGCAGCCGGCGGCCCTCGAAGGCCCGGCCGAGGGTGACCTCGTCGGCGTACTCGAGGTCCCCGCCCACGGGCAGACCGCTCGCGAGGCGGGTGACGCGCAGGTCCATCGGCTTGACCAGCCGCGCCAGGTAGGTCGCCGTCGCCTCGCCCTCGAGGTTCGGGTCGGTGGCGAGGATGAGCTCGGTGACCGATCCGTCGGCGAGGCGGGTCATCAGCTCGCGGACCCGCAGGTCGTCGGGCCCGATGCCCTCGATCGGGCTGATCGCGCCGCCGAGCACGTGGTAGCGGCCGCGGAACTCCCGGGTCTTCTCGATCGCGACGACGTCCTTGGACTCCTCGACGACGCAGATCACCGAGACGTCGCGGCGGGGGTCGCGGCAGATCCGGCACTGCTCGGCCTCGGCGACGTTGCCGCAGGTGATGCAGAACCGCACCTTGTCCTTGACCTCGGTCAGCGCGTGCACCAGCCGGCGGACGTCGACCGGGTCGGCCGCGAGCAGGTGGAAGGCGATCCGCTGCGCGCTCTTGGGACCCACGCCGGGCAGCCGCCCGAGCTCGTCGATCAGGTCCTGGACCACGCCCTCGTACATCTGGCCTACAGCCCCGGCAGCCCGAGGCCGCCGCCACCGAGGCCCTGGGCGAGCGGGCCCATGGCCTGCGCCTGCAGGTCCTGCGCGGCGCGGTTGCCGTCGCGGATCGCGGCCAGCACGAGGTCCGCGAGACCCTCCGGGTCGCCGGGGTCGATGGCGCTGGGGTCGATCTGCAGGCCGACGACCTCGCCGGCGCCGGAGACCGTGGCGCGCACCAGCCCACCGCCCGCCGAGCCGGTGACCTCGGCCTTCGCCAGCTCGTCCTGCGCGGCCATCAGCTGTTGCTGCATCTGCTGGGCCTGGGCCATCAGGGACGACAGGTCGCCACCGCCCAGCCCGCCGAGCCCGCCGAGGGCATCGGCCGGGGCGTCGGGGTGGTCCTGGTCGGCTGGGTTCACGTGCGGTCGCTCGCTCTCGGCATCGGTGCCAGCTGGGTCGCTGGCGCGGCTGGCTGCCTGGCGAGCCTACGGGGTGGTGGTCGGAACCGGAGGGTCCGCCGGGCCGCGACCACCGGTCCGCCGGTCAGGTCGGCCGGTCAGCTGGCGTCGTACTCGCCGATGACCTTGGCGCCGAGCTCGCGGGCCAGCAGGTCGTGGGAGCTCATGTCGCGTTCGTCGGCGTCGTCGTCGTCGACGGACGGGGTGTCCTCGACCTGCGGACCGGCGGCGTCCTGAGCCGCCTCGGCCGCGACGGCCGCCTGCGCGGCGGCCCGGCCGGAGGACGCCGGCGCAGCCGGGGGGCTGGCAGCGGCGGCCGGCGGCGGGGCGGCGGACGGGTCGACGATGGCGTCGACCTTCCAGTCGACACCGAGCACCCGCACCAGCGCCTCGCGCACGATCTCGTCGCTGCCGCCGCGCAGGAAGCTGTCGCGGGCCCCGGCATTGACCATGGCCAGGGTGATCCGGGAGCCGTCGAGCGCGGCGACCTGGGCGTTGTGGCTGAGCAGCGTCCAGGTGAAGCGACGCAGCGTCTTGACCTCCTCCAGGACGTCGGGCCACTGCCGGCGCACGGCGACCAGGTCGAGTGCGCCGCTACCGGCCGCGGCCGGCTCGGCGACCGCGTCCGGCTCCGGAGCGGGTGCCGTTGCGGGCTCGGCCGGCGCGGCGGCTGCGGGCGCCGCCTCGGCGGCCTGCTCCCCCACCGGCTGCGCCGGAGGCGGGGCGACGAGCGGTGCCGGCGTCGGCTGATCGGTCGGCGGCTGGTCGGCCGGCGGCTGGTCGGTCGGCGGCGACGTCGGCCGTTCGGCGGACCGCGCTCCGGATGCCGGTGCAGCCGCTGCCTCGGTCACCACTACCGGTGCCGCGGCACGGCGCGACGCGGGCGCAGCGGCGGCCGGCGCCGCCTCGGCCGGAGCGCCGGCGATCGACGCCCGGCGCTCCAGCCGGTCGAGCCGGGCGGCCAGCCCGCGGGCGCTGTCGTCGGCGGCAGGCAGCAGCACCCGGGCGCAGATCAGCTCCAGCTGCAGCCGGGGGGCGGTCGCGCCGCGCATCTCGATGAGGCCCTCGTTGACGATGTCGGCGGCCCGGGACAGCTGGGCGGCGCCGAAGTGCGCGGACTGCTGGCGCATCCGGTCGAGCTCGTCGGCCGGGTGCTCGCCGAGGATCGCGCCCGCCGCATCGGGCACGGCGTCGAGCACGATGAGGTCGCGCAGCCGCTCGAGCAGGTCCTCGGCGAACCGGCGCGGGTCGTGACCGCCCTCGACCACCCGGTCGACGACCTGGAACACGGTCGCGGCGTCACCCGCGGCGAACGCCTCGACCGTGTCGTCGAGCAGGGTCGCGTCGGTGAGGCCCAGGAGACCGGCGGCGTACTGGTAGGTGATGCCGGAGTCCGGCGCCCCGGAGACGAGCTGGTCGAGGATGCTCATGGAGTCGCGGACCGAGCCGCGGCCGGACCGGACGACCAGCGAGATGGCGCCGCGGTCGGCGGTGACGCCCTCCTTCTCGCACACCGTCAGGAGGTAGGCCGCGAGCTCGCCGGGCGGCACCAGCCGGAACGGGTAGTGGTGCACCCTGCTCCTGATGGTCGCGATGACCTTCTCGGGCTCGGTGGTCGCGAAGACGAACTTCACGTGCGGCGGCGGCTCCTCGACGATCTTGAGCAGCGCGTTGGCCGCGTTGGCCGTGAGCATGTGCGCCTCGTCGATGATGTAGACCTTGTAGCGCGAGGACGCCGGGGAGAAGAAGGCCCGCTCGCGCAGGTCGCGGGCGTCGTCGACCAGACCATGGGTGGCTGCGTCCAGCTCGATGACGTCGAGGCTTCCGCCGCCGCCAGGCGCGAGCGCCAGGCAGGAGTCGCAGACGCCGCACGGGGTCGGGGTCGGGCCGTCGGCGCAGTTGAGGCAGCGGGCCATGATCCGCGCGCTGGTGGTCTTGCCGCAGCCGCGCGGGCCGGAGAACAGGTACGCGTGGTGGGTGCGGTCGGACTTCAGCGCCTGCTGCAGCGGGCCGGTGACGTGCTCCTGGCCGATCACCTCGGCGAAGGTCGCCGGGCGGTAGCGGCGGTAGAGCGCTTGGGTCACGCACCGACCCTAGTCGGCGCGACGGACGTCGCCGCCGGGTCGTCCCGAGCCTCGCGAGCGAGGGGTGACGGACGTCTCGAACGACCGTCCAGGACACAGAAGTGACCCCCCGCACACCCGCCAGAGCCTGCCTACCCTTGCTGCCTTCCGGCCCTGGGGGAGTTCAGCGGGGTGACGCCGCACGAGGGGTCGCCGACGAGTCTAACGGCTCCCCGCGCACCGCCCGGGTCCCCGCTCCACGCGGTCACCGCGAAGATCCTTTGTGCGCCGACACACCGCGCCGCCGGCGGGTGCGGTGTGTCGTCGCACATTCGGTGGCGGTCAGGCGCACCTCCGCGCTCCGGTAACCTCGTCGGCGGAGGATTCGCATAGTGGCCTAGTGCGCACGCTTGGAAAGCGTGTTGGGGGAGACCCCTCAGGGGTTCGAATCCCCTATCCTCCGCCAGCTGTCCAGCAGTAGCCACGACCCCGGTGCGGGGTGAGGGTCAAGCGGCCTGGAACGAGCGCTTGGACAGGCCGAGGAAGTAGCCCTCGACCGTCGTGGTGACCGGCGCCGCCGGATCGGCGGCCGCGCCGAGCGTCACGAACAGCGGGCTGAAGTGCTCGACCGTCGGGTGCGAGTACGGCATGCCGGGCGCGCGCGTGCGGAAGTGCTGCAGCTCGTCGACGTCGCCGCGGGCCAGCGCCTCCCGCGCCCACAGGTCGAAGTCGACCGACCAGCCGGGCGGCGGCGAGTCGGGCCGCCAGTCGATGAACGGCAGTCCGTGGGTCATGAAGCCCGAGCCGATGACGAGCACGCCCTGCTCGCGCAACGGCCGCAGCCGCTCCCCCAGCTTGAGCAGCGTGGTGGTGTCGTGGGTCGGGATGCTCAGCTGCAGCACCGGGACGTCGGCCTCGGGGTACATCGTCTTGAGCGGCACCCAGGCGCCGTGGTCGAGGCCGCGGCGGTCCTCGTGCAACGACTGGCCGTCGGGCATCAGCGACCGCACCAGCGACGCCAGCCCGTGGGCTGCCGGCGTCGGGTACCGCATCCGGTAGTACAGCTCGTGGAACCCGCCGAAGTCGTAGACCAAGGGCGTCGCGGCCTCGGGTGACGTGATCGACAGCGGCGCGCTCTCCCAGTGCGCCGACACGATGAGGATCGCGGTCGGCCGCGGGAGGTCACGGGCCCAGCCGAAGAGCTGGTCCATCCAGCCGAGGTCCTCGAGCAGCGGCGGGGCGCCGTGGCTGACGTAGAGCGACGGCATCGCGCCGTCGTCCGGGGTCCAGGCCCGGTGGGGGCCGGCCGCGGCCACCCGCCGCAGGTGCGCGGAGTACGGGTGGGTGGCGGGGGTGTCGTCATGGACCAGCGTCATGCCGGTCAGAGTAGTTGAGAGTTCAACAATGGGCAAGCGCCACGGTCATCGGTCCGGTGGGCTCAGCGGACGACCTTGACGTTGAACACCGAGGTCCCCAGCGCGCCCATGAGGCGCAGCCAGAGCGGCAGAACCATCTCGGCGCCCCGCGCCGTCGAGAGGTCGCCCAGGTCGAGAACGTCGCGGTGCCCGAGCTCGGCGAGCAGCGCGGTCACGGACTGCTTGGCGTCGGCGTCGTCGCCGGAGACGAACGTCGTGTGGTCGCCGTCGGCCAGCTGCCGCGGGTCGGCCATCAGCGTCGCCGTCATGGTGTTCAGCGCCTTGACCACGCGAACCTCGGGGAAGGCGCGCTGGATCTGCTCGGCCAGCGAGTCGGTGTCCTTGACCGACAGGGTGGGCGGGAAGCCGTGCGAGAAGTCGAGCGGGTTGCTGGCGTCGAGCAGCACCTTGCCCGCCAGGTGCTCGGTGCCGGCCAGACCGAGTGCGGCCAGCGACCCTTCGCCGCCGGTCGCGTTGACGACGAGCTCGGCCGTGGCTGCGGCGTCGCGGAAGGTCGCGACGGCGACCTCGGGGTGCTCCGCGTGCCAGGTCGCGAACGGCGCGTTGCCCATCGCATCGGCCTCGCTGCGGGCCAGGGTGGCGGCCGGGTCGCGGGTTCCGAGGGTCACGTCGTGGCCCAGCGCGGCGAGCCGCACGGCGAGGGTACGACCGACCGAGCCGGTGCCGAGCAGGGCGATCTTCATGGGTCCTCCAGGACGAGCTACGGCGCGAGCCGTGGGGGTTCAGCGGCTCCGGGTCCCGAAGATCGACCGGGCGATCTCCCGGCCGAGGACCGTCGCGGCCGACCTCGCCGCCGACCGGAACGCGGACGACGAGATGACCTTCTCCGCCGTGGACTTATCCGGTTTCGGCGCCCGGGTCGGGCGAGCCGGTGTCCGCGACGTCCGGTCCTCCCCAGGAGCCGTCGCCTCCGGGGCCGCCGCGACCTTCTTCGTGAGGCGCTCGTACGCCGAGTCTCGGTCGACGGTCTCGGCGTACTTCGCGTGCAGCGGTGACGACGCCACCCCTGCGGTGAGGACGGCAGGGTCCGCCGGCGCCATCTTCGACTGCGGCGCGCGCAGGCGGGTCCACGCGACCGGCGTCGGCGCCCCGCGGTCGGACAGCACGGTGATCATCGCCTCGCCGATCCCGAGCTGGGTGAGCGCCTCCTCCAGGTCGTAGGAGGAGTGGGGGAACGTCGACGCGGTGGCTCTCAGAGCCTTCGCGTCGTCGGGGGTGAAGGCACGCAGTGCGTGCTGCACGCGGTTGCCGAGCTGGGCCAGGACGTCGGACGGGACGTCCTTGGGCGTCTGGGTGACGAAGAAGACGCCGACCCCCTTGGACCGGATCAGCCGCACGGTCTGCGCGATGGCGGCGAGGAACTCCTTCGACGCGTCGTCGAAGAGCAAATGCGCCTCGTCGAAGAAGAACACCAGCTTCGGCTTGTCGACGTCGCCGACCTCGGGCAGCTCCTGGAAGAGGTCGGCGAGCAGCCACATGAGGAACGTCGAGAACACCTTCGGCCGGTCCTGCAGCTGCGGCAGCTCCAGCAGCGACACGATGCCGCGGCCCTGCGGGTCGAGCCGCATGAGGTCCTTGGTCTCGAACTCCGGCTCGCCGAAGAACTGGTCGGCGCCCTGGTCCTCGAACGAGATCAGCTCACGCAGGATGACCCCGGCCGTCGCCCGCGACAGTCCCCCGAGGTCCTTCAGCTCGTCCTTGCCCTCGTCACCGGTGAGGAACTGCACGACCGCGCGGAGGTCCTTGAGGTCGAGCATCGGCAGCCCGGCCTTGTCGGCGAAGTGGAACACCAGTCCGAGCGAGGACTCCTGCACGTCGTTGAGGCCAAGCACCTTCGCGAGCAGCGTCGGGCCGAACGACGTCATGGTGGCCCGCAGCGTGAGTCCCTCACCCTGGCCGCCGAGTGCAAGCAGCTCGACCGGGAACCCGGCAGCGCTCCACGCCTGCCCGACCTCGGTAGCGCGCGCCGCCACCCGGTCGCTCGCCTCGCCGGCCTCGGCGATGCCCGACAGGTCGCCCTTGATGTCCGCGGCCAGCACCGGGACGCCGGCGGCCGAGAGCTGCTCGGCCATCAGCTGCAGCGTCTTGGTCTTGCCGGTGCCGGTGGCACCGGCGACGAGCCCGTGCCGGCTGATCATCCCCAGCGGGATCCGCACTGCCGCCTCCGGGTGCGCGGTCCCGTCGACCACCAGGGCGCCGAGCTCGAGGGCCGGGCCGTCGAAGGCGTACCCCTTCTGCACGTCCGCGACGACGTCGCTCCCGGCGTTGTCCTTTGCCGACATGAGACCACTCCCTGCGCCCGGTGCCTGGGGCGGTCAGCCTATGCTCGCGAGGTGATCTTCAAGGCGGTCGGCGACCACAAGCCGTACCCCGACCACGGCTACAGCCAGCGCCAGTGGGGCGAGCTGGCGCCGACCCAGGTCCGGCTCGAGGATCTCGTGACGACCAAGCGTGAGCTCGACCTCGAGGCACTCTTCGCCGAGGACTCCACGTACTTCGGCGACCTGTTCGCGCACGTCGTGCAGTGGCGCGGCGACATGTACCTCGAGGACGGCCTGCACCGCGCGCTCCGGGCGGCCCTCGCGCAGCGGCCGGTGCTGCACGCCCGCGTGCTCGAGCTGCCCGACTGAGGACCGCGCCGACGTGTCGATGTTCACCCCTGCCGGCGTGGGAGCCCACAAGCCGTCCCGCCGCGGTCCCCGCCGGTCCCGACCGGCGGTGCTGCTGGTTGCCGTCCTCGTCACGGCGGCCCTGGTCGCAGGGGCGTGGTGGTGGCAGTCGCGCCCGACGGAGGCAACGTTCACGACGGGACCGGAGGTGATCTGCCCCTCCCCCAGCGCCACGCCAACGGTGGTCCCGGCCTCCGCGGTGAAGGTCAACGTCTACAACGCCACCGACAAGCGCGGTCTCGCCTCGCAGGTCGCGACCCAGCTGCGCCGGCGCGGCTTCCTGGTGAAGAAGGTCGACAACGACCCGATGAAGCGGACCGTCGCCGGAGCGGCCGAGGTGCGCCACTCGAGGATGGGCGCCGGCGCCGCCCGCACGGTCACCGCGCAGGTCGGCCCCGCCGGCCAGGTCGGCGCCGCCGCGGAGGTGACGGCCGTGCCGGACCAGCGCACGGACGCCTCCGTCGACCTCGTCATCGGCACCGCGTGGCACGGGCTGCGGCCACCGGCCGACGCGGCGGCAGCGCTGTCACCCACCCCTCAGCCGGTGCCGGCCGGCTGCTGAGCCGCAGGCTGCCCGGCCGGCGGGGGCGTGCCCACGCGCTCGCCGGGGAACGAGCAGCCCCATGCGACTTCCCTTCCCCGGTCCCGCCGCCGTGCTCGGTGGCGCCGCAGCGGCCGCCGATGCGGCCGAGACCGCGTGGGGCCTGGTGCCCCGCGCCGCCGCCGCGATGACGCGGGTGGAGGTGCTCCTCGACCGCCTCGACGGCCTCGTCGACCGCGCCGACCAGGTCACCGCGCGCGCCGACCAGGCGATGACCCGCGCTGACGAGGCAACCCGGCGGGCGCACGCCGTGCTCGACACCGCCGCGATCGTCACCCGCGACGCCGGTCGCACGGTCGACGGCGCCACCGGAGTGCTCGACCGCGTCGACCACACCCTCACCACCTGGGAGCCGCCGCTGCGCCGGCTGGCCCCCGCGGCGCAGCGGTTCGCCGACGGGCTGGACGAGTCCGAGGTGACCGCGGCGATCACTCTCGTCGACCGGATGCCCACGGTGCTCGACCACGTCGAGAACGACGTGCTGCCCATGCTGCAGAACCTGGACCGGGTCGGCCCGGACCTGCACGAGGTGCTCGAGGTGGTGCAGGACCTGCGGCGGGTCGTCACCGGGCTGCCCGGCATCGGGCTGCTGCGCCGGCGGGGCGAAGAGGAGCCACCCTCGGTCGACGGCAGCCTGCACGAGTCCTGACGGCCTCGAGTCAGACGCCGGGCGGTCCCTGGACCCCGAGCTCCAGGCGGTACTTCGCGGCGCGGCGGCGGAGCTCGGCCGACCGGGACCTGTCGGCGGCGGCGCGGCGACGGTCGTCGGCGGCGTCGTGCCGGTCGAAGGTCGCGCTGTCGCGGTCGCGCGTCGTCCAGTAGCGCTCGACACCCGGGTCCCTCGCCACCCGGCCGGCTTCCTGGGCGTCCCGGCGGGCCAGGTCCCGGGCATGCGCACGGACGTCGCGCTCGTCGCCATCGGCGTCGCGGGCCTCGGCCAGCCCGTCCCAGCTGTCGGCGTGCCGGTCGCGGTCGTCGGCCAGCGCGTCGGTGTCGTCAGCCAGGCGGAGCATCGCGGCCGGGTCCCGTTCGGCACGCGGCGTGGCGTCCAGCCGCGTCTGCTCCCGGTCCAGCCCGTCCTGACGACGGTCGAGCTCCTCGGCCTCGTGCTCCAGCCGCTCCCGCGGGTCTGCCGTG
Source organism: uncultured Actinomycetota bacterium (assembly GCA_963784645.1). GTDB lineage: Bacteria > Actinomycetota > Actinomycetes > JACCUZ01 > JACCUZ01 > JBBRVW01. Next base: position 660,287 of record CAWARY010000002.1, on the reverse strand, counting down.
CTCACAAGGACCTCGGATTCCCAGGTACCGACGCTCTGAAACGGCGCCTTCGGTCGATCCTCACCGGCGGCCGGACCTCCCGCCCGACGCCACTGCTGTCGGGGTCGATCCGCGGACCCGCGAGCGGATCTGGCACCGTCTCGGCGACCCGCATGATCCAGCCCACCGCGCCGCCCGCGTCCGGCCGGAACCGGGAGGCGTGCCGCCAGACCTGCACGAACACCTGGGCGGTGACGGCGTCGACCCGGGCCGGCGGCACCCGCGCCGCCACGGTCTCACTCACCGGCGGGTAGAAGAGGTCGAACAGCTGCGCCAGCGCCGCGCCGTCGCCCCGACCGCAGCGCAGCAGCAGGTCGGTGACGAAGCCGTGGCTGCAGACAGCCGCGGCGTCTGGGGTGTGATCCCGGGCGGGAACTGACATGGACGACCCTCGGAGCAGGAGAGTGGCCGGGCGGATGCCGGTCGCTCTCAGGATGCGGCTCCGGCCCCCGCCGGGTAAGGCCGGAACTTATGCAATGTGCTGACTCTGTTGCATGGATTCGCGGGAGGGGCCCTAATGGCGGGGTGACCGGCGACCGGGGGCCCGCACCCGGGACCGGGTGGTCCATCCGGCACGTCAGCGAGCTGCTCGGCGTCCCCGCGCCGACGCTGCGCTCCTGGGAGCGCCGGTACGGCATCCCGGCGACGCCGCGCAGTGCGGGTGGCCACCGGCGCTACTCGGAGGAGGCGCTCGTCCAGCTGCGGCTGATGCGCGACGAGATCGCCCGCGGCCGTCAGGCTGCCGACGCCGTACGGACGGTGCGCCGTCTGCTCGGCGCAGACGGACCCGTGGCCGAGCACGTGGCCGCCCTGCTCGCCGGGTCGCGGGCCATGGACCCGGATGCCATGCGCGAGGCCCTGGACGACGCCGCGGCGACGCTGGGCCTGCCGGCGGCCATCGACGAGGTCCTCATGCCCGGGATGCGGCAGATCGGCGCGTGGTGGGAGAACGGTCGCTGCGACGTCGGGCAGGAGCACCTGACCTCCGAGGTCGCCCGGGGCTGGCTCAGCCGAGAGACGGCGCTGGCTACCGTCCCGCGGCACGGGCGCGCGGTGGTCCTGGCCTGCGGTCCACGGGACCTGCACACGCTGGGCCTGGAGGCGCTGGCGCTGCTGCTCGCGCGGGACGGCCACGTGTGCCGAGTCCTGGGGGCTCGGACACCGGCCCGGGCCGCGGTCACCGCCGTGACCGCGACCTCGGCTGCCGCGGCGGTGCTGGTCTCCCACCTGGCCACCCACCGCCGACCCTGCATCGCCGCCCTGCACGATCTCGCCGGCACCGGGTGCCAGGTGTTCTACGCCGGGAACGCCTTCGTCTTCCCGGCTGCCCGCGAGGGCGTGCCGGGCACCTACCTCGGCGAGTCCATCGCGGGGGCGGCCGGCCTCATCGGTGCGGCCCTGGCCGGCTGAGCGACGCGGTACGAGAACGACATGGCGGGACACCGGCGAGCGGTGTCCCGCGACCTCTCGCCGGCTGGGCTGATGGCGGTGGCGGTGGGATTTGAACTCCCACAACGCGTGTTCGCGGCGGTCCGCGGAGATTCGTCAACCGGCACGTCTCCGCAGGTAAACAGCATGATCACGTCCGACAGGGTCCACGAGTCGCCAGCGCTTTCCGCAGGTTCCTGTGACCACTTCTGTGACCACGCTCCGAAACAGCTGGCTCTCTTCCGGTCCTGGCGTGCACGGTGTCGAGGTGGGCGGCGAACCCACAAGAACGGCTGATCCGGTTCAGTGTTGAGATCCGTCGAACCCGGGCAGCAGCTCGCACAGGACGGGGCGCTCGGGCACGGTGACGTCGAGGCGGCAGAGCACCCCGATCAGTCCGAGCCAGACCCCGGGGCTGCGCGGAGCGGTTCACGTGACGGTCGTGGGGTCGAGCCGGCCGCCAAGAGCCAGGCGCGCTCGCTGAGGCTGACGTACATGTTGGGAGGCGCCGGCGTGTTCTCGACCAGCGCGAATTCGCCGTCCGCTGGCCCGGGCCAGGTCCCCCCGCCAGGTCAGCTGGCAGGGACGAGGGTCCCGGCGAATACCTGCCAGGCGAGCAAGGACTTCGCGACGAGACTCAGGGTGATGTAGACCGACTCGCCGTGGAGGTAGTCGCTCCACTTCCCAATCCGGCGATACTGCAGCCATTGGTTGAGGGCGAAGCAGTTGAAGAAGACGAACAGCGAGATGAAGATCCCATAGACGAAGCCGGGCGGGCTGGCAGCGTTGCCCGGGCTCACCAGGTAGATGCCAATCGCTATCCACGGCGTCACACCGGCGATGCACCCCAGCCAGAACGGGAGCATGCCGCCTCCGGGCCGCTCGTACTTCTCCTGCAGCAGCCCGAACAAGATCATCGAGACGTTGACACCGAACAGCGCTACCAGTGCGGCGATGTCGCTGATCCCAGTGATCAGCGCGATGAGCACGATCATGACGGAGGAGCTCAGCGAGTACTCGATCCAGCGCGCGTAGTTGCGGCTCAGCAGCAGATTGGCGCGATACCAGGGGGAGACCGGTGGCGAGGCGATGATGAAGTGCGCCGCCGCGGAGAGCAGGAGGAACAATGCGCACCCCCAAGCGATGCTGACGTCGAACAGCGTCTCGGGGGCGGCCGCCGTCGAGCCGGGCGGCCCGGTCATGAACGCGGCCGTCACCGGAAGGGCGAACGACGTCGCGAGGGCGATGACGGCCACTGCCTGGGCTGCATGCAGGACGCCCATCAAGAGGTTGTAGCCCCGCAGCCGGGTAAACCGCCCCTCGGGGATGACGTCAGTCGAAGATCGTCCCGAGGTCGCGTCCACCGTGCCGGTCATCTCACGAACCTACCGAGGACGCTCCGACCGCGCGGATCAGGTGCGGCCACACCCGTGCGGCCCCATGACACCCAGCGACGACTGTCACGAACGGACCGGCCAACCCCATGCGCCAGGCTGTCGCGATGACGGACGTCGTGTGGCAGTGGTGTGTGTCGGCCGGCCACCTCTTCGAGGCCGCCGAGATCGACCGGCTCTCCGGGACGCCGCCGCACGGGCGTCGGGCATGACCGTTGGGAACGTGTGCCAATAGTTTCCCGCCCTCGCGACGACCGGCGCGACGAAAGGCGCGACGGTCGACGAGGCGTCGCGCATGGTCCGCCCGCCAGCATGGTCAGGCCATCGCTGCCCGTGACCGACCTGTGAATCATCTTGTGCGCAACGTCAGGGCGACGCGGTCGTGGTCGGTGAGAGCGCCGTCCTCGACGAGCGCCACCCACCCTCCGCGGCGCAGGACGGTCTCTATCAGCTCGTCGACGGCGTCGTCGATGACGTCGGGGTGCTCAACGTCGTCGGCAGGGCTCAGCAGATCTCCGCTGCCATCGACCCGGGCCGGGTAGAAGTAGCCTTCCTCGACCGCGAGCATCTCCGGACGCTCCGCCTGGGCTGCCAGCCAAGCCGAGGCGATGCCGGAGACGGCTCTCTTGTCGCTGACCCTCTCCTCGAGCAGGGCGAGGGCCTCTTGCTGCCGAGACCGCAGGTAGCCCTCCATCACCAGGCGGATTCGGGGAATGAGGTCCGCTGTCCGCGCGGTCACCATGCTGCCGTGGATGCAGCCAGCCAGCCGGGCTAGGTTGGCGGAGAGCCCGCGAAACTCGGCCAATTCGCGCTCGGCGCCGACCAGCACGAGGGGGGCTGGGTGAACCCTGAGGTACGCGCCGAGCGCTCGATCGACAGTGCGGTAGAAGGATCTTCTCCTCTGCACGCGCACCTCATGCTCACCCCGTTGTGCAGCCTCGGCGCCAGCGGCGAGGCTGGGGAAGGACCGGCCGGGCGCCGGGTGGAGGTCCCCACCCACCCCCTCGAAGAGCCGTGCTTCGTGCTGGCTCAGCGTGAGGACGACATGTCGCGGCGTCCGGTGCAGAGCCCGCACCAGGTCTCGCGTGGCGAACGTGGGGTCGACGACGACGCGGTCCGCGACGAGCACGTTCAGGTGGACCACGGCGCGAGTGGCCGCCGAGACGAAGACCGCGATCGCCTCGGTGGCCGGCCCGCGGCCCGCCTCCTCGGCGAGCTCGACAAGCGGCCGCAGGATCGTTCCCCGGATCCCGGGAAGGGATTCGGGCGTCAGCCGCGCCTCGGCTTCCCGGGCCATCCCGAGCAGCCGCTCGGCATCCTCGGGCAGCATCCGCAACGCAGGCGTGGTCGACATCAGCAGGGTCACGGCCGGGTAGCTCTCGATGGCCTGGAGCAGGGTGACCAGGCTGGGGGTCGGCAGCGTCGGACGGAGCCGGGTGTGGGGGTCGGCGGGCTGGGTGGTCATGACGGTCCTCCTGAGGAGATCGACGGGGTGGCTGGTTCGGGGACTGGAAGCTCGGGGTCCGAGTCGTTGCTGGTGCGCCACAAGCTCGCGGCGATCGACCCGACGACGAGGGCGCCGATCACACTGAGCGACAGCGTGATGGGGATCTTGTAGACGTCGAGGAGCAGCATCTTGATGCCGACGAAGATCAGCACCGCGGCCAATCCCACCTTGAGGTAGACGAAGCGGTGCATGAGGTCGGCGAGCAGGAAGTACATGGCGCGGAGGCCGAGGATCGCGAAGGCGTTGCTGGTGAAGACGAGGAACGGGTCCTGGGTGACGGCGAAGATCGCCGGGATCGAGTCGACCGCGAAGACCAGGTCGGTGGTCTCCACGAGGACGAGGACCGTGAAGAGCGGCGTGGCCAGCCAGCGGCCGTTCTGCTTCACCCAGAACTTGGTCCCGTGCCAGCTCGGGGTGCTGGGGATGATCCGCCGCGTGAGGCGGAGTACGGGGTGCCGGGTCGGATCGGAGTGGGAGTTGCGCGTCCGGAACATCTGGATGCCGGTGACGACGAGAAACGCGCCGAAGACGTAGAGGACCCAGGCGAACCGGTCGATGAGGACGGCGCCGCCGGCGATGAAGGCGGCCCGCAGAAAGAGCGCACCGAGGACGCCGTAGAAGAGGACCCGGTGCTGGTGGGCCCGGGGCACGGCGAAGGCCGCGAAGATGAGAGCGAAGACGAAGACGTTGTCGACGGCAAGGCTCTTCTCGATGACGTATCCGGCGTAGTACTCGCCGGCCGCCTCGGCACCGAACATCCTCCAGACGACCAGGCCGAAGCCCAGCCCGAGACTCACCCAGACGGCGGACCAGAGGGCGGCTTCGCGGAGGGACACGACCCGCTCACCGCGATGGGCAAGCAGGTCGATGGCGAGCATGACCAGGATCACAGCGAGGACGGCGAACCACAGCCACAGGGGGACGGACACGGGACAGCCTCCGGTTTCGAGTGCGAACCGAAGGTCTCCCCCGGTGCCGGCTCCTCGCCGGTCACCCGCTCGCGCCGGGCCTGCCCGGTCACCCGGTCGGGCCGTACTGACGACGGGAACGTCCTGGGGTACTCCCCTTCACACGCCGAGCGGGTCGGCGTCGCCGGTGAGGTCGTCTCACCGATGAATCTAGTTTCAGGTATTCTCTTGCCTATGTCAAGGCAGGGCTGGACGTTCTTGAGCAACCACGGGCACGTTCTCCTCGCCCTCGGTCAAGACCCCACGGCGCGGGTGCGCGACCTGGCCGACCGCGTCGGCATCACCGAGCGATCGGCTCAGCAGATCCTCAACGACCTCGTGGACGACGGTTACGTGCGCCGCACGAGGACCGGTCGGCGGAATACCTACGCGCTCGCCAGCGGCATGCCGTTCCGCCATCCGCTCGAGGACGGCCAGAGCGTCGACGGGCTTCTCGCCCTGTTCGGAGGAGTACCCACAATTCGCTGACCGCCGAAGACTTTCCACATCGTTGCCATACCAGCCTCCACACCTCGCCGGGAACGGTTGACACCGCGGCGCGGCCGGGACGGCGGACAAGACCCAGCAACGGCTTGATCGGCAGGCTCCCAGTAGGTCACTCCGCCGTTCCGCTCGTGTCGGATGACGCAGCGAAGCCATCCATGCCCCGGTTCCAGCGCGAAGCTGCTCAGCCTTCGACCTGCCCGCACCGGAAGGCGGCGGCCGACGGTATCCACGGGATACAACGGTGTGCTCACTGACTGGTCGTCGGCTTCCGCGGCCGCCAGTTGGCGATGGGGTCGTCGGGGTGGGGATCGACGACGCGCCGGGGGTTGGCCTCTGGGCGGCGAGAACGACCGGCTCGCCGGAGCGTGGTGGCTTCTGGCCACCACCGGCATGCGCCGAGGCGAGGTGCTTGGGCTGCGCTGGGCAGACATCGACCTGGACGCCCGCCGCCTCACGATCATCCGCACCTTGATCACTACCGACGTACAGCGCACCGGCGAGCCAGGCATGGCCTGGGGTACGCCCAAGACCGGCAAGGGCCGTCGACAGGTAGCGCTGGACCCGACGACCGTGTCGGCCCTTCGCGCACACCGAAGCCGCCAGCTGCAGGAGCGGTTGGCTGCTGGTAGCGCGTACCAGGACGGTGACCTTGTCTGCTGCCTCGAGGACGGCCGGCCGCTGCATCCCAAGACGTTCTCGTACTACTTCGGCCGGCACGTGCGCCGGCTCGGGCTTCCCAAGATCCGGTTGCACGACCTCCGGCACACACACGCGACGTTGGCGCTGAGGGCCGGGGTGCACCCGCGCGTCGTCCAGGAACGTCTGGGTCATGCCAACGTGTCGATCACGCTCGACACGTACTCCCACGTCGACCTGGACATGCAGGCGATCGCGGCCGCGCGGGTAGCCGCACTGGTGATCGGCGACCAGGAGTAGCCCACTCGTGGGAGCTCCCGTGACCATTCCTGTGACCAGAGGCATCTGGAGCGCACTTCGGCGACATCCCACAGGCCTCTGACCTGCGGGAATGTCGCCGACGGCTGGCGGTGGCGGTGGGATTTGAACCCACGGACGGCTTGCACCGTCACACGCTTTCGAGGCGTGCTCCTTCGGCCGCTCGGACACGCCACCGCCGAAGAGATTACCGGACGGCGACGGCCACCCCGAACCCGCCGAGGGGCACCCCCGTGGAGGTCGTCAGGTCCGCTGGTCGCGGAAGAACGCGCGCAGCAGGTCGCCGCACTCCTCGGCGAGGACACCGCCGACCACCTCGGCCCGGTGGTTGAGGCGACGGTCCCGCACGACGTCCCACATCGACCCGGCCGCGCCCGCCTTGGGGTCCTCGGCGCCGTAGACCAGCCGGTCGACCCGGGCCAGCACGAGAGCGCCCGCGCACATCGTGCAGGGCTCGAGAGTGACCACGAGGGTGCAGCCGGCCAGCCGCCACTCCCCCAGCGCCGTCGCGGCGGCCCGCAGGGCCCGCACCTCCGCGTGACCGGTGGGGTCGCCCTCGGCCTCACGCACGTTGTGACCCCGGCCGGCGACGGAACCGTCAGGGCCGACGACCACGGCACCGACCGGGACGTCACCCGAGGGCCGGGCGCGCTCCGCCTCGTCGAGGGCGAGTCGCATCCAGCGGTCGTAGGCGCCGGCAGCAGGGGTCACGGCGGGCAGCGTAGGGGTCAGCGCAGCGAGTCGAGGACCTCGGCGAAGCCGGCAGCCTCCGCGACGGTGGCGAGGGCGTCCATCGGCAGCACCTCGTCGTCGCACAGCTCCTGCAGGGTGTCCGGCCCGGTGCCGAGGTCGGCCAGCACGTCGAGGTCGCCGCCGCAGGTGCCGGGCTCGCGTCCGTCGCCCTCGTCGTCGTCCTCCTCGGTGACGGAGAGCAGCTCGGCGTACGGCGAGGCAGCAGCGCCGACGACGTCGGAGACGAACACCCGCGGGTCCTCGTCGCCGTCGACCCGGACCACCGCCCACCACGCGTCCTCGCGCTCGACGAGGAGCAGCACCGGGTCGTCGCCGTCGACGAGGCCACGCAGCTCGGCAGTGAGCTCGACGAGGTCGGCGGCCACCTCGACCTCGAGGTCGTGCGTCGTCCACGTCCTGCCTTCCCGGGCCAGGACGGCGGTGAAGTACGGCAACCCTTCCTCCGGAGGTCTGCTCGGCGGTGCTGCGGATCGGAACTGCGTGCAGGGTCTGGTCTGTGCTGTCAGGTGAGGTCGTCGGCCAGGACGCTGTCGAACTGTGGACCGAAGCCGATCCGCGACGCGACCTGGCCGAGCATCTCGTCGGGATAGAGCTCGAGGTCGCAGCACACGCCGGAGAGCTCGCGGGCATCCATCCCGAGGTCGGCGAAGATGTCGAGGTCGCCGGCCGGCTCCACCTCGTCGTCCTCGCCGGGAACGGGCTCGTCCAGCGCCTCGAGGACCTCCGCCGCGATCGGCCACTCGTCGGCAGCCGTGGCGTCGGAGAGCATCAGGCGGATCTCGTCGCCCTCGGGCCGCAGCGCGAGGAAGAAGTCGTCGCCGTAGGAGCTGATCGCGAACCGCGGCCCTTCGGAGGGCTGCTGACGCACGGCGGCGACCATGCCCTCGAGGGTCTCGGCGGCCCGGTGCGGGAGGGCGCCGATCTGCCACCGTCCGTCCTCACGGAACACGACCACGGCGAAGTCGACCAGGGTGTCCATGGCGTCGCCTCCTCCTGGCCGGGCTCCGGCGGATGCCCCGTGCCGACACGGGTCTGCGCCTGAGGCGCATCGTCGCAGAGTTCGACGGCGAGCGGCAGGGGTCGGATCCGGCCTCCCGCCCGAGCGGGGCGACCGGCCCGGAGTACCTCCGCCGGGCGAGCCCCGATCGCGGCTGGGCCGGCGCCCGGCACGACCACTAGGTTGTGCTGCCATGCGGACCCACGTCGCCGACCACCCGCTCATCGCGCACAAGCTCACCGCGCTGCGCGACCAGGACACCGACTCGCCGACGTTCCGCCGGCTGGCCGACGAGCTGGTGACCCTGCTCGCCTACGAGGCGACCCGCGACGTCCGCACCGAGACCGTCGAGATCACCACCCCGGTGGCGCCGACGACCGGCGTCCGGCTCGCGTCGCCGAAGCCGCTGGTCGTGCCGATCCTGCGGGCCGGGCTCGGCATGCTCGACGGCATGGTGCGGCTGCTGCCGACTGCGGAGGTCGGCTTCCTCGGGATGATCCGCGACGAGGAGACCTTGCAGGCCTCGACGTACGCGACCCGGCTGCCCGACGACCTCTCCGGGCGGCAGTGCTACGTCCTCGACCCGATGCTGGCCACCGGCGGAACCCTGGTCGCGGCCATCACCTTCCTGCTGGAGCGCGGGGCCGACGACATCACCGCGATCTGCCTGCTCGCCGCCCCCGAGGGGCTGGCCGTGATGGAGCAGGCGTTCGGCGCCTCGACGGTGCCCGTGCAGGTCGTCACCGCCGGGCTGGACGAGAAGCTCAACGAGCTCGGGTACATCGTCCCCGGACTCGGTGACGCGGGCGACCGCCTCTACGGCGTCGTCTGACCGCGCCCCGGCACACCGGCCTGCGGTTCGGGAGTGGCTCGTGGGGTAATTGGGGCAACTCGTGGGGTAATTGGGGCAATAGGGGCGGTCCGTCCCCCGACGCACTGGGCCCGGCTGGCCGAGCCGGCGGTCACCGTGCTGGCCGGCCTGGTCGGGCTGCTCCGGCTGGACCAGGTGCTGCCCCTGGTCCCGTACCTGCGCGAGGTCCTGCTGGCCGGCTGGGTCGTCCTGCTGGCCCGGCTCACCTGGCGGGTGCTGGAGTGGCGCGAGGACTGGTTCGTCGTCACCGACCGCCGCCCGCTCATGCGCACCGGGCTGGTCACCCGGCGGATCGCGATGATGCCGCTGCTCAAGGTCACCGACATGTCCTACTCGCGACCGCCGGTCGGCCGCCTGCTCGGCTACGGCGAGCTGGTGCTGGAGTCGGCCGGCCAGGACCAGGCACTGCGCACGATCACGCACCTGCCGGACCCGGACCAGCTGTACCTGGAGATCTGCGACCTGCTGTTCGGACCCCGGCCGGGGGCGCCGGGCGACCCGCAGGCCACCACCTGGATCCGCTGATCGCCCCGTCAGGGGCGGACGGCGTCGGTGGCGCCCATGGCCATCGCGACCAGCAGGCCGACGACGACGAGCGCGAGCACGGCGATCGCGACGCCGGCGTTGCGGTCCTGGGAGCGGTGGTCCTCGTCGGGGCGCGCGGCCCGGTCGAGGTTCTCGTGCAGCCGCTCGTGGTCGTTGCCCATGACTCCTCCGGAGGGTCGGTCTCGTGTCCTCAACGACCACGACAGGTCCGGGTCACGGCACCGTGATCGGCGTCACGGCCCGTAGGGTCGGCCGGTGCCCGACCTGACCTTCCGTACGGCGACCCCGGCCGACGCACCGGCCGTGGCCGCGCTCGTCGAGCGGGCCTACCGCGGGCCGGTCGCCGCGACCGGCTGGACCACGGAGACCGAGCTGCTCACCGGGCCGCGCTCCAGCGAGCAGCGGGTGGCCGAGCTGCTCGCCGACCCCGACAGCAGGTTCGTGCTCGCCGAGTCGGGTGGCCGGCTGGTCGGGTCGACTCTCGTGCAGCGCAACGCCGGCGACGGCGGCACGGCGTACCTCGGGATGTTCGCGGTCGACCCCGAGCACCAGGGCGACGGCGTGGGCAAGGCCGTCGTCACTGCGGCCGAGCACACGGTCCGCGAGCTGTGGGCGGCGACGGCTCTGACGCTCACCGTCATCAGCCTCCGAGCCGAGCTGATCGGCTGGTACGAGCGGCGCGGCTTCGACCGCACGGGGCGGCACCTGCCGTTCCCGTTCCACCAGGCGTCCGGCGCACTGCGCACCGACTTCGACCTCGTCGAGATGCGCAAGGAGCTCGCGAGCGGCTAGACGCCCTTGAGGGACTGCAGCACCTTGGTGAGCGAGTCCTTCGCGTCACCGAACAGCAGCGTCGTTCCCGGCTCGTAGAGCAGCTCGTTCTCGATGCCGGCGAAACCAGGGCGCATCGAGCGCTTGAGGAAGACCACCGACGTGGCGTCACCGACGTCGAGGATCGGCATTCCGTAGATCGGGCTGCCGGGGCTGGTCTTCGCGGCCGGGTTCACGACGTCGTTGGCGCCGACGACCAGCGCGACGTCGGTCGACGGCAGCTCGGAGTTCGCCTCGTCCATCTCCTTGAGCTGGTCGTAGGGAACGTTCGCCTCCGCGAGCAGCACGTTCATGTGCCCGGGCATCCGGCCGGCGACTGGGTGGATGCCGTAGACCACCTGCGCACCCTTGCCCTGCAGCACCTCCACCAGCTCGTGGAGCGTGTGCTGGGCCTGCGCGACGGCCAGCCCGTAGCCGGGCACGATGACCACCTTGCGGGCGTACGCCAGCAGGATCGCGACGTCCTCGGGGGTGGACGAGCGCACCGGACGGTCGGACACCTCGGTCGACCCGGCGGTCGACCCGCCCTTGAAGGCACCGAACAGGATCGACGCCGTCGAGCGGCCCATCGCGGAGGCCATCATCCGGGTGAGGATCGTGCCGCTCGCCCCGACCAGGGTGCCGGCCACCAGCAGGAGCACGTTGTCGAGGACGTAGCCGCTGGCCGCCACCGTGAGGCCGGTGAACGCATTGAGCAGCGAGATGACGATGGGGACGTCGGCGCCTCCCACCGGGAGGACGAACAGCACACCCACGGCGAGCGCGACCAGTCCGAGCACCACCAGCAGCCACGGCGACACGACGCTGTCCCGCGCGTCGACGACCACCCCGGCCGCGAGCCCGACCGCCACCAGGCTGGCCCCGCCCATCGCCACGGGGCCGCCGGGGAAGACCACCGGCCGGCTGGTCATCAGCTCCTGGAGCTTGGCGAACGTCACGCACGACCCGGCGAAGGACACCGCACCCACGAGCACCGTGAACCCGCCCGCTGCCGCAGCGAGGTACGTCGACGTGGTGGCCGACACCTGGACCGATCCGCCGCCCGCGTAGGCGAAGAAGCCGCCGCCGTGCACGGCGAGGGCCGGGATCGAGAGCCCGGCGCCGTCGAGCGTGACCCGGTCGGTCAGCTCGAGCGCGGCGACGAGAGCCGCAGCCGCGCCACCGACACCGTTGAACAGGGCCACCAGCTGCGGCATCTGCGTCATCGCGACCCGGCGGGCGGCGGGGACGCCGAGCGCTGTGCCGACGGCTATCGCGACCAGGATCGGCACCACGTGGTCGAGGTCCTCGGCAAGGAACACCACGACGCAGGCGAGCACGGCGCCGGCCGCGCCGAGCGCGTTGCCCTGCCGCGCGGTGGCCGGCGACGACAGTCCCTTGAGCGCGAGGATGAAGCAGACGGCCGCGACGAGGTAGCCGAGCGCCTCGACGGTGGGCGAGAGGACGTTCACGCGTCGTCCTTCGCCTTCTGCTTGCCCGGTCGGTTGCGACCGAACATCTCGAGCATCCGGTCGGTGACGACGAAGCCGCCGACCATGTTCACGGTCGCCAGCACCACCGCGACCAGCCCCAGCACCAGCGCGACGCCGGAGTCGGCGTGACCGGTGACCACGACGGCGCCGACGAGGATGACGCCGTGGATCGCGTTGGCGCCCGACATCAGCGGCGTGTGCAGCACGGACGAGACCTTCGACACGACCTCGAAGCCGACGAAGACCGCGAGCACGAAGAACGTGAGCATCGTGGTGCCGTCGCTCATGCCGTGGCCCCTCGAATGTGCGCTGCCGCACCTGACACGCCGGGCGTCCGGTGTGTCGGCGCACAAAGGATCATGGGGTGGCCTCCGTGGCGCCGGGTCGGGTGACGCAGGACGCCGCGACCACCTCGTCGTCGAAGTCGGGCACCACCTGGCCGTCGGTGGTCATCAGCAGCAGCAGGTTGACCAGGTTGCGCGCGTAGAGCTGGCTGGCGTGCACCGGCATCGACGACGGTACGTCGGCCATCCCGTGCACCAGCACGCCGTGGTGGTCGACGTCCTGACCGGCCACGGACAGCTCGCAGTTGCCGCCGCTCTCGGCGGCCAGGTCGACGACGACGGAGCCCGGTCGCATCGCCTCGACCATCGGCGTCGTGAGCAGCAGCGGGGCCGGCCGGCCCGGGACCGCGGCGGTGGTGATGACGGCGTCGGAGGCGCCGACGTACGGCGTCAGCAGCTCGCGCTGCCGGGCGGCCCGCTCCTCGCCCATCTCACGGGCGTAGCCGCCCGACCCCTCGAGCGAGTCGAGGCCCAGGTGGATGAACACCGCGCCCATCGAGCGGACCTCGTCGGCCGACGTCGGCCGGACGTCGTACGCCTCGACGACGGCACCGAGCCGGCGCGCGGTGGCGATGGCCTGCAAGCCGGCCACGCCCGCGCCCAGCACGAGCACCTTCGCGGGGGCGACGGTGCCGGCCGCCGTCATGAACAGGGGGAAGAACCGTGGCAGCCGCTCGGCGGCGACCAGCGCCGCGCGGTAGCCGGCCACCAGCGCCTGCGACGACAGCGCGTCCATCGACTGGGCCCGCGAGATGCGCGGCACCTGCTCCATCGCGAACGCCAGCACCTGCCGCTCGCGCAACACCGCCAACAGGTCACCGTTCGTGGCCACGGGGAGGAAGCCGAGAGTCAACGCGCCGGCACGCAGCCGACGTGCCTGGTCGAGGGTGAGCGGCGACACGGTGAGGACCACGTCGCTGCCGTCGAGCGCGTCGTCGACGACCGTGGCACCCGCCTCGCGGTAGGCGTCGTCGGAGGCGAAGGCGTGGCTGCCGGCACCTGCCTCGACCACGACCTCGAGACCCTCGGCGACCAGCCGTACGACGGCGTCCGGCACCAGCGCGACCCGGCGTTCGCCGGGACGCTGCTCGGCGACGACTCCGATCCGCATGATCGCCGACCCTAGGGCACGCACCGCTCGGACCGCGGCAGGCACCTGCCCCGTCGGCACACCCAGCAGCCGCCGACCACGTGAGGTGGTCGACGGCTGCTGGAGGTCGCTGGTGTCGCTCAGGGCCGCAGGTGCGCGGCCCCGGGGACGGGAGGCAGGCTCCCGGCCCCGTGGCGCTCAGCGGGCAACCCCGCGCGCGCGACGCGACTTCCTGGCCTGCCGCAGGCGCTCGATCTCGATCGCGCGCAGCACGTCCTGGCTGAGTCCGGTCACTGTGCTCCCCTCCCTCCCGCTGTCTCGCCCGGTGCGACCCCTGTCGCTGCTGGGCTGGTGGGAGAACAGTGCCCCGACGTGCTTGCGGCCTACTTGTGGGCCGCTTGCTGCGTGGCCCCGGCACGACCGACGTCGGCCAGCACAGCGGTCGCGGCCCGCCGGCCGGAGACCAGGGCCCCCTGGATGGACGAGGAGTCGCGGTGGTCGCCGCAGACGTAGAGGCCGTCCATCCGCACCGGCCGGCGGAAGTCGTGCGGCGCCGGCATGGCGGGCAGTGCCCGCGGGACGGCGTAGGACGCCAGGTGCTCCCACCCGGCGGTGCCGGTGCCGTAGAGCGTCGCGAGCCGGGCCCGCACGACCGCCTCGTCCGCGTCGGTGCCGAGGACGGAGGTCGCGACCAGCGCCCGCCCGTCACCGGGCCCGTACGTCGGCGCGGCGGCCGTCATCACCACGGTGTTCACGACCGGCGACGAGCGGTCCGTGTCGAGCAGCAGGGTCGGCTCGCCGAGGGGGTCCGCGGGAGCGACGTGGTAGAGCGTGGTGACCGACCGCCAGCCGACGGCGCCGAGCGAGGGCACGAAGTTGCGCGCGGCCGCCGCGTCCGTGGCGCACACGACGGCGCGCGCCCGCATGGTGCCCGCGTCGGTGCGCACCGCGGTCGGCGTCATCGACCGGACGGGAGTCGAGAGGTGCACCGCGTCGTCGGGCAGCCCGGCGGCGAGCTGGTGCGGCACCTCGACCATCCCCAGCGCCGGCACGGTCGAGCGGCCGCGCACGAACATCCGCAGCATCAGGTCGACGAACCGGCTCGAGGTCGTCAGCCCGTCCTCGAGGAGGACCCCGGAGAAGAACGGTCGGAAGAACCTGTCGACCGCCACGTCCGAGAAGCCGCGTGACCGCAACGCGTCGATCGCCGAGCGGTCGTCGGCCGTGACGAGCCGGCGCCCGTCCCCCGCCGCGACACGGGCCGCGAGCGCGGCCAGCCGCACCTTGTCCTGCACCGACCCGATCGGTGCGGCAGCCGTCCCCAGCGCGCCGCGCAGGTCGCGGCGGGGGTCAGCCAGCCGGTGCCGCTCGCCGTCGACGTGCACCAGAGCGCCCCGGGTGAGCTCGCGCAGACCCAGCAGCGTGAGGTCGAGCTCGCGCCCGACAGCGGGGTACGCCGTGTTGAGCACCTGGAAGCCGCGGTCCAGCCGCCACCCGTCGACCACATCGGTGCGCACCCGGCCCCCGACGCCGTCGGCGGCCTCGAGCACGACGACGTCCAGGCCCGCGCGGTGCAGCCGACGGGCGGCCACCAGCCCGGACAGGCCGGCCCCGACGACCGCCACGTCGCAGCCCGACGGCAGTCCTGCCATCTCGCCGACCACCTCCGACCGCGCACTACCCCGTGCGCACCGTAGGACGCTTCCGGGCCGGCCACGGTCCCGGACGCGGTCCGCGGGACCCGCAGGGGACGATCCCGTGCGTACCGGGCAGACTGGGGCGCCATGCACCGACGTCACCCCGCACCCGGCGAGCGCTCCGCGGGTGGTGTGACCGGCGGCGCGCGACGTGGCCCGCTCGCCCTGCTCGTCGTGGCGGCCGTGTCCACCACCGGCCTGGCCGGCTGCTCCGGCGCGGCCGACCCGGAGCCGCAGCCGGCTGCCGCCCGGCTCGCCGCCGCCCTGGCCGAGGGGAAGCTGGCCGGCCTCCCTCTCGCCGGCCCGACCCCGGCGGCCCGGCGGGCGACGCGGGACCGTGCCCAGCAGCTGCTGGGAGCCGCCACGGCCGGGCTCGGCGACCTGCGCCCGACGATCACCGTGGTCCGGGTCAGCTCGCCCAGCGACAGCGGCCGGGCGACCGCGGTGCTCGCCCACAGCTGGCCGGTGGCCGGTCCGGACGCACCGGCCTGGCGGTACCGCACCCGCGCCTCCCTCGTGCTGGCCGACGGGCACTGGCGGGTGCGCTGGAGCCCCGCGGTGGTCGCCCCGGGTCTCACCGCCCAGGAGCGGCTCACCGCCAGCCGCGTGCAGCCGGTGCGGGGCGACGTGCTCGGCGACGGCGGCATCCCCCTCGTGACGGCGCGGCCCGTGGTGCGGCTCGGCATCGACAAGGCGAAGGTGCCGGCCGCCGACGCGGCGGCCGGTGCCCGCGCTCTGGCCGGTCTGGTCGACATCGAGCCGGCGGCGTACGTCGATCGGGTCGCGAAGGCCGGTCCGAAGGCGTTCGTCGAGGCGATCGTCCTGCGCGCGCCGGACGCCCCCGACCCGTCGGCGTACGCCGCGATGGCCGGTGCCGTCGCCCTCGAGGACGAGCTGCCGCTGGCACCCACGCGCGACTTCGCCCGGCCGGTGCTCGGGACGGTCGGCGCCGCCACCGCGGAGCTGGTCGAGGGATCGTCCGGCCGACTGCGCGCGGGCGACGTCACCGGACTGTCGGGCCTGCAGAAGCGCTACGACGGGCAGCTGCGCGGGACACCCGGCGTGGTCGTGCGCGCGGTGTCACCGGCACCCACCGAGGACGCACCGGCCGCGCGCCGCGAGCTGTTCCGCACCGAGGCGATCGACGGGACACCGCTCGCGACCACGCTGGACGAGCGGCTGCAGGAGCTGGCCGAGGCGACGCTCGCCCGCGTGCGCCCGGCCAGCGCGATCGTCGCGGTGCGCCCGTCGGACGGTCACGTGCTCGCGGCCGCGAGCGGTCCCGGGTCGAACGGAGCGTCCACCGCCACCGTCGGCCGGTTCGCGCCGGGATCGACGTTCAAGGTGGTCACCGCACTCGGGCTGCTGCGCGCGGGGCTCACCCCGTCGACGACGGTCCGCTGCCCCGCCGGCGTGACGGTGGACGGGCGGCGGTTCGAGAACTACGACGACTACCCGGCCGCCCGCCTCGGGTCCGTGACGCTGCGCACCGCCGTGGCCAACTCGTGCAACACCGCGATGATCGGCCAGCGTGCGAAGGTCCCGCAGCGCGAGCTGGCCGGTGCTGCTGCCGCGCTGGGGCTGGGCGTCGACCACGACCTCGGGTACCCGGTGTTCCTCGGCTCGGTGCCGGCCGACGCCGGCGGGACCGAGCACGCGGCGTCGATGATCGGCCAGGGCCGGGTGTCGGCGTCACCGGTGGCGATGGCGGCGGTGGCGGCGTCGGTCGCCGCCGGGCGCACCGTCACCCCGCAGCTGCTCACCGACCCGCCCGAGCAGCCCGAGCAGCCGTCGGTCGCGGTCACCGCGCCGGAGGCGGCGCAGGTGCGCTCGCTGATGCGCGCGGTGGTCACCGACGGGAGCGGTCGGTTCCTCGCAGCGCTGCCGGGGCCACCGGTGGCGGCGAAGACGGGTACCGCGGAGTTCGGCGAGGACTCCCCACCGAAGACGCACGCCTGGATGATCGCGGTGCGCGGCGATCTCGCCGTCGCGGTGTTCGTCGATCTCGGCAGCTCGGGCTCCGGCACCGCCGGTCCGCTGCTGGAGCGGTTCCTGCGCGGAGCCTGACCGCCCGGTGCGGCGTCAGCGTGCTGCAGCGTCAGCGCAGCGAGATCGCGGCGAGCGCGGCGTTGACGATCGACCCGCTGTCGAGGTCGTGCAGGGCGTAGAGGTCGGCGATGGTTCCGGACTGGCCGAACCGGTCGACCCCGATCGGCACGGCCGGGACGCCGAGGGCCGAACCGATCCACGCCATCGCGTGCGAGGCGCCGTCGTGCACGGTCACGACCGGTGTGCGGTCGGGGAGGACGGCGCGCAGTGCGCCGGCCACCGACGGCGTCGTCGCCGTGCGGACCGCCTGCCGCAGGGTCCGCTGCCAGGCGCTGTAGAGCCGGTCCAGCGACGTGACGTCGACGACGTGCGCGGCGATGCCCTCGTCGGCGAGCTCGGTCGCGGCCAGCAGAACCTCGGGAAGCACCGCGCCGGACGCGACCAGGTTCACCTGCGGCGCCCCGGCCTGGGCGGCATCGGTTGCGTCGACGAGCCGGTAGGCACCCGCGAGCACCTGGCGCCGCAGCACGGCGTCACCCAGCCGGGCGCGGGCGGCCTCGAACGGCGCCTGGTCGATCGGCCGGGTGGTGAGCCGGAAGTAGTACGAGCCGCGCTCCTCGGTCTCGGCTGCGGCTGAGGACGGAGCCGGCGACGTTGCCGGGCCGGCGGCGATCCGGCCGAGGGCGTCGCAGAGCAGCCAGTCGAGCGCCACGGCGTAGGCCGGCTCCACCAGGGTGACCTCGGGCAGCTCGAGACCGACCGACGGCGTGATCGTCGACTGGTGCGCACCACCCTCGGGGGCCAGCGTCACGCCCGACGGCGTACCCGCCACGACGAACCGGGCCCCGGAGTAGACGCCATAGATGAACGCGTCCAGCCCGCGCAGGACGAACGGGTCGTAGACCGTTCCGACTGGCAGCAGCGGCTGGCCGGACAGGTCGCCGGCGAGCCCGAGCTGCCCGAGCAGCAGGAAGAGGTTCATCTCGCTGATGCCGAGCTCGATGTGCTGGCCGGTCGGGCCCTCCTTCCAACGGAGCAAGGTGGCTGCGCTCTCCGGACCCCAGCTGCGCCGTTCGTCGGGCGCGAAGACGCCGGTGCGGTTGATGAAGCCGGCCAGGTTCGTCGACGTCGCGACGTCGGGCGCGGTGGTGACGAGGTACGGCGCCACCTCGGCGTTGCGCGAGAGGTCGACCAGCACCCGGCCGAAGACCTCCTGGGTGGAGATCGGCTTCCCCGAGCGGATCCCGGTCTCCTTCGGCACCGTGACGCCGAGCGCCTTCGGCGCGGGCGGCAGCGCGAGGTGCTCGCGCCGTGACACCGCCCACTGGCCGGCCGTCGTCGCCGGGTCGATGCGGTCCCACTCGGACGCGGGCTCGAGGCCCACGACGCGCCGCAGGTCGTCGATCTGGTCGCCGGTGAGCAGCGCCGAGTGGTTGCGGGGGTTGCCGGCGGTCGGCAGCCCCCAGCCCTTGACGGTGTAGGCGAACACCACGCTCGGCCGGTCGGTCACGGCGTCGCACTCGCGGAAGACCTCGAGCAGGCTCGCGATGTCGTGGCCGCCCAGGTCGACCACGGTGGACGCGAGCGTCTCGTCGTCCCAGCCGCGGCAGAACTCGTTCACGTCCGGCGGCGCACCGTCGAGGAACGTCGTGCGGACCTCCGCGGTCCCCAGTCCGAACAGCGCCTGGTACTGCTCGTTGGGCATGCCGTCGATCCAACGCCGCAGGGCGTCGCCACCGGGCAGCTCGAACGCGGCGCGCAGCTTCTTGCCGTACTTCACCGTGGCGACGTGCCAGCCGGCGGCGGCGAACTGCTGGGTCCACTGCTCGATCCGGATGCCGGGGACGACCCGGTCCAGCGACTGCCGGTTGAAGTCGACGATCCACATGACGTTGCCGAGGCCCTGGGTCGCCGGGTCGGCGATCGCTTCCCACACGTTGCCCTCATCGAGCTCGGCGTCACCGATCAGCGCGACGAAGCGGCTGTGGTCGCGCGGGCCGAAGTGCGCGTCGACGTACCGCCGCGTGACGGCAGCGAACAGCGGAGCCGCGGCGCCGAGTCCGACCGACCCGGTGGAGAAGTCGACCCGGTCGGGGTCCTTGGTGCGGCTCGGGTAGGACTGCAGCCCGCCGCGGGAGCGCAGCGTCGTGAGGTAGGTCCGGTCCAGGTCTCCGAGCAGGTAGTTGATCGCGTGCAGCACCGGGGAGGCGTGCGGCTTCACCGACACCCGGTCGGCCGCCTCGAGGTGGGCGAACCACAGCGCGGTCATCACCGACACGAGCGACGCGCTGGACGACTGGTGGCCGCCGACCTTGACCCCGTCGCCGGTCTCGCGCTCGCGGTTGGCGGCATCGACGATGCGCACAGCGAGCCACAGCACCCGCCGCTCGATCTCCTCGAGGGTCTCGAGGCCGACGTCGGTGCGTTCCGGGCTGGTCACGGCCCCGGACCCTACGGTCAGGACGGGTCGGTGGCGCTCGCCGGGGTGGGTCCCGCGAGGCCGGCGTTCCACTTCTCCTCGATCCGGCCGAAGCGCCAGACGAGCAGGGCCACCACCCAGGTGAGCACGAACAGCACGACGATCACGTAGCCGACGTGGTTGAGGTCCAGGCCGCCGACCCAGGCCAGCGGCCCATGGGTGATGTGCAGCTTGTCGGTCACGATGGACACGATCTCGACGCTGCCGATGATGAGCGCGACGGCGACCGACAGGCCGGTGATGGTGATGTTGTAGTAGACCTTCCGCACCGGCTTCGAGAACGCCCAGTCGTAGGCGAAGTTCATGAAGCAGCCGTCGATCGAGTCGAGCAGGCTCATGCCCGCGGCGAAGAGCACCGGCAGGGTGAGCAGGGCGTACCAGGGCAGGTTGAACGCGGCGGCGCCGCCGGCGATGACGAGCAGCGAGACCTCGGTGGCGGTGTCGAAGCCGAGACCGAACAGCAGGCCGACCGGGTACATGTGCCAGGGCTTGCGCACCGCGCGGGTGACCCTGCCGAGGATCCGGTTGAGCAGTCCGCGGTTGTTCAGGTGGTGCTCGAGCTGGTCCTCGTCGTAGTCCCCTCGGCGCATCCGCCGGAACACCGCGAGGATCTGCTTGAGGATGACGAGGTTGAGGATCCCGATCAGCAGCAGGAAGACTCCGGAGACCGCGGTGCCGATCAGGCCGGTGGTCTGCTGCAGCGACGAGCTGCCGTCCTCGACCTGGCCGACCAGAGCCTTGACGCCGAGCGAGAGCAGCAGCACGAGACCGAAGACGATCGACGAGTGGCCGAGCGAGAACCAGAAGCCCACCGACAGCGGGCGCTGGCCCTCGGCCATCAGCTTGCGCGTGGTGTTGTCGATCGCGGCGATGTGGTCGGCGTCGAACGCGTGCCGCATGCCGAGCGTGTACGCCGTGACGCCCAGGCCGAGACCGAAGACCGTGGTGCCGTTCACCTCGTAGTGCTGCGGCGCCACGATCAGGCCGAGCACCCCCCAGCCGACGACGTGCAGCAGCAGCACGAAACCGGACATCCCGAGGATCGAGGCCCACTCGGCCGCGGTCAGCTTGCTGCGCAGGACGGCCAGCCGGCTCTCGCCAGGCCGCTCGGTGGTGACGCTCACGACAGTTGCTCCCCGTAGACGTTCGGTCGGCTCGACGCTACGTCCGGGCCTTCGCTGTTGCAACTCATTCGCAACAGCGCCGGGGCGCGGATGCCTCCCGCGCCGGCTTTCTTCGGAGCGCGCTGCACCGGACGAGGGCGCCGGCGCTGGGCCGTCCGCATGGCCGCAGGCGCGAACCGGTGCCGCTCCGCGTAGATTCGGGTCGTGAGCAGCGCCGGGCTGGCGCCGATCGGCCAGGCGGCCGGGCGGCTCGTCCTGCTGCGCCGGCTCGCGGCGGCCCTGGCCGACGTGCTCACCCCCGACGACGTCGCTCGGGTCTGCCTCGACCACGTGCTGCGGATCGAGGGCGTGGTGCGGGCCGGGCTGGCCACCAGCGAGCGCGCCGGCCGCGAGCTCGCCTTCGTCGTCAGCGACGACGACTCGGTGACGCCCACGAGCGTGCGCTGGTGCCGCATCGAGGGTCAGGCCGACGTCCCGCTGGCCGAGTGCGTCCGCACCGCGGCACCGGTGCTGGTCGTGTCGTCGGAGGACCTCGCGGCCCGCTACCCGCACCTGCACGACCGGCAGACCCAGCTCGGGACCCGCCGGATGGCCGCGCTGCCGCTGCACGACGGTGACGAGCCCGTCCTGGGCGGCCTGCTGATGGGCTTCGGCGAGCCAGGCCCGTTCGACGCCGACGAGCAGGCGTTCCTCGACGCCGTGTCGGCCGTCGTCGCCCAGGCGATGAAGCGCGCGCTCGCCTTCCAGGTCCAGCAGACGACCTCGCAGCTGCTGCAGCGGAGCCTGCTGCCCGAGTCCCTCCCGGAGCTCGACGGCGTCGCCCTGGGCGCCTACTACGAGCCCGGCGGAACGGGTGTCGAGGTCGGCGGCGACTGGTACGACGTGGTGCCGCTCGCCGACGGCCGGGTCGCCGTCGCGCTGGGCGACGTCATGGGCAAGGGCGTCCCTGCCGCCGTGGTCATGGGCCAGGTCCGGTCGGCGCTGCGGGCCTACGCGCTGATCGACCCCGACCCGGCGGTGCTGCTGGGCCGCCTCGACGTCCTCGTCGCGTCCCTCGGTGTCGCCGAGCAGATCGTCACGGTCGCGTACGGCGTGCTGAGCGCCGACCGCGGGACCCTCGACGTGGGCGTTGCCGGCCACCCGCCGCCCCTGCTCACCCGGCCCGGCCGCGAGCCGCACGCCCTCGTCGTCCCGGCCGGCCCGGCACTGGGGCTGCGCGCCGGCGCGTGGGAGACCACGACGGTCGCGGTGCCGCCCGGCTCGCTGCTGCTCTTCTTCAGCGACGGCCTGGTCGAGACGCGCAGCCTCCCGCTCGACGAGGGCGTCGAGGAGCTCGCGCAGCGACTGTCCGCGACCGAGCCGCGCCGCCGGCACCCCCGCGAGCTCTGCGGACGACTGGCGGACCAGATGCGCCGGCACGACAGCGACGACGACGTCACGATGCTCGCCGTGCTGAGCACGGTCGGCATGCACCTGCAGACCGCGTCGACCGACCTGCCGGCCGACAGCAGCGCCTCGCCGCTCGCCCGCCGGGCGCTGGCCGGCTGGCTGGGCGCCTGGCAGGTGCACGAGGACGTCGCCGAGACGGCGGCGCTGTGCCTGTCGGAGCTGGTCACCAACGCGGTCATCCACTCCGGCACCAAGCCACGGGTCACGGCGCAGCTCGACGACGAGCGGCTCCTGGTCGCGGTGCAGGACCGCGGCAACCGCGGCACCGCCCGCCGTACCGAGGACCACGAGCCGACGGACATCTCCGGCCGCGGCCTCATGCTGGTCGAAGCCCTCGCCACGGCGTGGAGCGCCGAGCACAGCGCCGACGGCACGACCGTGTGGTTCGAGCTGGACACCGGGATGCCGCGAGCCGGCTGATGGAGGTCCTGCGCTACGCCGCCTTCACCGACGACCCGGACGGCGGCAACCCTGCCGGGGTGGTCCTCGACGCCGGCGGCAGCGACGACGTGGACATGCTCGCGGTGGCCGCCGAGGTCGGCTACTCGGAGTCGGCGTTCCTGGTGCCGGTCGACGGCCAGCGGTTCGCGATCCGGTACTTCAGCCCGCTCGCCGAGGTGCCCTTCTGCGGGCACGCGACCATCGCCACCGGCGTCGCGTGGGCCGAGCGGCACGGTGCGGGGACGATGCTGCTCGACACCGCCGCCGGCGAGGTCCGCGTCGAGACGTCGACCCGTGACGGGCTCACGACCGCCACTCTCACCAGCGTCCCGCCGGACCTCGCCGCTCTCGACGACGCAGTCGCCGAGCTGCTGCTCGACGCGCTGCGCTGGACCAGCGACGACCTCGACCCGGCTCTCCCGCTGCGCGTGGCGTACGCCGGTGCCTGGCACCCGGTCGTCGCCGCAGCCACCCGGGCGCGGCTGGCCGACCTCGACTACGACTTCGACGCCCTGCGCGGCCTGATGGCGGAGCACGGCTGGACGACCGTGCAGCTGGTGCACCGCACCGGACCGACGACCTTCGACGTGCGCAACCCGTTCCCGCCCGGTGGCGTCGTCGAGGACCCGGCCACCGGCGCCGCGGCGGCCGCGCTCGGCGGCTACCTGCGGACGCTGTCGCTCGTCGACCTGCCGGCGACGCTGCACCTGCGCCAGGGCGATGACCTCGGCCGGCCGAGCCGGCTCACCGTCGACGTGCCCGCCGCGGCAGGCACCGGCATCTCGGTCACCGGCTCGGCCGTCCCGCTCCCCTGACCGATCGGGCCGCCGTCCACGCCCAGGTCAGCGGATGACGAGTGCGGCGCCGTAGGTCCCGCAGTCCCGCTCGCTGCACACCTCGTCGTACAGCTCGTCGACGTCGAAGCCGGTGACCCGGATCGTGGCCGGCCCGGCAGCGGCCGTCGCGGGCACGCGGACCCGGGCGCGGAAGCTGCCGTCGCGAGCCACCGGGAAGTCACCGAGGTCCACCTGGCCACTGCCGTCGGCGGTGTCCTCCGGCACGTACGCCAGTCCGTAGACCGCGCCACGGTGGAAGCGGCGGGCGCAGGTGAAGCCGGCCGCCGTGACGACGACGCGCTCCCCCGCCGTCACCGACGCCGGCGCGGCGTGCGGTTGTCCGGGGAAGCAGACGCGGTCGCGGGTGACCCACCGCACTGCGCCGGCCGCCGCGACGACCACCACCAGCACGAGCGCGATCTGCAGGAAGGACCAGTGCCGCGGGTCCCAGCGGCGACGGCGTACCTGCACCGGCACAGTGTCCGCAGCCCCGGTCGATCTGTAAACAGCACAGATCTGCAACCAGTGGAATCCCTTGCCCGCTCACGGTTTCCGCCCTCGCGCGTCGGGGGTGGGGTCTGCGGGAGGTCGCGCCGGGAGCCGGACGCGCATCGTCCGGAACCTGGGCTAGCGTCGCGGCCATGACGGACACGACTGCCTCGAAGCCGGCCCTCGACCTGATCATCCTCGACTGTCCCGACGCGATGGCGCTGGGCCGCTTCTACTCCGAGCTGCTCGGCTGGGCGATGGAGGACGGGTCGGACAGCAGGTGGGCGACCCTGACACCTCCTGGCGGCGGGGTGTCCCCGGACAACCCCGACGGCCGTCCTGCCCTCGCGTTCCAGCGAATCGACGACTGGGTGGAGCCGACCTGGCCGGGCGGCGCGCACCCCCAGCAGTTCCACCTCGACTTCTCGGTCGGCGACATCGACGCGGCCGAGCCCACGGTCCTCGCTCTCGGTGCGCGGCGGCACGACCACCAGCCGTCCGAGGACGGCGGCTTCCGGGTCTACCTGGACCCCGCGGGTCACCCGTTCTGCCTGATCCGCTGATGCGCGTTCTTCCGGCCTATCCCTTGCCGGCCCCGCGGTGGGCGTGTGAGCATCGCGAGGTGATCGCCGAGGTTGCGCGGACGGCAACGCCACCCAGTGCGCCCACCGTCGACTCGTCGTCGGTGCGCCGTTCCGTGACCCTGCGCCTGGTCGCCATGCTCACGGTCGACGCCGTGTTCCTCCTGGGCGTCCTCGTGCCCTACCTGCAGGGCGGCTCCGGTCTCGACAACGACCAGCCCGTGACCCTGGCGCTGCTGGGCTACGTGAGTGTCTTCACCGTGCCTGTCATCGCCTACCTCGTCGGGATCGGCAGCCTGAACCGGTTGCTACGGCTGGTCCCCGGGGCCGGCCGCCGCATCGAGGGGACCGTCCTCGCTGCCGTCGTGCTCGGCCTGGCGACCTACGTGTCCCCCTGGGGGATCGCGGCCCTCCGCGCCCTGCTCGCCGACTGAGCGGGCGGTACGGAGCCGGCGCCGACGACGCCGGTCCGGGCCGCGGGTGCGGGCCGCCCGCGCGGCCGGCCGCTCAGGCGACGCAGAACTCGTTGCCCTCGGGGTCGAGCATGACGAGGTGGCCGAACGCCTGGCCGTAGGTCTCCTCGCGCACGGCCGTCGCGCCGGCGGCCACGAGCGTGGCCGACTTCTCGCGGATCCACCGCTCGCGGACGTCGGGGCCGACGTCCTGCCCGGCGGCCACCCGCACGTCGATGTGCATCCGGTTCTTGGCCGTCTTGCCCTCCGGCACCGCGAGGAAGCCGATAGCCGGACCCACGCCGTCGGGGTCGACGATCGAGGCGCCGTGCTCGTCGCTGTCGTAGCCCTCCTCGTCGACGTAGCCGAGCGCGAGCGCCCAGAAGGCGGCCAGCCGCTGCGGGTCCCGCGCGTCGCAACCGAGAGTCCAGTGAGTTGCCATGCGGAGCACCCTAGGCACGGCCACCGACGAGGCTGCGCGACCGAGATCGGTCCTCGGGGTAGCTCCGGGCCAGCGCGAGGAGCGGCCGGAATCCGTTGTGGACAAGGGGTGTCCACGGGTGCGGGGTTGCGCTAGACTTCGAACATACGTTCGAACGGTCGGAGGTGGGGTGCGTGGAGGCGTCGCTCGCGTCGATGGTCGTGCTGTCGCCGGACCCTGGCGACCTGCTGGACCCGGTGCTGGCGCCCGATCCGCTGCCCGACGGATGGCTGGACGGGTGCGCCGACCAGGCGCCGGACTTCTTCGTGCCGATCGACTCGGTCGCCTGGGACGCGGACGGCGAGGGTGCCGAGGTGGATGGCTGGCCGCCGACCGATCTGCTGAGCGACCTCGACGACGTGCCTCCGGGTCCGCTGCTGGCGAGCCTGCTGGCCGCGACCGACTTGGCGGGCTGCTCGGACTCGGACCTGGCGGGTGCGGTGCGTGCCGCGTACCGGTTGCAGTCGTGGGCGGCGGCGCTGGAGGTCGAGGCGACGAACGTGCTGGTGGACCGGTGCGCGTCCTGGCGCGGCGTGGCGGCTGCGGGGGAGCAGGTGGTGGGGGAGTCGGTGTCGGCGGAGCTGATGGCTGCGGTCGAGATCGGCTGTGCGCTGGACCTGGCCCCGCAGACCGCCCGCGCCAAGGTGGTGCTGGCCCGGGACCTGGCCCGGCTGCCCGCGACGCGGCTGGGCCTGGCCGCCGGGACCATTGATCTGGCGAAGGCGCGGCTGCTGGTCGACGAGCTGCGGCCCCTTACCGACGAGCAGGCCGGGCAGCTGGAGGCCCGGGTCGTGCCCGGCGCGGCGGGCCGGACCCGGGCGCAGCTGCAGGCCCGGCTGCGGCGGGCGGTGCTCGCGGTCGACCCCGCGGCGGCGCTGGCCCGGCAGGAGAAAGCCACAGCCGACCGCCGGGTCGAGGTGTTCCCGCTCAGCGACGGGATGGCCGGGCTGACCTACACCGACACCGCGCAGAAGGTGCACGCCCTGTACCTGTGGCTGACCGGCCGCGCGCACGCCGCGCGAGGCCCGGCCGGCACCGACGGCCGCACCATCGACCAGGTCCGGGCTGACGTGCTCGGTGACCTCGGGGAGCAGGGGCTCGCGGGCGGGGACCTGCCGGTGCGGCACGGGCGGCGCCCCCAGATCCAGGTCGTCGTGGGGGTCGGGACGCTGCTCGGGCTGGACGAGCTGCCCGGTGAGCTGGTCGGGTACGGCCCGATCACCGCCGACACCGCCCGGCGGATCGCCGCCGAGGGCACCTGGCGGCGGCTGCTGACCGACCCGCGGACCGGCCGGTTCGACGAGCTGTCGGTCGAGAGCTACCAGCCGCCGCAGGACCTGGCCGACCACGTGATCGCCCGGGACCGGACCTGCCGCACCCCCGGCTGCCGGACACCCGCCGACCGCTGCGACCTGGACCACCGGGTGCCGCACCCGCGCGGCCCGACCTCGGCGGGCAACCTGCACGCGGCCTGCCGCAGCCACCACACCGTGAAGACCCACACCGACACCACCGTCGAGGGCGACGGTCGCGGCGGGCTCCGGTTCACCCTGCCGTCCGGGCGCACCTACCGGCGACCCGCCGACCCCGTCCAGGACGACCTGTTCAGCGACCTCCCCCCGTACTGAGAACGGGGTGGACACTGGCCATGGCCGCCGATGACGTAGGAGGCACCCTTGCCCGTCGCTCTCGAGTCACCCCCGTCGCTCGCGGACCAAGCCGAGCGGCTGATCCAGCTGGGGGTCCACGACCTTGCCGGCCTCTCCGGGTCCCAGATTCGAAGGGTGGCCTCGAGCCGGCACGGTGACCGCGAGGCTCTGTTGGCCATCAGCCCGGGGGCACTCGCTCCGTCGAAGATCGCGCCCCTGCTTCAACTCAACGGGAAGCCAGGCTTCGTCGTCGACGACATGGCCGACATCGACGACTTCGATCCCGTAGATGATGCGGAACCGCCCGAGTCGTCGCTCTACCTGGTTCACGGGATTGATCGCGGCGATGACCTGGCCAACTGGAGCCCCAACGAGGCGCTGGTAGAGATCGTCGGCCGGAATAGAACTCCGCTGACCGTGACCGAGGGGATCTACTGGCTGCTCCAGTGCCCCGACCGCCTCGAACGCAATCAGTGCTTCATGACCA
This sequence comes from uncultured Actinomycetota bacterium, assembly GCA_963784645.1. Classification (GTDB taxonomy): domain Bacteria; phylum Actinomycetota; class Actinomycetes; order JACCUZ01; family JACCUZ01; genus JBBRVW01. The sequence goes on along the minus strand of CAWARY010000002.1, from coordinate 632,393 downwards.
TCGGTTCCCGTCTGAAAAGGGCCAATGGTTCCCTCGACGCTCGGACCCCGGCCCTCTGGATCAGCAATGGAACCGGAAGGGACGGCAAGTCCCGGCGAAACGCGCCCAAGGTCGGTTGGTGCTGGGCAGGAAACCGACACACCTGGCTTGGATTCGCCTCGGCAGACCGACGATCGTCGGTCATCTGAGCCAAGGCCTCGACAGGTCAGTGCCCCGACCGCGCCGTTGTGCCGCTCCCGCGCAACCTGCTCGGCGGCGACCGGCTCCGACCCGAACCCGCTCGTGGTCATGTCGGCTGCCCACGACGCCGGAACGCCGAGGGGAACGCGTCGCGGTAACAGCGGAGCCGGCCCGCGGGGGTCTCGACGGTCGTCGCCGCGAGCACCCCGTGCACGATCGCACGGGTCAGGACGTCGCCGGCCGCCGACAGGAGACGGTGGAAGTCGGCCGGGTCCGGGGCTGCGGCCGTGCCGGTGGCCAGCGCGAAGACCGTGTCGCCGTCGACCATCGTGTGCACCGGGTCGATCGCCCGGGCCAGCCCGTCGTGGCCGATGCCGGCCAGCTTCTGGCACTGCGCCTTGGTGAGCGTGCGGTCGGTCGCGAGCACCCCGATCGTCGTGGCCAGCGAGGGACCGGGCTGCGTCGGTGCCGCAGCGGCCTCGAGCGCCGCGGCGAGGTCGGCCGGCTCCGGCGGCAACAGGCCGGGCAGCTCCCCCGGCAGCAGGTGCCGGGCGCCGTAGAGCTCGCCGGTCCGGAGGTCGACGGCCGAGCCGACCGCGTTGACGACGGCGAGGGCCGCGACGGTCGTCCCGTCGTCGAGCACCGCGCTCGCGGAGCCGACACCGCCCTTCAGTCCGCCCACCGAGGTCCCGGTCCCCGCCCCCACGCAGCCCTGCGCCACCGCGGTGCCCACGGCGTCGTCGTACGCCGCCTCGCCGAACGAGGCGTCCGGGGTGGCACGCACGTCGCCGCCGCGGCCGAGGTCGAAGACCACCGCGCCCGGCACGATGGGGACGACGACCCCGTCGGACCCGACGGGATAGCCGAGGCCGGCGTCGGCCAACCTGCGCACGACGCCGTCAGCGGCGGCCAGGCCGAAGGCGCTGCCACCGCTCACGACCACGGCCTGCACCCGCTCGACCAGGTTGCGCGGGTCGAGCAGGTCGGTCTCCCGCGTGCCCGGGCCGCCGCCGCGGACGTCCACCCCACCGACCGCGCCGGCCGCCGGTGCGAGCACCACCGTGGTTCCGGTGAGCCAGCCGCCGCCGACCCGCTGGGAGTGGCCCACCCGGATGCCGGCGACGTCGACGAGGCTGTTGGTCGCCCCGGTCCTCATGACTGCCCGAGAAAGAGTCGGGCGGTCTCGGCATAGACCCGAGCCGCGGTCAGGATCTGGGCGACCTCGACGTACTCGTCGGCCTGGTGGGCGATCCACTTGCCGCCCGGGCCGTACACGACCGTCGCCAATCCGGCGTCGCGCGTGAGGATCGTGCCGTCGGTGGCGCCCGGCACCCCGCCGTAGCGGGCCGGCTCGCCGGTCACTGCCTCGTGCGCCGCCGCGAGGGCGGCGACCACCGGGTGGTCCAGCGGCGTGTCCACCGGCGGGCGGTCGTCGAGCACCTCGAGGTGCAGCCCGACTCCGGCCGGCCGCGCGACGGCCTCCGCCGCGCTCCGGACCGTCGAGACGATGTCGCCGTGGTCGACGCCGGGGATCGTGCGGACGTCGACGCACAGCGTGGCTGTGGCGGGGATGACGTTGACCTGGGCCGTCTCGCCGGCAAGCAGGACGGTCGGCGTGAGGTAGCAAGGTCCGAGGTGCTCGTGGCGGCCGTGCCGGGCGAGCAGCCCCTCCTCGATGCCCGGCAGCGCCGCGACCAGCGCGGCCGCGACCGGCACCGGGTTGCGGCCGTGCTGCGGCATCGCCCCGTGCGCCATGACACCGGTGAACGTGAGCCGGAGGCGCAGCGCCCCCTTGGCGACCGCGCACACCTCACCCTCCTCGGGCTCGCAGACCACGACGCCGTCGATGGCGCCCCCGACGAGGCCCCGCCAGGTCGCGGCGAAGTGCTTGGCGCCGAGCATGAGTCCCTCCTCGTCGACGAGCGCGGCGACGACGACGCGGCCCGGGAAAGGCCCGGCCAGCTGGAGGGCGCGCACACCGTGCAGCATCGCGGCGAGGCCGGACTTCATGTCGGCGCTGCCGCGGCCGTGCACCCGCCCGTCGCGCAGCTCCGCGCCGTACGGGTCGAAGGACCACGACGCGGGGTCGCCCTCGGTGACCACATCGGTGTGCCCCTCGAACATCAGGGTGCGGCCCGCGCCGCCGCCGCCCTCGACGACGGCGACGATGTTGGGCCGGCCAGGCGCCACCTCGACCACCGTCGGGTCCCAGCCGAACGAGCGCATCGCAGCCACCACGACGTCCGACGCCGCCGCCTCCGCAGTGCCGGCCGCCGGCTCATGGACGCTGCGCACCCGGACGAGGGCGCGGGTCAGCGCGACCACCGCGTCGTCGTCGACCTGCACGGGTCCAGAGTCTGCCCCGATCGGGTGATGGTTGTCCGGAACGGGCCCTGCCGCCCACCCGGGTCCCCTACCGTCTCCCGCGGATCCGGCTGCCGTCCGCGCAGGGGTCACGGGAGTGCACATGAAGCTGGCCGGCCGGTTCGGTGTGGCAGTCTGCGTCGCCGTCAGCACACTCGGTCTGGCGGGCGCCACGCCGGCCCTGGCCGCCACGACGCCCACGCACCGGCAGGTGGTGGCCGCCCTGCTGACCGCCGACCAGCTCCCCACCGCCTGGCACAAGGCGACGTACGGCGAGGGCTCGGGCACCAAGGTCTCCGGCTGCACCGGCGGGAGGTCCCGCGGCGTGGCCGAGCAGGCCCGCCGGTCGTTCCAGTACGGCCGCCAGCCGCTCTTCCTCGACGAGACCGTGCTGTCCTACGCGACCCTCCGGGCCGCCCGCCTGGACGTACGACGCGGCATCGACGCGCTCGCAGGCTGCGACTCGCTCACGGTCGACGGCCACCCGTGGACCGTCCGGCGGATGCGGGTGTACGCCATCGGCGACCAGCGAGCCCTGTTCGAGATGAAGGGCTTCGTCACCACGGCGTCCGGCGACGTTCCGGTGACGACCTGGGTCGGCGTCTCGCGTATGGGGCACCACGTCGCGTCCACGGTGCTGACCGTCGGCGGGGCGGTGGCGGCCGAGAACCTCGCCGACTTCCGCAACGCCGCCCGCAACCTTCTCGGCACGTGCCAGCTGAGGGTGACCAACAAGCTCGGCGTGTAGGGCCCGGAGCCGCCGGCCGGTGCGACACTCGGCCGCATGGTCCGCACCGCCGACGTCGCCGTGGTCGGTGGCGGCATCGTCGGGCTGGCGCTCGCCGACGCCGTGCTCGCCCGTCGGCCGGGCACCTCGGTGGTCGTGCTCGACAAGGAGCCGACGCTGGGCGCCCATGCCTCGGGCCGCAACTCCGGCGTCCTGCACTCCGGCCTCTACTACACCCCCGACTCCCTCAAGGCCCGGCTGACCCGGCGTGGTAACCAGCTGCTGCACGCCTTCTGCGACGAGCACGACGTGCCGGTGCGCCGCTGCGGCAAGCTGGTCGTCGCCCGGCGCCCCGAGGACCTGCCCGCCCTCGACGAGCTGCTCGCCCGCGCAACGGCCAACGACGTGCCCGTCGAGATGGTCGACGAGCTGCAGGCGCGCGAGCTCGAGCCGCTGGCCCGCACCGTCGAGCGCGCCCTCTGGTCGCCCACCACGTCGAGCGGCTCCCCCTCGGGGGTGCTCGACGCCCTTGCGGCACGTGTCCGGCGCCGCGGCGGACGGCTGCTGCTCGGCACCGAGGTGACCGGCGCCCGGCCGGGAGCCGTCGTCACCCGCGACGGGACCTGGTCGGTCGGCCACCTGGTCAACGCCGCCGGCCTGCAGGCCGACCGGGTCGCGGCCTGGTTCGGCATGTGCGACGACTACGCCGTCCTGCCGTTCAAGGGCCTCTACTGGTACGGCGACTGGCCGGCCGGCCGGCTCCGGCGACACGTCTATCCCGTTCCGGACCCGCGCAACCCCTTCCTCGGCGTGCACGTCACCGTCACCGTCGAGGGCCGCGTCAAGGTGGGGCCGACGGCGCTGCCCGCGCTGTGGCGCGAGTCGTACGGCGGCGCCGGTGGCTTCGACGCCCGCGACGCCGCGCAGGTGGCCCGACTGCTGCCGCGGTTCCTCACGAGCAGGCACCACGACGTCCTGGCACTGCTCCGTCAGGAGCTGCCGGACTGGTGGCAGCCGCACCTCGTGCGCGAGGCGGCGCGGCTGGTGCCGAGCATCCGGCCCGAGCACTTCCGCGAGCGCGGCCGGCCGGGCGTCCGGGCCCAGCTCTTCCACCTGCCGACCCGGCGGCTGGAGATGGACTTCGTGGTGCGCGCCGACGCCGACTCCACGCACGTCCTCAACGCGGTGTCGCCGGCCTGGACGAGCAGCCTCGCGTTCGCCGAGCACGTCGTCGACGAGCTCTCCCCCGCCCTGCGCTGACGGGCTCGCCAGGCCGGCGGGCGCTGCGCCGCACCGGAATACACCGTAGCTCCCGGCCGTTGACGCCGATATTGATCCGATATATCGTCGATGTGTCGCAAGACAGTCGACGACCGATCGGTCATCGATCCAGCCGGGAGCGCAGGCTCCCGCCCCATCCTGAGAGGAGTCCTCCCATGAGGACCGCACCACGAGACAACGAGACCGGCCGCCGACGCGGCCCCCGCGGACCACGGCAGCAGGTCCGCACCGCCTGGGTGATGGCGGACGACGACGGACGCGGCCGCGGCGGGCGATCCCCCGGCGGCCCCGGCGGTCGCGGACGCGGCGGCCACGGCCGGGCCGGTGGGCCCGGTGGCGCCGGCCCCCTCGGCCCCGGCGGGTTCGGCCCGCCGCGGCACCGCGGCGGCGGCCGGCGCGGCGGCCGCGGCGGCCGCGGCGACGTCCGCGCCGCTGTCCTGCTGCTGCTCGCCGAGGAGCCCATGCACGGCTACCAGCTCATCCAGCAGATCACCGAGCGCAGCGACGGCGTGTGGACGCCCAGCCCCGGTTCGGTCTACCCCGCGCTCAGCCAGCTGGAGGACGAGGGCCTGATCGCCTTCGACCGCCTCGAGGGGCGCAAGACCGCGACCCTCACCGACGCGGGCCGGGCCTACGTCGAGGCGCACCGCGACGAGCTCGGCTCGCCGTGGGCCGACGTCGGCGGCGGTGTGAGCCGCGAGTGGCGCGAGCTGCGCAGCGAGCTGGGCGCGCTCGTCGGCGCCGCCCACCAGGTCGCCCTGGTCGGCACCCGGCCCCAGGTCGCGCAGGCCGCGCAGACCCTGGCCGAGGCCCGCAAGGCGCTCTACCGCATCCTCGCCGAGGATCAGCCCGCGTCGTAGCGGGGACACTGGGGGCGTGTCCGCACCACTCCCGCGCTTCGTGCTGCACGACCACCGCAGGCCGCAGCCGCACTTCGACCTCCGCCTCGAGGAGAACGGCGTGCTGCGGTCCTGGGCCGTGCCCCGCGGCCTCCCGGACGACCCGGCCCACAACCGGCTCGCGGTACAGGTCGGTGACCATGACCTCGACCACGTCGACTACGTCGACGAGCACAAGTCGATCGCCGACGAGGGCACCTGGGAGGAGCACGACCGCACCGACCGCCGGATCCTGTTCACCCTGCACGGTCGGGACGGGTCGCGGCGCTACGCGCTCATCCGCACCGGCTCCGACTGGCTGCTGCACCTCACCAAGGACCAGCCACCCGCCTGAGCGACCTCCCAGGAAGCCCACAGGACGACCCCGGACCATCGGCCCTCCGCGCTGAGCCTGCGAACGGGCAGCGATCACCTGGAGGACACCGCATGAGCTGGCCGACGATCTTCGGACTGCCCGCCCACCCCCTCATCGTGCACGCGACGGTGGTCATGGTGCCGCTCGCCGCGTTCGCGGTGCTGCTGCACACGTTCTGGGCGAAGGCGCGCACCCGGCTCGGCCTGGTGACCCTGCTCGCCGCCGCACTGGCCGTCGTCCTCGTGCCGCTGTCGACCAGCACCGGCGAGCAGCTCGAGCACGAGGTCGGCCGGTCGGCCCTGGTCGAGCGGCATGCGGAGCTCGCCGACGGCCTGCTCCCCTGGGTGGTCGGCCTGCTCGTGGTCGCCGCCCTGCTGTGGGTGCGCGACCGGCGCGACGCCGACAAGACGACCCCCGTCGTGTCCGCCGGCCCCGGTCGCACGGTCACCGACGCACTCCTCAAGCCGGTGGTGATCGGCGTGCTCGCCGTCGTGGCGGTGCTCGGCACGACGCAGCAGGTCGTCCGCATCGGCCACTCCGGCGCGAAGGCCGCCTGGAACCGCGTGGACACCAGCCAGGGCACCACGACCGGGTCGTCCGACGGCGACGGGAACTGACGACGCCGTGGACCACGCCACGGCCGGCCGGCCGGGGCGGCGTGGTGTCATGACCCAGGAGGTGTCGTGAGCGCGACCCGGGTGCTGCTGGTCGAGGACGAGCGCGAGCTCGCGGCCATGCTCGTCGAGCTGCTCACCGGCGAGGGCTACCGCGTCGACCACGCGCCGGACGGACAGTCCGGGCTGCACCGTGCGCTCACCTCGGCCTACGACGTGATCGTGCTGGATCGCGGGCTGCCCGCGATCGAGGGCCTCGACCTCCTGCGGCGGCTGCGGCGCAAGGGGCTGCGCACCCCCGTGCTGGTGCTCACCGCGTACGACACGGTGGCCGACCGGGTGGCCGGCCTCGACAGCGGCGCGCAGGACTACCTGGGCAAACCGTTCGACGTCGACGAGCTGCTGGCCCGGCTGCGTGCCCTGCTGCGTCGCGACGACCCGGGCGCCAGCACGGACCTGCTGGACCTCGGCGAGCGGCACCTCGACGTGGCCGGCCGCCTGGTGGTGGCTGCAGGGCCCCGCCGCACCGACAGCGGCTCCGGACCGGACGACGTCGTGCTGTCGGTCCGCGAGACCGACCTGTTGCGCACGCTGGCGGGGCACCCGTCGAAGGTGTTCACGCGCGCCGAGCTGATGCAACGGGTGTTCCCGGAGGCCGAGGGTGAGAACTCCGTCGAGACCTACATCTCGTACCTGCGCCGCAAGCTCGGGCCCGACGTGGTCCGCACCGTGCGTGGCGTCGGCTACCGGATGGGCCGGACGTGACCGAGGAGGACCGGGCTCTGCGGTCGGCGACCCGCCGGCTGGCCTTCCTCACCGCGGGCGCGGTGACCCTCGTGCTCGTGGTCGTGGGCGGCCTGGTGCTCGCGACGGTGCTGCGCGAGCAGCGCGGCGAGGGTGACCGGCTGCTCGCGCGGGCGGTCCAGGACGTCGACGACGTCCGCGACCAGCCGGCCGGGGTCTCGGTCTGGCAGCGGCGGCCCGACGGCACCGAGCGCCGGAGCGCAGGAGCCCCGTCGTGGCTGCCGGTGCGCCGGGACGTCGCGGCGGTGTCGGCGGGTGGCCCGGCACGCGTCGAGCGCGACGTCCGCCGGGCCGGGACGTCGTACCGCCTGCGCACCGAGCGGCGCAGCGACGGCATCGTCGCGCAGGCCGCGTGGTCCGGGGAGGCGCAGTCGCGCGAGACGGGACGGCTGGTCACCGCGGTGGTGCTTGCCGAACTGGTAGGTCTCGCCCTCAGCGCCGGCATCGGCCTGCTGCTGGCCCGCCGGGCGATCGCCCCGCTGGCGCTGTCCATGGCGCGGCAGCGCCGGTTCGTCGCCGACGCGAGCCACGAGCTGCGGACCCCGCTGACGCTGCTGACGACGCGGGCCCAGCTGCTCGAGCGCGCCTTGCGCCGGCTCGACGCGCCGGGACCGCACGCGCAGTCGGAGGCGCTCGTCGGCGACGCGCGACGGCTCGGCGACGTGGTCTCCGACCTGCTGCTCTCCGCCACCCTCACCGAGCACCCACAGCGCAACGAACCGGTGGACCTGCGGCTGGTCGCCGGGCAGTCGGTGGCCGACCAGGCGCCGCACGCGGCCGGTCGCGGGGTGACGCTCCGCGGTCCCGCCGACGACGTCGCCACGGGTCCGGCGGTCGTGCTGGGCGCAGCCAGCGCGTTGCGACGGGTGGTGGACGCGCTGGTCGACAACGCGGTCGGGCACGTGCCCGACGGCGGCCGGGTCACCGTGTCGGTACGCAGCGACGCGTCGTCCGTGCTGCTGCTCGTCACCGACGACGGACCGGGCATCGACCCGGCCGTGGCGCCGCGACTGTTCGAGCGGTTCGCGCACTCGCCCGGCGCCGCCGGCCACGGCGCCCGCGCCGGCTTCGGCATCGGGCTGGCCCTGGTCCGCGAGGTCGTCGAGGCGCACGGTGGGACAGTGAGCGGCCGCGACGGCGCTGAGCACGGCGCGGTCTTCGAGGTACGGCTGCCCGCCTCGCCCGGCCACGCCGGGCCGCGAGCGGGCTGACCGGGCCGTGGTGCGACCCGCGTTCAGGTGGGGATCAGGTGCCGTCCGTACCGTGGCGGCAGGGTGCGGGCTCGTCCCGCGTCCCGCACGGCACGCACCGACCGACCACCCGACGAGGAAGCAGAGCCCGTGCTCGACGACGTGAACGACTTCGCCCGTGAGACCGGCTGGTTGCACGATCCTGCCGTCGCGTACGCCGGCTACGGGGTCGTGTTGTTCGCGCTGCTGCTCGTCGTCGGCTGGTGGCTGGCCCGCGACCGGGGGCCGCGGGTGATGGCGGCCTCGCTCTGGACCGGCGCGGCGACCCTGCTCGCGGTGGCGGTCAACCAGCCGCTGGTGCGCGGCTTCCACGAGGCACGCCCCTACACCGACCACCCGCACCTGCTGGTGCTCGCGACCCGGTCGGCCGACTACTCCTTCCCCTCCGACCACGCGGTGATGGCCGGCGCGGTCGCCGCCGGGCTGTGGCTGGTGTCCCGGCGCCTGGGCGCAGTGGCCACCGTCGCCGCACTGCTCATGGCGTTCGACCGGGTCTACATCGCCGCCCACTACCCGCACGACGTGGTCGTGGGGCTGCTGGTCGGCGCCGCGGTGGCGCTGCTGGGCTGGGCGGTGCTCGGCCGGCCGCTGACCCGGCTCGTCGACCGGCTCACCGGCACAGCCCTGCGGCCGCTGCTCGCGAGCCGGCCGCTGAGCGGTCCGCTCGGCGACCCGGAGGACCCGCACGCGCCCGACCGGCGGCACCATCGGCGCCGACCGCGCGCGGTGCCGGCCGGTCCTCCGGACGGCGCGTGACCCACCTCGTCGACCAGCTGCTGGGCGTCCCCCCGCTGCTGGCCTACGTCGTCATCGGCCTGCTCGTCTTCGGCGAGGCCGCGGTGTTCGTCGGCTTCGTGCTCCCCGGCGAGACCGCCGTGCTCCTCGGTGGCGTGCTCGCGTCGGCCGGCACGCTGTCCCTGCCCACGCTGCTGGTCCTGGTCGTGCTGGCCGCGGTCGTCGGTGACACCGTCGGCTACGAGGTCGGCCGGCTGGCCGGACCACGGGTGCTCGCGAGCCGGCCGCTGCGCCGGCACGCCTCGCGGCTCGACGGCGCGCGGGCGACGTTGCGGCGGCGCGGCGGCAGCGCCGTGCTGCTCGCCCGCTTCACGGCCTTCCTGCGCGCGGTGATGCCGGCGCTCGCCGGACTGAGCCGGATGCCGTACCGCCGGTTCCTGCTCTGGAACGCCGCCGGCGGGCTGGTGTGGGGCGTCGGCGTCACCCTGCTCGGGTACGTCGCCGGCGCGTCGTACCGGACGGTCGAGAGCTGGCTCGGCCGCGGCAGCACCGCGCTGCTCGTCCTGCTGGTCGTCGGTGCCCTGGTGGTGCGGCACCGGCGACATCGCGAGCGACCCGCGCCCCGGTAGCCGGCCGGTGGCGGGTCATGTCACGTGGGTGCGCCCGAAGGGATTCGAACCCCCAACCTCTTGATCCGTAGTCAAGTGCTCTATCCGTTGAGCTACGGGCGCCCGGCCGCTGAACGACCTCGAAGGATGGTACAGGCAGCGCACGGGGTCACCCAACACGACGAGCGTCACCGCCCGGCGGCGACCTCCTGGGGGAACAGGCTGGCTCCCGCGGCGATCTCGCGGTCCACCAGGCCCTCCTGCACCAGGCCCGACAGCGACTGCTCCAGGGTCTGCATGCCCTCCCGAGACCCGGTCGACAGCACGCTGCGCAGCTGCCGGGTCTTGCCCTCGCGGATCATGTTCCGCACCGCCTGCGTGGCCACCAGCACCTCGTACGCCGCCACCCGGCCACCGCCGGCCCGCGGCACCAGCCGCTGGTAGACGATCCCGGTCAGTGCACTGGCGAGCTGCACCCGGACCTGCGACTGCTGGTCGCCGGGGAACACGTCGACGATGCGGTCCAGTGCCTGCGACGAGTCGTTCGTGTGCAGGGTCGCCAGCACCAGGTGACCTGTCTCGGCGATGGTCAGCGCGGTCTGGATCGTCTCGAGATCGCGCATCTCGCCGACCAGCAGGACGTCCGGGTCCTCGCGCAGCGCGGCCCGCAGCGCCCGCGGGAAGCTCGCCGTGTCGCTGCCGACCTCACGCTGGTTCACCGCCGCGAGCTGGTGCCGGTGCACGTACTCGATCGGGTCCTCGATGGTGAGGACGTGGCAGGCGCGGGTGCGGTTGATGTGGTCGACCAGAGCGGCGAGGGTCGTCGACTTGCCGGACCCGGTCGGCCCCGTGACGAGCACGAGGCCCTGCGGCAGGTCGCCCCAGCCACGCACGACGTCCGGCATGCGCAGCGCCGTCAGGTCAGGCAGCTGGTACGGGATCAGCCGCACGGCAATCGCCACCGAGCCGCGCTGGCGGAACCCGTTGACGCGCAGCCGGGCCCGGTCACCCCAGCTGAACGAGAAGTCGATCTCCGAGGTCCGGTCGAACTCCTCGGCCTGGCGAACGGTCAGCATGGCCCGGAGCAGGGCCGACGTGCGGTCCGGGGTGAGGGACTCGAGGTGCTGGGCGCGGCGCAGCTCGCCGTCCACCCGCAGCAGGGGCGCCGACCCCGGGGTCAGCATGAGGTCCGAGGCGCCGGCGTCCCACAGAGCCTGCAGCAGCTGCTCGAGCTCGGCACGGACCTCCGGCGCTGCCAGCTGCTCCTGTCCCGGGTCCACCGGCCGAGTCTGTCAGGTCAAGTTCTGCGGCCAGCCGTCGATGTTGTGGTGTGTCGGCACATCACCCGTCTGGGTGATGGACGTCAGCCGCACCCCGATGATCGGCAGGAGGCGGACGTGGCAGCGCCCGTAGACGCGCCCGCAGCGGAGGCTGGCGCGGCCGCCCCGGCCGGGCCCGAGCCGGCGCGGCGCATGCTCGGCGAGATCCTCGTCGCGAAGAAGCTGCTGACCAGGAAGGCGCTGAACGACGCGCTGCTCAAGCAGCGGGTGTCCGGCAAGCGTCTGGGCACTCTCCTGGTGGAGCTCGGCGCCGTCGACGAGCGCGACCTCGCCACCGCGCTGGGCGAGCACTTCGGTGTCGCCGTCAGCGACCTGCGGCGCCGGTCGCCCGACCCCGCCGCGATCCAGCAGCTGCCCGAGGGCACCGCCCGGTCGCTGCTCGCGCTGCCTCTGGAGCTGACCGACGACGTCCTGCAGGTGGCGGTCGCCGACCCGAGCGACCAGCTCCTGGACGAGCTGCGGACCCTCACCGGCCGTGAGGTCGCGCTCATCGTGGCCTCGGCCAGCGACATCAGGCGGGCCATCGACTCGGGCTACCGGGCCCTGGCTGCGGTCGGCCGGCACGTCGATGCCTTCCAGGCCGCCGCCGGGACCACCCGCGCCGCGAGCGGCCCGGCGCTCACCACGGTCGACGAGGGCGCGCCCGTGGTCCAGGTGGTCACGCTCATGCTCACCCAGGCGATGCGGGACCGGGCCTCGGACGTGCACATCGAGCCGATGGACACGCTGACCAGGGTGCGGTTCCGCATCGACGGGGTCCTGCAGGACGTCCTCACCCTGCCCAGCACGATGGGCAGCGCGGTCGTCAGCCGGCTCAAGGTGCTCGCCGGCATGAACATCGTGGAGCGCCGGCGGGCCCAGGACGGCCAGTTCAGCACCGGCCTCGAAGGCCGGCAGGTCGACGTCCGGGTCGCGAGCACAGGGACGGTCGGCGGCGAGAAGGTCGTCCTGCGGCTGCTCGACACGTCGAAGTCGTCCTTCCGGCTCTCCGAGCTGGGCATGCCCGCCGACACCTACAGCGACTTCGCGGCCATGGTCCGCGCGCCGTTCGGCATGGTCGTCTGCGCGGGGCCGACCGGCAGCGGCAAGACCACCAGCCTCTACGCGACGATGAGCGAGCTCAACGGCACCGAGCGCAACATCATGACGATCGAGGACCCCGTCGAGTACGTGGTGCCCTCGATCAACCAGATCCAGATCAACGAGCAGGCGGGCATCACCTTCGCCAGCGGGCTCCGCTCGATCCTGCGACAGGACCCGGACATCATTCTCGTCGGCGAGATCCGCGACAGCGAGACCGCGCACATCGCCGCCCAGGCCGCTCTCACCGGGCACTTCGTGCTGACGTCGCTGCACGCGACCGATGCCACCTCGGCCCTGCTGCGGTTCTTCGACATGGACGTCGAGCCCTACGTCGTGGGCTCGGCCGTCACCGGAGTCGTCAGCCAGCGGCTGGTGCGCCGGATCTGTGACCAGTGCCGTCGCCCCGTCAAGCTCACGCCCGGCGAGACGGAGTTCTTCCTCGAGTCGGGCGGGGTCGTGCCCGAGAACGGCTTCTGGCACGGCGAGGGCTGCGCGTTCTGCGCGCAGACCGGCTACCAGGACCGGGTCGGCGTGTACGAGCTGCTGCGCATGACTCCCGCCATGCGCGCCCTGGTGGCCTCCGGGCCCACCCACGAGGAGGTCCGCTCGCTCGCGATCACCGAAGGCACCCGCACGCTGCGCCGCGAGGCCATCCGGCTCGCGGCCGACGGCGTGACCACCGTGGCCGAGGTCATCCGCGGCATCTACGTCCTGTGAGGCGACGACCATGACGACGACACCAGCGACGACGCCAGCGACGACGGAACCCGGGACTGCGCCCACCGCGCGGCGGGAACCTCGCGAGATCATTCCCGCCCGGGTCGGCGGTCGCGACCTCATGCACCTGTCGCGCCAGCTGGCGGCCTTCCTGCGGGCCGGCATCTCCATCCTGGACGCCCTCTCGCTGCTCGCCCGGGACTGCTCCAACAGCACGCTGCGCCGCACCCTCGACGACATCGGCGAGCGGCTGCAGCAGGGCAGCCCGTTCGCGGAGGCGTTGAACGCCCACCCCAAGGTCTTCCCGCAGGCCTACCGGAGCATGATCCGTTCGGCCGAGCTGACCGGAAGCCTCGACACGGTCCTGGACCGGCTGACGATCCACCTCGAGCGCGACGTCGAGGCGCGCCGGAAGATCCGGTCCGCCATGACCTACCCCGCGGTCATCGTCGTGCTCGCGCTCAGCGTCTCGACCCTGCTCGTGACGTTCGTGCTGCCGAAGTTCCGCGTCTTCTTCGCGGCGTACGACCAGGAGCTGCCGCTACCCACCCGGATGCTGCTCGGCCTCTCCGACGTCGTGCACCACTGGTGGTGGGCGATCCTCGTCGTCCTCGGCCTCGTCGCCGGCGCCTCGGTCGCCGTCTTCCGCTCGGAGCGCGGCCGCGAGCTGCGGGACCGGGCGGTGGCCCGCATCCCGGTGCTCGGCACGGCCCTCCGGTACTCCGTCGTCGAGCGCTTCGCGCGGGTGCTGGCGGCCATGCTGCGCGCCGGCGTCCCGCTGGGCGAGGCCGTCGACGTCGCCGCTGCGGCGACCAGCAACCGCCCCGCCGTGCGAGCGCTCGCCACCGCGCGGGACCGGATGCTCGCCGGCGAGGGCATCGTCGGGCCGATCGCGGCCACCGGGATCTTCCCTGCCGCCGCGGTGCAGATGATGCGCGTCGGCGAGGACACCGGCTCGCTGGACGACCAGCTCGACGTCGTCGCCGGCTTCTACGAGAAGGAGCTCGACGAGAAGGTCAAGCAGCTGACGACGCTGATGGAGCCCGCGGTGCTCATCGTCATGGGCGGCATCGTCGGCTTCGTCGCGCTCGCCCTCGTGTCGGCCATGTACGGGATCTACGGACACGCCGGCGGGTGAGCCGATCATGACCCGCGCCGCTCGCAGCCGCCGCCCGGGTACCGAGGCCGGCTTCACGCTGGTCGAGGTGCTCGTCGCCGTGGCGATCCTCGGCATCGGTGTCGTGTCGGTCGTCGGCGCGATGATGACCTCGGTCACGGTCGGAGACCTCAGCCGGCGCCAGGCCGACGGCCAGACCGCCGTCCGGGCCTGGGCCGAAGCGCTGGCCGGTGACCCGTACACCGCGTGCGCGTCGTCCTACCCGGCGACCGGCTTCGCGGTGCCCAGCGGCTGGACCGGCTCGATGACGGTCTCCTACTGGAGCGCAGCCTCCACGAGCTTCGTCGCGACCTGCGGCACGGACAGCGGGCTGCAACGGCTCACGCTGACCCTCACGGCGGACGACGGCCGCGACACCGAGACGCTGCGCCTGGCGAAGAGGAAGCCGTGAGGAGCACCGACGACCGGGACGCCGGCGTGACCCTGGTCGAGCTGCTGGTCGCCTCGGCGGCAGCAGCGATCATCGCGCCCGTCCTCGCCGGTGCTTTCCTCATCGGCTACAGGACGACCGACGCGACGGTCACCAGCCTGTCCAACAGCCGCAACCGGCAGATCGCACCCTCGCTGTTCACCCGCGACGTCCAGGCAGCGAAGACGGTCGACACCTCGGCGGCCGACACCACGTGCACGAACGCCGGCGACACCCTGCTGGTGAGGTTCCGGTGGACCGAGACCGATGCCGCCGGGACCAGCGTCGACCGGGTGGCGTCCTGGGTGCTCACCACCGGCCCCGACCGGCTTGTCGAGCGGCGCTGGTGCGCCGCGGGGACCGCGGTGACCAGCAGCGTCAGCGCGAGCCACGAGGTCGTCGGCACGCCGACGACCGCCTGCCAGTCCCTCGCGGGGGGCACGGTGGCGTGCGGCTCGGCGGTCCGGGTCCTGCTCACGGTCTCCGACGCGAGCGGCAGCTTCACCGCCACCGGCCTGCGGCGGACGGCGTGAGGCGGCTGCGCGGCGCCGTCGCCTCCCGGACCGGCGCGGCAGGGCGCACCGACGAGGGCAGCGTGCTGGCCATCACGCTGGCGTTCCTCATGGTGTTCGGCCTCTGGATCGGCACCGTGCTGCAGCTCGGGGCCACCGGGCAGCGCACGACGCTGACGGTCCGCGACGAGGCGACGACGACGTACGCGGGCGGTGGTGCCCTCGAGGGCGCCGTCAACGCGGTCCGCGGCACCCTGTCGGCGGGATCGGCAGCGGTCGGGGCGAGCACCTGCTTCACCCTGCCGGCCGGGGCGCTCGACAACCCGACCGTCGTCAGTGTGACCTGCACCCCGCGGACCGGCTCGGGGGCCGCCCTCGGCGGGTCGTCCACCAGCCAGCCCTCGCAGGCAGTGCTGGCCCTGTCCGGCAACGCCACCGAGGGCGTGGCCGTCGGTGCGGCGACCAGCCTGCCCGTCCAGGGTGACCTGCTGGCCAAGTCGGCGCTGACCGTGCCCTCCACCGCCACCCTGACGAGCACGGGCACCGTGAAGGCAGGCAGCTGCACGCTGGCCGTCGGCACCGTCACCCCGGCGTGCGCCACGGCGGGCGGGGCTGCCGACCCTGGCTGGGCCGGTCCGGACACGTCGAGCACGACGCTGGTCGGCACCCTGCCGGCCTGCAGCGGCCCGCTCGTCACGCTCTCGCCGGGCATCTACCGCTCGGCGAGCGCCTTGCAAGCGGTCCTGGGCTGCACGTCCGCCGTGGTGTGGTTCCGGCCGGGCACGTACTACTTCGACTTCAAGGACGCCGGCACGCACCAGGTGTCGGTCGGGACCGGCGCGGTGGTGGTGGGAGGCACCCCGAGCGGCTGGACACCCGGGACCACGGCACCGGCGTCGGTGCCGTACCCGACCGCCGCTGCCCCGGGCACGTCCGCCTGCGACACCTCGGCGGCCGGCGTCGACCTGGCCTTCGGTGGCGACAGCCGGGTGTCCGTGACCGGCGGCCGGGTGCAGATGTGCGCGCTGAGCACCAGCACCTCTGCCCAGCACATCGTCCTGCGCGGCCTCATGGCGACCACCAACGTGACCTCGACCGCCGCGCCGGCACCCACCGCGGCGTCGTCGGCCGGACAGCCCGCGCAGGCATGGGGCTGGGACACCGACACCAAGGGGGCAGTGATCGACGGGGTCACCGCCCACGTCAAGATCCCCAACACGAACAAGCCCCCGTCACAGCTGGCGTGGACGGGCTTCGGCAGCGCCATCGTGCCGTCGGACGCGACGAACGTGTCGGTACTGGCCACCGTGACCGAGACCGTCACGGGGAGCGGCAACACCTCGCTCGCCCTGACGCCCGGCTCCGGGACCACCCCCGGGAGCCTCCCGCTCCACGACTGCCCGGCGGCCAGCCCGTGCCCCGGAGGCGGCTTCGACCCGACGCAGTCCGACACGGCCACGTTCAGCGGTCTCACGGCGGCGCAGGTCAACGGGATGGTGCTGACCCTGATCGTCAGCAACCCCAACAACTCGCCGGTCGAGGTGTGGGTCGACGGCGTCACGGTGAGCGTGACCTACACCCTGCCGGTGGCTGCGGTGTCCGGCACCGCGGTCGCCACCCCGTACACCGGCGCCGCCGGGCCGACCGCACTGCTGGCGGCGACCGGCTCGACGGCGGTGCTGGCCCTGCACGGCACCGTGTACGCCCCCGGCTCCGTGCTCGACCTGGGCCTGACCGGCGTTCCCTACACCGTCGTCGACCGCGGCGTGGTCGTCCGGCACCTGCGGTCGACCATGACCCCGGCCGCCGGGTACACCGGACCGTTGGTGGCGGTCCCGCCCCTCGGGCAGGCGCCGCGACGGGTGCTCATGACCGCCGTCGACGCCGGCGGCACGACCCTCGCGCGCGCCGACCTCACGTTCGCCGACTCCACCGGCGCCGTGAACGGGACCCAGCCGACGGTCCGCGAGTGGAGCGCCGGCTGACCCGTGCGCCCGATCTCGAACGTCACCCGTTCGGCGGTCGACGAATGCCCTGCGGATCGGAACGCCCGGCGGCTCAAGTCCGGGCCGAACTCGTCGAAGACTCATTCAGACCCGGTGCATCCCGCGCCCTCGACCGAAAGGCACCTCCCATGCTCGCGAAGCTCCGCGCCGCCCAGGCCAATGAGGAGTCGGGCTTCACGCTCGTGGAGCTCCTCGTCGTGATCGGCATCCTCGGCGTCCTCGCCGGGATCGTCGTCTTCTCCGTCGCCGGCATCCAGGACGACAGCCAGAAGTCGGCCTGCAAGACCGAGGCCAGCACGGTCCGCACGGCCGAAGAGGCCTACTACGCCAAGAACAAGGCCTACACGGACGGCGCCGGCCTGGTCAGCGCCAAGCTGCTCAACTCCGCACCGACGATGGTGAGCATCACCCCGGCCGCGCCGACCACGTCGTACGGCCTCACGTACTCCGCCAGCTGCAGCGGCGCCGGCACCCCGTAACACGCTGACGCTCTGACACCGCTCGACCGAAGAGCCCGCCGGACACCCGGCGGGCTCTTCGTCGTCCTGTCCCCCGTACCTAGTTGCCAGGGGTCGCGTCGCTCGTCACGGTCACCTGCGGCTTCTTGATCTTGACATCGACGTTCGCGTCGCCGCCGAAGTAGTAGAAGGCACCCACCGCGACGACGGCGAGGATCAGCACGGCGACGACGACGCCGGCGAGGACGCCGCCGAGGTCACGCTCGGCGGGGGTGGGGGCGGGGCGGACGGGCATGGGGACTCCGGGGGAACGAGAGCGGGGCGCCGGGACCGGCCCGTCACTGCTACCCCGCCTGCGCGGGGACGAACCGGGCAGCCGTCGACGGGGCGGCGGATTGTGCGCTACCCGGGACCGGTTGGCAAGGCCCGGTGACCAACGTCTCACGTCTGCCCCCTGCCGCTCGCTCGCGGGTTGGGGTTACCGTGAGCCACCCTCACGGGCCTCAGCGACCACGGAAAGGGACTCCCCGGCGATGACGGCGAGCGCGACGGAAGCACCGACCACCCACCAGCGGCTGCGGAACTGGGTCGCCGAGGTGGCCGAGCTGACCCGGCCCGACCGGGTCGTGTGGTGCGACGGCTCCGACGAGGAGTGGACCCGGCTCACCGACGACCTGGTCGCCGCGGGCACCCTCGTCCGGCTGGCCGAGGACAAGAAGCCGAACTCGTTCTGGTGCGCCTCCGACCCCAGCGACGTCGCCCGCGTCGAGGACCGCACCTACATCTGCTCCCGCGACGAGGCCGACGCCGGCGCGACGAACAACTGGATGGCGCCCGACGAGATGAAGTCGGTCATGACCGAGCTCTACCGCGGCTGCATGCGCGGCCGCACGATGTACGTCATCCCGTTCTGCATGGGCCCGCTCGAGGCGGAGTCGCCGATGTTCGGCGTCGAGATCACCGACTCGGCCTACGTCGTCACGTCGATGCGGATCATGGCGCGGATGGGCACGAAGGTCCTCGACCGGATGGGATCCGAGGCCGACTTCGTGCCGTGCCTGCACTCGGTGGGTGCGCCGCTGGAGCCGGGTCAGCAGGACGTCGCCTGGCCGTGCAACGACACGAAGTACATCACCCAGTTCCCCGAGGAGCGCATGATCTGGAGCTTCGGCTCCGGCTACGGCGGCAACGCGCTGCTCGGCAAGAAGTGCTTCTCGCTGCGCATCGCCTCGGTGATGGGCCGCGACGAGGGCTGGCTCGCCGAGCACATGCTGATCCTCAAGCTCACCTCGCCGGAGCAGCAGACCTACTACGTGGCGGCGGCATTCCCGAGTGCCTGTGGCAAGACCAACCTGGCCATGCTCGAGCCGACCATCGAGGGCTGGAAGGTCGAGACGCTCGGCGACGACATCGCCTGGATGCGCTTCGGCGCCGACGGCCGGCTCTACGCGCTCAACCCGGAGTACGGCCTGTTCGGCGTGGCGCCGGGCACCGGCTGGGACACCAACCCCAACGCGATGCGCACCATCGCCAAGGGCAACTCGATGTTCACCAACGTCGCGCTGACCGACGACGGCGACATCTGGTGGGAGGGCATGACCGAGGAGCCCCCGGCGCACCTCACCGACTGGAAGGGCCGCGACTGGACCCCAGCCAAGGCTTCGGAAGACCCGGCTGTGCTTTCCTCGCACCCCAACTCGCGGTTCTGCACCCCCATCACGCAGTGCCCGATCATCGCCCCCGAGTACGACGACCCGCGCGGCGTCCCCATCTCGGCGATCTTCTTCGGCGGCCGCCGCAAGACGACGATCCCGCTCGTCTACGAGGCCCGCGACTGGGTGCACGGCGTCTTCATGGGAGCGACGCTCTCGTCCGAGACCACTGCCGCCGCCACCGGTGAGGTCGGCGTCGTACGGCGCGACCCGATGGCGATGCTGCCGTTCATCGGCTACAACGCGGGTGACTACTTCAGCCACTGGATCGCGATGGGCAAGGACGCCGACTCCGTCAAGCTCCCGAAGATCTTCTACGTCAACTGGTTCCGCCGTGCCAAGAGCGATGAGGAAGGCGGCTCCGGTTCCTTCCTGTGGCCGGGCTACGGCGAGAACGGCCGCGTCCTCAAGTGGGCCATCGAGCGCCTCGAGGGCCGCGCGGCAGCGGTCGAGACCGCGATCGGCCTGGTCCCGACCGTCGAGTCGCTCGACGTCGACGGGCTCGACGTCACCACCGAGCAGCTCGAGGCGGCGCTGGCCGTCGACCCCGACGAGTGGCGCGCCGAGATCCCCCAGATCCAGGAGTGGTTCGAGAAGATCGGTACCGACACGGTGCCGGCCATGCTCATGACCGAGCTGGACGGCCTGCGCGCCCGCCTCGGCGTCCTCTAGCGGCAACGCTCAGGCGAGGATGCGGGCGGGGTGCTCCAGCAGCTCGACGAACGCCGCCATCCACTGCGCCGCGACCACCCCGTCGACCGGGCGGTGGTCCACCGACAGCGTCAGGTGCATGACGGTCGCCACCTGGACCGCGCCGTCGACGACCACCGGCTCCTGACGGCCGGCGCCGACCGCGAGGATCGCCGCCTGCGGGGGGTTGATGATCGCGGCGAACTCCTCGGTGCCGTACATGCCGAGGTTGGTCACGCTGATCGAACCGCCCTCGAGCTCGTGCTGCTGCAGCCGTCCGGCCCGGGCCCGCTCCGCCAGGTCGCGCACCGACCCGGCGACCGCCGTCACCGTGAGGTCCTGCACCGACCGCACGACCGGTGTCACCAGGCCGTTCTCCGTGGCGACCGCGACCGAGACGTCGACCGACGACCACTGCCGCACGGCGTCGGGACCCCACGTCACGTTCATGGCCGGCACCAGCTGGTGCGCCCGGCCGACGGCCTTGACGACCAGGTCGTTCACCGAGACCCGCACCTCGCCGGAGGCGTTGATCTCGGCACGCAGCGCGAGCAGCCGGTCGACCTGGGCCGAGCCGCGCAGGTAGAAGTGCGGCGCGGTCGTCTTGCTCTCGGTGAGCCGGCTCGCGATGAGCCTGCGCAGCCTGGTGTGCGGCACCTCGGTGTACGCCGAGGCGCCACCCGCCGCAGCCACGGCCGGCGTCGCGGTCACTGCCGCGGCGTGAGCCGGGGCGGACGAGCGCGCCGCCTCGACGTCGCGCCGCACGATCCGGCCGTGGGGGCCGGAGCCGCGGATGTCCTCGACCGACAGGCCGGCCTCCCTGGCCAGTCGCCGCGCCAGCGGGCTGGCGAACACCCGGCCGGCACCGTGGCCGTTCGACGGCGCAGGTACCGGCGCACGCACCTCGCCGACCGGTGACGGCTCCGGCGTCGTCGACGCCTCCGGCACCTCCAGCGCGCTCGGCTGCGCCGATGGCGCGGTCGCCGGCGCACCGGCGGTGACGCCGAGCTCGGCCAGGGCCGCGTCGACATCGGTCACGGTCTCGCCGGGTGCCGCCACGAGCGCGATCGGCTCTCCCGTCTCGACCTCGGCGCCGGGCGCGACCAGCAGCCGCAGGACGATCCCGTCGGTCTCGGCCTCGACGTCGACCACGGCCTTGGCGGTCTCGACGACGGCCACCACCTCGTGCGCGCTGACCGACGCGTTCTCCGCGACCGACCAGCTCGACAGCACGGCCTCGGTGGTGCCGGTGGCGATCTCCGGCAGCCGGAGCAGCTGGGCCATCTCAGGCCTCCGCGATCGCGGTGAGCGCCGCGACGACCTCGTCGGCCTGCGCGATGGCGGCCCGCTCGAGCACCTTGCTGATGCTCGGGGACGCCTCGCGTCCGGTGACCCGCTCGACCGGGTGGTCCAGCCAGTCGAAGAACCTGCGCTGGATCTCGTCGGACAGCCAGCCGCCGTACGACGTCCCGCGCGGGCCCTGCTCCGCGATGAGCACGCGGTTGGTCTTGCGGATGCTCTCGCCGATGGTGTCCCAGTCGATGCTCGCGCGGTCCAGCCAGCGCAGGTCGACGACCTCGGCGTCGACGGTGCCGAGGTGCTCGACCGCTTGCAGCACGTACGACGTCATCGCGAGGTAGGTGAGGACCGTGACGTCCGACCCGGCGCGGCGCACCGCCGCCTTGCCGACGGGCAGGCAGTAGTCGAAGTCGTCGACGGGTCCGTCGCCGGTGGAACCGTAGAGGTCGACGTGCTCGAGGACGACGACCGGGTCGTCGAGCCGCAGCGCGGTGTTCATGAGGCCGACGTAGTCGAACGGTGTCGACGGCGCGACGATCCGCCAACCCGGCGCGGTGGCGAAGACGCCTGCGGGATCCATCGAGTGCTGCGAGCCGTAGCCGGTGCCCATTGCCACCTTGCTGCGCAGCACGAACGGCACCGCGCCCTCGCCGCCGAACATGTGCCGCGCCTTGCCGATCTGGTTGAAGATCTGGTCGGCAGCGACCCACATGAAGTCGGCGTACATGAGCTCCACGACCGGCCGGAACCGGCCGTCCATGGCGACGCCGCCACCGAGGCCGGTGAAGGCGTTCTCGCTGATCGGGGTCCCGAGCACCCGACCTGGGAACGCCTCGGCCAGACCCTTGGTGGCCCCGTTGGTGCCGCCGCCGAGCCGGTGCACGTCCTCGCCCATGACCACGACTCGGTCGTCGGTCTCCATCCGGCGGCGCATCACGCCGGCGACCGCCTCGATGAACTTCGTCTCCGCCACCGCCCCGGTGAACGTGTCCGTGTCGGCGTACGGTGCGCCCTCGAGCTCGCTCAGGTCGCCCCGGACGCCGACGTCGGCGTACGACGGGTCGGGCCACTCGGCCGCCTTGATCCGTCGCTGCCCCGGCTTGCCGTCGGGCACCGGCTCGAGCAGGACGTCGCCGACCTCGGCCATCAGCGCCTTGGCCTGCGCGGTGAAGGCGTCGAGCTCGGCGGCCTCGGCCAGGCCGCGGCGGGTGAGGTTGAGGGCGACCTGGTCGATCGGGTCGCGGGCCCGCCACTCGCTCTCCTCGTCCTTGGTCCGGTAGCGGAAGGCGCTGCCCGGGAACGGGCCGTTCTGGTGGAAGTAGCGGTAGACGTCGGCCTCGACCAGTGCCGGCCCGTCGCCGCCTCGCAGGTGCGCAAGCGCCTCCTGCATCGCCAGGTGCACGGCGAGCGGGTCCATGCCGTCGACCTTCCAGCTCGCGATGCCGAAGCCCGGCCCGCGCGCAGACAGCCGTGGTTCGCCGGTGGCCTCGTCGACGTTGGTGGACACGGCGTAGCGGTTGTTCTCGACGAAGAAGCAGATCGGGAGCTTCCAGGCTGCCGCCAGGTTGAAGGTCTCGAGCGTGGAGCCGATGTTGATGGCGCCGTCACCGAAGTAGGTGACCGAGACCGCGTCCGTGCCGGCCTGCCGGTGCGCCCACGCCGACCCGGCGGCGAGCGGGACGCCGCCGCCGACGATGGCGTTGGTGCCGATCGCGCCCGCCTCGTGCCACTGCAGGTGCATCGAGCCGCCGCGGCCGTGACTCCAGCCGCGGTCCAGCCCGCAGATCTCGGCCAGCGTGCGCAGCAGGACGCCGCGGACCGCGTCGGAGACCGGCGCGGTGGGATCGATGCCCTTGGGCTCGACGTGGTGCAGCACCTTCGCGAGGAACTGGTGGTGCCCCCGGTGCGAGCCGTTGACCGTGTCGTCGCTGGTGAGGCCCAGCACCGAGCCGACCGCCCCGCCCTCCTGGCCGATGCTCGAGTGCGCCGGGCCGTGCACCAGCCCCTCGCCCGCCAGCGTGAGGACGTACTCCTCGAACGTGCGGATGAGCACCAGCTGGCTGAACATCGCGGTCAGCAGGGCGGGCTCGGCGGCGTCCCAGTCGGCCTCGGTCGCGACGACCTCGACCCAGGGCGCGGCGGGGTCGAGCGGACGGTGCTCGGTCATGACGGCGGCTCCCTCGGGCAGCGTGCGGGAGGCCAGAGTGACACCGATGGGATCCCATCTCAACCCCTGGCGGCAATTCTGTCCCCTCGGATAGCCTCTTGGGATCCAAACAGTGGTTCACGCCAGTCAGGAGCTCTCGTGCCGGACACCCTGCCAGGCCTCACCGGGGTCGACCACATCGGGTTCACGGTCCCCGACCTCGACCAGGCCCGGGCCTTCCTGGTCGATGTCCTCGGCTGCGAGTACCTGTACTCGCTCGGCCCGTTCGTGCACGACGATCCCGGCGACGACTGGATGACCGAGCACCTTGACGTCGACCCGCGCGCCGTGATGCAGCAGCTGCACTTCTTCCGCTGCGGTGGGCAGGCGATCTTCGAGGTCTTCCAGTGGTCCGCGCCGGACCAGCAGTCCCGGCAGCCGCGCAACAGCGACGTCGGCGGCCACCACGTCGCGCTGTACGTCGACGACCTCGACGCCGCGGTCGCCTTCCTGCGCGCGCGGGGCCTCACCGTCCTCGGCGAGCCGACCGCGAGCAGGGGGCCGTCCGAGGGCCAGCGCTGGGTCTACTTCCTCTCGCCGTGGGGGATGCAGTTCGAGCTCGTGTCCTACCCGGGGCGCAAGGCGTTCGACCGCGCGGGTGGCACCGCTGCGTCCTGGGCCGCGGCGCACCTGGCGGCGCCGGACCCGGCATCCTCGACGTCGTGACGGCCCACCCCGACGTCCCCGCACCGCCTGCCGGTGCCGCGAGCGAGCGCATCGCGGCCCACCTGCGCGACGCGATCCTCGCGGGCGACATCGCCCCCGGCGAGCGGATCCGGCAGGAGGAGGTCGCCGAGCGGCTCGGCACCAGCCGGCTCCCGGTGCGCGAGGCGCTGCGGATCCTCGAGGCCGAGGGGCTCACCGAGCACACGGCCAACAAGGGCTCCCGCGTCCCGCGGCTCGACCCGGCCGAGCTCGACGTGCTCTACCGGATGCGCGAGCGGCTGGAGCCGCTGGCCCTCACCGAGTCGTTGCCGCACCTCGCCGACTCCGAGATCGCCGAGCTGGCCGACCTCCACGACCGGATCATGGCCGACGACGACCTCGGCGAGTTCCTCGCGCTGGACCGCGCGTTCCACCTCGGCTCCTACGCCGGCTGCGCCAGCGAGCAGCTGGCGTCCAGCGTCACCCGGCTGTGGAACTCGACCCAGGCCTACCGGCGGGCCTTCATGAGCCTCGACGGCCGTCCGCACCGCCGCGAGGTCGTCGACCACGAGCACCGGCTGATCCTCGACGCGCTGACCCGCCGCGACCCGGAGGACGCCGAGCGCTACCTCGCCGGCCACATCCGGCGTACCCGGATCGAGCTGGCAGCGCACCCCGAGGTGTTCGGCCCGGCCACCCCGCGCCCCGTCGGCCGCCGCACCTGACCGTCCTCGGCCGGCACCCACGGATGCTCGCGTGGTCAGCGGGAGAGCAGCGCGTCCAGGGCAACCGCGACCGAGGCGGCCAGCCGGAAGTCGATCCGGGGGTCCGGCACGTCGACGACGTAACGGTCGCGCAGCGCGAACTTCTTCTGGCTGCTCATCACCACCGTGTCGGTCGCCTCGTCCCGGAAGTCGAAGTGGAACGCCAGCGGGACGTCGACGACCCGCCGGACCAGCGCGATCGGCAGGCTGCGCTCCCGGCCGGTCGCGCGCAGCCCGGGGGCCTCGACGTGGAAGGTCGTCCGGAGCAGGCTCTGTGCGAAGTCCTTGCGGAAGTACCCGAGAACCGTGCCGGTCGCGTCGGTGACGTCGTAGCCGGCGCCGAGGTCGAGCCGCTGGCGGGCCTTGAAGCCGAACACCGGCGTGCTCCGGTCGGCGTCGGCGTAGAACGTGACCTGCTCCTTGAACGCCATCCGCTTCTGCTGGGCGGTGGCCAGCAACCGGCCGGGCGACCCGTCGGGCGCGGTCTCCAGCACGTCGTACCGGTTGACCATCATCGTCAGGCGCTGGGTGACCAGGAACCGCGGCACGTGCTGGGTCATGCCGGGATCCTCGCAGGCACCGGCTGCGGACGCGCGCGTGTCCGCAGCCGGTGTGGCGTGGGCCACACGGCCCTGGCCTTCCGCCCTGACGAGCCGCGGGTCTACAGTGACCGCAATCGATTGCACCGTCGCATCGGAGGCTTCCCATGGCACCGCGCATCAGCTACGTCCCGGTCGAGTCGATGGACGAGCGGATGCAGGAGGAGATGCACCGGTGCGCCCGCGAGGGCACCCCGCGGCCGGAGTCCTCGGCGGTCCGCGCGCACGCCCCGAACGCGTTCTGGGCCTTCGCCGACTCGTGGCAGGCGATCTTCCACTCCGGCGTCCTCGACCACAGCATCAAGGAGCTCGCGCGGGTCTACGTGTCGCGCACCGTGAAGTGCGAGTTCTGCGGCAACCAGCGCTCCATCAAGGCCACCACCGCCGGGCTGCTCGAGCAGCAGTACGACGAGCTGCTCAACTTCGAGTCCAGCGAGCGCTACGACGAGCGACAGAAGGCAGCGCTGGCCTACACCGAGGCGATCGCCTGGCGACTCGACGTCGACGACGCGTTCTGGGAGCGGATGAACGCGCACTTCACCGAGGCCGAGCTGGTCGAGCTCGGCTGCTTCGTCGGCCTCACCTTCGGGCAGCAGTCCTGGCTGCGGCTGCTCGACATCGAGCACCACCAGGTGCTCGCCGGCACGTCGGCGTCGATGGCGCCCGGCTTCGAGACCGCTGAGGCCCTGGCCGAGAGCAAGGCCGCGCAGGCCTACTGGGCCAAGGGCGC
Source organism: uncultured Actinomycetota bacterium (assembly GCA_963784645.1). GTDB lineage: Bacteria > Actinomycetota > Actinomycetes > JACCUZ01 > JACCUZ01 > JBBRVW01. The sequence goes on along the minus strand of CAWARY010000002.1, from coordinate 606,229 downwards.
CGGCGCCACCACCGCCGGCGAGCAGACCGCGGACTCGACCGCATGACCAGGGCGCCACGAGGCGCCCGATGACCGGCACGCTCGCCGCGGCCGCCGCTGCGGGGTCGGGCACGAGCGCGCTCGATGTCGTCATCATCGTCGTCGCCGTCGCCATCGGCGCGTTCATCAAGGGCGCGACCGGCGGCGGGCTCCCGCAGGTCGCGATACCGGTGATGGCGCCGTTCCTGGGCGTCGAGCACGCCGTGGTCATCATGGCGATCCCCGGCATCGTGGCGAACGGCTGGCTGGTGGTGTCGCACCGCGCCGAGTACCCCCGCACCCGCGACCTGCGGAGCCTGGTGGTCACGAGCATCGTCGGCGCGGTCGTCGGCACCTTCGCACTGAAGTCGCTCGACGGCCGGGCCCTGTCCGCCGCACTGGTCGTCGTGATCGTCGCCTACGTCGTCGTGGCACTCGCGCACCCCGGCTTCCACCTGCCGACCAGGCTCACTCGCCTCACGTCACCACCCGTCGGTCTGGTCGCCGGCGGTCTGCAGGGCTCGACCGGGATCTCCGGACCGCTGCTCACGACCTACCTGCACGGCTTCCAGCTGCTGCCGCGGGCCTACGTCTTCTCGCTCGCGGTCCTGTTCGGCGTCGGCGCCGTGGTGCAGGCCATCACGTTGGGGTTCGTCGGCCTGTACACCGGGAGCCGCCTGATCGAGAGCCTGCTCCTCCTGGTGCCGATAGCACTGACCCAGCCGATCGGGACGTGGGCGGCGACCAAGCTGTCGCGCGTGACGTTCCAGCGGGTCACGCTGGTGCTCGTCGCCGCGTCCGCGGTGTCGTTGGCCCACAACGTCGTGACGGGAGGCTGACGCCCCCATGACCGAGCAGACCTTCCGGCTCACCGTCGACGGCGAGCCGCGCGAGGTGACCACCGAGCCCGACGCGCCGCTGCTGCACGTGCTGCGGCACGAGCTGGGCAAGCCGGGAACCCGGTTCGGGTGCGGCGTCGGGCTGTGCGGCGCCTGTTTTGTGCTGGTCGACGGCAAGGCCGCCCCGTCGTGCGACACCCCGATCTGGTCGGCCGACGGCAAGGACGTCGTCACCGTCGAGGGGCTCGGCAGCAACGGCGGACTGCACCCGGTGCAGCAGGCCTTCCTCGACGAGCAGGCCGCGCAGTGCGGGTTCTGCGTCTCCGGGGTCCTGGTCAGCGCGGCGGCACTGCTCGCCGAGAACCCCTCGCCCACCGAGGACGCCGTCGTCGAGGCGCTGGACCGGAACCTCTGCCGCTGCGGCGCGCAGCGCCGGATGGTGGCCGCCGTGCTGCGGGCGGCGGAGGTCGACCGATGAGCCTCCCCCCGCACCTCGCCGCTGCCCCGCGGCTGTCGTCGTGGCTGCACGTCGGTGACGACGGCACCGTCACCGTGCGCACCGGCAAGGTCGAGCTGGGACAGGGGATCCTCACCGCGCTGGCGGCGATCGCCGCGCTGGAGCTCGACGTCGCGCCGGCGACGGTGCGGGTGCTCGGTGCGCACACCGGCCTCGCCCCGGACGAGGGTCCGACCGCCGGCAGCATGTCGGTGGCCGACTCGGGCTCGGCGCTGCGCCAGGCGTGCGCGTCGGCCCGCGCCCTGTTCCTCGCCGCCGCTGTCGAACGGCTCGGCCCCGACGTGGTGGTGCGCGACGGCACGTTCACCGCACCGGACGGCCGCAGCACGACGTACGGCGAGCTGGCAGCGCTCGTCGACCTCGACGTGGACGCCGACGGGACCGCGGCGCCCAAGGCTGCGGACAGCACTCCGGTCGACGTCGCACGGCTGGACCTGCCCGACAAGGTGACCGGCCGCCCGCGCTACCTCGCCGACCTGCTGCTGCCCGGCCAGCTGTGGGGGCGCGTGGTGCGACCACCGTCCCCCGCCGCGACCCTCGTGTCGGTCGACGTCGACGCGGTCGCCGCCACCGAGCACGTCGTCGCCGTCGTGCGCGACGGGTCGTTCCTCGGGGTCGTCGCCGACGACGAGCGGGTCGCCGACCTCGCCGCCGACGGGCTGAACCGCGCCGCCAGGTGGGACGAGCGGCCGACCCTGCCTGACGAGGGCGACCTCGCGACCTACCTGCGCGCCGGGCCGCACACCGACTTCGTCGTCGACGAGACCGGCGACACCGCGACCGCCACCGGCTCGCGCAAGATGGCGGCGTCGTACAGCCGGCCGTTCCTGGCGCACGCATCCATCGCGCCGAGCTGCGGGCTGGCCCGCTGGAACGACGACCACGTGCACGTGTGGAGCCACAGTCAGAACGTGTTCGGGCTACGGCTCGCGGTCGCACAGGCGCTGTCGATCGACGCCGGCCGCGTCGTCGTCGAACACGTCGAGAGTGCCGGGGCGTACGGGCACAACGGCGCCGACGACGCGGCCTTCGACGCCGTGCTGCTGGCGCGCGCGGTGTCCGGTCGGCCGGTGCAGGTGCGGTGGAGCCGCGCCGACGAGCTGGCGTGGTCACCGTTCGGGTCGCCGCAGGTCGTCGGTCTCGCGGCGCGGCTGGACAACGGCCGCATCACCAGCTGGGAGTGCGACATCTGGAGCCAGGGCCACACGTCGCGCCCCGGCTTCGCCGGCACTCCCGGGCTGCTGGCCGCCTCCCACGTCGACGGAGGTGCACCGGCGCGCGCACCCGTCGACCCGCCGCCCGAGCGGGGCGCGGGCAGCGCGCGTGGCGCGGTGCCGTCCTACGACGTGCCGGCGCGGCGGATCACCGGCCACCGGCTGGACCAGGTCGCACTGCGGTCGTCGTCGCTGCGGTCGCTGGGCGCGTTCACCAACGTGTTCGCGAACGAGTCGTTCATGGACGAGCTGGCCGAGTCGGCCGGCGCCGACCCGGTGGCCTACCGGCTCGACCACCTGTCCGACCCGCGCGGGCGTGCGGTGCTCGAGGCGGTGGCGGAGCGGGTCGGCTGGGCGTCGCGGCCGACCGGCGGCGACGTCGGGCACGGCGTCGCCGTGGCGCAGTACAAGAAGGGTGGCTGGTGCGCGGTGGTCGCCGAGGTCGAGGCGGTCGCCGACGTGCGGTTGCGGCGGCTCACCCTGGCCGTCGAGGTGGGCCGGGTCGTGCAGCCCGACGGCGTCCGCAACCAGGTCGAGGGCGGGGCGGTGCAGGCGGCGAGCTGGACGCTGAAGGAGCGGGTGCGCTTCGACACCTGCCGGGTGACCAGCACCGACTGGGAGACCTACCCGGTGCTGCGGTTCTCCGAGGTCCCCGTCGTCGACGTCGTGCTGCTGGACCGCCCGGACCTGCCGTCGGTGGGCTGCGGCGAGGTCGCGCAGGGACCGACTGCGGCCGCGATCGCCAACGCGCTCGCCGCCGCGGTCGGGGTCCGCGTGCGCGACCTCCCGCTCACCGCGGAGGCCGTGGTCGCGGCACTCGACCAGCGCTAGCGGACCAGCTCTGCCCGGACGCCGAGCAGCCGCACCGGGCGCTGCTCGAACCGGTCCAGCGCCTCCAGCGCGGCGGCCTCGATCGTGTCCGCGTCGGTGGTCGGCTCCGGCAGGGTGCGGCCATGTGTCGCGGTGAAGAACGGCACGTAGCGCACCTTCACGACGACCCGGAGTGCGTCGCGGCCTTCGTCGGCGACCTCGCCGGCGACCCGTCGCGCCAGGGCGATCACCTCACGGCGGACGTCGGCCCAGTCGGCGAGATCCTGCTGGTAGGTGACCTCGCGGCCGAGCGAGCGCCGGACGTACGGCGTGCTGCTCACGGCAGCGCTGTCGCGGCCGGTGGCCAGCCGCTGCAGCCACGGCCCGGTCGCGGGCCCAAACCGGGCGGCCAGCGCGTCGACGTCGGCCTCGGCGAGCGCCCGCACGGTGCTGAGCCCGAGGTCGGTGAGCTTCTGCGCTGTCTTGCCGCCGACCCCCCACAGCGCGTCGGTGGGCAGGTCGCCGAGCACGTCGAACCACGTCGCGCCGGTGAGCCGGAACACCCCCGCCGGCTTGCCGTACGACGTCGCGATCTTCGCCTGCAGCCGGTTGCGGCCGATGCCGACCGAGCAGTGCAGCCGGGTCGCCCGGAGCACCCGCGCCTGGACCTCGCGTGCGACCGCCTCGGGTTCGTCGGCGACGACACCGGCGCGCTCGACGGGGATCTCGATGCCCAGGAACGCCTCGTCCCAGCCGAGCACCTCGACCTGCTCGGTGACGGTGCGCAGGGCGGCCATCACCTCGGCCGACACCGCCTCGTAGTGCGCGCGGTCGACCGGCAGGAAGACGGCCTCCGGGATCCGTCTCGCCGCGGTGCGCATCGGCGTCCCCGACCTGACGCCTCTCGCGCGCGCCTCGTACGACGCGGTGCTGACGACACCGCGCTTGGTGGGGTCACCGTCGCCGCCGACCACCACCGGCAGGCCGGCGTACTCCGGGTGGCGGAGGATCTCGACGGCGGCCAGGAACTGGTCCAGGTCGACGTGCAGCACCCACCGCGTCACGCCGCCCATCCTGCCGCCGCCGGCCGACAGCGCGGCGGGATGAGCGCCGGGGCCGGTGCGAAGCGGTCAGCGCCTCCTGGTCGGCACTCCGATCCGGAGGACGTCGGAGGTGATACCACCGCTGGTGGCGGACACCCGGGTGGTCGACCGCACCAGGAACCGGACCGTAGCGGTGCCGTTCGTGGTGGCCTTCCGGTGCCGTACCTTCACCGCGCCGCTCTTCACGGTCTTCACCGCGACATCGGCGACCTGGCCGGGCAGCAGGCCCGCGAGCCGCACCCTGACCGTCGTGCCCTTCCGCACCTTGGTGGGACCGGTCACCGAGGGGTACGGCGGCACCGCCACGCCGATCGGCGCCCAGGGCGACCTCGCCACCGCGTTGAACGCACGGACCTTGGCCACCTCGTCGCCGGCATGCACCCCGCTCACGACGACGCTCGTGGCGCCGTCGGCGGCCATCACGACGCGCTTGCCGTCGATCCGCACGGCGTAGCGGGTGAGCGGCGCACCGCCGGTGTCGACGGGCGGCTGCCACGACACGGTGACCTCGCCGGGGCCGGTGGGGGTCGCGGTGACCCCTGACGGCGGCTGCGGGGCGACGGCCGCGAGGACACGTACCGGGGCCGACGCAGCGCCGCCGGACACCAGCCGCAGGTCGGACGTGGCCGACATCGGCGCGGGGCCGAGATCGACGGTGCCGGCCTGGCTGGCGACGCCGGACGCGACCGGGCTCCAGACGGTGCCTCCAGCCGGCATCGACTCGAGCGTCACGGCAGCGCCGGGTGCCAGGCCGGTGCCCCGCAGGCTCGTCGAGCTGCCGGCCAGCACGATCGGTGCGGGAGCCGAGGCGGTCGGTGTCAGGGTGGTCGCCGGCGAGAGCGAGCCGGAGGTGGCGTCGAGGTTGACCTGCTGCGAGCCGGTCGGCGTGCGCAGGACGACCGACGCGTTCGTCGACGACACCGACGACGTCGCGGCGAAGGCCGAGCCCGGGACGCCGGGCTTGCGCGGGGCGATCACCGTGAGCCAGGACAGCGAGGTGCCCTTCTGGGTGGCGCGCAGCGAGGGGGCCGGCGAGAGCTCGCCGTAGGCGAGGCTGTTCCAGCCGCGCCAGGGCTTCTTGTCACCGCGCCCGACGTCGAGCGGCGCCCCGCCGGAGGTGAAGAACATCGACACGTTGGCGCCCTCGCCGGTGGTGTGCGCGGTGTCCTGGTCGAGGGTGACCCCGCGGTCGCGGCCGAGGCCCCACTGCTGGCTGGCCCGCACCTGCTTGGCCGAGGCGAGGCGGTCCCACACGAGGACGACGTCGTCGACCCGGTCGTAGGCGATGGTGCGGGTCAGGGTGACCCCGCTGTAGCCGGTGTCGACGACCGTCGTCATGTCGAGGCCCGGCGCCTGCGCCGTGCTGACCTGGGGGCGCGGACGGCTGCGGGTGGCGCCGTCGACGAGCACCGCGTTGTGCGCGGCCCGGGACACGACGAACGACCGGGTGCTGCCGTAGACGTACTTCCACTGCCCGGTGTCGAGCAGCAGCGGGGAGCCGTAGGAGTACAGCGTCAGCGCGCCGGCGTCGTCGTGGGCGTGCGGGATGCCGCTGCCCTGGCCGGCACGCACGCTGTAGTAGGTCTGGTCGACGAGCGGGCGCGACTCGCTGCCCCAGCCGCTGCGGCCGAACACGTAGCCGCCGGCGTACGAGCTGAAGGTGGCGCTCGGCGCAACGCCGCTGGCACCGCCGGTGGCGGCCCACTCGGCGGAGGTGCCGTCCCAGCTGCGGGCTCCGAGCAGCGTCGGGCTGGAGTCGCCGAGCGCCTCGATCCGGCCGTCGGGCCGGGTGGCCTGGGCGAGGAAGGCCGGGATCGCGGCGATCCGCGCGAACTCCGGCGGGATCGAGTCACCGGCCCGGCGGAACCGCTCGGCGGCCTGGTTGAACCACCGGTAGTCGTTCTGCGCGTAGGTGAGCGCGCCCTCCTCGTCCGACCCGTCCTCGTGGATGAGGCGGGCCGCGAGGGTGTCGATGCGCTGCTTCGCGAGCCGCCGCCAGGCGGGCCGACCGAGGGTCACGGCCACGGCGTAGAGCCCCATCTGCTGGTGCAGCGAGGCGTTGTTGATGCCCTCGTACCGGGCCGAGCTGGCGGCCATCTCGCCCTGCTTCTTCAGCGCCCTCGCCAGCCACGGCGCGGTGCCGCGCGGCCCTGCAGCGGCACAGACGAGCACGAGCGAGCGGAAACCCTCGTAGATCGGCGGGCCCCAGGCATACCGGCTGCTGGCGCCGCCGGGCTTGTTGTCGCGGTACCAGTCGTGGATCAGGAAGTAGAAACGGTCGATGAAGTCCTTGTTGCCGGTCTTCACCCCACGCCGGAGCAGCGGCAGCAGGTAGTGCAGCGAGTGCATGTAGCCCTTGCCGCTGCTGTCCAGCGTGCTGACCGGCTTCCACGACGGGTTGGCCGCGAGGTGGAACCAGCCGTACTCGTTGATCTGGGCGCGGCCGGCCATCAGGGCGCGGGCCTTGGCGGCGCTGCCCCTCTGCGGCCGGCCCAGCCCGATCGGGCACTGCGACGCGGCAGCCACCTGGTTGAGGTGCAGCGCCGGTACGGGTGCGGCCTCGGCGGGTGCCCCGCTGAGGGCCCCGGCGGTGAGGGCCACGCAGAGCCCGGCGAGCACCCCCAGGCGGGCGCGCGCGCGGACCGGACGTACGGCGGGTCGCCCCGGTGTCACTGGTGGATCTCCCCCACGGTGGTGCTCGTCGCGCCTGGTGCCGGCGCCTGCTCTCGGTCGTCTTCCCCACCCAGTATCCGCATCCGGTGTCCGCTTCGCGCAACTTTGCGTCGGCTCGGCGTGGTCCGGTCGTAGATTCGTGGGGTGCTGCCCGCGCTGGACGTGCCGGTCGTGGCGGCGCCGATGGCCGGCGGGCCGTCGACGCCGGCGCTTGTCGCCGCGGTGTGCGGCGCCGGCGGGCTGGGGTTCCTCGCGGCCGGCTACCGGACGGCGGACGCCGTCGCGGCCGAGGTCGCCGCGGTGCGCCGGCTCACCCGCGGCCCGTTCGGCGTGAACGTCTTCCTGCCGGGTGCCCGCAGCCCCGAGCCGGACGGCGTCGCGGCCTACCGCGCGCGGCTCGCGCCGGACGCCGCCGCGCTCGGCGTCGCGCCCGGCGAGCCACGCTGGGACGACGACGAGGCCGACGCGAAGCTCGTCGCCGTCGCCGGCGTGCCGGTGGTGAGCACGACGTTCGGGTGCCCGTCGGCCGCGGTCGTGGCCACGCTCCGCGCCGCCGGGTCCGCCGTGGTGGTCACGGTGACCACGGTCCAGGAAGCCCTGCTCGCGTGCGCGGTACACCCGGACGCCCTGTGGGTGCAGGGCGCGGAGGCCGGGGCGCACCGCGGGGCGTTCACCGACGACGACGACACCGGGCCGGCGGTGCCGCTGCGCACGCTGTTGACGGCCGTGCGCGCCGTCACCGAGCTGCCGCTGGTCGCGGCGGGGGGGCTGATGGACGGCGCCGACGTCCATGCCGTCCTCGAGCACGGCGCGACCTGGGCGGCGATGGGCACCGCGTTCCTGGGCTGCCCCGAAGCAGGCACCTCGCCCACCCACCTCGCCGCCCTGCGCGACCCGCGGTTCACCCGGACCGCGATGACGCGCGCCTTCACCGGCCGGCCGGCGCGGGCGCTGGTGAACGACTTCCTCCTCGCGCACGACCTCGAGGCGCCGCGCGGCTACCCGGAGGTGCACCACCTGACCCGGCCCCTCAGGGCCGCGGCAGCCGCCGCCGGTGACGCCGACCGGCTGCACCTGTGGGCCGGCGAGGGCTGGCAGCGGCTGCGTCCGATGCCCGCCGCCGACCTCGTCCGCACGATCGCCGCCGAGCTTCCGTGACCTGTCAGCCTCTCGCCGCCGAATACGGCCCCCAGGGCCTGACAACTCTCCTGGACGCAGCGCGTCAGTCCTGCGGGGCGCGCCAGATGGCGACCGCGAGGCAGAACGCCCAGGCGATCGCCACCAGCGTCACGTACGCACCGACCTGTGCGAGCGTCGCGCCGATCACCACGACGGCGCAGCCGAACCCGACCCGGCCGACCCACCGGGCGAGCGCGCCGGTGCGCAGCACGACGACCGAGACGGCGAGGATGACGAGGCCCAGGGCACCCATGCCGGCGAGGCCCAGCAAGGCGTAGTTCAACGCCGTGGCGAATCGGAGGACGTCGACGCCCGGCAGCGGCTCGTCGATGACGTCGACCAGCCGGCTGATCGTCGCCCGGGCAGCCCCGGTGACCAGCCAGACGGCCGTGACCGCAGCCCCCATGGACCGCGCGAAGGCCATCCACTGCGGCGCGCGCTCCGTGGCACTCAGCCGTCCGAGGTAGTTCAGCACGACCGCGATCAGCACCGCGGCGCTGATCGCGGACAGGCCGGAGACGATGCCTGCGATGCGGTTGCCCGACTGCTCCCACCAGTGCACGAGCTCGGCGTCGGTCGCGCGGTGCGGGACATCGATGCTCGCCACCGTCATGAACAGGGCGACGCCGAACAGCGCCGAGGCGCCGGCGGCCGCCTTGCGGGCGGCGCCGGTCTGGGAGACGCGGGCGCCGGTCGGGCCCGGGTCTGTCGTGGTAGCGGTCATCGTGCGCTCCTGGCTGGTCGGGACGTCCTGCGGCCAGCCTTCCGCCGGCGCCGCCGTACGTGGCGACCGGGCAGGCACCACTCTTCGGATCAGGGCTGACCCTGAGTCCCCGGTGCGCCCTTGCTGTCACGATGACGCGATGGGGCCGCCGCGCGTTCTGGTCCGGGCGCTCACCTGGCCCGTGACTCCTGCGCTACTGGCTGCCACGACCGTCGTGCAGCTGGTCGCGACCGCCCGACGGCGAGCCGCTCCTGGCGGCAGCGGACGTGCCGTTCGTCGTCGCGACCCTCACGTGCTGGCTGGTCGGGATGCTGCTGACCGGCAAGGCCCATCAGCAGCTCGCCGGTTGGGCCTTCCTCGGCCTGGGTGTCGCGATGGCGTGGAGCGGATTCACCGACGCGTACTCCGGCCTGGCGCACTCCGAGCGGTCCGCAGCGCCAGCGGGTGCCCTGGCCGCCACGCTGTCCGACACGAGCTTCGTCTGGTGGTTCGTGTTCCTGGCGCTCGTGCTGTGGTTCACACCCCCGTTGCGGACGACCTCGCGACGACGGTCGCTGCCGCGGTGGACCGTGTTCGCGGGCGCCGTCTACCAGGTCACTGCGCTTCTGCGGTCGTCCCCGCTGGACCCGCCGTACGCCGACACCGTGAGCCCCTGGGCGGTCCGGCCACTGCACCTGCCGATGGCAATCGTGTCCGGGGCGGCCATCATCGTGACCGGTCTCTGCCTCGTGCTGTCAGCCGTCGAGCTGGTCCGGCGCTGGCGCGCTGCCGAGGGGCAGGCCCGTCAGCAGCTGCTGTGGCTGGCCGCAGGCGCGGTCCCCGTGGTCCCCTGCGTCGTCGCCAGCTTCGCGGTGTCCTACCTCGGGCGCTCCGACGTCGCCGGCTACCTGATGTCCGCTTCCATCGTCACGCTGTCGGTCGGGGCCGCACTCTCCGTCCTGCGGTACCGGCTCTACTACGTCGAGCGGGTGGTGACCGACTCGGCCGCCTACGCGCTGGCGTCGGCCGCCGTGATCGCCGGCTTCGGCGTGGTGGTGGTCGTCATCAGCCGGACCACCCCGATCGATCCTGCCTCGCGGCTGACGACCGTCGCCGCGACACTGGCCGGAGCGACGGCGGCCCGCGCGGCCTACGTGTGGGGTCGACGTGCCGTGGCCCGGCGGATAGATCGCGACCGCTTCGACGCCGTCCAGGCCGTGCGCACCGGCCTGTCCAACGGGTCGCCGGACCTCGATGCCCTGCTCCCGGCCGCGCTCCGGGACGCCCGGGTGCGGGTCCTGTACCCGGCCGGCGACGACGCCTGGGTCACCTCCGACGGGCACGCGGTGCCACCCGGCCCGGACTCGGTCGACGTAGGACGGCGCGGTGCCGTCACGGCGAAGGTCGAGTTCGACCCGCGGCGGTCGCAGCGGGCCGTCGTCGAGGCCGTCGCGCAGGAAGCCGCGACCGAGCTCGACAACGTCGCGCTGCGCGCCGAGCTCGCGCGCCAGGTCGAGCTCATCAGGGAGTCGCGGTCCCGGATCGCCACGGCGCACCTGGACGAACGTCGGCGGATCGAGCGAGACCTGCACGACGGCGCGCAGCAACGGCTGCTGGCGATCGCACTGCAGCTTCAGGCGGCCCAGGTGAACGGCGGCCCGACCGTGCTCCGCGCCGAGATCGACCGCGCCATCGTCGACCTGGGTCTCACCGTGCAGGAGCTTCGCGATCTGGCCGGCGGCCTGCAGCCGGCGGCCCTGGCCGGTGGTGGCCTGCTCGCGGCGGTGGAGGACCTTGCCGGCCGGGTTCCGCTGGCCGTCGCCCACGACGTCGTGGACCGGCGCTTCCCCGCCGACGTGGAGGGCGCGGCGTGGTTCGTCATCGCCGAGGCGACGACCAACGCCGTCAAGCACGCCGACGTCCAGGACCTCTCGATCACGGCCGAGGTCCGCGGCGCGGTCCTGCGGGTGGCGGTCGCGGACCACGGCGTGGGGCAGGCCGACCCACGGGGCCACGGGCTGCAGGGGCTGGCGGACCGGGTGTCGGCCCTGGGCGGCTGCCTCCAGGTCAGCGAGAACTCCCCGCACGGCACGGTCGTCGAGGCGGAGCTGCCGTGCGGGTCGTGATCGCGGACGACTCCGCCCTGCTCCGGGAAGGGCTGGCCCGACTGCTCACCGAGTCGGGCATCGAGGTCTGCGCGACGGTCGCCGACGCGGCCGGGCTCGCCGAGGCCGTGGCCGCGCACGAGCCCGACGTCGCCATCGTCGACATCCGGATGCCGCCGACGTTCACGCACGAGGGCGCCGTCGCCGCCGTCGAGCTGCGTGCGAGCCGTCCGGGCCTCGGCATCCTGCTGCTGTCCCAGGCCGTCGAGACGCAGGTCGCCGCGACGCTGCTCGAGCGGCAGGCGAGCCACTTCGGGTACCTCCTGAAGGACCGCGTCATCCAGGTGTCGACCCTGCTCCAGGCCTTGGACACCATCGCGGCGGGAGGCACGGTTCTCGACCCCGACATCGTGCGGAGCCTGATGCAGGCGCACGCCGCGCGCAGCCCGGTCGCCGCGCTGTCGGACCGCGAGCGCGACGTCCTGGCGCTGATGGCGGAAGGGATGTCCAACGGCGGGATCGCGGCGCGGCTCGTCGTCTCGGTCAAGACGGTGGAGAGCCACATCGCCAGCATCTTCGGCAAGCTCGGGCTGCACGACGAGCCCGGCGGCCACCGCCGGGTCAAGGCCGTCCTGGCGGCCCTGCGCCACGACGGCGGCGCCGGCCCGCCCTGAGCCCACCTGTCAGCCGCTGGCCGCCGGATACGGCGGCCACGGGCTGATCGGTCGCGCTAGGCGACGAAGATGCAGAACAGGTGGCCGGCCGGGTCGGCGTAGACCCGCAGCGGCTCGTCCGGGTCGTCGGTGCGGTCGAACCGCAGCCGCGCGCCCAGCGCAAGCGCCCGCTCGTGCTGCCGCTCCAGCTCCTCGACCGACGGCACCGACGTGTCGAGGTGCATCTGCTGCGGTACGCCGGGCTCCGGCCAGGTGGTCTCGGCGACGTCGTCGGCCTTGCCGAACGCCAGCGACCGCTTCCCGTCCGGCGTCAGCAGCACCAGCCAGTCCTGGCCGTTCTCGTCCGGCTCGCCGTCGGGCGGCGGCTCGTCGCCGGGCCGGTACTGCAGGCCGAACAGCTGCCGGTAGAACTCCGCCGTCACGCGGGGATCCGCCGCGTCGAGAACGGTCTGCAGGATCGTCGGGTACGTCTCGGTCATGCCCACCGTCCTACCAGCCCGCACCCACAAGAGTTGTCAGCCTCTCGCTCCGGTGTACCGGAGCGAGAGGCTGACACGTGAGGGACGGACGCTCAGCCGGTGAAGCCGACGTCCTTCAGGTTGAGCTCCAGTGCGGGCGTGACGGTGCTGCCGACCACGTCCTTGGTCATGAGGTAGTTCAGCGTCTCGTAGTGCACGAAGATGATCGGCGCCTCCTCGCGCACCGTCGCGCGGATCTGGCTGTAGAGCTGCTGACGCTCCGCCTCGTCGGTGGCGGCGGCCGCCTTGTCGATCAGGCCGTCGACCTCGGCGTTCGAGTACGCCGTCGTGTTGATGGGCCCGCCCGACTTGATGACCAGCGAGTAGAAGTTGTCGGGGTCGAGCGTGCGCTCCTGGTAGGCGCTGGTGATCTGGTAGTCGCCGGAGGAGAAGGCCTCGAACCAGACGGAGACGTCGACCTGCTTGATGTTCATCGTGATCCCGATCGCCTTGAGCTGGTCGCGCACGACCTGGCCGGTCTTCAGCAGCTCGGGGTACTGCGGCAGACCGAGGTACTCCACCGTGAGCCCGTCGGGGAAGCCAGCCTTGGCGAGCAGGTCCTTGGCCTTCGTCACGTCAGGTCCGGCCGAGTAGGGGTCCACGCCGTCGTACCAGGTGGACCCGCTGGGGACTTCCTCGACACCGATCTCGCCGGTGCCGAAGTAGGCGAGGTCGCGGATCGCGGTGCGGTCCAGCGCCCAGGCCACCGCCTGGCGGACCTCCAGCTTGTCGAAGGGCGCCTTGGCCGTGTTGAGGGCCAGGAAGTCCGGGATGCCGGCCACCGGGCTGCTCACGAAGGTGAAGCGCGGGTCCTTCTTCAGGGGCTCGACCTGCTGGAGCGGGACCGCGTCGACCCAGTCGACCTCGCCCGAGGACAGGGCGTCGATGCGGCCCTGGTCCACGAGCAGGAACTTGAACTCGACCATGTCGACGAGCGGCTTGCCGGACTCGAAGTACTTGTCGAACTTCTTCAGGGTGAGGTGGTCGCCCTGCACCCACTCGACGAACTCGAACGGTCCGGTCCCCACCGGCTTGCGCGCGGGGTCATCGGCCTCGATCGCCCTCTGGTTCACGATCTCGCCGTTGTTGGCGAGGTTGGTGAGGAAGGGCCCGTACGGCGTCTTGAGGGTGAACACCACCTGGGTCGGGGTCGGCGCCTCGACCGAGGCGATCGCGGTATAGAGCCCGGCGTACGCGCTGGCGGTCTTCGGGTCGAGGATGCGCTCGAAGGTGTACTTCACGTCGGCGCTGCTGAACTTCTCACCGTTGTGGAAGAAGGCGTTGTCGACCAGGTCGAAGGTCCACGTCGTGTCGTCGGTGGGGGTCCACTTCGTGGCCAGGCGGCCGACGAACTGCCCGTCGGCGTCGACCGTCAGCAGCTTGCTGAAGATGTTGTCGTACACCTGGGCGCCGGTGTAGATGGAGGACACCGCGGGGTCGAGGCTGTCCGGCTCACCGGTCAGGGCCGCCTTGAGCGTCCCGCCTGCCTTCGGGCCCGAAGGAGCGCCGGTCCCGCCGGCGGACGGCTTCCCGGTCGAGTCGGATCCGCAGGCGGTGAGGAAGGCGGGGCTGCCCGCCATCACCAGCCCGAGGAGGCCGGCGCGCCTGAGCAGCGTTCGCCGGCTGAGCTCGCCCGTGGGGTTGTGGACGGTCATGGTTGTCTCCTGTGCTCTGAAGGGCGAACGGTCAGTGGGCGTGCGAGCGGACGTAGTCGAGCAGTGCGGTGTTGAACTCGTCGGGCTTCTCCCACAGGCAGGCGTGGCCGCCGGGGACCGTCGTCCAGTCCGAGCCGGGCACGGCGTCGTGCAGCGTCCGGGACAGGCTGACCGGGATGAGGATGTCCTCCGCCCCGGCAAGCACCAGGGTGGGGACGTCGATGCCGGCGAGCCGGTCGGTGGTGTCGTGGGTCTGGATGACGTTGAGCTGTGCGAGGTAGGCCTCGACCGACATGTCGAGGCCCGCCATCGCCTCCTCGAACTCCTTCGCGTCGTCGGGGCGCTCGGAGAAGAACGGCACCGTGAACGCCCACAGCGTCACGTCGCGCATGACGAACGGGACGCCGAGCGCCGGTGCGAGGTCGGCCCACATCGCGAACATGCGGGTGCAGAACGGTCCCGGCGCGGCGTAGGTGCAGGCCAACGTCAGCGACCGCAGGTCCGACCCGTAGGCCAGGGCGTACTCCTGGCAGATCATGCCGCCCATGGAGACGCCCATCAGGTGGAAGTCGGTGATGCCGAGCTCGTCGACCAGCGCCTTCGCGTCGTCCGCGAGCATCCGCGACGTGTACGGGCCGGGCGGGGCGTCGGTCGCCCCGATCCCGCGGTTGTCGAAGCGCAGCACGCGCAGCCCGGCCTCGAGCAGCGCCGGCACCTGGAAGTCCCAGGAGTCGAGGGCGTCGGCGAGCCCGTTGACCAGGACGATGGTCTCGGGGCCTTCGCCCTCGAGCTGGTAGTTGACGTTGATCCCGTTGACGTTCGCGGTGGGCACCGGTGGACTCCTCGTGGGCTAGTGCTGGGCGTGGGCGGGCGTGGGCGGGGCGGTCACCAGGCAGGCAGCCTGCTGAGTGCTGCTGACCGGCTCGAGGTCCGGTCGGACGGTGTGGCAGGTGTCGGTGACCAGCGGGCACCGGGGGTGGAAGCGGCAGCCGGCCGGCGGGTCGAGCGGGCTCGGGATCTCCCCGGACAGAGGTACGACGTCGATCCGGTGTTCCGGGTCGGGGTGGGGGATGGCGGCGACGAGCGCGCGTGTGTAGGGGTGGCTGGGGCTGGCGAAGATGTCCCGCGTGTCCCCGACCTCGGCGATCCGGCCCAGGTACATCACCGCCACACGCTGGCTCAGGTGCTCGACCACTGCCAGGTCGTGGGCGATGAACAGCACCGCGACGCCGAGGTCGCGCTGCAGGTCCGCGAAGAGGTTGAGCACCTGCGCCTGCACGCTGACGTCGAGCGCGGAGACCGGCTCGTCGGCCACGATGAGGTCCGGACCGCTGGCGAGCGCGGCGGCGACCCCGACGCGCTGCCGCTGGCCGCCGGAGAGCTGCCGCGGCAGCCGCTCGGCGTACGACGGGGAGAGGCCGACCCGGTCGAGCAGGTCGAGCACCCGCTGGTGCCGGTTCGCCGGCGTGCCGGTGCGGTGGGCGTCGAGCGCCTCACGGATGCTCCGGCCCACCCGCCACCTGGGGTCCAGGCTCGCGTACGGGTCCTGGAACACCGGCTGCACCCGGCGGCGGAACTCCGCCCGGCGCCGCCCGCGCATTGCCGTCACCTCCGCGCCGTCGAAGGTGATCGACCCGCGGTTCACCGGTGTCATGCCCAGGACGCACCTGCCCAGGGTGGTCTTGCCGCTGCCCGACTCACCGACCAGCCCGAGGACCTCGGCGCGGTCCACGTGCAGGGACACACCGGCGACCGCGGACACCGAGCGGCGTCCCACCAGGCCGGCCGGCACCGAGAACGTCTTGACCAGGCCCTCGACCTGAAGGAGGGCGCTCACGGCGGGCTCCCCTCGGGGACCAGCCGGGCGCTGACGTCCCAGCACGCGACCCGGGTGTCGCCGACGGTCACCGGCTCCGGCCGGGTCGGGCACTCCGGCCGGGCCCGCGGGCAGCGGTCGAGGAAGCGGCAGCCGGGCAGCGGGCCGGACAGGTCCGGCACCTGGCCGGGGATGACCGTCAGCCCGCCGGGTCGCGCGTCGGCGGTGGGCAGCGCGCCGAGCAGCGCCCGGGTGTACGGGTGCTGGGCATGCGCGAACAGCCGGCGGACCGGCGCCTCCTCGACGAGCTGGCCGGCGTACATCACGCCGACCCGGTCGCAGATCTGCGCGACGACGCCCAGGTCGTGGGTGATGAGCAGCACCGCGGTGCCCCGGTCGCGGCACAGGCCGGCGATGAGGCTGAGGATCTGGGCCTGGATCGTGACGTCCAGCGCGGTGGTCGGCTCGTCGGCGATCAGCATCGCCGGCTCGTTGGCCAGCGCCGCGGCGATGACGATGCGCTGGCGCATTCCCCCGGAGAAGCGGTGCGGGGCGTCGCCGTAGCGCCGTGCGGCGTCGGGGATGCCGACCTCGGACATCAGCTTGACGGCCTGCGCCCGCGCGTCGGCTCGGCTCACGCGGCGGTGGGCGCGGATCGTCTCGGCGACCTGCTCGCCGACGGCGAACGTCGGGTCGAGGCTGGTGGAGGGGTCCTGGAAGACCATCGAGATGCGGTCGCCGCGCAGCCGCCGCAGCCGGCTCTCCTCGAGCCCGAGCAGCTGCGCACCGTCCAGCTGGGCCGCGCCCGAGACCTGCGCGGCGGCCGGCAGCAGGCCGAGCAGGGCGTTGGCCAGGGTCGACTTCCCGCAGCCGCTCTCGCCGACCAGCCCCACCACCTCGCCGGCACCGACCGTCAGGCTGACGCCGTCCACCGCCGACACGAGGCCCTGCGGGGTGGCGAAGCCGACCCGCAGGTCCTGCACTGCGAGAACCGGCGCGGTCATCGCAGCACACCGTTCGGGTCGAACCTGGCGCGCAGCCCGTCCCCGACGAGGACGAAGCCCAGCACCGCCAGCGCCAGGGTCAGCCCCGGGAACACCTCGACCCAGGGCGCCTGGACGAGGACGTCGCGGCCGTCCGAGAGCATCAGGCCCAGTGACGGGGTGGGGGGCTGGGTGCCCAGGCCCAGGAAGCTCAGCGCCGCCTCGATCTGCAGGGCGAACCCGGCCAGGATCGAGACCTGGACGAGGACCGGGCCGATCGCGTTCGGGACGACGTGGCCCGCCAGCACCCGCAGGTGCCCGGCGCCGCGGGCACTCGCCCCCTCGACGTAGCCGAGGGGCGCGACGCCCAGCGTGCTGCCGCGCATCACCCGGGCCAGGATCGGCAGGTAGATCAAGGCGATCGCGAGGGCGGCCACGGTGCTGCCCGGTCCGACGATCGCGATCAGCGTGATGGCCAGCAGCAGGGCCGGCAGCACCAGCAGCATGTCGAGGGGTCGCGAGATCAGCTGGTCGACGACGCCGCCGACGTAGCCGGCGACAGCACCCAGCGGCACGGCGACGGCGGTCGCGAGCAGCACCGAGCCGGTCGCCACGAGCAGGCTGATCCGCAGGGCGTACACGACGCGGCTGAACACGTCCCGCCCGAGGGAGTCGGAGCCGAACAGGTGCGACCCGTCGGGGCCGGCCAGGATGCGCTGGGCATCCACCGTCTCCGGGTCGTGCGGTGCGATCAGCGGCGCCAGCAGGGCGACGAGCACGAGGACTGCGAGGATTACCGCTCCGGTCGTGGCCGGCCCGCGCCGGACCCGCCGCCGTGGCCTCCGGGCGCCCGGAACGGCGGCCGCGCTCACGAGCCCGACCCGTCGGCGACGCGGGAGTCGATCAGACCGACGATCAGGTCGGTCACCAGCGACACCAGAATGAACAGCGCCGCCACGACGAGGACCCCGGCTTGGACCACCGGGTAGTTCCGCTGGTTGATCGCGGTCACGAGCAGGCGCCCGATGCCCGGGAGCGCGAAGAGCGTCTCGATGACGATCGCCCCGCCGAGCAGCAGACCGAACTGGATGCCGATCACCGTGACGACCGGGATCGCCGCGTTCTTCAGGGCGTGGCGATAGACGATCCGCCGGTGGCTGAGGCCCTTGGCGCGCAGGAAGGTCACGAACGGCTGACCCATCGTCGCCTCCATGGCGCCGCGGGTGGTGCGCAGGATGTACGCCGTCTCGGCCACCGCGAGGGTGAGCACCGGGAGAGTGAGGTACTTCAGGTTGCCCACCGGATCGTCGGTGAAGGGCACGTAGCCCGACGGCGGGAGCACGGCGAGCGTCCCGGAGAACAGCAGGACGAGCATGATCCCCAGCCAGAAGTCGGGGACGCTGACGCCGGCCACGACGAACCCGTCGGTGAGCCGCCGCACCCAGCGCGCGCCGGTCGCGGCCAGGACGCCGAGCGGGACGCCGACGACGATCGCCAGCCCCATGGCGAGGAAGGTCAGCTCGAGGGTCACCGGCAGCCGCTGCGCCAGCAGCTCGCGCAGCGGTGCCTTGCTCACGAAGTCGGTGCCGAGGTCGCCGTGCAGCAGCCCGCCCAGGAAGCTGAGGTACTGGCTGAGCAGTGGGCGGTCCAGGCCGAGCTCGGTCCGGGTCGCGGCGACGTTGGCGTCGGTGGCGCGGAAGCCGAGCATGGTGCGCACCGGGTCGCCGGGGACCAGCCGGATGATGAGGAAGACGAAGACGCTCATCGCGAGCAGGGTGGGGATCGTCAGCAGCAGCCGGCGCACGACGAAGCGGGTCCGGCCGCTCACGGCTCGCCACCCTCCTTGCGCACCCGGCGCACGAGGTCGCGGATCATCCGCTCGGTGAGCACGAAGTGCTCGCCGGCGATCACCGCCGCCCGCTCGGCGTCGCGGGCCTCGATGGCCCCGGCGAGCTCCTCGTGCTGGTGGGCCGCCTTGTCCCGGATCCGCGCCGTGTACGGCTCGGCGCCGAGGTTCAGGCTGACGCGGGACCGGATCTGGGTGGACAGCCCCACCAGGACCGGGTTGTGGGTGGCGGCGGCCACCGAGCGGTGGAACAGCTCGTCGGCCCGGCGCGATCCCTCGCGGTCGCCTGCCCCGCTGTACTGCGCGAGCGCCGAGCGGATATCGCGGACGTCGGCCTTGGTCCGCCGCTCCGCTGCGGTGCGGGCGATCATCGGCTCGATCAGTCGGCGGGCGTCGAACAGGGCCTCGAACCGGTCCCAGTTGGGTAGCAGGTGACGGCCGACCATCTCGGCGGACCCCGGTCCCCAACCGGAGAGGACGAAGGAGCCGCCGTGCCGGCCGCGGCGCACCTCGGTGTAGCCCGCCTCGGCCAACCGGTGCAGGGCCTCCCGGACCCCGGTGCGCGAGACGCCGAGCATCTCGGCGAGGTCGCGCTCGGCCGGCAGCCGCTGACCGGGCACGTAGACGCCGAGGGCGACGGCCGTCACGAGGCGGTCGACGATCTGGTCGGCGACGTTGCGGGTGACGAGCCGGTCGCCGAGCGGCGTCGCGGCGTTGCGGTCCAGCTCGCCGAACATGTCCAGGTCCAGGGCGCCGGGGCCGCTCACGGGCCCACCTGCCCCGGCCGGTACCACTGGTCGACGAACCGGGCGAGGGTCCGCGCGCCGGCGACGACGCTGTCGAGGTCGACCCACTCGTCGACCCCGTGGATGTCGGTGGCGGCCGGTCCGTAGCAGAGCGCCGGCACGCCGAAGTGGTTCAGGTACGTGCGGGCGTCGGTGGTGCTGCCGAGGGAGTAGGCCGCGGGCTCGACGCCGTGCGCGTCACGGTGCGCGGCCGACATGGCCCGTACCAGGGGGTGCCCGGGGTCGAGGTGGTAGCCGGGCGCGCGGAAGCCGCTCAGCCGCAGCCGCGGTGCGGAGGGGAACCCGCCGTCGCGCGTCGCGAGCTCCTCGACCGCGAGGCGCACCTCGCGCTCGGCGTCGTCCGGCGTCCAGGCGCGGGGGTAGCCGATCCGCAGCCGCACGCGCGCGGAGGTGGGGACGCTCGAGGGCCAGTCACCGGCGGCGACCTGGCCGACGTTGAGGTTGTACGGGCTGGAGATCTCGGCCAATGCCGGGTCCGGGTGGCTCACGGCCAGCCCTTCGGCCCAGCCGCGCAGCCCGGTCACCAGCCGGAAGACGAGGTCCACCGGGTTGATCGCCTGGTGGGCCGCCTCGGCGTGCGCGGAGACGCCGTCGACCTCGATGTCGCACCAGAGGATCCCTACCCCGCCCAGCAGCAGGTCGAGCCCGGTCGGCTCCAGCAGCACCACGGCGTCGGCCAGCACGCCGTCCCGGGCTGCCGCCAGGGTGCCGTTGCCGGTGCACTCCTCCTCGATGGCGGCGAGGAAGGACAGCGGCCCCGCGACCGCCTCGGGGTCGACGGCCAGCAGCGCCCGCAGGGCGAGGACGCCCATGGCGAAGCCGGCCTTCATGTCGCCGGCACCCCGCCCGTACAGGCGGGAGCCGTGCCGGCGCGGCACGAACGGCGGCGAGGTCCAACGGTCGGGTGAGTCGGCCGGGACGACGTCGATGTGGCCGTTGAGGAGCAGCGAACGACCCGCTGCCGGCCCGAGGTCGCCCACGACCTGGACCCGGCGGCCGGAGGTCGGCTGCGGGACGCCGGCCCGCGGGTCGTCCGCGATGTCCGCCGGCAGGTCGAGCCAGCGGACGGCGAAGCCGAGGTCGGTCAGCTCGTCGGCGAAGACGGTGAGAGCACCTTCCTCGTGGCCGACGGTGCTCGGCTGCGCGACCAGCCGCTCCAGGAAGCCGAAGGCGTCCTCGGCTGCGGCCGCAACGGCGGAGTCGAGCTTCTCGCCGTCCAGCACAGGGCCTCCGAATGGTCAATGGGCTAGCCCAATGACCATAGCAGCGTCCGGCCACCACCCGCAGTTGTCAGCCGCAGGACGCCCGATACGGCGCCCAGCGGCTGACAGGTGACGGGAGGTGTGGCGGCGGCTACCAGGCGACGGCGATGTACTTCGACTCGGTGTAGTCGAGCAGGCCCTCGTGGCCGCCCTCGCGGCCGATGCCGGACTGCTTGACCCCGCCGAAGGGCGCCGCCGGGTCGGAGACCAGGCCGCGGTTGAGCCCGACCATGCCGGTCTCCAGCGCCTCGCTGACCCGCAGCCCGCGGGCCAGGTCGCCGGTGTAGACGTAGGAGACCAGGCCGTACTCCGTGTCGTTGGCGTACCGGACGGCGTCGGCCTCGTCGGTGAAGGTGACGATCGGCGCGACCGGGCCGAAGATCTCCTCGCGCAGGATCGCCGCGTCGGCCGGCACGTCGACCAGCACGGTGGGGTCGTAGTAGCAGCCGGTGCGGTCCGGCACCGTCCCACCGATCAGCGCGCGGGCGCCGGCCGCGAGCGCCGCAGTCACCAGCTCGTCGCACTTCTCGACGGCGGCGTCGTTGACCAGGGGCCCGACCTGGGTGCCGTCAGCGGTGCCGGGCCCGACCTTCAGCGCGCCCATCTTCTCGGCGAGCCTGGCCGAGAACTCCTCGGCGACCGACTCCTCGACGTAGAACCGGTTGGCGGCCGTGCACGCCTCGCCGCCGTTGCGCATCTTGGCGATCATCGCGCCCTCGAGCGCGGCGTCCAGGTCGGCATCGGCGAACACCAGGAACGGCGCGTTGCCGCCGAGCTCCATCGAGGAGTTGACGACCGTGTCGGCGGCCAGCTTGAGCAGGGTCCGGCCGACCTCGGTGGAGCCGGTGAACGACAGCTTGCGGACCCGGTCGTCGTTGACCATCGCGGCCACGACCTCGCCGGAGCGGCGGGCCGGCACCACGTTCACGACCCCGGCAGGGACGCCGGCGTCGTCGAGGATCTGGGCCATCAGCAGCGCGGTGAGCGGGGTGTCCGACGCCGGCTTGAGGACCACCGTGCAGCCGGCGCCCAGCGCCGGCCCCATCTTCCGGGTCGCCATCGCGGCCGGGAAGTTCCACGGCGTCACCAGCACGCAGACCCCGACCGGCTGGTGCACGACCATGATCCGGTTCGCTCCGGACGGTGCGGTGGTCACCATGCCGTCCATCCGCACGGTCTCCTCGGCGTACCAGCGGAAGAACTCGGCGGCGTAGGTCGCCTCGCCCTTGGCGTCGACCAGCGCCTTGCCGTTCTCCAGCGAGATGAGCGTCGCGATCTCGTCGGCGCGGTCGGTCATCAGCTGCCACGCCTTGCGCAGGATCTCGGCGCGCTGGCGGGGCGGGGTCGCGGCCCAGCCGGGCAGCGCCGCGGCCGCCGCGTCGACGGCGGCCAGCCCGTCGTCCTTGGACCCGTCGGAGACCTGGGCGATGACCTCGCCGGTGGCCGGGTCGGTGACGTCGAAGCGGCCGCCCTCGGAGGCCGCACGCCACGTCCCGCCGATGAAGAGGTCAGTGGGGACCTTGCTGAGCACGTCTGCAGTCATGTCACGCATCCTCGCTGGCCGCGGCGCTCATCGCCAGGGCGTGGTGGGGTCTCTTACGTCACGAAAGGGATGGCTGGGATAGAGGGAAGGATCAGAACGGGTTGGTCACGACCAGGTCCTGGGCCGGGTACAGCGTGAGGATGCGCGGGCCGTCCTCGGTGACGACGACCTCCTCCTCGATCCGGGCGGCCGAGAAGCCGTCGCCGGCCGGGCAGTAGGTCTCCAGCGCGAAGACCATGCCGGCCTCGATCTCCACCGGCTCCTTCATCGAGTTGAGGCGCGAGATGATCGGCCGCTCGTGCAGGCCGAGCCCGAGGCCGTGGGCGAACTGCAGCCCGAAGGCCTCCATCTCGCTGCCGAACCCGAAGTCCTCGGCCCTGGGCAGGAGCGCGGCGATCTCGTCGGAGCCGACGCCGGCCCGGATGCCGGCCAGGCCGCCGTCCATCCAGTCCCGGGCCTGCTTGTACGCGTCGCGCTGCGACTGGGTCGCGCTGCCGACCGCGAAGGTGCGGTAGTAGCAGGTCCGGTAGCCGTTGAACGAGTGGATGATGTCGAAGAACGCCTGGTCGCCCGGGCGGATCAGCCGGTCGGTGAAGTTGTGCGGGTGCGGGTTGCAGCGCTCCCCGGAGATGGCGTTGACGGCCTCGACCTGGTCCGAGCCCATCTCGTAGAGCCGCTTGTTGACGTGCGCGACGATCTCGTTCTCGCGGATGCCGGGCTTCAGCATCTCGACGATGTCCTGGTACACGCCGTCGACCATCGCTGCGGCCTGGTTGAGCAGCATGATCTCGTCGCTCGACTTGATGCTGCGCGCGTCGAGCATCAGCTGCTGGGCGTCGACGACGGTGAGGCCCTGCCGCTGCATCTCGAACAGGAACGGTGGCTCGACGATGTCGACCGCGACCGGCAGGTCGGCGACGCCGGCCTCGACGAGCATCGACTTGATCTCGGCGACGGCGTCGGCCATCAGCCCGACCGAGGGCGCGACCGCGCCGCGGAAGCCGAGGAAGCCGGCCTTGTAGTTCTCCGTCGGCACCCACGGCGAGTACTTCTTGTGGTGCTTCACCGCGGACCCGAAGTCCCACAGCACCGGGTCCTTGCCACGGGCCAGCAGGGCGTACCGGATCATCTTGTCGCCGAGGGCGCCGCCGATCCAGGTCTGCGTGGTGTAGCGGATGTTGTAGAAGTCGAAGAGCAGGAACGCCCCGCACTCGCTGCCCTCGAGCGCCGCCTTCGCGCGGCCGATGCGGTACTGCCGCAGCCGCTCGAAGTCGACCCGTTGCTCGTAGTCGACGCCCATGTGCCCGGGGGCGGGCAGCGGGGCGGTGCGGTCCGGCGTGGGGCTCATGGCGGCCTGCCTACTCCGTGGAGCCGAGGCCGTCGTCCACCGGGGTGTCCTCGGGCTTGAGCTCGAGGCCGGACGCGGTGGCCTGCTGGTCGAGCAGGATGGCGAAGTCCTCGGTGACCCGGCCGCTGCTGACCGACTCCTGGACGAGCTGCGCGGTGGCGGCGGCGACCGGCATCGGGACGTCCAGCTGGCGGGCGGCGGCCAGGCCGAGGTCGAAGTCCTTGCGCAGCAGGATCGGGGTGAAGGTCGGGGTGTAGTCGAGGTGCACGAAGGCCGGCGTCTTGTAGCGGGTGAAGACCGAGCCCATCACCGAGTTGTTGAGGAACTCGAGGAACGCCGCGCGGGTCATGCCGCCCTTCTCGGCGAGCACCGTGATCTCGGCGAGCGACTGCGTCACGACACCGAGCATGAGGTTGTGGCAGATCTTCGCGAGCCGGGCGGTGTCGCCCTCGCCGACGTAGGTCACGTGCTGGCCGATCGCGTCGAGCAGCGGGCGGACCCGGGTGAAGGCGTCCTCGTCCCCGGAGGTGACCAGGGTGAGCAGGCCCGCGGCGACGACCTTGCCGTTGCCGCTCACCGGGGAGGCGAGGAACTGGGTGCCGACCGCGTCGCACGCGGCCCGCATCGCCTCGGAGGTCTCGGTGGAGACGGTCGAGGTGTCCACGACCACCCGGGGGACGTTGGCGGGCTCGGCGATCAGGCCACCCTCGCCGGTGAGCACCTGCTCGAGGTCCGTCGAGGTGGAGACCATCGTGAAGACGACGTCGCGGCCGCGCAGGTCGGCGATCGAGTCGACGACCTTCGCGCCGAGCTCGGCGAGCGGCTCGGCCTTGGCCCGGGTGCGGTTCCACACGGCGAGGTCGGCGCCGGCCAGGGCCAGGCGGGTCGCCATCGCGGCGCCCATCCGGCCGGTGCCGATCCAGCCGACGCTGCCGACGCCGGCCACCGACCCTGTCGTCTCGCTCATGGGGCTCCCACCGTCGTGTCCCTGCCTCAGGCTTGCAATCGTTTGCGGTGAGAGGCTAGCCAGCGCCCTTCCGGGGTGTCAAGGAGTGGCCCGGCGTGCGGTCGCCTCCCCCGCCCCGCCCTCGCCCACCCCCAGGTCCGGCGATCACGTCAACGTGATCCACCGTCGCCTCCCACGGTCCGCAACCCGTGCAAGGCGAAAGCGGGCCGTGGGAAGCAGACGGCGAAGCGTGACCTGAGGCCCCGAAGCGTCAGGCCGTGAGGTGCCGGGCCAGCCAGTCGGCCGTGTACGGGCGGTGTTTCGGCCACACGTTCATGCAGCCGTGGTTGCCGTCCGGGAGCAGCAGCAGCTCGGCGTCCTTGGCCTCCTGAGCGAGGCGCTCGGCGTGCTGCCACGGGATCAGCCGGTCGAGCTTGCCGGTGACGACCAGCAGCGGTGCGGTGATGTGGCCGGCCAGCCCGGCCAGGTCCAGCGTCGAGGCGTTGGCGCGCGCCTCGTCGTCGGTCTGCACCTGCGAGCGGACCCGGAAGGTGTCCCGCGTGAGCTCCGGCAGGTCGTCCCAGCAGTCGCCGAAGTTGTACGGGCCGGCCAGCGCGACAACGGCGCGGACCCGGTCGCCGGCCGCAGCCGCGACGCGCGGCGAGTAGTACCCGCCGAGGCTGACGCCCCAGACGCCGAGCCGGTCGCCGTCGACCTCCGGCTGGGCGGCCAGCGCGTCGAGGAACGCCAGGCCGGGGGCCGACCAGTCACCGCGGATCGGCAGGTCGTACTCCGCCTCGCCCTGCCCCGGCCCGTCCACGCTGAAGGTGGCCAGGCCGCGGTCGAGGAAGGTCTTCTCGGTGGAGCGGAACTCCTCCTTGGTGGAGTCCAGCCCCGGGATCATCAGCACCGCGGGGTACGGACCACCGGACGGCTCGGCGGCCGGGACGCGCAGGACGCCGACCATGGTGGCGCCGTCGAGCGGGACCTCGACGCGCCGGCCGGGCGGGTCGAGCAGCGGCAGGGCGTCGTTGAGGCAGCGCACCGCGTTCTGGTGCGCGCTGCGCATCTGCTCGTAGTCCTCGACGAAGACGAACTTGGCGAAGTGGAAGTACGTCGACGCCATCGACAGGTGCTCGCCGGCGCTGCGGGTGCGGCCGTCGGCGAGCGCCGTGCGCCCCAGCTCCTCGTGCTCGGCGGCGGCGGTCGACCAGGCGGCGCACCAGTCCGCCCAGCGGTCGAGCCCCGTGGTGACCCGCTCGAAGTCGGCGACCGTGATGCCGTTGGTGGTGAAGCGCGGTCCCCAGTGGGAGATCGCCGAGGCGAGCTTCTCATCCATGTGCGAGCAGGTCCTTCCGGGCGTCGGCGGGGCTGGCCACGGCGCCGTGACCGGCGCGTGACCTGACCATTGCAATCGAGTGCAGGATCGGGCACTCTCACGGACGTGTCAACGGACCTCGGCGCCGACGCCGCGCCAGCCCCGGCCGGACGCCGGCCCCTCGCGGCGCCGCGGCCCGTGACCGGACCCCCGCCTGCGTACTCGACGGCCGAGATGGCCCGTCGGCGGCACCTGGTCGAGGACTGCGCGGCCGAGAAGGGTCTGGACGCGGTCCTCGTCTACGGCGCGAACCGCTCCGGCTCCGGCGTCCCGTGGCTGACCGGCTGGCCGGTGACCCGCGAGGCGGTCGTGGTGATGCGCCCGGCCGAGCGCGCGGTGCTGCTGGTCGGGTTCCCCAACCACGTGCCGAACGCGGCGCGGGTCGCGGTCGACTGCGAGGTGCGCCCGGTCGGCGACACCACGGCGGCGACCGTGCGCGAGCTGCTCGGCGACGCCCGCCGGGTCGGCGTCATCGGCGGTGTGCCCGAGGCCGTGCGCACGGTCCTGCGTGAGGCGGTCGAGCTGGACCCGGCGTTCGCGAGGTGGCGCGCGGTGAAGAGCGCTGAGGAGCTCGACCACCTGCGGTACGCCGCCTGGCTGACCGACCGGTCGGCTGCCGCGCTGGTCGAGGCGGCGGTGCCCGGCGCGACCGAGCTGGACCTGGTCGACGCCGTCGAGTCGTCGTACGGCGGCACCGGCGCGACCAACCACATCCACTACGTGGCGGCGACGTCGATGGCCGCGCCGGACCGGTGCGTGCCCGGGCAGTGGCCGACCGACCGCGCGGTCGAGGCCGGGTCGGCGGTGGTGTTCGAGCTCAGTACCGCCTGGGGGCAGGACACCGCCGGGCAGCTGCTGCGCACCGTCACGGTCGAGGCCGACCCGACCGCGCTGTACGCCGAGCTGCACGCACTGGCCACCGAGGTGCACGACGCGATCGTCGACCGACTCCGGCCCGGCGCGCTCCCCGCAGACCTGTTGTCTTGCGCGGATCCGGTGCTGGGCAACGGGTTCGTCACGGTTGACGACCTCGTGCACGGCTTCGGCGGCGGCTACCTGGCGCCGGTGCTGTCGCACCGACGCCCGCCGTCCGGCGTGCACGCCCAGCCGCTGGTCGAGGGGATGACACTCGTCGTCCAGCCGAACGTCGCCACCGCCGACCTCCGGGCCGGCGTGCAGACCGGCGAGCTGTACGAGATCACCGCGGACGGCGCCCGGTCGCTGCACGCGTTCCCGAGCGGGCTGCTGCGAGGGGGTACCGCACTGTGACCGCTGCCGTCGGCACGCCGAAGCTGCTCGACCCGACCCACCCGCTCCATACCCCGCTCGCAGCCGAGCCGCCGGACGACGTCGACGTCGTCGTCATCGGCGGCGGCCACAACGGGCTGATCTGCGCGGCCTACCTGGCGCAGGCCGGGCTCGAGGTGTGCGTGGTCGAGGCGCAGGACGTGGTCGGCGGCAACACCGTGACCGAGGAGCTGACGCTGCCGGGGTTCCTGCACGACTCGTGCTCCAGCGCGCACGTGCTCATCCAGTCGAACCCAGTGATCCGCGACGACGAGCTCGGCCTGCTGTCGACGTACGGCCTGCAGTACGTCCACACCGACCCGGCCGTCGTGCTGCCGCTTCCGGGCGGCGACGCTCTCACGGTGCACCGCGACCTGGACGCGACGGTCGAGGAGGTCGCGCGGTTCTCCCGGTCGGACGCCGACGCGCTGCGGGCGATGATGCGCGAGTGGTCCGGCGGCATCGGCGCGGCGCACGCCCGGCTCAGCTCCGGCGAGGCACCGCTCGGCGACGAGGCGACCCAGCAGTACGACGACCTGCGCGCGCGCTCGGCCTGGGACGTGGTGCACGAGCGGTTCGAGCACCCGGTGGTGCGGGACCTGTTGATCTGGCTGGGGTTCGCGACCATCCAGGACCCGCGCCGGCCCGGGACCGGAGCGCTGCCGTCGGCGATCACGTCGGGCCGGGTCGCGTTCGGCTGGGCCACCCCGGTCGGCGGCTCGGGTGCGCTGCCGGCGGCGCTGGTGCGGCACCTCGTCGACCACGGCTCGTCGGTGGTCGCGTCGGCACCGGTCGCACGGATCGACACGTCGTCCGGACGGGCGTCCGCGGTGGAGCTCGCGTCCGGTCGACGCATCGGCGCCCGCCGCGCCGTGGTGTCGTCGGCGCACCTGGCGACCGTGCCGGGGATGCTCACGTCCGAGCCGCCTGCCGACCTCGTCGAGGCACGCGACACCTGGCAGCCCGGCCTCTCGCTGTTCGCCGTCCACGCCGCACTCGCGTCCGACATCACCTTCCCGACCGCGAGCGGCCCGGTGCTCTCGACCGCCGGCGGTCTCGGCACCGCCGCGGGGCTGCGCGCCCAGCTCGAGTCCTTCGAACGCGGCGAGCCAGACGCCCGCGACCCCTGGCTGCTGCTCGTCGCGTCCACCGTCGTCGACCCGGACCGCGCTCCCGATGGCGGCGGCACCTTCAAGATCCTCACCACCGCCCCGCACACCCGCGCCGACGGCCGCGACTGGGACGGCGACGCAGGGCTCGAGCACGGCCAGGCCCTCATGGACCTCGTCCACGACCGCACCGGCCTCCCCCGCGACGCGGTGCTGCAGATGATCGTCGAGACCCCGACCTCGCTCGCCGCCCGCAGCCCCTCGAACATCGGCGGCTCCTGCCACGGCGGCCACTTCGTCCGCCCCGACGGCTCGATCATCCCCGGCTGGCCGCACCTCGCCGCCTCGATCCCCGGCCTCTACCTCACCGGATCCACCGCCCATCCCGGCGGCTCCGTCTCCGGCCGCCCCGGCCGCAACGCCGGTCGCCTCGTGCTCGCCGACCTCACATGAACACGGCGGTACCGCCTGCAGATGCCCACTTGCCAGGTCGTCGCAAAGGACCGCTATGTTCGGCCAGGCCCACTGAAGAACGCGGCTTCGACGGTCGATGGCCAGACGGCGAGTAGTCGCCCGCCCTCGGGACCGGTTCGGAACCCGTGTACGGCGCCGGGAGGAATGAACACGAAGGTGCCAGGTCCGACCCCCTCTACCGGAGCGGCGCCGGTGTAGAACGTGTACGAGCCTTCGAGGACGTAGAAGGCCTCCGCTTCGTCATGTGTGTGCGGCGGATTGTCGAATCCGGCGTCCTGCCACGCCTCCCCGAGCGCCCAATGTCCACCCGTCTCGGTACGGGCTGCCTTGCGGGTGATGTGCGCCCTCTGCTCACCCATCGGCAGGATGATGTTGTCTCCTTGGCCCGGCCCGCGCAGGACGACCTGTGGTTCCCCTTGCTCAGTCATCGCCCAGCCTCCTGGTCGCCGAACCGGCGTCGGCGAGTGACCCGAGCATGGCTCGGTTCTGCGACAGACTGAAGACCTCGCGCGGGGCATGATGGTGATCTCGTCCGCGAGTCAGTGCCCCCGCGCCCACACGTGCCGTTCCCGCTCGGGCCGCAGACCGTCCCGACCACGGTGACCGACTGGCCGGTGCACGTGGCGGAACCGGTCGGTACTGCCAGCTCCGAGGCGCTGGCGAATGACAACAGCGACCGGTAGTGGCATCGCCGAGCGGAGTCACGCGTCGCCTAGCATGATGCCGTGCCGGGCGAGGACTCCGCGGAATGCGCTCTGCTTGTTGGCCGCCTCGACGGCTAGCGCTGCCACGTGATCAGTCAACTGGAAGGCCTCTCTGACGACCAGCTACGCCGCCCGGTGCTTCCGTCCGGTTGGTCCTGCCTCGGACTCGTCCGGCACCTGACCCTCTCGGATGAGCGTTACTGGTTCGAGGTCGTCATTGCCGGCGAGCCCCTCGACTTCTGGCCCGAGGGCGACAACGGCGACTGGCGGGTCGACCCGAATGAGCCAGCTGACGCCGTCCTGGAGGCGTACCACTCGGCGATCGACCGCTCCAACGAGATCATCACGGCACGGCGCTTGGGCGACGCGCCGGCGCAGCCGGACGACTGGTGGGAGACGGCAGGACTTCACTTCCCCGACCTCCGCACCGTGCTGGTGCATGTACTGGTCGAGACAGCCACCCATGCCGGCCACCTGGACGCCGTCCGTGAACTTTTCGACGGGCGCCAGTACATCGTGCTGTGAGCTACGACCCTCCACGAACCGGCACCGACTGATCACCTTCCCCGACCGCTGACGATCCGGGCGGTAGTGCCGTCCGCGGCATCGCAAGCCAAGACGGGCCGAGCGTTGGCGGCCGGCCGCCGTTCAGGCGCGGGCGGCAGCGACGACTCGGACGATCTCGCGCACGGTGAGGTCTGGCTCGTTCTCCGGCACGTCGTGGCCGCTGGTCACCACGACCTGCCGGGCGAGTGGGCTGAGGACCAGCCACAACGACACCGGCGCCCCCGTGACGCCTGACGACGTCGGCGTCCCGAGCTACGTCGTCGACTCCCCTGACGTCGACTTCGGTTCGCGGGTGACCGCGCTGCCGGGGTGGGGGACACCGTCGGCTGACACCGCCCTGCGGTCCACAGCCGCGTAGGCGCCAGAGGGGCGGCGACGGCGGCTCTGCGCGATGGCTCGCGGGCCGACCCGAAGTCATGCGCGACCGGTGTAAACCTGAGAGGCGGTCGAACGACTCTCGGGCATGACGGACTCCGTACCGGAGGAGCTGCTCTCCATGGGTGAGCGTGCCGGCGGCTGGCGCGACGCGGAGGTGCCTGCACGCGACGAGCTGGTCGACGTGCTGTTCCGACGGCACTACGCCGGGCTGCTGCGCCTGGGCGTCGTCATGCTGGGCAGTCGCGAGGCCGCCGAGGACGCGGTGCAGGACGCGTTCGTCGCCCTTCACCGGCATCGGCGCTCGCTGCGGGACCCGGAAGCCGCCGAAGCGTACCTCCGTTCCGCCGTGCTCAACCGGTGCCGGTCCTGGGTGCGACGTCAGGTCACCCAACGCGCCGCGCGGCCACTCCTGCTTGTGCGAGAGCACCAGGAGAGTCCCGAGGACACGACGGTGGCTCGCCACGAGGTCGAGTCGCTGGTGACCGTCATGCGCACGCTGGCCCGACGCCAGCGCGAGGTCCTGGCCTGCCGGTACGTCCTCGAGCTCTCGGTCGCGGAGACCGCCCAGCTGCTCCGGATCAGCGAGGGGTCGGTCAAGGCCCATACCCACCGGGGACTGCAGTCCCTGCACAAGCGGATCGCGAGGTGACGCAGATGAGCAGCATCGAGGAGCGGCTCACGCGGGACATCGCGGCAGTCACAGGAGGTGTCGTCATGACCGAGTCAGACCTGAGGGATGCGCGTGGTGCCCTCGACGAGCGCATCACCAGCCGACGGCAGACCGATCGCCGCCGTGGCGTCATCGGGGTGGCTGCGGCAGCCGTCCTCGTCCTGGCCCTGGGTGTCGCGGCGTTCCTGTCGCGCGGCGGGGACGACGAGACTGCCCCGCCCGTCGCTCCGAGTCCCAGCGCGAGCGATCTCCTGGCCGACTTCCTCGTCGGAAGTGCGCCTACCCCCGAGCTTCTCCACGGGGTCTGGCGGCTGGACAACGGCAGCGTGCAGATGCGCTTCTCGGCACCGAACGCCGTTTCCTTCGACACCGCCGGCCGGCTGTTCCACGACCCGGGCATCCGCGGCACCTACTCGATCAGCGGCGACCTCATCACCGTCAGCGTCGAGGGCGGACCGGCCGGCTGCGGCGGCCAGGAGTTCGCCATGCGGGCCGCTCTTCCGGGAGCCCCGGTGGGGCCGGGCGCCCTGCGGCTCGTGCACACCCGGCCCGGAACGGACAACTGCTCGCCCCTGCAGGACGAGCGGTGGGTCATGGAGCAGGTGCTCCCGGCCTCCCCGGACATGGCGGGCCTGGTCTTCTCCACCGAGTCCGGCTGGCAGCCGCTGGTGAGCAAGCGGGCCCTCTACGGTCTCTGGCTGGCCGAAGGTGGCGGCCACGTCCTCGAGATCGACCCCGGTGGCACCTACTACGTCGCGGACGACTCCGGTGAACCAGTCGACCGGGGCCAGTGGTCGCTGCGCCGCACCGACCTCACGCTGACGAGCTCGGCCGAGTCCGCACGGTGCGGCGCCGGCGACCGGCTCGTCCTGGGCGCCGTGGAACAGGTCGCCGGCCCCGGCACCACTGGCCTCCGCTCCACCGTGCAGAAGAACGCCTGCGACGCACCCTGGACACCAGCGGCGTGGATCCTGATCCCCCACGAGGGCAGCTGACCCTCCGGGGGAGTGCCCTCCCGGCACGGTCCGGGCCGGCCGGCTCCCCGGTCAGGCCCGGACCGGGTCGGGCGCGATCGGGACGTTCGGGATCGTCAGGTGCCTGGCGGGGGCCGAGCCGGCGGTCGGTCGGAGGGCCTTGGCAGTGGCCGCCCAGCGGGCGCACAGTGGGCAGGAGCCGCCGCCCGGTGGGAGGCCGTGACTCCCGGCAGCCGGCGCGGCGTCGACCGGGAGGCATGCCATGACCCGCTCCGCACTCGCCGCGTACGACGTCGAGGTGCTCCGCAAGGACCTCGCCGGTGAGGTGGTGCACCCCGGTGACGCCACCTACGACGCGGCGCGCATGCTGTGGAACGGCATGTTCGACCAGCACCCGGCGCTGCTGGTCCGGTGCCGGACGGCGGCCGACGTGAGCGCGGCGATCACCTTCGCCCGGCTGCACGACCTGGAGATCGCCGTCCGCTGCGGTGCTCACAGCACGGGAGGCCTCAGCGGCGTGGACGACGGGCTGGTCATCGACCTCACGCTGATGGACCAGGTCGAGACCGACGTCGACGCGCGGCGCTGCCGTGTGGGTGGCGGTGCCACCCTGGCGCGGCGCGACACCGCCACCCAGGAGCACGGGCTGGCGACCACCGCGGGCATCGTCGGGCACACCGGGGTCGGGGGCCTCACGCTCACCGGCGGCATGGGCTGGTTGACCCGCCGGCACGGCCTCGCGCTGGACAACGTGCTGTCCGTCGAGATAGTCACAGCCGACGGCAAGATCCGGCGCGCGTCGGCGGACGAGGAGCCGGACCTGTTCTGGGCGGTCCGCGGTGGCGGCGGCAACTTCGGCGTCGTCACCGAGTTCGAGTTCCGGCTGCACGAGGTCGGACCGATGGTCGACTTCGGGCTGATGTTCTGGCCGCTCGCGCAGGGCACCGAGGTGCTCCGGCTGGCCCGCGACCTGTTCGCCTCGATGTCCAGGGACACCAACATGATCATCGCGGCGATCAACGCGCCGCCCGCACCGTTCGTCCCGGCCGAGCACCAGGGCGCCCCCGGCTACGCCCTGGTCCTGATCGGCTTCGGCGGTGACGAGCACGGCCGCATCGTCGAGCGGATCGGCGCCGAGCTGCCGCCGCTGTTCCAGGTCGTCGCACCGATGCCCTACGCCGACGTGCAGCAGAGCTTCGACGAGGCGAACCACTTCGGTCTGCTCGCCTACGACAAGGCGACCTACCTCGAGGACCTCACCGACGAGGCGATCGCCATCATCACCGAGCAGGTTGGCCGGAAGGGCTCGCCGGACTCGGCGGCCTTCGCGTACCGGCTCGACGGCGCCTACTGCGAGGTCGGGGAGGACGACACCGCCTTCGGCGGGGGGCGCTCACCGCGGTGGGCGCTGTTCCTGCTCGGCCTCGCCGAGGACGACCCCGGCCTGCTCGTGACCGAGACCCAGTGGGTGCGCGACTTCTGGGCCGCGCTGCAGCCGGTGGCGATGGGCAGCGGCAGCTACCTCAACGGCGAGGCGGAGTTCCCCGACGACCGGGTGCGAGCCAGCTACGGCCCGACTAAGTACGCCCGGCTCGCGGCGATCAAGGGCCGCTACGACCCGGACAACGTCTTCCACCGCAACGCCAACATCGCGCCGGCCCCGCAGCCGCCGCAGCAGCGCAGCGCCGGGACGTGACGGGACCGCCGCCCTGACGTGAGTAGCCGTACTCGGGACGTGGTGGGGCCGCGAGGGCCACTCTGGCCACATGGTCGAGTCGAGCAGCAGAGGCAACGTCACCCGACCGGCACCGCTCGACCAGGCGTCCGCTGCGGCGCTGAATCAGCTGGTGGCCGAGGGGACTCTCAGCGAGCAGCAGGCCGCCCGGGTGGCTGAGGTGTTTGCCGGCACCCGCCCGACCGCCTCACCGGACGAGGCCACCGGGACGCGCAGCCGGCTCGCCGAGATTGCCGGTTACCTCGGGTCCGCGCTACTGCTGGGGGCCGGGGCGCTGTTCCTCACCAACGGCTGGGACGACCTCGGCGAGGCCACGCGGGTGCTGATCCTGACCGGCCTCGCGGTGGCGCTGCTCGGCGCCGGCTGGTTCGTCGCGGTCTCCGCCGGTCAGCCGGTCCGCGAGCTGCGGGACCGCCGGGACTCCGCCCGGCGACGACTGGTCTCGGTCCTGTGGACCTCCGCGGCCGCCTCGGCGGGCTCGGCGGCCGGCCTCGGGGCGCCGAGCTGGGAGCTCGTGGCGGGGAGCGCCCTCGGCGTCGTGGTCGCGGCGGTCGGCTACGCGGTGGTGCCCGGGGTGGTCGGCCAGCTGGGCCTGTGGGTGGGCTCGATGATGCTGGCCACCGGCCTGGTCGGCCAGGTCGGTCACGAGCCTGGCGCGTCGGCCTACGGCGTGGCGCTGGTGGCCCTCGGGGCGGCCTGGGTCGTCCTCGGCCTCACCGGGACCGTGCGCGACCGCGAGGTCGCGCTGGCGACCGGGGCCGGCATCGCGCTGTTCGGCGCGCAGCTGCCGGTCTTCGACGGCGACAACCACTGGCTGGCGTACGCGCTGACCGCGCTCGTGGCCACGGCCGGGTTCGCCGGCTACCTGTCGACGCGGAGCTGGTCGGTGCTCGGGGCCGGCGTCCTGGCCACGACCCTCGTCGTGCCCGAGGCGCTGCACGACTGGACGGACGGCTCGGTCTCGGCCGCCGGCTCGCTGCTGGTGGCCGGCCTGACCCTGCTCGCCGCCAGCGCAGTGGGCCTGCGGTTGCGGCAGGAGGTCCGCCAGCCGGACCGGGAGGGCGACTCGGTCCGCTGACGCGGCGCGAGCCGGCGCCTTCGGGGTCGATGCCGCAGCAGACCTTCCGGCGGACACGGGATCTTGATTGATTCCAGAAAGTGCGGTTGGGTGGAGGCGATGCCGACGGCCACGGACTACGAGCGGATCCTCCGTGGGTCCGACCTGCGGGTCACCCGCCCGCGGGTGGCCGTCCTGACAGCGCTGGACGACCACCCGCACTCCGACACCGACACCCTCATCGGCGCGGTCCGAGCCGAGCTCGGGGGCGTGTCGCACCAAGCGGTCTACGACGTGCTGCGGGCCCTGACCACCGCCGGCCTGGTGCGGTGCATCCAGCCGAAGGGCTCCGTGGCGCGCTACGAGGCGCGGATCGGCGACAACCACCACCACGTCGTCTGCAGGACGTGCGGTGCCATCGCCGACGTCGACTGCGCCGTCGGCTACGCGCCCTGCCTGACCGCGAGCGACGGCTCCAGCTACCAGATCGACGAGGCCGAGGTGGTCTTCTGGGGCCGCTGCCCGGCCTGCGCCGCACCGGCCGCAGCCGAGGGATGACCAGCCACCCGATCACCTGAGGACCACCACGAGCAGCACGACCCGCACCACCGACCGAGGAGAGCGAGCAACGTGTCCGAGCACGGCAGCGAGAGCGAGAACCCAGTCATCGATGCGCCGGAGGCCAAGTCGGGCCGGCCGCACACCAACCAGGACTGGTGGCCGAACCAGCTGGACCTGCAGGTGCTGCACCAGCACTCGCCCCGGGGCAACCCGCTGGGTGCGGACTTCCGCTACACCGAGGCGTTCCAGGCGCTCGACGTCGAGGCCCTGAAGCGGGACGTGTTCGAGGTGATGACGACCTCGCAGGACTGGTGGCCAGCCGACTTCGGCCACTACGGGCCACTGTTCATCCGGATGAGCTGGCACTCCGCCGGCACCTACCGGATCGAGGACGGCCGCGGTGGCGGCGGCGACGGCGCCCAGCGCTTCGCCCCGCTCAACAGCTGGCCGGACAACGCGAACCTCGACAAGGCCCGCCGGCTGCTGTGGCCGGTCAAGGCGAAGTACGGGCAGCAGGTGTCGTGGGCCGACCTGCTGGTCTTCGCCGGCAACTGCGCGCTGGAGTCGATGGGCTTCACGACCTTCGGCTTCGGCTTCGGCCGCCCGGACGTGTGGGAGCCGGAGGAGATCTTCTGGGGCCCCGAGGACACCTGGCTGGGCGACGAGCGCTACGCCGGCGACCGCGAGCTGTCCGGCCCGCTCGGCTCCGTCCAGATGGGCCTGATCTACGTGAACCCGGAAGGCCCGAACGGCAACCCGGACCCGCTCGCCGCGGCGCGCGACATCCGTGAGACGTTCCGCCGGATGGCGATGAACGACGAGGAGACGGTCGCGCTCATCGCCGGCGGTCACTCGTTCGGCAAGACCCACGGCGCAGGTCCCGCCGACCACGTCGGCCCCGAGCCGGAGGCCGCGTCGATCGAGGAGCAGGGTCTGGGCTGGCGGAGCACCTACGGCACCGGCAAGGGGGCCGACACCATCACCAGCGGCCTCGAGGTCACCTGGACCAGCACGCCGACCCAGTGGGGGGCGGGCTTCTTCCAGAACCTCTTCGGTCACGAGTGGGAGCTCGTGGAGAGCCCGGCCGGGGCGAAGCAGTGGGTCGCGAAGGACGCCGAGGCAGATGTCCCCGACGCGTTCGGTGGGCCGGCCCGCCGACCCACGATGCTCACCACCGACCTCGCGCTGCGCTTCGACCCGGCGTACGAGAAGGTCTCGCGCAACTTCCACGAGCACCCCGAGCAGCTCGCCGACGCGTTCGCGCGGGCCTGGTACAAGCTGCTGCACCGCGACATGGGCCCGGTCTCGCGGTTCCTCGGCCCGTGGGTCGCCGAGCCGCAGCTCTGGCAGGACCCGGTGCCCGCCGTCGACCACGACCTGGTCGGCGACGCAGACGTCGCCGCGCTCAAGGCGAAGGTCCTCGACTCGGGCCTGTCCGTCTCGCAGCTCGTGTCGACCGCGTGGGCCTCCGCGGCCACCTTCCGCGGCACCGACAAGCGCGGCGGGGCGAACGGCGCGCGGATCCGGCTGGAGCCGCAGCGCAGCTGGGAGGTCAACGTCCAGGCGGGTGTCGGGCAGGTCCTCGACACCCTCGCGACGATCCAGCAGGAGTTCAACGACGGGCAGTCCGGTGGCACCCGCATCTCGCTGGCCGACCTGATCGTGCTGGCCGGCGGCGCCGCCGTCGAGAAGGCCGCGAAGGACGCCGGGCAGGACGTCAGCGTGCCGTTCGCACCAGGACGCACCGACGCCAGCGAGGAGCAGACCGACGTCGAGGCGTTCGCCGTCCTGGAGCCGCGGGCCGACGGGTTCCGCAGCTACCTCCGGCCCGGCGAGAAGACCCAGCCGGAGACGCTGCTGCTGGACCGGGCGAACATGCTCGAGCTGACGGCACCGGAGATGACCGTCCTCGTCGGTGGCCTCCGGGCTCTCGGCGCCAACGTCGGTAAGACCGCGCACGGCGTCCTCACCGATCGTCCGGGCACGCTGACGAACGACTTCTTCGTCAACCTGCTCGGCATGGGCACTGAGTGGTCGGCGTCCGCATCGCAGGAGAACGTCTACGAGGGCAAGGACCGCGCGACCGGCCAGGTCACCCGGACGGCGACCGCCGTCGACCTCCTGTTCGGCGCGAACTCTCAGCTGCGAGCGATCGCCGAGGTCTACGCGGCGGCCGACGCAGGGCCGAAGTTCGTGGGCGACTTCGTCGCCGCCTGGGACAAGGTCATGACCCTCGACCGGTTCGACCTCGACTGAGCCGCGGTCCGGATGCCCTGGCCGCGCCCTCGCGGGCCGGCCGGGGCTTCGCGGCGGCTCAGGAGGGGGCGGTGGCCTCGGACGGGTCGGGTACGGCGGGGTCGGCGTCCGCCGTCGCCTCGGCGACCTTCGACGTCGTGGCCGGCGTGCCGCCGAGGTAGAGGCTGGCGATCTCGGGGTGGTTCATGACCTCGGCGGCCGAGCCGGTGAGGCGGACCTTGCCGCCTTCCATCACCACGCCGTGAGTGGCCAGGCCGAGGCCGAGGCGTACGTTCTGCTCGACGAGCAGGATGGTGACGCCCTCGCCGTTGAGCCGGTGGATGAGCTCGGCGACCGCGGCGAGCGAGCGCGGGTCCAGACCCAGCGACGGCTCGTCCAGCAGCAGCACCTTCGGGTCCAGCATCAGGCAGCGGGCGATCTCGACCATCCGGCGCTGACCGCCGGACAGGTTGCCGCCGTGCTGGTTCGACCGGTCGGCGACCATCGGCACGAGCTGCTCGACCTGCTCCAGCCGGGCGGCCAGCAGCCTCTTGTCCCGCCGGATGAGGAACCCGCCCATCAGCAGGTTCTCGCGCACCGTCATGCCCGGGAACAGCGCGTGCGACTGCGGCACCTGGGTGACACCCGCCCGCAGGATCGCTGCCGCCGACAGGCCGGACAGGGTCTGGTCCCCCATCGTGACGGTGCCCTCGGACGGCGTGAGCAGCCCGGACACGACGCGGAGGACGGTCGACTTGCCGGCGCCGTTCGGGCCGACGACGCACGTGATGGTGCCGGGGTCGCAGGTGAGGTCGACCCCCTGCAGGACCGCGCCGCCTCCGTAGCCGGCGACGATCCCCGTGAGCTGCAGCATCAGCGCACCTCCTGCGGCTCGTCGGAGGTGCCGGACGTCGATGCGGCAGCCTGATCGGCGGCCGGCGGCCGCCACTCGTCACCGAGGTAGGCGTCCAGCACGACCGGGTCCTCCCGGATCGTCTGCGGCGGTCCTTCGGCGATCGCCTTCCCGCGGCTGAAGACGACGACCGGGTCGCACAGCTCGAGCACCATCGGGATGTTGTGCTCGACGACGAGGAACGTCACCCCCTGACTGTTCAGGTCGCGCACGATCTCGACCATCCGGCCGACCAGGCTCGGGTTGACCCCGCCGGCCGGCTCGTCGAGCAGCACCAGCCGCGGTTCGAGCATGAGCACCTGCGCCAGCTCCACCAGCTTCTGCTGCCCGTACGACAACGCGCCGGCCGGCTGCCCGGCGAACCGTTCCATGCCGACGAACGCCAGCAGCTCGCGGGCCCGGTCAGCCTCGTGGCCGGCTACCGACGCCCTGAGCATCGTCGACCACCTCGCGTCCGGCAGCGGGGCGACGAGGTTCTCCAGCACGGTCATGCTCGTGAACAGCCGGGTGGTCTGGAAGGTGCGGGCCAGGCCGAGGTGGCCCCGCTCCCACGGCTTCATCCGGTCGATCCGGGTGCCGTCCAGCCACACCTCGCCGGAGTCGGCTCCCATCGCGCCGGTGACGAGGTTGAACAGCGTCGTCTTGCCGGAACCGTTGGGTCCGATCAGCGCAGTGATGCTGCCCTGTCGCACGGTGAGGTCGGCACCGTCGACGGCGACCAGGCCGCCGAACGCCTTCGACGCGCCCTTGATCTCGAGCAGCGGCTTGCCCGCGGCGGCAGCCGCCGCGACCCGGTCCGTCACCACTGACGTGACGAGGGCGCGGTCGCGGACCTGCATCGTGCCGGCGCCGAGCGCGCCCGCCTGGTCGGTGTACTCCGTGGTGGCCGGCCGGAAGCGGCGGTAGGCCTTGGCGAAGGTGGGGAGCAGTCCGTCGGGGAGGAAGAGCACGATCAGCATCAGCGCGAGGCCGAAGATCAGGACCCGGCTGCTGCTGCCGCCGTAGACCGTGGCCATCTCCGAGCCGATGCCGACGATGAACGCACCGACGACCGGGCCGTACAGCGTGCCCCGGCCGCCGGCCAGCGCCGACAGCACGATCGTCACGCTGCCGAGGATCGAGAACGAGCCGACCGGGTTGAGGAAGGTGAGGAAGTAGGCGTAGACGCCGCCGGCGATCCCGATGAAGAACGCCGACGCGGCGTAGGCGGTCACCTTGTAGCGGGTGGTGTTGACACCGATCGCCGCGGCCTTGCCCTCGTCCTCGCGGATCGCGACCAGGCCGGTGCCGAACTTGGTGCGCCGGATCAGCGCGCTGAAGACGACGGTGAGGGCGAACAGCCCCAGCATCACCAGGTAGAAGGGGACGTTCTGGATGTCGCGGTCCCAGAACGGCAGCTCGAGGGTGATGCCGTCGGAGCCGTTGGTGAGGCTGCGCCAGTTGGTCGCCACGATCTGCGTCGAGAGCAGCAGCGCGATCGTGATGATGACGAACGCGTGACCGCTGGTGCGCAACACGACCAGACCGATGAGGATCGCGAGGACCACCGCCACGACGCCGCCGATCGGCGCGACCCACAGCGGGTTGACGCCGGTGTGCAGCGCGATCACGGCAGCCGTGTACGAGCCGACCCCGAGGAACGCCGAGTGGCCGAGCGAGACGTAGCCGGCGTAGCCGCTGATGATGTTCCAGCTCACTGCCTGCACACCGAGCAGGAACGTCGTGAACAGCACTGCCTGGTAGTACGCGTCGCCCGGCTGCACGACCGGGTAGAGCACGAGCACCACCAGCGCGAGCAGCGCGACGAGGTGGCCCTTGGGCAACCGGGCGAGCCGGGACGGCGACGCCGGCTGTGTCGGCCTCGTCGGCTCGGAGCCGGCGCTCTCCGGCACGGAGGAGCTCACGCCGTCACGTCCTCGCGCAGCCGGGTGCCGAAGATGCCCTGCGGCCGGAACAACAGGACCGCCAGGATCACGATGTAGAAGACGAGCGTGGCCCAGCGGAGGGAGCCGTAGGTCGCCGTCAGCGTCTCGGCGAGGCCGAGCACCAGCGCGCCGACGAGCGCACCGGGCAGCGAGCCCATCCCGCCCAGCACGATGATGCCGAGCAGCCGCGAGATCCAGTCGTAGTGCGACGCCGGGAAGAACGGGTAGAGCACCGAGAGGATCGACCCACCGACCCCCGAGGTCGACGCGCCCAGGGCGAATGCGAGCGCGGCCGTCGAGGTGGCGCCGACACCGACCAGCGCGGCGCCGGAGGGGTTCTGCGACGAGGCACGGATCGCGCGGCCCATCCAGGTGCGGGTCAGCACCACGTAGAGGACCGCCAGCACGACGACTGCGGCGAGGAAGCCGTAGACCTGTGCCTTGGGCAGCGCGATCGAGCCGACGCGGTACGACTCCTCGAAGTAGCTGGGTGTCGCCGACTTGAACTTGTTGCCGGCCGTGATGTTGAGGATGCCCTCGATGGTCAGCGCCAGGCCGAACGTGAGCAGCACCGACATCGAGGGTGACGCGCCGCGGATCCGCACGATCACGGTGCGGTAGAGCACCCAGCCGAAGCCGAACATCATCGGCGTGGTGATGACCGAGGCGAGGATCGGGTCGATCCCGGTGTGCTTCCAGAGCCACCAGGTGACCATCGCCACGAAGATCAGGAACGCACCCTGGGCAACGTTGATGATGTTCATGACGCCGAAGACCAGGGTGAGGCCGGAGGCCATCAGCGCGTAGACGCCGCCGATGAGCAGGCCCAGGATCACCGCCTGCAGGAGCTCGGTCACGGCTACTGGCTCCTCGGGCTGGTCGTCGTGCTCGGTGCAGGGTCCGGTCTAGCAGATGGGGTCCGGTGGAGGCGGGCGGTCGGAGGGTTGCCGCCCGCCCCCACCGGATGTCAGCGGGTCAGCTCCACGGCGGCTTCGGGTAGATGACCGTCTCCGTCGTGGCCGCGTCGGCGGGACCGACGACCTGGACCTTGCCGGACTGCCACTGGGCGAGGATGAATTTGCCCTGCGGCTCACCCTTCTCGTTCCAGGACAGCGGACCGAGGATCGTCTGCACCTCGTTGCTGTGCAGCCAGTCCTTGATCGCGTCGTTGTCGAAGCCCTTGG
The DNA here is from genome assembly GCA_963784645.1 of uncultured Actinomycetota bacterium. Lineage (GTDB taxonomy): Bacteria > Actinomycetota > Actinomycetes > JACCUZ01 > JACCUZ01 > JBBRVW01. The sequence goes on along the minus strand of CAWARY010000002.1, from coordinate 564,520 downwards.
TGCCCTCGACAGCGGCCTGCAGCGTCTGGGCGGCGGCATAGGCGTCCGCCGCGTCCTCGGCCGGGGTGGCGCCGTCGTAGGCGTCGCCGTACGCCTTGACGAACTCCGCGTTCTTCGGCGTGGACGCCTGCTCGTTCCACGAGACCGTGTAGAAGACGCCCTCGGTGTTGGCCTCGCCGACACCTTCGCTGTACTGGCCGGCGTTGCTCGGCGCGGACGTCTGGAACAGCGCCTTCGGCGTGTAGCCGAGCTGCTTGAGCGACCGGACCAGGCCGACGCCGTCCTCGAAGACCGCGCCCTGGGCGATCAGGTCGGGCTTCTTGTTCTTCAGGGTGTTGGCGATGGTCTGGAAGTTCGTGGTGTCGGCCGGGTAGACCTGCGAGAAGACCGTCTTCACGCCGAGCGCCTCGAGCTGCGTCTGCATCGACTCGATCACCGGGCGGGTGAACGGGTCGTCCTGCGTCGGGTACGCCGCGGTCTTGGGCATCTGGTCGGCTGGCAGCGACTGGAGGTACTCGACGAACACGTCGGCCTGGTGCGGCGCGGTGGCCGGCTGGGCGAAGAAGAGGTACTCGAAGCCGCGGTCGAACATGGTCGGCGCGCCACCGGCCGGCTCGACGAAGACGTAGCCGTTCTTCTCGGCCACGGCCGAGGCCGGGAAGTTGAGCAGCGAGGAGAACGTGCCCAGCACGAGGTCGACCTTGTCGGAGGTCATCAGCTTCGTGTAGTCGGAGACGACGGTGTCCTGGTTGGACGCGTCATCGGCGATCTTCAGCTCGACCTGCCGGCCCTGCAGGCCGCCGGCGGCGTTGACCTGGTCGGCCCACACCTCGTAGCCCCGCTTCGCCTCGCCGCCGGGCTGGGAGAAGTCACCCGTCAGCGGCAGCGAGATGCCGATCGTCACCGGACTCTTGTCCGAACCCCCGCCGTCGCCGGAGCTGCTGCCCGCTGGCGTGCTGCTGCCGCCGCAGGCGGCGAGCGCCATCGCGGCCGCGGCCGCCGTGGCCGCGAGGGCCAGCGAGCGGCGCGCACGGCGCGGGGAAGTGGGATGTGACGACACGGTCATGCGCCCTCCAAAAGGTGGCACCGGTGGCACCGGGGTCCGCAATCGATTGCGATACCGGCATCTTGGAGAGTTGCGCCTGGTGTGTCAAGGGTCACCGGGGAGTTGCCGTGTCGTGACAGCAATCGATTGTGGGTAGTCTGCGCCGCTGTGAGCGCTCCCGCGACCGGCCTGGTGGTCGGCACCTTCTCCCCCTCGGTGCTGCTGAGGGTGGCCCGACGGACCGGTGTGCTGGACCGCCACGGCCTGGCGATAGACGAGCGGCCGGTGCCGTCGTCGCCGGCCCAGTTCGCGGCGTTGGCCGACGGGTCGCTCGACGCGGCGCTGACCAGCCCGGACAACGTCGTGGCCTACCGGTTCCTAGCCGGGAACCCGCTCGGCTCGACGCGGGACGTGCGGATCGTCGCCGCCGTCGACCGCGGGCTCGGCCTCGCCCTCTACGCCGCCGCCGGCACTCCCGAGGTCGCCGCCCTGCGCGGAACCACGGTGGGCGTCGACGTCGCCGCGTCCGGCTTCGCGCTCGCCCTGTTCGAGATCCTCGGCCGCGCCGGTCTCGGGCGCACCGACTACGGCCTCGTCGAGCTGGGCTCCACGCCCATGCGCCTGCAGGCTCTGCTCGAGGGCCGCTGCTCGGCCACCATGCTCAATGCCGGCAGCGACCTCGCCGCCGACGACGCCGGCCTGGTGCGGCTGGCCGACGTGACGGAGGTGGCGGCGCGCTACCTCGGAACGGTCCTCGCCGTGCAGGGCGAGCCCACCCCGGCCGTCCGCGCGCTGGCGGCGGCCCTGCGCGAGACCGTCGACGCCATCCGCGACGGCTCCGCCCGGGAGGTGGCCGTGGCCGAGGCCGAGGGCACCGGGCTCCCCCACCATCTCGCCGAGCGGTACGTCGAGCGCCTGCTCGACCCCGACCGCGGGCTCGTCGAGAACGGCCGCGCCGACCGTACGTCCTTGGACACCCTCGTCGACCTGCGCAGGCGGCAGCTGCCGCCGCACGTCGCCGACCAGCTGGCCGGCGCGACCGACCCGGGCTCCGGCCTGGTCGACGAGGGCGCCCCGTCGGACCCGTGACCACTACGCTGCCGACCGTGCGACCGCCCACGCTGCGCGACGTCGCCCGTGAGGCGGGCGTGCACCCTGCGACGGCGTCCCGGGCGCTCAACCCCGCGACTCGGTCGCTGGTCAACGGCGAGACCGTCACCCGCGTCCAGCGCGTCGCGGAGTCGCTGGGCTACCGGCCCAACCCGATCGCCCGCAGCCTCAAGACCTCCCGGTCGGCCACCGTGGGGCTGGTCATCCCCGACCTCACCAACCCGCTGTTCCCGCCGATCGTGCGCGGCATCGAGGACGTCCTCGCCCCGGCGCACTACAACGCGTGGCTGGTCAACACCGACAACGACCCCGACCGCGAGGACTCGCTGGTCGACTCACTGCGCTCGCGTCAGGTCGAGGGCCTCATCGTCGCCACCGCCCGGCTCCAGCACCCGCTGCTCGACCGGCTGCTGGCCGAGGGCGTCCGGATGGTGCTCATCAACCGGCGTACCGCCAGCGGGTCCATCCCATCGGTCACCGCCGACGACGCCAACGGCATCGACACCGCAGTCGCGCACCTCGCCCGGCTGGGCCACCGCCGTATCGCCCACCTCGCCGGCCCGCAGGACACCTCCACCGGTGTCGTACGACGGCGCGCGTTCCTCCAGGCCGTGCGCGACCACGGGCTCGCCGACGAGCCCGGCCTGGTCTCCGACTGCGCGTCCTGGACCGAGGACGAGGGCGCCCGCGCCTTACGCGAGCTGCTGGACGCGGGACGCGAGTTCACCGCGGTGGTCGCCGGCAACGACCTGCTCGCCCTCGGCTGCTACGACGTGTTCCACGAGCGCGGCATCAGCTGCCCCGAGGACCTGTCGGTGATCGGCTTCAACGACATGCCCTACCTCGACAAGCTGCGACCGCCGCTGACCAGCGTGCGGGTGCCGCACTACGAGGTCGGCGCCGAGGCCGCGCGGATGCTGCTCGAGGGGCTGACGGACCCGGCCCGGCACCCCCGGTCGATCCTGCTGCCGATCACGCTGGTCGAGCGCGCCTCGACCGCGGCTCCGGCCGCGTCGTGACCGGCTGCCGGCCCGCGCGGGCGGACCTCAGTCGCGGAAGGAGACCGTGAGCCGGCCGAGATGGGCGACGGCGACCTGGACGTGCTGACCGGCCTGCACCGGCAAAGGGGGCACCACCGAGCCGGTGATGACGACCTGGCCCGCGCGCAACCGCTCGCCCACCGCGCCCAGCTGGTCGACGGTCTGCTGCACCAGCGCGACGAGGTCGCCGGTCAGGCCGGACGCGTCGTCGGTCGACGCCACCTCGGCGGCGTCGAGCGTCACCGTGGCGCGCAGCCCACCCGAGCCGGTGCGACCGGTGACCGGTCGGCCGAGCAGCACGTGCCGGTGGAAGATGTTCCCGGCCAGCACGTCGCTCACGTCGCCTGGCCGCTCCGGGAGCGGGTGCAGGTCGGCCAGCTCGATGGCCGCCGACAGCCCGGCGATCGCCGCGCGCACGGTGTCGTACGGCGCGCCGGGCTCGATGTCGGAGGCGATGTACACCGCCACCTCCGGCTCGAGCACCGGCCGGGTCCACCCGGCGAAGGACACCTCGGCGCCGTCGTGGAGCAGGCCGCTGTCGAGCAGGAACCCCACCAGCGGCTGGGTGAGGTCGAACTTCTGCAAGGACGCCGCCGTGCCGAAGCCGAGCTTCCAGCCGATCGGCCGGTCGCCGCGGGCGACCGCGTCGGCCCGGCGGGCGAGCTGGGTCCGCATCCCCTCGAGCACCCGCGGGTCGTCGACGGTCATCCCTCGTGTCCCATGCCGGGCTCGTGCCCGTGGTCGGGGATGGCGTAACCGGCCTGTTCGAGGTTGCCCGCCCCGCTCCAGCCCCAGATGAGCAGCACGTCCTCGTCGCCGGTGTTGTCGAAGCCGTGCCAGCTGCCCCTCGGGGTGTAGACGACGTCGCCCGCACCGGCCGGCTCGCGGTCGCGGTCACCGGTGTAGATCTCGCCGGAACCGCTCATGACGACGAGGAACTCGTCGGCGTCGGTGTGCAGGTGACGGTCGTGCCGGGCGCCCGGTGGCAGGACCGTCCGACCGACGACGAGGTCGCGGGTGCCCGCGCTGCGGCTGTCGATGAGGAACTGCACCTGCATGTCGATCCAGCCGTCCGCACGGCTGAGGCCGGGCTCGAGCGGCACCTCGTCGACGCGGGTGCGGAACGGCCGGGTCACGACAGGCCGCCGAGCCGGCGGTAGGCCTCGTGCACGCTGACGAGGAAGTCACGGTCGGCGCTCTCGGAGCTGCGGCCGGCGCTGAGCATGTCGCTGGTCGCCGAGCACAGCGGCACCGACATCCCGAGCCGTCGCGCCAGGTCCTGCGCGAGGACCAGGTCCTTCTGCTGCAGCTCGACGTCGGCGTACACCGTGGTGTCGTCGACCAGCAGCGGCGCCCGGTAGCCGAGCACCGGCGAGGCGATGACGCTCTTGAGCGCTGCATCGACGACCGCTGCACGGTCGACGCCGGCCTTCTCGACCAGCGCGACAGCTTCGGCGAAGGCCGTCACCGAGACGACCAGTGCGAGGTTGATGGCGACTTTCGTGAGGATCGCCTGACCGTTGGGGCCGATGTAGGTGACCTTCGGTCCGATCGCGCGCAGCAGGTTCGCGACGTGCTCGTACACCGCGCGGTCGCCCCCGACCATCACCGACATCTGACCGGCGGCCAGCGTCGCCGGGCTCCCGGACACCGGGCAGTCGAGGAACGCGGAACCGGTCTCGGCGACCCGTGCGCCGAGTGCCACGCTGGCGTCCGGCGCGATGGTGCTCACGTCGGCCCACACGCTGCCCGGCCGCAACCCGGCGAGAACCCCGTCCGGACCGTCGGCGATGGCCTGCACCGCTCCGGTGTTGGTGAGCATCGTGAAGAGCACGTCGACCGACGCCGCCAGCTCGCGCGGCGTGTCGGCCCAGCCCATCCCCGCCTCGACCAGCGCGTCGGCCTTCCCGCGGGTGCGGTTCCAGCCCACCACGTCGTGCCCCGCGGCCATCAGCCGCTCGACGATCCCGGCGCCCATCGCACCCAGTCCGGCGAAGCCCACCCGTTCGATCCGGCGGAGCCCGATCTGCGGAACGTCACTGTGCTCGACCACGCGCCGGACGCTACCTCAGCGGCAGCCCGGTCTCGTTCCGTGTACCGAGCGCGATCGAGGCCGACGGCGCCGGGTCCGGCCGCCGGGTCGCCACACCGCGGAGTCCAGGGATAGACGAGCGGCGCACTGCCGGCTCGCGCCGTGCCACCATCGCCGGGTGCGGCTCTACCTCTCGTCGTTCCGGACCGGCGACCACCCCGACGAGCTCGTCCGCATGTCCGGGCCGGGCGCACGGGTCGCGGTCATCGCCAACTCCTGCGACGGCGCACCGGCCGACAGGCGCGCCGCCGCGGTGTCCCTCGAGCTGGAGCAGCTCGGTGCTCTCGGGCTGCACCCGGAGGAGGTCGACCTCCGCGACTTCGTCGACGGCCGCGGCCACCTCGCCGAGGTGATCGCGCCGTACGACGTCCTCTGGCTGCGCGGCGGCAACGTGTTCACCTTGCGGCACGCGATGCAGGTGAGCGGGTTCGACGACCTGGTCCTCGCCGGCCTGCGCGCGGACGGCTTCGTCTACGCCGGTTACAGCGCCGGCCCGTGCGTGCTCGCGCCGAGCCTGCGCGGCCTCGAGGCGTGCGACAGTGCCGACGAGGTGACCGACCTCTACGGCGTCGCGCCGGGGTTCGACGGTCTCGGCGTCCTCGACCGGCCGTTCGTGCCGCACGTGCAGTCGCCGGGTCACCCCGAGGCCGAGCTGCTGGACGCCGTGTCCGCGCGCTACACCGCCGAGGGTGTCGAGCACTGGCGACTCCGCGACGGCCAGGTCCTCGTCGTCGACGGCGACCGCACCGAGCTGCTGTGACGGGTCGGGCTCGGGTCAGAGCGAGTAGCGACGGCCGACCGGGTTGCCGGCCAGGTCGGTGATGCCGAGGGAGTGCTCGGGGTTGAGCACCACCACGAGCTGGCCGACCGCCGCGAAGGTCGGGTGGGGCGTGAACACCGCCTTCCGAAGAGCACCGGTCGCACACGGGACAGCGACGCCGGCCGCGTCGGCGCAGGTCCACGTGCCGACGACCTGGCTGCCGTCGGCCAACGCGTGCACCGGAGCGCTGGTCGGCGTGATACCGGTGACGTCCTCGTCGACGTCGAGGACGACGCGGTTGTCGGCGGTCGTGGTGCGCACCACCCGCGGCACCAGGTTGTCGGGCGCGCTGACCTGCAGCGTCGGCTGCCCCGACAGGTAGTGACGGGTCCGCTTCGCACGGTCGGTGACCTTCAGCTGCGACTGCCAGAGCCCGGCGACGCTCCCGCAGCGCGGGACGGTCACGGTGGCACCCCAGACGCCGGCACGCCTCGTCCCCGACAGGAGGCTCAGCTCGGTGTCGAAGGCACCGTCGCTGTGGCCGGGGTCGAGCAGCCGGAGCCGGACGCCGGCGACCCCGGCCGCGGCGTCGCGAGCCCGCACCCGGAACACCACCGATCGGTCGCCCGCGGTGACATCGACCCCGCTGACGGACATGCTCGGTGAAGCTGCGGACGGCCGGTGCCGGTCGGTCCTGCTGCGGACGTGCAGGACGCGGTCGACCCGCCTGGTCCGGTCGAGCGCAGCGAGCCTCTTGGCCGGGTAGCGACGCACGTTCACGACACCGTCGACGACGGCGACGTTCCCCACGTGCCACGTCACGCGGCCGAGGTAGCGCGGCACCACCAGCGTGCCGCGCCAGGCCCCGTCGTTGACCGTGCCGGACACCCGCTGCAGGAAGGCCATGGCGCTGCGGCGGCCGCCACCGGCGGTCACCAGCACCCGCGTCACCCCTGCCCGGCCGTCCTTGACCCGAGCCGTGACGGTCACGCGCGCCGCGTGCCGGCGGGTGTCCACGTCGGTCGCGCCGAGCGTCAACCGGGCCAGCCGGGGCGCGGTGCGGTCGGGCACCGAGGTGATGCCGAGCACCGGGTCGCCCGGGACAGGGTGCCCGGTGCCCTCGCCGTAGAGGACGCCGTTGCCGGCGACGTCGGTGACGACCAGGTGCGGACGGAACGTGCCGGGCGTCGAACCGCGCGGGACGGAGAGGCCGGCCCGCCAGGTGCCGGACCCGTCCGTCGTCATCTCGACCGGGTTCTCCGGCCCGTAGCCGGCGGGCCCCCACAGCTGGGCGGTGATGGTCGCGACCCCGCTCGCGGCACCGGGGCCACCAGTGTCGCCGGCAGTGACGACGAGGTCGACGGTCGCCGGCCCCTCCGTCGTGTCGGCGGACGTCCGGGACAACGCCGCCGAGGTGACCACGGGATCGCCGTTGTCGGGGTCGACGCACGACGAGAGCGCCACCGGAGCGGCGTACGCCGGGGTTCCCGTCAGCGCGCCCAGCGGCAGGGCGAGGGCGGCGAGTGCCGCGAGCAACCGGGCGGTGCGTGCCGGCATGGGTGCTCCTCAGGTGCTGCGATGCGCGTGCGGTCATAGGGACGACGCCCGAACAGGCCGCCCGGTTGCGTCGGTCCGCCGGCCGTGACGCGACGGTCGGTCACCGGCCAGAGGCTGGCCTCGCTACGGGCGCGCGGGCCGCGGGCCGCGGGTCTTGACAAGGTCGGACTCGATTAGCACTCTATGCAGGAGAGTGCCAGCCGTCCTCGAGGGGACCCCCTCGTGGACATCGACCAGAGGAGGGATCATGGCTCGCACCCCGTGGGACCCGTTCACCACGCTCGCCCGGCTCGACCAGGACTTCGACGCTCTCGTCCGTCGGACCTGGGGCAACAGCCCCGCCCAGCCGACCCGCGGTCCGGCAGCCGGCGGCCGCACCACCGCCGGCTACGTGCCCGCCATCGAGATGCGGGCCGACGGCAGCGACGTCCTCATCACCCTCGAGCTGCCCGGCGTCGACGTGGGCACCGATGTCGACATCGAGGTCGCCGAGGGCCGGCTCACGATCAGCGGACAGCGCCGTGACCGCAGCGAGGAGCGCGCGGAGGGCAGCAAGGTCCTCGTCCGCGAGCTGCGCTACGGAGCCTTCCGCCGCGAGTTCGCCCTGCCCGACGGCGTGACCGCCGAGCACGTCGACGCGAGCTACGACCAGGGCCTGCTCGAGGTCCGGGTCCGGGACGTCAGCAAGCCGGCTCTGCCGCCGCAGAAGGTCGCGATCCGGTCCGCCGCCGAGTCGCGGACGGTCGAGGGCCACGCCGAGCCCCCGCAGCACGACTGAGCTGCCGGCCGGATCCGCAGCCACCGACGGGCCCGGACGCTGCACCCGTGTCCGGGCCCCCGGCCGTCGCAGCACTGGAGGCTCGAATGAGCAGACCGCCCCACCCGGCCGGTGTCGACCGGTCGGGCCACGGACCCGATGACAGCGCCATCCCGGTACCGCGCCTCGAGCTCCGCAGACTCGGGGACGAGGTGGCGCTCGCGCTCCGCGCCGTCACCGAGGCGAGGGCCTCGCGGGACGCACTGGCCGCGCTCGGCCTGGTGACCGTCGCGATCGAGCAGCTGTCGGCGACCCAGCACGAGCTGGTGGATGTCCTGCTCGACCACGGCCACACCTGGAGCGAGGTCGGTGGCGCCATGAGCACCAGCCCCGTCGCGGCCGAGCGGCGGTTCCCGCGCCGGTCACGCCCGCAGGAATAGGCCGGGGGCGTCGGCACCGACGGCAGAGCGGATCGGCCGGTGGACGCGTCAGTGCCGAAACCGCCGCGATCCGCCAGGATGGCGCCGTGCGGCTCCTCGCGGTCAGCGATCTGCACTACCGGCTGCGTCACTACGACTGGCTGGTCGGCGCCGCCGCCGACGTCGACATCGTCTCCCTCGCCGGCGACCTGGCCGACGTGGCCAACCCGGTGCCGCTCGAGGTGCAGGTCGTCGTCCTCGACAGCTACCTCGACCGGCTGGCGGAGCAGGCGGTCGTGCTGGCCGCGTCCGGCAACCACGACCTCGACGGTCCCGGCCCGCACGGCGAGCAGGTCGCCGGGTGGCTGCGGCGGTCACGCGCCGGGACGGTGGTGACCGACGGCTCGAGCCACGACGTCGACGGCGCCCGCTTCACGGTCGCGCCGTGGTGGGACGGCCCGGCGAGCCGCGACCTGGTCGCGGCCCAGCTGGCCGCTGCGGCCGCCGACCGGCCGCCGTGGTGGGTGTGGGTCTACCACTCCCCGCCGGCGGGCACCGCGCTCTGCCGCGACGGGCGGCGCGAGTTCCCCGACCACCACCTGGCCGGCTGGATCGACGAGCACCAGCCCGACGTCGTCCTCTGCGGGCACATCCACCAGGCCCCGTGGGTCGACGGCGGCTCGTGGCACGCCCGGCTCGGCCGCACGCTGGTCATCAACCCCGGCCGGCAGGTCGGGCCGGTCCCGCCGCACGTCACGCTCGACACCGCGGCGGGCACGGCGCACTGGTTCGGGGTCTTCGACTCCGAGACGGTCGACCTCGCCTGAGTGGTGCGGCGGGTCAGCCCTCGGGGTCGCGGGCGGACCCGGTGCGGGCCCGCGGCCCTTGGTGGTGCAGGAGGGTGTCGAGGATGCCGCTCATCATCCCGAGGTGGCCGTCCTCGCCGGCCAGCTGCGCCTTGACGTCGGCGAGGTACTGCGTCATGCCGTCGAGCCGCGACGCCGTGGTGCGCAGCACGACGAGGGCGGCGCCGGGCTGCTCCACGAAGAACGTCAGGGGGTCGTCGACCACGCGCACCTCGACGTCGGTCGCGGCACGAGCAGTCGCCGTCGCGGGCCGGTCGAGGACGACCGACATCTCGCCGAACACCGCACCGGGCGCATCGACCCGGGCAACGGCGACGCCGTCGCGCTCGACGGTGACCTCGCCGGCGACGAGCACGAGCATGCGCGACGGTGCAGCGCCCTGCTCGATGAGCACGTCGCCCGGCGCCAGCGAGGCGAGCGGCAGGTCGTCGCACAGCTGCAGCAGGTCGGTCACGCGGTCATTGTGCGCTCGCCGCCGGCGCAGCGGCACCCGCTGCCCACGGTGTGAGCGGTGTCTCGGCGTGCCGCGGCCGCCCGCGGGCAAGGGACCCCCGTTCGCCTGCCGGCGGCGACGACGACGAGGACGACTCATGAGCAGCACGAGCAGCGAGCACACCATGCGGGCGATGGCCTACGACGGGTACGGCGACCCGTCGGTGCTGTACCTCACCGACCTCCCCCGCCCGAAGGTGGGACCCGGCGAGGTGTTGGTCCGGGTGCGCTCGGCCTCGGTGAACCCGGTCGACTGGAAGCTCTTGTCCGGTGGGCTGGACGCGCTGATGGACGTTCGGTTCCCGGCGGTCCCCGGCTGGGACGTCGCCGGCGTCGTCGAGGCCGTCGGCCTGGACGTCCCGGAGGTGGCCGTCGGCGACCCCGTGATGGCCTACGCCCGCAAGGACTACGTGCACGGCGGCACCTTCGCCGAGCTGGTCAACGTCCCGGTCCGCACGCTGGCCGCCAAGCCGGCGTCGCTGAGCTGGGACGAGGCGGCGGGGCTGCCGCTCGCCGGGCTCACGGCATACCAGGTGCTCACCCGCCTGAAGGTGACCGAGGGTGACACGCTGCTGGTGCACGGAGCCGCGGGCGGGGTCGGGGCCTTCGCGGTGCAGCTCGGCCGGGTGCTCGGCGCACGGGTACTGGGGACCGCGTCGCCCGCGAACCACGCGCGGGTCCGCGAGCTCGGCGGCGAGCCGGTGGCCTACGGCGACGGCCTCGTCGACCGCGTGCGCGACCTGGCGCCCAAGGGGGTGACCGTCGTTGCGGACTTCGTCGGAGGCGTCGTCGACGTCACTCGTTCGGTGCTCACCGAGGGCGGCCGGCACGCGTCGGTCGCCGACGACGGCGTGCTCGCCGCGGGTGGTCAGTGGATGTGGGTGCGCCCGGACGCCGCCGACCTGGCGCTGCTCGGCCGGCTCGCCGACGAGGGGCGCCTGCACGTGCCGGTGGCGCAGACCTTCGCGCTGGCGGAGCTGCCGGACGCGTTCCGGCTCAGCGCCGAGGGACACGTCCACGGCAAGCTGGTCGTCCGGGTCTCGACCGACGACTGACCGTCGCCCGTCACCTCAGGTCCGGCGGGCGCGCGCAGCCGGGCCGTTCGCCGGCTTGTACGTGTAGCCCTTCGGCAACGCCCCGCTGCGGGGGTCGACCACGGCGAACTGCGCCATCAGCCCGTCGTCCTCGTGGTCGAGCATGTGACAGTGGATCATGAACACGCCGGTGTAGTCGGTGAACCGGGCCATCACCCGGATGCGCTCGCCCGGGTCCAGCCGCCAGGTGTCCTCGAGGCCGCGCTCCCACGGTGGTGGCGCCTTGCCGTTGCGCGACACCGTGCGCCACTGCTCCTCGTGCAGGTGGATGAAGTGGGTCATCCTCGTGTCGTTGCGGATCTCCCACAGCCCCGTGGATCCCCTGTCCGCCTTGAGCACGACGTTCTTGGGGTCGAACACCCGGCCGTCGAGGGTCCAGGCGCTGCCCTTGGCGTTCTTCGCCAGTCCGACCGACCAGACGGCGGACACCCGCTTCGGCTTCTTCATGGTCGGGGCCGGCCGCAGCGTCGCGGGCAGCTCGCTCGTGTCGGCGACCGCGCTGCGGACGCGGAACTGCATGAGCTGCGCTGACGGGGAGCCCGCGCCCCCAGCCGGCGCGCCGCGCCGCGGGATGCTCTGGAGCACGACGTCGGCGCCGAGCTCGCCACGGAAGTCCACGATCACGTCGGCCCGCTGCGCCGGACCGAGCAGGATGTCCTGCCGGACCACGGCCTTGGGCAGCAGCCCGTTGCCGCTGCCGACCTGCACGAACGGCCGCCCGTCCGAGAGCGTGAAGTCGTAGGCGGTGAACGGCGAGGAGTTGAGCAGCCGGAGCCGGTAGCGATGGGTGGCGACGTCGAGGTAGGGCGCGAAGCGGCCGTTGACGAGGATGCGGTCTCCGACCGTGGCGTCGTTCGGCGGTGCCATCGGGCCGGCCATCGGTGCCATGTGCGACATCACCGGGACGAGCTGGTTGTCGGCGTCGAGGCTGCGCTCGGAGACCATCAGCGGCACGTCGTAGCGGCCGGTGGGCAGCCCGAGCTTCTTGGTCCAGCCGTCGGTGACGAGGAACATCCCCTGCAGGCCCATCCAGTTGTTGCGGGTCGTCGCCATCATGCGGTGGTCGTGGTACCAGAGGAACGCCGCGCGCTCCGGGCGCCCGCCGTCGACGAGCGGGAAGTCGTAGGTACGGGCCTTCCCGTGGCCGACGAGGAACCGCGTGGGCTGCCCGTCGTGCTGGTAGCGGTGGTGGTCGCCGTGCAGGTGCACCGTGAGGCTGGCCTTCGTCGGCAACCGGTTGACGAAGGTGACCTTGGTGTCCTTGCCGGCCGGCCGCACGATGGTCGGGCCGGGGTAGCTGCCGCCGAAGGTCCACATCGTCGTCAGCGGCCCCGTCGGCATGACACGCACGCCGGTCTGCGTGACCGGGATGCGGATGTGCGACGTACGCAGGGTCCGGGGCTGCACCAGGGGCTGGTCGAACGACAGCGGCGCCGGCTGGACACCGCCGCCCTCACCGGAGATCGTCAGGGTCCCGCGCATCGTCGCGCTGTGGAAGATGCAGTGGAACGGGTACGTCCCCGGGGCCAGTGCCGCGACGCCGTCCACCGACGCGGTCGCTCCGGGGTTGACGACGACCGAGAACAGCGGGTCACCGCTCGCGTCGCGGTCGTCGGAGGTGACCGAGTGCCGGGTGCTGTCGAAGTTGATGACGCTGAGACTGCCGCCCTTGGCCAGCTCGACGGTCGGGTTGGCGTACCCGCCGAGGCCGGCCCCGTGGGAGATGCGCACGGTGGCGGCCGGCGGGGCGTCGGTCGGCTCGACCGTGGCGGCGCTGGCCCGGTCCAGCTCGGGCGCGTGGGCGGCCGTCGGGACGACGGTCGCGACCACCAGAGCGATGACGACGCCGAGGCGCCGGAGGTGTCCGCGGAGCACGTCCCGATGCTGGCACAGCGCCTCGTCGCCCGGGGCACGTTGCACAGGTTGGTGCAGTGTCCGATTTGGGTCTGTGCATGATCGCGAGACGGGTCTACTCTCCGGCCGCCAGATCATCTTCGTCAGGGGGTTACATCATGGGGTTCAGGACCAGGGCGATCGCCGGCGCCGCCGCGACCGCGCTCTTCGCCGTCACCGCCGCGGTGACGGCCGCCGCACCCGCGGAAGCGGCGGCCGTGAAGACGGTCAAGGTACGGATGAGCGACACCGCGATCACCTTCAGCGGTGGCGGCGCCAGCACGGCGAACGGCGTGACCACGCTGCACGCCGGCCGCTACCGCTTCCACGTCGTCAGCCGCGGGGGGGCGCACGTCCTCCAGCTGATCAGGTTCCAGAACGGCTACACGGCCGACCAGGCGCAGGCCGACTTCCAGAAGGCCTTCGAGGGCGACGTCCCGGCCGTGCAGCGGATCGACAACGGCGTCGTCTTCCTGGGCGGCGCCGACGCCTCGCCCAAGGCATCGGGTGACATGGTCGCCACCGTCCGGGCCGGACAGCTGGTCGCCATCGACCAGAACAGCGACGCGGTGGCTCCCCTCAACGTCGTGGGCAAGGTCGGCAAGCCCGGGACGGCCTCGCACCACGGGAAGTACACCTCGTTCACCTACGGCTGGGGAGCCTCCAAGCGCCTGCCGGCGAGCGGCACGGTGAAGTTCGCCAACCAGTCCGACCAGCCGCACTTCCTGGTGCTGCAGCGGGTCAAGGCATCCACGACGAACAAGCAGGTCCGGAAGTTCATCAACTCCGGCCTGCAGGGCAACCCCTCGTGGGGCCTCAAGGCGAGCGCCGACGCCGGCGTCCTCTCACCGGGGAAGAGCCAGCTGCTCAGCTACGACCTGCCGGCCGGCCGGTACCTGGTGATGTGCTTCTGGCCGGACTACTTCACCGGCATGCCGCACGCGGCCATGGGCATGTGGAAGCTGGTCACGCTCTCGTAGGGACGTGCTCGGTACGCGATGGGCGGTCGCCGCACCGCGACCGCCCATCGCGCGCCGTTCCGTCGACCGACGTGGGACGGTGTCGCCTCCCGTCAGCCGGACCGACGTGCCGTCCGCCGACCGGCTACGACCAGCCCCGCCTGCCATCCCGGCGCCCGGCCGCCCGTGGGCGGCCCCAGGTCGTCGAGGTCGACGCCGCCGCAGGCGAGCAGCCAGGCGGTGAGCGAGTTGGAGTTCCACATGTCACCGGTCCCGAGCTCGTCCCGGCCCCACGTCGCCGTGGGCACCCCGGGCACGAGGTCGAGCAGCCGCCGGGACAGGTCGACGTCCTCCCGGACGACCCGCACCCGGGCCGTGGCCTCGGCCAGGTCGGGAATGGTCCCGTCCCGCCACCGGCGGACCTCGTAGCGGAAGAGGCGGGAGCGTCCGAGCAGACGGAGCCCGACCGGCCCGGTGGTCACCACCCCGCGGTCGAGGGCGCCGTTGCCCCACGCCGGCACCATCTCGACCGTGAAGCGGGCCCCGTCGACGTGTACCTCCAGGGCCGAGTGGAACAGGTCGCACGACGTCCGGTGCTGCCGCCGGGCCTCGACGGCTTCGAACATCCGGCCGTTCCTGCGGACGCACCCCGATCCGCCCGCACCCAGCGGCAGCCAGAACAGGTCGACGTTGCCGGTGGGCGAGGGACGGCGGGCGGCCGCCACCTGCGGGACGGTGGTCACACGGCGAACCTCGCCCCCGGAAGCCGAGGCGCCCAGGGTCGAACGCCCTCGTCCCGCAGGACCTCCGACGTCGGGTGCGGCCTACGACCAGGGCGGAGGCGGGGAGATTTGAACTCCCGATGGGGTTGAAGCCCCAAACCGCATTAGCAGTGCGGCGCCATAGACCGGACTAGGCGACGCCTCCCCGCAGCCGGCTGGCCGGCTGCGGGGCCAGGTTACCCGGCGTCGGCGCAGCCGGGCAAAGCCCCGCCGACGCCGGGCCCCCCCGCGCGGCCGGTCAGTGGTCGACGGTCTGCACGTCGAGGGCTCCGTCGGCGTACTGGCGGCGGATGACCTTCTTGTCGAACTTGCCGACCGAGGTCTTGGGAACCTCGTCGATGAACGACCACCGCTCCGGCAGCTGCCAGCGCGCCACCCGGTCGGCCAGGTGCTCGCGCAGCTCCTCGACGGTGACCGTCTCGCCGTCCTTGACGACCACGGTGGCGAGCGGCCGCTCGCCCCACTTCTCGTCGGGGACGCCGACCACCGACGCCTCGGCGACGGCCGGGTGCGCCATCAGGGCGTTCTCCAGCTCGACCGACGAGATCCACTCGCCGCCGGACTTGATGACGTCCTTGGACCGGTCGGTAAGGGTGAGGAAGCCGTCGGTGGTGATGGTGCCGACGTCGCCGGTGCGCAGCCAGCCGTCGTCGAACTTGGCGGCGTCGTCGTCGCGGAAGTACGACCCGGTGATCCACGGACCGCGGACCTCCAGCTCACCGACCGCCGAGCCGTCCCGCGGCACCTCGCTGCCGTCGGGACCGACCAGCCGTGCCTCGACGGCGGCCGCGAGCCGGCCCTGGGTGACGCGGTACCTCCAGGCCTCCTCCCCCTCCGTGCCGCTGGGCGCCCGGGAGATCGACCCGAGCGGAGACGTCTCGGTCATGCCCCAGGCATGGGTCAGGTGGATGCCGTGCCGCTGCAGGCCCTCCATCAGCGACCGCGGGCAGGCCGAGCCGCCGACGATGGCGTCGCGCATCGATGACACGTCGCGCGGGTGCGCCTCGAGGTGGGCGAGCAGGCCGGCCCAGACGGTCGGCACGCCGCCGGCGAGCGTCGGGCGGGTGGTCTCGATGAGCTCAGCGAGCGGCTCCGGTGCGAGGAACCGGTCGGGCATGATCATCGTCGCGCCGCACATCATGGCGGCGTACGGCGTCCCCCAGGCGAGCACGTGGAACATCGGCACGATGATCAGCAGCCGGTCGGCCTGGCTGAGGCCGAACCCGTCGGGCATGCAGACCTGCATCGAGTGCAGGTAGATCGACCGGTGGCTGTAGACGACGCCCTTGGGGTTGCCGGTGGTGCCGCTCGTGTAGCACATCGCCGCGGCCGAGGTCTCGTCGTCGAGCACCACCCAGTCGAACTCCTCGGGCCGCCCGGCCAGCAGGTCCTCGTAGGCGTGCACCGTCGCGTGGGTGCCCTCGATGACCGACAGGTCCGCGGGGCCGTTGACGACCAGGTGCTCCACCGAGGTGAGCTGGCCGAGCACCTTCGCCAGCAGGGGCAGCACCGAGCCGTCGACGATGACGACCTTGTCCTCGGCGTGGTCGGCGATGTACGCCAGCTGGTCGGCGAAGAGCCGGATGTTGAGCGGGTGCAGCACGGCACCCATCGCCGGCACCGCGAGGTAGGCCTCGAGGTGCTCCTGGTTGTTCCACATGAACGTGGCGACCCGGTCGTCGCCGCTGACACCGAGCCCGCGCAGGCCGTGCGCCAGCTGCGCGGCGCGGCGGCCGACCTCGGCGTACGTCGCGGTGCGCGCGCCGTCGCCGGTCCAGGTGACCACCTCGGCAGTGCCGTGGACCGTCGTCCCGTAGCGGGCGAGCGTGGCGAGGGAGAGCGGGGTGTCCTGCATGGTGCTGCGCATCAGCGGTCCTCCTGGTCGGTCCATCGATCCTCACCCTCGGTGAGCGCCCGCGGCAAGGTTGCCCGCGAGGCGGCAGGTGTTCACCCGAATGGCTCAACCCGACCGGGCGGCCTGCCGATGGGACAGACGTGACCGTTCCGGCCGGCCGAGCCCCGTGGCCGGGGGCGGGCCGCCAGGCCGCCCCGGTGCCGGTCGACGACGCCCTGGCCCGGATGCGCCGCGTCGTCGTCGCCCAGCGCGACATCGCCGCAGCCCCGGCCGACACCGACGCCGTCTTCCGGGTGCTCGCCCGGTCCGTGCTCACCGTCTTCCCTGCGGAGGGGGCCATCGCGTCCGAGCCGGAGGGCGACTTCATCGTGGTCCGGGCCGGCGCCGGCACGACCGGCCCGGCGCCCGGCCACCGCATCCCGCGCCCCGGAACGCTCGGCGGCCGGGCCCTGGCGACGCTCGAGGGCCAGCTCTGCCACGACGCCGAGACCGACCGGCGGACCGACGCGCACATCAGCGCCGGCACCGGGACCCGCTCCTCGATCATCGTCCCGCTCGTCCACGACGGGACCGCGGTCGCGCTCATCTCGGCGGTGTCGTCCCGGCCGGCGGCGTTCGACGAGGACGACCTCGAGCTGCTCGGCCTGCTCGCGGACGTCGCCACCAGCCGGCTGGTGGCGGCGTACGCCGAGGGCGCGCGTCGCACCCTCGAGGCGCGCGCGGCGACGGTCGTGCAGGCCATGGCCGACGGCCTGGTCCTGCAGGACCTCGACGGCACGATCCAGATGTGCAACGCCGGCGCCGAGCGCGCTCTCGGGCTCACCGCCGACGAGATGCGCGGGCGGAGCAGCCTCGACCCCCGGTGGCGGGCACTGTGGGAGGACGGCAGCGAGCGGCCGGGCCACCAGCACCCGCCGATGCTCGCCCTGGCGACCGGCGAGGAGCGCCGCGACGACGTCATGGGCATCCACACGCCCGGGGGAGAGCTGCGCTGGCTGCTGGTCAACTCGCTGCCGGTCCGGGACGCGCACGGCGTCATGACCGGCGTCGCCAGCTCGTTCACCGACATCACCGCTCGGCGCGCCCTCGAGGAGGCACGCGAGGAACGGGAGGCACGGCTGCGCGCGGCGCAGGGGCTGACCGGGCTGGCCTGGTGGGAGCTCGACCTGGTCACCGAGCAGCACGTGTGGTCGGACGCGATGTTCCGGCTGGTCGGGCTGGAGCCCTCCGACGAGCCACCACCCTTCACGCGATACCTCTCGATCATCCATCCCGACGACCGGGCGGCCGCTATCGAGCTGCGTTCCCGCGGCTTCGGCTCCGGCAACCGCGAGGTCTTCCGCGTCGTCCACCCCGACGGCACCGTGCGGCACCTGCAGTCGTGGACCGAGACCCAGCACGACGAGCACGGCGCCATGGTCCGTGTGCTCGGTGCCACGATCGACGTCACGGAGCGCGAGGAGGCGCTGGAGTCGGTGGCGGTGAGCCGGGCCCGGCTGGCGGCCTCGATCGAGCTGACGCAGACCGCCACCTGGGAGTGGGAGGTCGACACCGGGCTGCTCACGTGGTCGGACCGGATGGTCGAGCTGCTGGGGTGGGACCGGGCCGCTGGGCAGCCGCGCGTCGAGGACTTCCTCGCCGCGGTGCACCCGGACGACCGCGACCGCATGCGGGTTCTCGGCGACCGCACCGTCGCGACCGGCCGGCCGGAGGAGGCCGTCTACCGGGTCGTGCTGCCCGACGGCTCGCTGCGTCACGTGCGCGCCTGGACCGACGTGCGACGCAACCGCGACGGTGCCGTCACGCACCTGTGGGGCACCTGCATGGACATCAGCGCGCAGGAGGAGTACGCCGCCCGGCTGACGGCAAGCGAGGAGCACTTCCGCGTCGCCTTCGAGAACGCCCCCATCGGCATGTCGATGATCGACCTGGCACCGGAGTCGGCCGGGCACTACCTGCGGGCCAACGCGGCGTTCCTGGCGATGCTCGGCCGCACCCACGACGAGCTGGTCGGTGCCGGCCTGGTCGAGCTGACGCACGTGGCCGACCGCGAGCGGGACTCCGCGATGTTCGGGCAGCTGGTCAGCGGCGAGACCACGTCGATGGCGTTCGAGAAGCGCTACCTGCACGCCGACGGCCACGTCGTGCACGCCTGGATCACCAGCTCGGTCGTCCACGGGGCGCGGGGCGAGCGGCTCTACCTCGTGACCCACGCCGTGGACATCAGCGACCGGCTGCGCGAGCAGGCCGAGCTGGAGCGGCTGGCGCTCACCGACACGCTCACCGGGCTGGCCAACCGCACCTTGCTCAACGACCGGCTCGACCAAGGGCTCGCCCGGCTGAACCGGACCGGCAGCGCGCTGGCGATGCTGCTGCTGGACATCGACCGCTTCAAGACGGTCAACGACTCCCTCGGCCACCAGGTCGGCGACGCCCTGCTCGTTCAGGTGGCCGAGCGGATCGAGGCCGTCAGCCGCGCCGACACGACGGTCGCGCGCCTCGGCGGCGACGAGTTCGTCGTCCTCGTCGAGGGCCTGCAGAAGGTCGAGGCCGTGCACGCGGTGGCCGAGCGGGTGCTGCGCGCGATGCGGCGGCCGTTCGACCTCGGCCCCTCCGCCGAGGCGCTGGTCGCGACCGTGAGCATCGGCGTCTCGGTGGCGACCGACGCCACCCGTACGCACGGCGACCTCTACCGCGAGGCGGACCTGGCGCTGTACCGCGCCAAGGATGCCGGCCGCGACCAGTACGCGCTGTTCGACGATGCCCTGCGGGCCCGCGCCGACCAGCGGCTGACCGCCGAGCGGATGCTGCGGCGCGCCCTCGCCGACAGCCTGCTCGTGCCGGTGTTCCAGCCGATCATCGACCTCGCGGACGGCGCGATCCACGCCGCCGAGGCACTCGTCCGGATCCAGGACGGCGACACGCTGGTGCTGCCCGCGGAGTTCATCGACGTCGCCGAGGAGACCGGCCTGATCGTCGAGATCGACGCGCGGATGTTCGAGCGGGTGGCCGCGGAGGGCGCCCGCCTGCTGGACTCCGGGGTCCTGCTGCGCCGCCTCACCACGAACGTGTCCGCCCGGTCGCTGGAGGACCCGACCTTCGTCGGCCGGATGCAGCGCGCTCTCACGTGGTACGGCGTGCCCGGCTCGATGATCCGCGTCGAGCTGACCGAGCGCAGCCTGCTGACGGTGAGCCCCACGGTTCGGGAGTCCCTGCAGCGCATCCAGGACCTCGGCATCGCGATCGGGCTCGACGACTTCGGCACCGGCTACTCCGCCCTGGCGTACCTGCAGACCTTCCCCCTGCAGTTCCTCAAGATCGACCGGTCGTTCGTCAGCCGGCTCGGGACCACGGCTCGTGACGACGCCGTGGTGAAGGCGGTCATCGACCTCGCGCACGCGCACGACCTGGTCGTCATCGGCGAGGGCGTCGAGACGCAGGAGCAGCTCGACGCCCTGCGCCGGATGGGCTGCGACCGCGCGCAGGGCTATCTCATGGGCCGGCCGATGCGCGCCTCCGAGCTCGACGAGCTGCTCCGCTCCGGCGTCCGCTGGTAGCCGGCCGGCGTCCGGGGCGACGGGGGGGGTCAGCGGGCGCGCGAGGCGCGGCTGCGGCGCAGGTCGATCACCTGAGCGGTCGCCGGGTGGTCACCGTCGCCGGCGTCGAAGTGCACCCGGTCGGCCGGGACGCCGATGGCCGCCAGCCGCGCGACCGTGGCCCGGGTCATGGCCGGCGAGCCGGACACGAAGACGTCGTGGTCGGACCACGAGCCGCGGCGCGCGACGGCGTCGGGCAGCTGTCCCTGCTCGCCGTCGAAGGAGGCCTCCTCGGAGACGACCGGGACGACGGTGAGCCAGGAGTTCATCGCGGCCAGGCGGTGCAGCGGACCCATGTCGTAGAGGTCGCCGGCCCGGCGGGCACCGAAGAACAGCGTGACGTGCCGGGCGGTGTTCCATCGCGCCATGCCGTCGACCATCGCCTTGACCGGCGCGAGCCCGGTTCCGCCGGCGACCATGAGGATGTCGCGACGGGACTGCTGGTCGATGCGCATCGCTCCCCTCGGGGCGCCGATGCGCAGGTGGTCGCCCACCTGCGCGCGCCACACCAGCGGGCCGCTGACCCAGCCGTTCGACAGCGCGCGTACGTGGAACTCGAGCAAGCCGTCGGCCGACGGCGCGGTGGCCATCGAGTAGGTGCGCCAGGACCGTGGCCGGTACGGCGTCTCGATGCTGGCGTACTGCCCCGGCTGATAGTCGTAGGCCCGGTCGGTGCGCACCAGCAGCACGGCGAGGTCGTCGGAGCGACGCTCGTGCGCGACCAGCTCGCCGCGCCACCAGGCCGGCTCTCGGCTCGCCGCCTCGCGGGCGCCGGCCCGCATGAGGTCGGCCATCACCGCGTAGGCCTTGGTCCAGGCCGCCTCGAGCTCGGGCACCCAGAGGTCGTCGGTGTGCGTGCGCAACGCGGTGACCAGGGCCCGGCCGACGACCTCGTAGTGCTCGCCGCGGACACCGTACCTGCGGTGGTCACGGCCGAGCTGCTCGAGCATCGGCACGAAACGGTCGGGGTCGGCGAGGCTGCGGACCGCGTCGACGAGCGCACGGAACAGCCGCTCGCGATGGGCGTCCATGGCCACCGGGAACAGCTGCCGCAGCTGCGGCGCCTCGGCGAACAGCACGGCGTAGAAGTAGGCGACGACGTCGTCCGCGCGGTCGGCGAGCAGCCGCAGGCTCTCGTCGAGCAGGCCGATCTCGTCGTCGTCGAGCATCTGCTCCGTCGTCCGCCGCGGGTCCCCGGGGGCTGCTTCGCGAGCGTCTCCGTGGTGCTGCCCCATGGCACGTCAGGCTAGCGTCCGTGCCCGATCTGTCGTACTCCTGGGCGTGTCACCTGAGCGGACGTGCAGCCCACCTGCGGAGATGCCGAGGATGTGACCATGGACCGACGCCAGGCCTGCCGTTCCGCGCTCGTCGCGACCCTCGTGGGAGCGGTGCTCGCCGCTGCGTCCGGTGTCGCCACAGGAGGTACCAGCCGCCTCCCGGGCACCGACTGCCCCGTCTTCCCGGCCTCCGGCTACTGGCACGCGGACGTCAGCGGGCTGCCCGTCCACGCCCGAAGCTCCGACTGGCTGTCGCACATGTCGACCGACCGTGACCTGCACCCCGACTTCGGCCCGTCCTACGGCGAGCAGCCGGTGCCGTACGGCATCCCCGTCACCGTGGTCCGCGGCAGCCACACCAGGGTCGCGGTCGACTTCGACTACGCCGACGAGAGCGACCGGGTGCGCTACCCGCTCGGTTCCGACACCAAGATCGAGGGCAGTCGCGCGGCCGACGGCGACCGGCACGCGATCGTCGTCGACAAGCGCACCTGCCGGCTCTACGAGACGTACGCGACCTACCGGCGCGTCGGCGGCTGGACCGCGGGCTCCGGCGCGGTGTGGTCGCTCACCAGCAACAGGCTGCGGCCGCAGGGCTGGACCTCCGCCGATGCCGCCGGGCTGCCCATCCTGCCCGGCCTGCTGCGCTATCGCGAGGTCGCGCGTGGCCACGTCGACCACGCGATCCGGTTCACCACCGACGTCACCGACCGGCGGCACGTGTGGCCGGCGCGGCACGACGCGGGCCGCGTCAGCGACCCGGCGTACCCGCCGATGGGCGCGCGGTTCCGGCTCAGGTCGTCCTTCCCCCTGTCGGGCTACCGCGCCGACACCCGCGCCGTGCTGCGCGCGATGAAGCGCTACGGCCTGGTGCTCGCCGACAACGGCTCGCCCTGGTACGTCCAGGGCACGGCCGACAACCGTTGGCCGACCGGCCTGCTCGACCAGCTCAAGACCATCCCGGCGTCGGCGTTCGAGGCGGTCGACACCGCCCCGCTGCGGATCCGCGCCGGCAGCATGAAGTCCCGTCCGTACGCCGGCTGACCGCCGACGACACCCCTCGCACCGACTGCCGGGTCAGGCGGTGGTCGTCGCGGTAGCGGCGGCGCGGACGGCGGCGACCGACGCCGCGACGTCCTCGGCGTCGGTGGACCAGTTGGACACCGACACCCGCAGCACCGATCGGTCCCGCCAGCGGGAGCCCGACATCCACGCCACACCGGAGCCGAGCAGCCGCTCGGTCACCTCGGCGGTCCGCTCGTCCGACCCGAACGACACCGACACCTGGGTGTAGACGACGTCGTTGAGGATCTCGGCGCCGGGGATCTCGGCGATGCCGGCGGCGATCGCGCGCGCGTTCGCCACCAGGCCGTCGACCAGGTCGGTGACCCCCGAGCGGCCCAGTGACCGCAGGGCCGCCCACACCGGAACGCCGCGGGCCCGCCGGGACAGCTCGGGCGTCTTGTCGAGCGGGTCCCCCTTGTCGGAGGGGTGGATGAGGTAGCTGGTCCGCATCGTCAGCGCGTTGCGCAGCGGCACCGGGTCGCGCACCACCGCGATGCCGCAGTCGTAGGGCGTGTTGAGCGTCTTGTGGGCGTCGGTGCCCCACGAGTCGGCGCGCTCGAGCCCGTCGACGAGGTGCCGCAACGAAGGTGACGCCGCCGCCCAGAGCCCGAAGGCGCCGTCGACGTGCACCCACGCGCCGTGCTCGTGCGCGAGGTCGATGCATTCCCCCAGCGGGTCGAACGAGCCGGAGTGCAGGTTGCCGGCCTGGAGCGCGACCATCGTCGGGCCGTCGACCTGCTCCAGGGCGGCGGCCAGCGCTGCCGGGACGATGCGGCCCTGGTCGTCGGCCTCGACCGTGGTCGGCCGGCCGAGCCCGAGGTAGCGCAGCGCGAGGTCGACGGTGGCGTGCCGGTCCTCCCCCACCATGACGTGCACCTTCGGGGCACCCGTCAGCCCCGCGTCGTCGAGGTCCCAGCCGGCCTGCGTGAGCACGTGCTGACGGCCCGCGGCCAGCCCGGTCCAGTTGGCCATCGTGCCGCCCGTGACGAAGCCGACGTCGGACCCCGCGGGCAGGCCGAGCAGGTCCAGCAGCCACGACGCCGCGGCCTCCTCGGTGCCGGTGGTCCCGGGGGTGGCGAACCGCATGCCGGTGTTCTGGTCCCAGGCACTGACGAGCCAGTCCGCCCCGAGCGCGGCGGGCAGGGTGCCGCCGATCACCCACCCGAAGAACCGGCCGGACGGCATCGCCATCAGCGCCGGCTCGACGTGCCGGGCCAGCAGGTCGACCACGTCACCGGGGTCGGTCGGGCCGTCCGGGAGCGGTCCGCCGAGGGCGGCGGCGACGGAGTCCGCGTCGCCCTGCGGCGGCACCGCACGGCCGGGGACGGCGGAGAGCCAGTCCCGGGCATGCGCGGCGGCGCGGTCGAGGGCCTTGTCGTAGACGTCGGGTCGGGCGCTCACCCGCCCACTCTGCCGCAGACCGTCAAGGCAGCGCAGGGATCCGGTACAAGGACGTCAGGAAAGTGTCAATGTCCCTGGCAGGCGGCCCAGCAGCGCGGTGGGCTCACCGATGTGACCACTCTGACCGCCATACCCAAACGGGTCCTGCTCGGCCGACCCCTTCGGAACGAGAACCTGCACGACGAACTGCTGCCGAAACGGATCGCGCTGCCCGTGTTCTGCAGCGATCCGTTGTCGTCGAACGCCTACGCCACCGAGGAGATCCTGCTCGTCCTCGGCATCGGCGGTCTGGCGCTGCTGCATCTCGCGCCATGGATCGCGTCCGGCGTCGCCCTGCTCCTCGTGGTGGTCATCGCGTCGTACCGGCAGACCTGCCACGCGTACCCCGACGGGGGTGGTGCGTACGCCGTCAGCCGGGCCAACCTCGGCCGGCGGCCGGCCCTCGTGGCGGCGAGCGCGCTGCTCGTGGACTACGTGCTGACGGTCGCCGTGTCGGTCGCTGCGGGGGTGGCCAACGTGGTCTCGGCGTTCCCCTCGCTGGCCCCGCACACCGTCGTGCTCTCGCTGGGCTGCATAGCCCTGCTCACCGTCATGAACCTGCGCGGGGTGCGCGAGTCGGGGCGACTCTTCGCCGTCCCCACGTACGGCTTCATCTCCACCGTGCTGCTGATGATCGGCGTCGGCGGCTGGCGGGTCCTGACCGGCAGCACGCCGGAGGCCGAGTCAGCCGCCTTCCACGTCGTGCCCCAGCACCAGGTCTCCGGCGTGCTGGTCCTGGCGCTGGCCCTGCGTGCGTTCTCGTCCGGCTGCACCGCGCTCACTGGCGTCGAGGCGGTGAGCAACGGCGTCCCCGGCTTCCGGCCGCCGAAAGCCCGCAACGCTGCCAGCACCCTGGCCATCATGGGCGGCCTGACCGTCGTGATGTTCGCGGGCATCACCGCTCTGGCACTGGTCTCCGACGTGCACGTCGTCGCCGACGTTCACCGGCTGGTCGGCGCACCCGGAGGCTACGAGCAGCGAACCGTCATCGCCCAGGTCGCCGCCGCGGTGTTCGGCAACGGCACACTGCTGTTCTTCGCCGTGCAGGCGTTCACCGCGGCGATCCTCGTGCTCGCGGCCAACACCGCCTACAACGGCTTCCCGATCCTGTCCTCGATCCTGGCCGCCGACGGCTACCTCCCGCGGCAGCTCTACCGGCGCGGCGACCGGCTGGTCTACTCCAACGGCATCGTGGTGCTCGCGGTCCTCGCCGGCGCCCTTGTCCTGGCGTTCGACGCGAGCACGACCCGGCTGATCCAGCTGTACATCATCGGGGTCTTCGTCTCGTTCACCCTCAGCCAGACGGGCATGGTCGTGCACTGGACGAGGCTGCTGGCGGACCAGCCGGTCGCGACGACCGCCCTGCACCGCAAGCGAGCCATCAACCTGCTCGGTGCCTGCTGCACCGGCGTCGTCCTGGTCGTCGTCCTGGTCACGAAGTTCACCCACGGCGCCTGGATCGTCGTCCTGGCGATGCCCGCGCTGTACCTGCTCATGAAGGGCGTGCGGACTCACTACGCCCACGTCGCCGAGGAGCTGCGCCCAGGGCCTGGGGGCGTCTCGCTGCCGGCGCGGGTGCACGCGATCGTGCCGGTGTCGCGGCTGCACACGCCGACCCTGCAGACGCTCGCCTTCGCCCGGGCCACCCGGCCCAGCACGCTCACCGCCGTCACGGTCGCGACCAACCCCGCGGAGACCGCCGAGCTGGAGGCGGAGTGGCTGGCCCGCGGCATCCCGGTGCCTCTGACGGTCCTCGACTCGCCGTACCGCGACGTCACCGGACCGCTGCTGGACCACGTCGCGTCGGTCCGGCGGGCCGGCCCGCGTGACGTGGTCTCCGTGCTCATCCCGGAGTACGTCGTCCGGCACTGGTGGGAGCACCTGCTGCACAACCAGAGCGCCTTGCGGCTCAAGGCCAGGCTGCTCTTCCGCCCCGGCGTGATGGTCACCAGCGTGCCGTGGGTCCTCGGGGCCGACCGGTCCGAGCAGCAGGAGGCGCCAGACCGTGCCACCGTGGAGTCATGACCGAGCTGGGCAGCGCCGTCCGCGCGCTGCCGCGACGCTCCGCAGGCATGACGCCCCGCCGTCGCGGTGCCGGCGGCGCGATCGCAGTGCTCGGCCTGCCCGCGTTGACCGCGGTGCTGTCCAGCATGGACGCGCTGTCGCTCGCCAGCTCGCTGCTGCTGTTCCAGGTCGCGGTCGTCGTCGTGGCGGTCGTCGGCGGCACGGCGGTGGGAGTCGGTGCCGCGCTGGCCTCGTTCCTGCTCGCGAACTTCTTCCTCACCCGGCCGTTGCACACGTTTCGTGTCGACGATCGAGACAGTCTGGTGGCACTCGCGGTCTTTCTCGCCGTGTCGCTCGTCGTCAGCGGCCTGGTCGAGCTCGCCGGCCGACAGCGGGCGGCCGCGGAGCGCAGCCGGGCCGAGGCCGACGTGCTAGCCCGGATGGCGACCCGGCCGGTGGCGACGGGCGTCGACGCCGTGCTCGCCGAGGTGGCCGACGCCTTCGGCATGACGTCGGTCGCACTCGTCGGCCGCCCAGGGACGTCACCGCTGGCAACATTCGGCCCACCGATCGTCGGTGCGGCGGTCGTGCAGGTGGACGCCGCACCCGGGCTGCGGCTGCTGGCTGACGGCCCGACCCCCTTTGCCGAGGACCGGCGGGTCCTGGACGAGCTCGCGGCCGCCGCCGCCCGGGCGCTGGAGACCCGGTCGCTCTCGGAGGACGCTGCCCGCGGCCGGCAGCTCACGGAGGTCGACCGGCTCAGGTCGGCTCTGCTCGCCGCCGTCGGGCACGACCTCCGCACGCCCCTGGCCGGGATCAAGGCGGCGGTGACCGCCCTGCGGCAGACGGACGTGGAGCTGCCGGCGGCGCCCCGCGACGAGCTGCTGGCAACCATCGAGACCGGCGCGGACCGGCTGACCGACATGGTCGCGAACCTGCTCGACCTCAGCCGGCTGCGGGCCGGGGCACTGGTGGTCACGCCGACCGAAGTGGCTCTGGACGAGGTCGTGAGCCGCAGCATCGTCGCCGCCCCCGGAAGCCCGGTCGACAACCGGGTGGGCGACGACCTGCCGGCCGCTCTGGCCGACCCGGTCCTGCTCGAGCGAGTCGTCACGAATCTCGTCGACAACGCGCGACGACACGAGCCCGACGGGGGAACCGTGGTCGTCGAGGCCCGCGCAACCGACGACCGGCTGCTGCTGCGGGTCGTCGACCACGGTCCCGGTGTCGACCCCGCCGCGCGGGGGCGGATGTTCGAGCCGTTCCAGCGCCTCGATGACCGAGGTGGGTCCGGCATCGGCCTCGGGCTGGCGATCGTGGACGGGTTCGTCACGGCGATGTCCGGGTCTGTCCGGGCTTCCACCACCGACGGCGGTGGCCTGACGATGACCGTCGACCTGCCGAGGTCGTCGCCGTGACGCGAGTCCTGGTCGTCGACGACGACGCGCCCCTTGCCCGGGCCCTCGCCATCACCTTCGCGGCGCGCGGCTACGAGGTGGACACTGCGAGAACCGGGGCAGCGGCGCTCGCCGCCGCCGCCCGGCATCCGCCGGACGTCGTCGTCCTCGACCTCGGCCTGCCCGACCTGGACGGCGTCGACGTGCTCGTCGCGCTGCGCGGCTGGACACGGGCACCGGTGCTCGTGCTGTCGGCCCGTGAGGACCAGGCCGAGAAGGTCGCCGCCCTCGACGCGGGCGCCGACGACTACATCACGAAGCCGTTCGGGATGGACGAGCTGCTGGCCCGGGTGCGCGCCGCCGTCCGCCGCAGCGACGGCGCGCCGGACGAGCCGATCGTGACCACGCCGTGCTTCACCGTGGACCTGGCGGCCCGACGGGTCACCACGGCGGACGGGGAGGTCCGGCTCACCCCCACCGAGTGGTCCCTCCTCGAGGTCCTGGTGCGGCACCGCGGCCGGCTGGTCGGGCGGCAGCAGCTGCTCCAGGAGGTCTGGGGTCCGGCGTACTCCAGCGAGACGAACTACCTACGGGTGTACGTGGCGCAGCTGCGCCGCAAGCTGGAGCCGGAGCCGTCCCGGCCGCGCCACCTTCTCACCGAGCCCGGGGTCGGCTACCGCTTCGAGGTGTGACCCGCCAGTACGGGCGCCGCCGCAGCAGGGGCCACCGGACCGCGTGGGCCGGCTGGACCAGCTTGGTGGTCAGAGCAGCAGGGGGACGGCGCTGACGACGACGAGTGCCAGCGCGACCCGCTCGAAGGTGCGCTGCTCGATCCGGCGGATCAGCAGCGCACCGAGGAGCGCACCGACCGCCATCGCGGGCAGCAGCAGCACGTCAGCAAGAAGGGCATCCATGGAGACCAGCCCGAGCCCGATGCTGAAGGGCAGCTTGAAGACGTTGACGAGGAGGAAGAACCACGCGCCGGTGCCGAGGAACGCCAGCATCGAGAAGCCGGACAGCAGCAGGTAGACGGTCATCACCGGCCCGGAAGCGTTGGCCACCATCGTGACGAAGCCGGCCACCACCCCCACGACCGCGGCGGCGACGCGGTGGCTGGCTCGCACCGGCCCTTCACCCGGGTGGCCGAGCGCGGTGCGCAGCCGGCCGCTCTGGGTCACCAGCTGCACAGCAACCATCCCGAGCAGCAGCAGGCCGATCGCCGTGCGCATCGCGCCGTTGCCCACGTGGGCGACGAAGACCGCCCCGGCGACGATGCCCGCCGCGACCCACGGGAACAGCCGCCGGATCAGGGACCACTGGGTGTGCCGGGTGTAGAGGGCGATCGCGACGAGGTCACCCGCGATGAGCAGCGGCAGCAGCGCGCCGGTGGACTCCCGGGCCGGCAGCACGACCGCGAACAGCGCCGACGCCACCGAGCCCACGCCGCTGATGCCGGTCTTGGCGAACCCGACTGCCACCGCCGCGACGACGAGCAGGCCCCAGCTGGCGACCGTCAGCTCGGGCAAGCGGGTCAGACGCCGAAGTCGTGGCGCAGCGGGTACCCGGACACGCCGTGGTCTGCGGTGCGGGTGGCGAGCACCTGGTGCAGCTGGATGTTGTTGCGCTCGAACGCGAGCGCCGAGCCGGCCATGTAGAGACCCCACACCTTGGCGATCGGCAGGCTGGCATCGGCGACGCAGGCATCCCAGTTGGACACCAGGTTGTCGCACCAGGCGTGCAGCGTCTTGGCGTAGTGCACCCGGAGGTTCTCCTGGTGCTGCACCTCGAGGCCGGAGTCCTCCACCGCGCGCACGATGTCGCCCGAGCCGGTGAGCTCGCCGTCCGGGAAGACGTAGCGGCCGATGAAACCGCGCCGCGGCAGCCCCGGGTGCTTGTTGTCCGACCGGGTGATGCCGTGGTTGAGCAGCCGACCGCCCGGACGCAGCCGGGAGCGGAGGAAGCCGAAGTACGCCGGGTAGTTCTTCACGCCGATGTGCTCGATCAGTCCGATCGAGCTGACCGCGTCGAAGTCACGCTCGGGCACGTCGCGGTAGTCCTGGTGGCGTACCTCCGCGGTGTCGCCGAGTCCCTCCGTCTCGATGCGCTGCTGCGCCCAGGTCGCCTGCGCCTGCGACAAGGTCACGCCGATGACCCGCACGCCGTAGTTCTTGGCGGCGTGCCGCACCATGCCGCCCCAGCCGCAGCCGACGTCGAGCAGCCGCATGCCGGGCTGCAGCCCGAGCTTCCTGGCCACCAGGTCGTACTTGTGCGCCTGCGCCTCCTCCAGCGTCGCCTCCTCGGTCGGGTAGCACGCGCAGGTGTAGGTCATCGACGAGCCGAGCACGTGCTCGTAGAACGTGTTCGACACGTCGTAGTGGTAGCTGATCGAGCTGGCGTCGCGGTCGCGCGAGTGCCGGATGCCGCGGCGCCAGGTGGGCACGACCTCCTGCTCGGGCAGCGGCGGCGGCACGAACGTGCGGGCACCGAGCTGCCGGGCCCACTCCACCGCCTGCGTCATGGGCGGCCGGTTGATGCGCAGGTCGTCATCGATCAGTTTGAGCATCTCGTACGGGTTGCCGGGGTGCGCACCCTCGATCTCGAGGTCACCCTTGATGTACGCGCGCGCCATGCCGAGCGAGCCGGGGGCGGTCGCGAGGTACGAGACGCCGCGCGGGTTGACTATGCGGAGGCCGAGCCGGGCGTCCTTGCTGCCGGCGGTGCTGCCGTCGTACGCCGAGAACCGCACCGGTGCGTCGGCACCGAAGAGCCCCTCGAAGATGTCGCCCAGCGTCACCGTGCCGGCCCGGGTCCGGGAGCCGTCGAGCTTGAACGCGCTCATCGTCGTTGCACCGCCTTCGCATAGAGGTCGAGCAGTCTCGCCTGCGGGTCGAACCGTTTCTTCGCCGCGTGGTAGTCCTCACCGCCGTACAGGGCCCAGAACTCATCCTCGCCGTAGTACGCGTCGGAGTAGAGGCCCTTGTGCCCCCCGAGCTCGGTGACCTTGCGCTCGATCGCCCTGTTCACGTCGCCGTCGGCCCGGCCGCGGTCGATCGCGACCGTCGACCAGAAGCCCACGTTGACGTAGGGGACGCCGCGGCGCAGCGGGTAGAGCGGCCAGGGTGACGCCCCGGTGTCGGCGTACAGCGCCGACGGACCGGTGTCGCGCAGCTGCAGCGGGCACAGCCAGATCGGCTCGATCGGGACCTCGGCCAGGAACCACCGCAGGAACTCCGCCGTGCGGTCGAGCGGGACCTCGACGTCCTGCACCACCCGCTCGCGCGGGGGGCGGCCCCTGCGGGCGTCGAGCCGGGCGGCCACGTGGTAGCGGTTCTCGAGCCGGATGAGCTTCCAGTAGACGTCGCTGCGCAGCCAGCGCTTGGGCCACACCCGGCGGATCCGCGGGTTCTGCGCCCCGAAGGCGCGCGAGCACCAGAACCAGTCGGTGTCCCACCGCCAGAGGTAGTCGCGCACGGTGAGGTAGTCGACCGAGCGCTGCTGGATCGACCGGTAGTAGACCTGGCTGCCCGTGTAGTCACTGGTGTACGGCGCCGCGTCGGCCCACGAGCCGAGCGTGAGGTAGACCTCGTCGGCGGTGAAGACGGTGCCGTCGAGGAAGTCGACCGGCTCGCCGTCGTACGTGCGGTCCGCCATGATGCTCGCCACGGCGTCGGTGACGTCACCGAGGTCGTGGAAGCGGACGTGCCGCAGCCGGACGTACGGCCGGACCGGCTCGAGGTCGATGGTCAGGCGCAGGGCGTAGCCGAGGGTGCCGTAGGAGTTGGGGAAGGCGCGGAAGAGGTCGGCGTGCTCCCCCTCCGGGGCGGCAGTGACCACCTGGCCGTCGCCGGTGAGCACCTCGATCCCGCGCACGGACTCGTGCGGCAGCCCGGCGCGGAACGACGAGGACTCGATGCCCAGCCCGGTCACCGCGCCGCCGATGGTGATCGTCTTGAGCTGCGGCACCACCGTCGGCATCAGCCCGTGCACGAGGGTCGCGTCGACCAGGTCCTCGTAGGTCGTCATCGCCTGCACGTCGCAGGTGCGGGTGACCGGGTCGACAGCCAGCACCGAGTCGAAGGCGGCGACGTCGAGTCCGGGCGCGGAAGTCCTGTCCCGCGGCCGGAAGAGGTTGGAGGTGCGCTTCGCCAGGCGGACCGGGGCACCCGCCGGGATCGTGTCGTACTGCGCGACCAGCCGACGCCGCGCGTCCTCGTGCACGACCATGCCTGCGATCCTAGTAAGTGGTTGCCGCGGGCAACGGCCCCCCGCCCGTCTCGTCCCGAAACGTGACCGTCGGCCGGCTGGGCGGGTGTGGGGTCAGCTGGCCCAGCCGGAGTCGGCCGTGGTGCGCTGGCCGGGCTGTGTGCCGGCGCTGTGGCCGCGCGCCCGCTCGAGGGCCAGGAGGTCGACGACGTCGGCGGCCGGCATCGGCCTGCCCACGTGGAAGCCCTGGCCGAGGTCGCAGTGCATGTCCTTGAGGCGGGCCAGCTGGGTCGGCCGCTCGATCCCCTCCGCGACGGTGCGCAGCCCCAGGTTGTGCGCGAGGTCGATGATGGCCGCCACCAGGAAGCCGCCCTGCTCGCGGCGGCCCAGCTCGTCGACGAACTCCTTGTCGATCTTCAGGACGTCGACCGGCAGCTGGCGGAGCCAGGAGAACGACGAGTAGCCGGTCCCGAAGTCGTCGACAGCCACCCGGACGCCGAGTCCCTTGAGCACCTGGAGCCGCTCGATCGTGGGCTCGACCTCGGCCATGATCGCGCTCTCCGTGATCTCCAGCGCGATCCGTGACGGCTCGATCCCGGTGCGGGCGAGCACCGAACCGACCTCGGCCCCGAACTCCGGCCGGCGCAGCTGGCGCTGCGACACGTTGACGCTCACCGACAGGCCGGGGTTGTCGACCGACCACGACGCGACCTGCCGGCAGGCGTGCTCGAGGACCCAGAGCCCGAGCGGCACGACGAGACCGGTCTCCTCGGCGAGCGGGATGAACGCGTCCGGCGCGACCATGCCGCGCTGCGGGTGCATCCAGCGCACCAGGGCCTCGACACCGACCACGCCGCCGGTCGTCATCGAGACGATCGGCTGGTAGTGGAGGATGAACTCGCCGTTGTCGAGCGCCCGCTGCAGGTCGGCCCGGAGGTCGAGACGGTGCAGGGCAGCGGCGTGCATGTGCGGCTGGAAGATGGCGTACCGGCCCTTGCCGTCGGTCTTCACGACGTACATCGCGGCATCGGCGTTGCGCAGCAGCTGCTCCGGAGTGACCGCCCCGCCGCCCCCGGAGAAGTCGTCGCCGGCGAACGCGATCCCGATGCTGCAGTGCGCGAAGATCTCCTTGCCCTCGAGGAGCAGCGGCTGCCCGAGCACGGACATGATGCGCTCGACGGCGTGCACCGCGGACCGCTCGCTCGGCAGGTCGACGAGCACCATCGCGAACTCGTCGCCCCCGAGCCGCGCCGTCGTGTCGCCGGGGCGGACGAGCGTGGCCAGCCGCTCGGCGACCGCGCGCAGCATCGAGTCGCCGGCGGCGTGGCCGAGACCGTCGTTCACCGTCTTGAAGTCGTCGAGGTCGAGCAGCAGGACGGCGAGCCCGGTGCCGTCTCGCTCACGTCGGGCCAGCCCGTGGGCGACCCGGTCCATGAAGAGCGCGCGGTTGGCCAGGCCGGTGAGCTCGTCGTGGAACGCCTGGTGGGTCAGCTGCATCTCGAACTGCTTGCGCTCGCTGATGTCGCGGATGGTGACGACGGTGGCGCGGACGTTCGGGTCGTCCTGCAGGTTGGTGACCGCCGCCTCGGCGTCCAGCCAGCCTCCGCCGCGACGACGCAGCCGCAGCTCGAGCCGCCGGGTGAGGCCGGGGCTGGAGAGGACCTCGGTCAGCCCGGACTGCACGGGCAGCAGGTCGTCGGGGTGGCAGAGGTCCTCGACGCTGTGGCCGACCAGCTCGTCGTCGGCGTAGCCGAACATCCGATCGGCCGAGGGACTCTGGTAGGTCACGGACGCCTCGCGGTCCAGCAGCAGGATGGCGTCGGAGGAGTTCTGCACCAGGGCCCGGAACCGCGCCTCGCTCTGCCGCACGTGCAGGTCGTCGGCGAGGGTGACCGACTCGAGCGCGAGCGCGAGCTGGGCGACGAGCGTCTCGACGGCGTCGACGGTGCCGGGCTCCAGCGGCTTGGCCACGATGGCCACGACCACCGCCAGCAGCTCGCCGTGCACCCGGACCGGGAAGACCCGCAGCTGGCCCTGCACGTCGCGCAGGCCGAGGCCCGAGACGACGTCGAGGTCGAGCTCGTCCAGGGTCACCGAGCGGAACGCCGTGCCGGCGCCCGCGTACGGCAGCAGGGTGGGGGCGAGCGAGCGGCCACGGACGCGGGCGTCGTGCCGGCCACCGCCGGCAACCACCTCGACCTCGTCGAGGGCGGTGACGTCGACGATGCGGCAGGCCACGACGTCCGCGCCGACGAGGAGGTCGAGAGCGCGCAGCACGGCCGCGTGGATCCGCGGCCGGTCGCCCGCCGCGACGAACTCCGCCGCGGCGGTGCGCAGGGTGCGCTCGCGGACCGCCGTGGCGGCGACGTCACCCATGAGCAGGCCGACCCGCGCGACCACGAGTGCGACGAGCACGCCGAGGCCGGCTGCGAGCACCGCGATGTCCTCGTACTCGGCGCGCGCCGCCTGCAGGCTCATCAGAGCCGGTGGGATGAGGACGACCGCCGCGAGCAGCGCCAGCCGGACCCGGGAGAGCGCCTCGCGCCGGTTCGGGGCGGCGGCGACGCCCTGCCGTACGTCGGGATGGATCGCCGCGGCGGCGAGCAGCAGCACGGCCAGCACCCAGCCGGCGTGCACCGGATCGCCGAGGTCGGAGCGTCCCGCGACGCCGGTGCGCAGGTGCACGACGTCGGTGACCAGCAGTGCGGCCACCCCGAGGGCGAGCAACGTCGGGACCACGCGGGTCGGACCGCCGACGACCAGGCGGGTGGCCACCCCGAGGACGGCGACGTCGAGGACGAGGTAGGCGAGCAGCGCGGCGCGCTCGGGACCGGTCGCCGAGCCGATCACCGGGCCGACGAGGAAGACCCAGCCCGCGAGACCGGCGGTCATCGCGAGGATCGCGGCGTCGACGAGCCCGGCGCGGTCGCGGGTGCGATCGCCCTCACGGTGCATGACGTGCAGGCCGGCCGCCAGGGCCGGATAGCCGGCCAGGTAGACGGCGTCGACCGGCCCGATCGTGCCGGTGCGACCGGTCGACAGAGCCAGCAGGTCGCCGGCCGCGAACGCGGCCAGGCAGGCTCCGACGAGAAGCCACGCGGTGCGGTGGGGAGGACGTCGCAACGCGACCCCGGTGGCCACCGCGGTTGCCGCGGCGGCCGACAGCAGGGCCTCGGCCGCCTGCCAGGCCGCGCTCATGCGACCACTTCACCACGCGGTGTCACGTTCGCCTAGCAGGCGAGGCGGGACACCCGCGCACCGAACCGGGCAGGGTCACCCGATCGGCCGCACGGCGGCGGCTACCCCCGGCCCGAGCCCGGCCCGGGCGAGAGGTCAGCGGCGCCGGGAGGCGCAGGTGATGCAGAGGGTGGCGGCGGGCCGGGCGGTGAGTCGCTCGGGGGCGATCGCGTCGCCGCACGACTCGCACGTCCCGTAGCTGCCGGCGTCGATCCGGGACAGCGCCTCGTCGAGCGTGTCGATCTGCAGCCGGGTCTCCTCGACGAGCGACATCGCCTGGGCCCGCTCGAAGGCGATGGTGGCGCCCTCGGCGTCGTGCTCGTCGTCGGTCGCACCGCCCTTGGCCGACTCGACGATGTCGTTCACCACGCGCTGCAGGGCAGCGACGCGGGCCGAGGCAGCTACGCGCTCAGCGGTCAGCCGGGTACGCGCCTCGTCGAGGTGGGCGGTGCTGCGGGTACGGGTGGCGCGCGCGACGGTCATGCCGGGGCAACGAGGAACGAGGCAGGTCTGTTCC
The DNA here is from genome assembly GCA_963784645.1 of uncultured Actinomycetota bacterium. Classification (GTDB taxonomy): domain Bacteria; phylum Actinomycetota; class Actinomycetes; order JACCUZ01; family JACCUZ01; genus JBBRVW01. The sequence continues at coordinate 529,063 of CAWARY010000002.1, read as the reverse complement.
TGGTCGGACCCGGACGCCGGGGCACGGCGGGGTCGTGCGGGCTCGACCGGGCAGCGGCTACTGCAGGTAGCCCTCGACCTCGGAGACCGGCCGGACCCGGGCGGCTGCCGGATCGTCGCCCGCGTCGCGCTTGGCGTCGCGCTGGCGCAGCAGGTCCCAGCACTGGTCGAGGGACTCCTCGACCTGGCGGAGGGTCGCGCGGTCCTCGTCGGCGCCACCGGCGGCGAGCTGCTCGCGCAGCTCGTGCTCGCGCCGGACGAGGTCGGAGATCTGGTGGTGGAGACCGGAGTCGCTCATGGGGTCCATCGTCGCCGGTCGGACGGCCGGCCACCAGGGTGCGGCTCAGCCGAGGATCGCGGCCACCCCCTCCACCAGGAGCCACAAGGCTGCGGCCGCGAGCACCAGTGCCGCCATGGTGCCGAGGACGGCGGACGCCACCCCGGCCAGCAGTCCCGTGCGCGCCCAACCCGGCAGCGCCACGGCGGCAACCAGGACCGCGAGCCCGAGGCAGGCCAGAACGGCGGGGCGGTCGAGGAGCGACAGGAGGAACGGGACGGAGGCCAAGCCGGTCACGATGCCGAGGATGACGGCGCCGGGGCCGCGGGCTGCCGTCCTCTGCATGGTTCAAGCCTGCCCCGTGCGCCCAGTCCGCGCCTGAGCACCCGGGCCCACTCCCTCGCCCGGCCGAGTGCCGTCGACCCATCTGCCGTCCACCGTTCGAGCGGTCGTTCCCACCGTCCCGCGCCGCCTGCGGCGCAGCCGGGACCTTCGTCCCGCCCGGCGGGGCGACAGGGACGCCCGGCCGGGTCCTTGGGCCGTACCGCTCCGGCTCCGCGGCCGCCACGGTGGAGGGGAGGAAGAGGAGAACCCCATGAGCGGAACCGTTGTGGTGGGCCTGGACGGCTCCCGGGCCTCGGCCGAGGCGCTGAGCTGGGCCCGGGACTTCGCCCGGGTGACGCATCGCCGGACACGGGTCCTGCACGCGTGGCGCGACGACACCGCCACGATCTACACGCCGGTGGCGGAGCTCCGGCACGAGCAGGAGCTCGCCGCGCGCGCCGCGGCCGAGTCGTGGCTGGCCGCCGTCCTGCCGGACCCGTCGGCGCCCTGGAGCCTCGAGGTCGTCGAAGGGGCGGCGGGTCCGACGCTGGTCGCCGCCGCTGCCCAGGAGGACGACTGCGTCCTGGTCGTTGGCACCCACGAGCACCGCGGCCTGGGTCGCGTCCTGCACGGCTCGATCAGCCACTTCGTCCTGTCGCACGCCGACTGCCCGGTCGTGGCAGTGCCACCGCCGCGACCGGAGCTCGTCACCGCCTACGCGGACCCGTCGACGCTCGTCACGGAGGTGCCTGATGTCCCGCGGTTCTGACGCCGAGCTCAGCTCCGGCCGACCAGGAGCACGTCGCCTCGTGGTGCTCGGTGCCGGCACCGCCGGCACCATGCTCGCCAACCGGATGTCGCGACGACTCGACGACGCCTGGGAGATCACGGTCGTGGAGCCGGACGACGCCCACCACTACCAGCCGGGCTACCTGCTCCTCCCCTTCGGCGGGTACCGGCCCGGGCAGCTCCAGCGACCCGTCGCGGACTGCCTGGACGCGCGCGTCCGACTCGTGCGCGGCGAAGTGGAACGCGTCGCCCCCGCGGACCATCAGGTCGTGCTCGCCGACGGCGCGCAGCTGCCGTACGACTACCTCGTCGTCGCCACCGGTGTGACGCCGCGGCCGGACCAGGTGCCGGGGCTGCTGGACGACCGGGTCTGGCGGTCCAGCGCCCACGAGTTCTACACGCTCGACGGCGCCGTGGCCCTGCGCGCTGCGCTCGAGCAGTTCCAGGGCGGCCGGGTGCTCGTGCACGTCGCCGAGATGCCGATCAAGTGCCCCGTGGCGCCGCTCGAGCTGACCTTCCTGCTGGACGACCGGTTCCGCCGGCTCGGTCACCGAGACGACCTGCAGCTCACCTACGTCACGCCGTTGTCCGGCGCCTTCACCAAACCGGTCGCCTCCGAGCGGCTGGGCGGGATGCTCGCCGCGCGTGGCATCGACCTGGAGACCGACTTCGTCGTCGACCGGGTCGACCCGGAGGCGCGGTCGCTGGTGTCCTACGACGGGCGCGAGCTCCCCTTCGACCTGCTCGTCACCGTCCCGCCGAACCTCGGCGCGGACTTCGTCGCGCGGTCGCGGCTCGGCGACGAGCTCAACCTGGTACCCGTCGACCCGGGGACCTTCCTCGCCAAGGGGCACGACGACGTGTTCGCCATCGGCGACGCGTGCGACATCCCGACCTCCAAGGCCGGGTCGGTCGCGCACTTCGCCATCGACGTGTTCGTCGAGAACTTCCTCGAGCACGTGGCCGGCCACGCGATGACGCACGCCTTCGACGGGCACGCGAACTGCTTCGTCGAGTCGGGTGCCGGGAAGGCGCTGCTGCTCGACTTCAACTACGACACCCAGCCGTTACCGGGCACGTACCCGGTCCCCCGCCTCGGGCCGTTCCATCTGCTCGAGGAGACCCGCGTGAACCACTGGGGAAAGCTCGCGTTCCGCTGGGCCTACTGGAACGTCCTGCTCCCCGGACGACCGCTGCCGCTGCCGTCGCACATGTCCATGGCCGGCAAGCAGCCCGAGAAAGCGGAGGCATGAGATGACCGTCACCACCATTGCCGGCCACGACGTCCACGTCGACGCGGAGGGCTTCCTCACGTCGTACGACGAGTGGGACGAGGAGCTGGCCCACGCGCTCGCCGCCCAGATCGGCCTGGAGCTCACGCCACAGCACCTGTCCGTACTGCAGTTCCTGCGTGCCGACTTCAGCGAGCACGGCGAGACCGCGACCCTGCGCCGGGTCACCGTCGGGACCGGCGTCCCCACCCGCGAGCTGTTCGCCCTGTTCCCCGTCAAGCCCGCCAAGAAGATGGCGTACGTCGCCGGGCTGCCCAAGCCGCGCGGTTGCGTGTGACCGCCACCGAGGAAGGACCCGTCATGAGCACCACCACCACCGAAACCGCGCCGATCGTCCCCTCGTTCGGCGAGGAGAAGACCGACCGCAAGCTCGCGATCATCTGCTCCAAGGGCAGCCTCGACATGGCCTACCCGGGCCTCGTGCTCGCCAACGCCGCTCTCGGCGAGGGCATCGAGACCCATCTGTTCTTCACCTTCTGGGGCTTCGAGCTCATCAACCCGAAGACGATGGGCGACCTCAAGTTCACGATGCTCGGCAACACCGCAACCCATCTGCCGCAGGGACTCGGCGGTCTGCCATGGATGACCACGCTGGCGACCTCGAGGCTCAAGAAGTCGATCGCGGAGATCGGCGTGCCCGAGGTGCCGGAGTTCCTCCAGCAGATCGTGGACTCGGGCGGCCACCTGTGGGCCTGCCGGATGTCCGCGGACATGCAGCACCTGGGCATGCCGGACCTCTACGACGGCGTCGAGGCGATCATCAGCGCCGCCGACTTCATCGAGATGACCGCCGGCGCCCAGATCCTGTTCGTCTGAGCCCACCTCACGGCAGGTCCAGCTCGCGACCGGTGATGGTCTCGGGCGACACCCGCACCCAGAACTGCTCGGCGTCGTCGCGGACCCAGCGCTCGACGCCGAGCAGTTCGAACCGCGCGATGTCGTCGTCGTCGTACACGACGGTGGCAGGACCTTTGACGACCACGCTCCAGGCGCGACGAGTGGCCCGGTCCACCGCATCGGCTTCCAGCGCCACGACGCGGTTCGCCGCCGCGGCCTCGAGCTTGGAACCCCAGGTGCTGCGGAACACCGGCGCGCCGGCGTCGAGCCCGAACGTCACCGGCAGGATCTCGGGCTCCCCGTCGTGGACGAAGCCGACGCGCCCGGTGCGCGCGTGGCGCAGCAGGAGCAGGCACTCGGCGTACGGGAGCACCCGCAGGCCCCGGCGGTCGGTGGGTTCGCTTGCGCTGGTCATGGCCACCACCTCGATTCCTTGTCCCGACGGTAGGAGCCCACCGTGCGCGTCGGCAGGGGACGAGGTCCTCCGGCGGCGGGCCCATGGGCGCATCCGGATCAGGCAGCCGGCAGGCCCGGCCGAGACGAGGATCGAAGTCGAGTCCCGGCAGCGATACGGTCGACGCCAGTGATCACCGAGTCCGATGAGGCTGCCGCCATGAACGACCCCCCACCACCACCGTCGGCTGCGCTGCCGCCGCTGGCGCGGGCGCGGCTGGACGACCTGCTCGGTGAGGTGCTCGCCCGGGTCGGCGCCGTCCTCGACACCCAGGAGCGGTTGCGGCTGCTGCTCGACGCGGTCGTCGGCATCGCCGCTGACCTCGACCTCGGTTCGGTGCTCGCGCGGATCGTGCGCGTCTCCTGCCAGCTGGCCGACGCGCGCTACGGCGCCCTCGGGGTCCTGGGCACCGGCCCGGAGCGGCGCCTGACGCAGTTCATCACCCACGGCCTGACCGAGGAGCAGCGCGCCGCGATCGGCGACCTGCCCAGCGGGCACGGCATCCTCGGGGTGATCATCGACTCGCCCGAGCCGCTCCGGCTGCAGCGGCTAGGTGACCACCCGCAGTCCTACGGCTTCCCCCCGAACCACCCGCCGATGGACACCTTCCTGGGTGTCCCCATCCGCATCCGGGACACGGTCTTCGGCAACCTCTACCTGACGGAGAAGCAGTCCGGCGACGGCTTCACGGTGGAGGACCGGGAGATCGTGGTGGCGCTCGCGGCGGCCGCCGGTGTCGTCATCGAGAACGCCCGGCTCTACGAGGAGTCCGCCCGGCGACAGCGCTGGCTGGAGGCCACCGCGGAGATCACGGCTGCGCTGCTCGGCCAGGTCGCGCGCGACAAGGCCCTCGAGCTGGTGGCCGACCGGGCCCGGAAAGCGGCCGGCGCCGACGTCGCGTCGGTGCTGCTCCGCAACGAGGACGGGCACCTCGCGGTCGAGGTGGTCTCCGGCTCCCCCTTCCGGCGACCGGCCGGGCCGCTCGCGGTCGTGCCCGGGTCCGCCGCCGCCGGTGTCCTGGACGAGGGGCGGACGCTCCTGCTGATCGGCGACGACGTGCGATCCGGCCTCAACGACCTGGGGTTCGCGACCACCGAGCGCGGCCCGGAGCTCGACGCCGTCCTCCTGCTGCCGCTGGGCGCCGGCGGTCCGGCCGAGGGCGTCCTCCTCACGGCCTGGGCCGACCGGCGCGCCCGGCGAGAGAACGACGTCGGCCAGCTGGCGGCCTTCGCCGAGCAGGCGGCGCTGGCCCTGCAGGTCGTCCGGGCCCAGGAGGACCGCAACCGGCTCGCGGTGTTCGAGGACCGCGACCGGATCGGCCGCGACCTGCACGACCTCGTGATCCAGCGGTTGTTCGCCGTGGGGCTGACCCTCGACAACGCCGCCCGGATGACGGCCCGGCCGGAGGTGGCCGCACGCATCACCGGCGCGGTCGACGACATCGACGCCACCATCAAGGACATCCGGCGCACCATCTTCGAGCTGTCGGTCCCGGCGCTCTCGACCGACCTCCGGGCGCAGCTGGCCGAGGTGGTGGCCGCCGCGACGCCGGCGCTGGGCTTCGCCGCGGACCTGGTCACCGACGGTCCGGTCGACTCCCTGGTCCCGGACGACGTCCGCCCGCACCTGGTCGCTGTCGTCCGCGAGGCACTGTCCAACGTCGCGCGGCACGCCGGCGCGACCGACGTCACCGTGCACCTGGCGGTGGGCGAAGAGGTGCTGCTGACGATCACCGACGACGGCACCGGGTACGTCGAGAGCGGACGGCGCAGCGGCCTGCGCAACCTGGCCGACCGCGCCGAGTCGCTGGGCGGCTCGTTCGAGATCGGTCCGGCCGGCGCGACCGGCGGCACGGTGGCCGTGTGGCGGGTGCCGACCACCTCGTCCTGAGCCGCGTGCGCTCGTGCGAAAGGCCGGGACCCGGGTCCCGGCCTTCTGCGGTGCGGTCTTACTTGAGGAAGCCGTACCGCTGCACGACGGGCAGCCGCTCCCAGCGGCGGCCGAGACCGAGGGTCCGGCCGGCCGACGTGAGCGCGAGCACGACCAGCACGAGCGCGTACACGAGGTGGTCGTCCATGACCGGGTTGTTCTCCGGCCGCAGCACGACGGACCACATCATCACCATGAGCAGGGCGCCGGCAACTGCCGCGAACCGCATCCCGATGCCGAGGATCAGGGCGGTGCCGATGCCGAGGAGGCCCAGCATGAACAGCCAGTCCGCCCATCCTGCGCCGGCGATGTCGTTGTAGAACCCCTTGAAGGGGCCGGTGGCACCGAACTTCAGGAAGCCCTCGGTGGGGCTGCCGCCGTGGATCCACGCGGCGTCGCCGAACCGGTCGACCACCCCTGTCTCGGCGTTCCTCCCGGTCTCCATGCCGAGAGCGAAGGCCTTGTCGAGGAACGCCCAGAGGAAGACCCAGCCCAGCGAGATCCGTGTGACGGCGAGCACGTAGCGGTACGCCCTGTGGCGCGGCGTCTCCTCGTGGACCGGCTCGGCGAGGAAGGCGTCGTCGCTGCGGATCACGGGGTTCTTCGAGGTGTGGCCGGCGGTGGTCATGGTGTCCTCCTGGATCGGTGGCCCGGCGTCCTGACAGTTCGAGCATCGTCGCTCGGCTCACCACCATCTAGGGACCTAAGGCCCCGCTGCGCGGTCCGGACGTCGCTGCCTGCGGGGACGCCGGTCACCAGAGGCCGAGCGCCGCCGCCTCCTCACGGAGCTCGTCGCGGACCCGGGGGTGCGCGGCGTTCTCCACGAGCTGACGGGCCTGCCGCTTCTCGTCGCCGCCGAAGATCTCGGCGACCCCCTGCTCGGTGACGACCGCGGTGTGCTGGAACGAGGTCACCGGCTCGTCGACGAGCGGGACGATGGTCGAGACGTCGGCCTTGGGGTGCCAGGAGCGCAACGCCATCAGCGCCTGGCCGCCGGCCGAGTGCAGGGCGCCGACGATGAAGTCGGTCTGGCCACCGAAGCCGGAGTGGATGCGCGCGGAGATGCGGGACGCGTTGGCCTGGCCGAACAGGTCGACCTGGAGCGCGGTGTTGACCGACGTCATGGCCCGGCAGGCGGCGATCCGCGCCGGGGAGTTGGTCGTCTCGGTCCGCAGCACCTGGACCCTCGGGTTGCGGTCGACCCAGGAGTACAGGTCGGCGGAGCCGTAGAGGAACGAGGCGGTGAGGGGCGCGCCGGCGTCCAGGGCACCGGCCCGGTCGAGGTCGAGGACGCCGTCGGAGAACATCTCGGACCAGATCGCCAGCCCGCGGCGCGACACGAGACCCGGGAGGGTGGCGTCGGGCACGGTGCCGATGCCCATCTGCAGCGTCACGCCGTCCCCGACGAGGGCGGCGAGTCGCTCCCCCACACCGCGAGCGGCGTCGTCCAGGACGGACGGTGCCGGCTCGTCCAGGGGTGCGTCCGCCGCCAGCACGTGGTCGACCGCGTCGACGTCGAGCAGGCCGTCGCCGTAGGTCCACGGCATGAAGCGGTTGACCTGCGCGACGACGAGGCCACCCCGGGCCCGGCAGGCAGCGATGGCCGCCGGGAGGATGTTGACCTCCGTCCCCAGGGAGAACCTCCCGTCGACGGGTGGCGCGACCGTGACCAGCACGGCGTCGGGGGGCAACGTGGTGGCGAACAGGCGCGGGACGAGCGAGAGTCGCGCCGGCACGTAGGACAGGGTGGGACTGCGGCGCATGCCCGGCCCGACGAAGCAGGTCTCGTGCACGACTCCCGGCCGCGCCGGGATCCCGCGGTGGGCGTTGAGCATGAACAGCCGGAAGTGCTCGAGCGCGCCGTCGAGCACCTCGAGCAGCGCCCGCGGCGCCGCGGCATTTCCCCCCGCGACCACTCGCGCACCTGCGGGCAGGCGGGCGAGAACGGCAGCCAGCGTCACCGTGTCGACGGTGGGCATCGGTCGGGGCTCCGGATCAGGACTGCGGCAGGTGCTTCGTGGCGAAGACCGCGGCCTGCGTGCGGCGCTGCAGCCCCAGCTTGGAGAGCAGGCTCGACACGTAGTTCTTCACTGTCTTCTCGGCGAGGAACATCCGCTCACCGATCTGCCGGTTGGTCAGGCCCTCGCCGATCAGCTCCAGGATCTTCAGCTCCTGGTCGGTGAGCGGCGCGAGCGCCTTGTCCTGCGGCGGTCCCTGGCGCAGGCGCTCCAGCACCTGCGTGGTGACGGCAGGGTCCAGCAGCGACTGGCCGGCGGCCACCCGTCGGACGGCGTCCAGCAGGTCGTTGCCACGGATCTGCTTGAGGACGTACCCGGCGGCGCCCGCCATGATCGCCGCGAACAGCGCCTCGTCGTCGTCGTAGGACGTGAGGATGAGCGCCGCGATCTCGGGGTGGCTGGACCTGATGTCGCGGCACACGTCGATGCCGGACCCGTCGGGCAGCCGCCCGTCGAGGACGGCGACGTGCGGGCGCAGGGCCGGGATCCGCCGGCGCGCCTCGTCGGCCAGCCCGGACTCGCCCACCACCTCGATGTCGCCCTCGGACTCGAGCAGGTCCTTGAGCCCGCGGCGCACGACCTCGTGGTCGTCGAGCAGGAAGACCCGGATGGGGGCCTTGGCGGGGGGTGCGTCGGGCACTGGGCTCTCGGTCATGGGACCTGTGTACCCGAATCCGAGGACCAGGCGCACCGCCGTGCGCCTGCGTGGACCGGGAGGTCCGACCTGTCCTGACCGGGACCTTGGTCCCCTCCATGGGCCCCCGCACGCGCAGCGGTTCGAGGAAGGGGCCGTTCTACCCGGCCCGAGGGGCCCTCCGCACCTGCGACGCGCGGCGTCCCGGGCGCAGGCTCGACCCAGGCACCGACATGCGGTGCCGCCGTACAGCGGGAGATGTCATGACCACGAACGAGCACCACACGACACCGGCAGGAGCACCCGCAGCGACCCGCGACGAGGTCGTCGTGGGCATCGACGAGAGTCCCGCGTCCGAGGCAGCGCTGCGCTGGGCCGCCACCCACAGCCTCGCCACCGGGCTGCCCCTCAGGCTGGTGCGCACCTGGCAGATGTCCGCACTCGCCTCGGCGGCCGTCACCGCAGGCGCGGCCGACTACCTGGAAGCCACGGCTGCGGACGCCCGGGCCCGGGCCACCCGCTGGGTGCTGGACACCCTCGGGGGCGACGCCGCCCGGGTGCGCTGGACCCTCGAGGTGCACGAGGGCGGCGCCGGCCCGGTGCTGGTCGCCCTGTCCCACGGCTCCCGGCTCGTCGTCGTCGGGACCCACGAGCACACCGGGCTGCGCCGCGCCGTCTCGGGGTCGGTGAGCCACTACGTGCTCTCGCACGCCGACATGCCCGTCGTCGCCGTCCCCGCCCCGGTCGGGCAGGAACGGGACCACGCCAGGGACGCCATGGTCATGGGTCCGCTGCTCTGAGAGGAAGGACCGTCATGACACGCGTTCTCGTGGTCGTCGAGTCGATGTTCGGCAGCACCCGCGCCGTCGGCGAGGCCGTCGCCGACGGGCTCCGGACGTCGTCCGACGTGGAGGCCGTCGACGTCGTCGACGTCGCTGAGGCACCCGCCGGACCGGCGGTCGAGCTCCTGGTCCTCGGCGGACCGACGCACGCGTTCGGCCTGAGCCGCCCGGCGACCCGGGCGGACGCCGCCCAGCGTGGCGCGGCGCTGTCGGACGGTGACCGTGCGACCGGGCTGCGGGAGTACCTCACCGTCCTGGCCGCAGGTCCGCTCCCCGCGAGCGTGGCGACGTTCGACACCCGCGTCCGCAAGCGCGGCGTCCCCGGCTCAGCGGCCCGGGCTGCCGCCCGCCGGCTGGCGCGCTCGGGCAGCCGGGCACCGCTGCCGCCGGAGACGTTCTGGGTCGCGGACGTCGCCGGACCGCTACTCCCGGGCGAGCTGGACCGGGCCCGCGAGTGGGGCATCCGGCTGGCTGCCACGTCCCGGGTCGTCCCGCGATGAACCGCGGAGACCGCGGTGCCGCTCGGACCGGAACCAGTCAGTTCGACGAGGAGGTGGGTGCCGTGACGCCGACGAGGAAGCCCGGGCACGACAGGCGGGGACTGGTCCCCGAGGACGTCGACCTCTTGCTGCGGGCGGCGGTCCGCGCCCCTTCGCTGCACAACTCCCAGCCATGGGCGTTCGCGTTCGGCGACCATCACGTCGAGGTGTACGCCGATGTCGACCGCCACCTCCTGCGCGCCGACCCCGCCGGCCGGTCCCTGCTGATCTCGTGCGGGGCCGCACTGTTCAACCTCCGGGTGGCTGCCGCCCACCTGGGGATGCACCCCCGGGTGCGGGTGCTGCCGGACGAGGAGGACCCGACGCTGGTCGCGGTCGTCGAGGTCGACCACCGTCACCAGAGGCCCGGCAGCCTCGACACGTTCTACCCCGCAGTCTGGCTGCGCCGGACGAACCGGCGGCCGTTCCGGGACCGCCGGATCGCACCGGCCGCTGCCGGTCGCCTCGCCGAGGCCGCCCAGGCGGAGGGCGCCGTGCTGCGCGTCTACGACGACGAGAACGAGGTACGTCGACTCGTCGAGCTGGTCGGTGCTGGTGACCGTGCGGACCACGACGACCCCGCCCGGGTCGCCGAGCGGCAGACGTGGATCGGCGGTCCCCAGCGGGACGACGGCATCCCGCTCGCCTCGCTCGGCCCCCGCCCGGCCCGGTCCGACACCGCGTTCCGCGACCTGGGGTACGCGGTGCAGACGTTCCGCGAGACGGGGTCGTTCGAGTCGTCCCCCACGGTGGCCGTGCTCTCCACCCACGAGGACCGCCCGGCCGACTGGGTCCGCGCCGGCCAGGCCCTGGAACGGGTCCTGCTGGAGGCGACCGCCTCCGGGCTCTCGGCGTCGTTCCTCAACGCACCGCTGGAGCACCTCGACCTCCGGTGGCTGGCCCGCAGCCCCCTGAGCGGCGTCGGCCAGACGCACATGCTGCTCCGCCTCGGCTACGGCGACGAGGTGCCGCCGACCCCGCGCCGACCGCTGGACGAGGTGCGCCGCGAGCCACGGCTCGGTCCTGACGACGCGCGGTGACCTGAGCCGACCTGGCAGAGCAGCGCCGCTTTCGCGGGGCCAGCCCGACGAGCGCTAGCCCGACGAGGCAGCCGCCGGCGCCACGGCGGAAGTCCCCCCGTCGGGGCGGCCGGTCACGTGTCGCCCCGTCAGGACGGTCAACGGCAGCCGGATCGCGACGTCCACCTGGCCCGAGACCCAGGGGTCGACCAGGCAGGCCAGCCGCCGGACCTCCGCCGGGTCGCGCACCACCTCGGCCAACCCGGTGGCCACGACGCTCCAGCCGGAGCGGGTGACGACGTCGATGTCGTCGGCCTGGAGCGCCAGGACGCCGCCACCCGCTGACCTCGCCAGCCGCGAGGTGCCCGACGTGCAGCACACCGCGACCTCGCCGTCCAGGGCGAAGGACACCGGCACGACGGCAGGGAGCGCACCGATGGTGAACACGAACCGGCCGACGGCGGCCGAGCCGAGCAGCTCGAGACACTCGACGCGCGACAGCTGCAGCACCCTCGCTCCGCCCGCACCGAGGTCGTCATCCGTCGGCGCGACCGGGTACCCGGGAGCACGGGCTCGCGCCGGACCGCCTGAGGTCATCGGGACGGGTCGTCCGGGCCGGCTGATCCTCGGATCACGGCGACCGGGCAGTGCGCGTGGTGCAGGACGGCCTGGCCGACCGAGCCGAGGAGCGTCTCGACGGCCGGCCGGTGACCGCGCGAGCCGACGACGACGAGGCCGGCGTGCTCGGAAGCGACGGCGAGCAGGTGCCCGGCGTGCCCGGGCACGGCCTCGGCGAGGAGCCGCACGGTGGGGTACTTCTCGCGCCAGGGCGCCAGGTCGGCCTCCAGCGCGGCCCGCTCGACCTCCTGCTGCCGCACCGCGTCCACGGGCAGCGGCAGCAGATTGGCTGCCCCGTGCAGGGCGCTGGCCCGCCAGGCACGCAGGGCAGTGACGTCTCCGCCGTCCTCGGCGGCCCGGCTCATCGCCCAGTCGAGGGCGACCTGGGCGCCGGACGTGCCGTCCACCCCGACGACGATGCGCGTCGCCCTCTCGTCGGCGCGGCGGCGCACCACGACCACCGGGATGGGCGCGTGCCGGGTCACCTGCTGGCTGACGGAGCCGAGCACCAGCCCGCCGAGACGGCTGTGTCCACGCGCACCCACCACGAGGAGGTCGCCCCGGCGGACGCTCTCGACGATGGCCGGGCCGACCTCGAGCCCGAGCGGCTCGAGCCGCCGGACCTCGGTCTCGACGGCCGGGTCGTGCGCGGCCAGCTGGCGCGCCTCGTCCAGGACCCGGTCCACCGACGAGCGCCGGGGCGGCGCGTCGTCCTCGCGGAGCAGGCTCGGGACGGCGTGCACCAGCACCAGGGGCAGCCGTCGGCTGCGCGCCTCGGCCACCGCCCACGCGACCGCCCGACTGCTGTCGTCGGACCCGTCGACGGCCACCACCACGTGACGAATCTCAGCCATGACTCCTCCTCGGTCCTCGCGGTCCTCGCGGCTGCGCGGTCCCGCTGCCAGGACACCGCCTCCGGGCCGCCGTCGGGCAGAGACCAACGTTGGCCGCGGGCAGGACCAACGACCTCTCGGCCCTGCTCGGGACCTCCGGCCCGGCTCGTGCGGGACGACATCCCCTGGGGCCGCTCCGGACCGGTCCGTAGCGTCGTGGGCGACGGCCGACCGAGGAGGACGCCATGACCACCAGGAGCGGGGTGACCGATCCGGTGCTCGTCGGCGTCGACGGCTCCGAGGCCGGCACGCGAGCGGTGCGCTGGGCCGCGCGCGAGGCGGACCTGCGGGGGTGCCCGCTGCACGTCGTCCACGCGTGGCTGTGGCCCCTGTTCCGGGTGCCGCTGGGCGGCTCCCCGCTGGCGCCCGAGACTGCGGGCCTGCAGGCGCAGGCCGAGCAGGTGCTGGCCAGCGCGGCCACGACCGCGCGGGCGGTCGCGCCCGGGCTGGCGGTCGAGACGACCCTGACCGTGGGTGAGGCCGCCGGGGAGCTGCTACGGCGCGCTCCCGGCGCCCAGCTGGTGGTGGTCGGCAACCGCGGCCTCGGCGGGTTCACGGGCCTGCTGCTGGGTTCGACCGGCGTGGCACTGTCCGCCCGCAGCCCGCGTCCCGTCGTCGTGGTGCGGGGCGACCCGGCGCTCGACGGGCCGGTCGTGGTCGGCCTGGACGGCGCACCGGGGTCGGACGCGGTCCTGGGCGGGGCGATCGAGGAGGCGCGGCTGCGCGGCGTGGGCGTGCTGGTCGTGCATGCCTGGACCCCGAGCCTGCTGCCCCCGGGCCCGACGCCGGCGGGCGAGACAGCGCTGACCCGCGGGCGGCGAGAGGGGCAGGAGCTGCTCGACCGGTCCCTGGCAGGGGCCGGGTCCGATGCGCCCGACGTCACGCTCAGCAGCCGCCTCGGCGACCGGTCGCCGGCCGCCGAGCTCGTCGACGCCTCGCAGCACGCGCAGCTGCTCGTCGTCGGCGCTCGCGACCTGGGATCACTGCGGGGGATGCTGCTCGGTTCCACGACCCACGCGGCGATCCACCACTCCGCCTGCCCGGTCCTCATCGTCCGCTGAGCTCCCCGGCCCGGCGCAGCCGAGAAGGGGCACAGGGCCCGGGACCAGAGGCATGGCTCCCCTGTACCGGCGAGCCCGCCCGGCGTGGGCTGGTGCTGCGGGAGGGTCCCGCGCGTCCGAGCGAGAGGTCCGGCGTCACGTTGCTCATCACGGCGAGCGCAACGGTCAGAACGGGGGGATGTCGCTGAACAGGTCGTCCTGGACGGGGTCGGCGGGTCGCCGATAGGTGCGCCCGGACGGCAGGGTGAAGCGGAGCCCGCCGCGACCGTCAATGTCGACGGTGGTGTCGGTGTGGGTCTTCACGGTGTGGTGGCTGCGGCAGGCCGCGTCGAGGTTGCCCGCCGAGGTCGGGCCGCGCGGGTAGGACACCCGGTGGTCCAGGTCGCAGCGGTGCGCCGCCGTGCGGCAGCCGGGGGTGCGGCAGGTCCGGTCCCGGGCGATCACGTGATCGGCCAGGTCCTGCGGCGGTTGGTAGGTGTCGACCGACAGCTCGTCGAACCGGCCGGTCCGCGGGTCGCTCAGCAGCCGCCGCCACGTGCCGTCGGCGGCGATCCGACGGGCGGTGTCGGCGGTGACCGGCCCGTACCCGACCAGCTCACCGGGCAGCTCGTCCAGCCCGAGCAGGGTGAGCACCGACACCACGACCTGGATCTGGGGGCGCCGGCCGTGCCGCACCGGCAGATCCCCGCCCGCCAGCGCCTGCTCCCCGAGGTCACCGAGCACGTCGGCCCGGAGCTGGTCCATGGTGCGGTCGTCGGTCCCGGCCGGGCCTCGCGCGGCGTGCGCGCGCCCGGTCAGCCACAGGTACAGGGCGTGCACCTTCTGGGCGGTGTCGGTGTAGGTCAGCCCGGCCATCCCGTCGCTGAGCGGGAACACCTCGACCCTGCGGTCGGCCCGGGCCTTCTCCTGCCGGGCCCGCGCCGCGGCCGGGTCGACCGCGAGCACCGCCCGCCGCAGCCGGCCCTGCAGCTGCGCCCGGGTCCGGCCCGCCGAGCCGGGCACGATCCGCGCCTCCACCTCGGCGGCCAGCTCGTCGTCCAGGGGCCGCAGCTCGTCGACCAGCAGCCGCGCCTTCGCCAGGTCGAGGACCCCCGCGGCCAGCGCCAGCCGCGTCGCGGGCAGCCGGGCCAGGTCCCGGGCCAGCACGACCTTGGCGCGGGCGGTCTGCGGCGCCAGGTCCAGCGCGCAGCCGATCTCGACCGCGGCCATCAGCTCCGCCGACACCGACTCCCCCGCCACCTGCTCCCCGGCAGGCGCCACCCCGCGCCAGGACGCGCACCGGTCCACCAGCACGTTCGTCGCCTCGACCTCCAGCGCCGCCGCCCACGACTGCAACCGGTACGCGGCACGCACCGCACCCGCCAGGTCCGCCTCGCTGCAGGAGCCCGCAGGTCGGTCGCGGCCAGCAGGCTCGCCAGCAGCGGACCGGGCTCGACCTGGTCCAGCAGCCCCGCCGACGGCCAGCACGACTCCTGCGCAGCAGCCACATCCTCGAGGCCGGCGTCGAGGCGGGAGTCGAGGTGGGAGTCGAGGTGGGAGTCGGGGCCGGCGGGCGGCACCGGGTCGAGCAGCGACCCCTCAGCCTCGCGCACCCCGCACCTCCGGACTCTCGAACCTATGTTCGAAGTCTAGCGCACACCCGTACCCGCGGAAACCCTTTGTCCACAACGGATTCCCGGCGATCCCGCCCGCCCGGGAGCGGCACCTACGCATCGGCGCCGAAGGCCCCAAGGAAGCGGCGAAGACGTTCCACATCTCGCTCGTGCTGAGCAGGTAGGTCGTATCCGGAGTGCATCTGCAACTGCGTCTCGGCTGACACGCATCTCACCTGGGTTCCTGCGATACGGCCAACAGCCGCAAGCGAGCCTTGATCGAAGTGCCAAGGAACTTCGCACAAGGCGACCGGTGGGCCGTCGTCTGGGCAGGCGACCACGTGGACGTCCACTTCGCCACCTGCCTTGTCCACTTGGACGAAGGCTGTCGGGCGTTGAACGCTTCGAACCTCGATCCAGCGGTTCTCCCCCTGCCAGATGAGTTTCCGCGAGAAGCCGAGGTCAGCCAACAGATCAAGGAACTCAGGTAAGTCCTCGACGGCCACCAACAGGTCGAGGTCATGGTGGAGGCGAGTCTCGACGCCGAGTAGGGCGTCGACTCCCCAGCCGCCCATCACCCAACAGCGAATGCCACCCTGGGTGAAAGTCGCATAGAGGGCGAGGGCGTCACGGGCAGGCAGCGAGGGCCCCTCGTTCTCATGGTCAGCCACACGGTGATCCTGCCGGAACCAGGCGAGCGATTCTCCCGGTTGCTCAGTCAGACGGTGCTGCAGAACGGCACCTACCCGCTGCGGGGGCCGTGCTGCTGGCTAGCGTTGGCGCGTGAAAGCTTCCCCACCCGATGGTTCCGAAGAGTTGGTCCTGGATGGCGGGAATGGGGGCGGAGCGGTGCGGGTGGGCGACACGATCCGCAAGCCCTCGGGTTCCTGGTCCGCATCCGTCGATCAGTTGCTGGGGCATCTCGCAGACGCTGGGTTCAGAGGAGCGCCACGCCCCCTTGGTCGGGATCCTGACGGCAGGCAGATCTTGTCCATGCTGCCCGGTGAGACCGTGGGCAGCAGGAAGCCGTGGCCTCACTGGGTTTACGACGACACGACCTTGGATCAGGTCGGCGACTGGTTGCGTGACTACCACCGGGCGGTAGGGGACTTCTCGCCCGACCCGTCGTCGACCTGGCGCAGCGGCGGCTCGTGGTCACCCGGTCTGGTTATCGGCCACAACGACGCGGCCCCCTACAACGCAGCATGGCAGGAGGGGCGGCTGCAAGGGTTCTTCGACTGGGACTTCGCCGGACCCGTCACACCGGAGTCCGATCTTGCATTCTGCTGCATGGCCTGGGTGCCGTTGCACGCTCGCCAGGTGGCGGAAGCCGAAGGCTTCCGAGACTTCGCCAGGCGTCCTCAACGATTGCGAAGACTTCTTGCTGCATACGGCTGGGAGGGTGCCGTCGAGGATCTGCGGCGGGTCATGGTGGAGGTGGTTGTTCGCCACATCCGCGAGGTCGAATACCTCGCCGCTGACGGGGATCCTGCCTTCCAGCGGTTGGTCCAGGACGGCGTGTTGGACTCACTCCAGTTGGCACTTTCGGAAGTTGAGTCGGTCGAGTTGTAGCCATCGGCGTCCTCATCGTTGATCCAGTCGCGCACCTAGGTGTACTGCCCAGCCAGGTTGGTCAAGCGGGTGATGGGCGTGGCCTTGCCGATCGCGGTGTGGGGCCGGTGGTGGTTGTACTCGTGGATCCATGCTGGCAGGGCCGCCCGGCGGGCGGCCTCGGAGTTGTAGAACCGCTTGAACGCCCAGCCGTCGGCGAGGGTGCGGTGGAACCGTTCGATCTTGCCGTTGGTCTGCGGCCGGTAGGGCCGGGTCTTCTTCACGGTGATGCCCATCTCGGCGCAGGTATCGGCCCACAGGTGGGACTTGTAGGCGCTGCCGTTGTCGGACAAGACCCGCTCCACGGCGACGCCGCGGACGGCGAACCAGGCCACCGCGTGGCGCAGCACGGCGGTGGCGGTGGCGGCGGTCTCGTCGTCATGGATCTCGGCGTAGGCGACCCGGGAGTGGTCATCGAGCACGGTGTGCACGAACGCGGTCCCCATCTGCGGTTTCCGGTTGGCGCTTCTGGGCTTGCCCGGGGTGCGGGCCCGGTTCGTGTTGCCCTGCACTCTTCCGACATAGCGCCAGCCGCCGCCGTCGGGGACGTTGCCCAGCTTCTTCACGTCCACGTGCAGCAGCGAACCTGGGTGCGGGTGTTCGTAGCGGCGGATCGGCTCTCCCGTGACCCGGTCGAGGTGCCAGAGCTTGTTCAGCCGGCACCGGACCAGCACGACGTGCACCGTGGAGGCCGGCATCGACAGCTTCGCGCCGATCGCCACCGGCCCCAGCCGCTGCTTCCACCGCAGGTGCACGACCTTGCGGACCACCGGAGTCGGGGTCCGGCGCGGGCTGTGGCGCGGACGCGAGGACCTGTCGGACATGCCGTCAGGCCCCAGTTCCCGGTAACGCTGGGCCCACCGGTCAGCAGTGCGCCAGGACACGTCGTAACGCTCAGCGGCCCGGGCCACCGGCCACTCCTGGTCGACGATCAGACGGGCCAGCCGCAGCCGGGCTCGAGGGGTCAGAGCAGCGTTAGCGTGGGACACGAAGACCTCCTGGGTCGTGGAGCGGTTGCTAGGCAGCTCCACTCCACGCCAGGAGGTCTTCGCACATCAAGATCCATCAGATCGTGTCGTCACACGATCTCGACCAACGTCTCTGGGCAGTACACCTAGGGCAGCAGCCGGCCCTCACGAAATTGGTGAACCTCGTCCGCCATGTCCCCCAGCACCCACCGCTGGTAGTCATCCATCCGCGCATAGTGCCGGCTCCGACCGGCGGTCACGTAGTGGGGATCAGTCGTACCTGGCATTTCCGATCGGTTCGGCCGCTGCCGGTATGCACGATCCAGAGCGGCACCTACCGGCCGACCTCGATCAACACCGTTTCGCGCTCTGCCAACACGTAGGCGAGGAACCGGTGTCGGCCGTCATGGATGCGGTAGGTGCCGTTGTCCTTGGCTCGTACGTCGAGCGGAGGAAGATCGAGGGTCGGGTTGTCGATCAGCCAGCGGTGCAGCTGCGCCACCTTGGCCGGGTCGCCTGGCGCATCATGCACATGCCCAACGGTGATGAGCCGGATGTTCACCCGCACCGGGGAAGGCTAAGCGACTGCGGCCGGCCGCCGAGTATCGAACCGCTCGAGATCGGCACCTACCGCTGGACGCCGCGCCGCGCGCCCGTCCAGTGATCCACAGGGGATCGATAGCAGTTTCTCCAACAGATCCGCTGTGGATCATGCGCCGTCGGAACGAGGAGTAGTGCCGGATCAGTTCGCCCGTTCGCGCGACGACATTCAGTGCAGGTCCCGTCGTCGCAGCCGCAGCAGTCCGGCGGCGACGGCGACCGCGGCGACCGCAAGGGGAAGCAGCACCGCCTGCAGCCACAGCCGACCGCTGAACCCCTCGACCAGCGGGTCGGCGTCGAGGAACCAGAACCAGGGCGACAGCCATCGCAGCGGCTGCAGCGGCTCGACCAGGGCGGCGAGGCCGTACAGGACGTACGTACCCGCCGCCACCGCGGAGCCGACCGCGACCGACGTACCGCGTGACCCGGTCGCAGCCCCGACGCCGTGGGTGATGCCGGCGACGCACATCGTGAGCGTCCAGACCGCGAGCCCGGCCGCCCACAGGGCGTCATCGGGCAGCGCGGCGAGGCCGAACACCGGCGCCGTGGCGACGAGTGCGATCGTCGTCGCCCCGACGACGACCAGCGTGACCAGTCCGATCCCGACCAGCCGCTCCAGTGCGACCCGGCTCCTGCTCACTGGGCTGGCGAGCAGCATCTCGAGGTCCCGTCGGCCTCCGCCCCCGCGATCGACCAGGCGGCCGCTCCGATCCCGAGGACGACGAGCAGGACGGGGAGCACGTTCGCGTAGAGCTGGGAGCTGAGATAGCCGGCCGGTGTGCCGATGCCCGTACCCGCGCCCAGCAGCTCGGACAGCCCTTGCGGCAGCGAGTTCATGTACGACTCGAGCTGGCGCGCCGAGTCGCGGACCGACGGGTACGCCGCGGCGAAGGTCACCGACATCGCGGCGACGGCCAGCATCCACCACACGGTCGACCGGCGCCGGTCGCGCAGCATGCCGGCGAGGACGAGCGGCCGCGTCCTCACCGTGGGGTCCCCTCGTCCCGGTAGAACCTGAAGAACACGTCCTCGAGGTCCTGCTCGTGGCTGACGATGCGCTGGACGTCGTACGGAGCGACGGCCCTGACGAGTGCACCGACCGGCCCGTCGACCTCGACCACCAGCCGGGTCCCGTCGGCCTGCCACGACACCAGGCCGGGCACACCGTCGAGCAGGTCCGGAGGAGGCGCTGCGCCGAGGTGCAGCTCGATCCGCTCGCGCGCCAGGTCACGCAGGTCCGAGACGGTCGTCTCGTGCACCACTCGTCCGGCTCGGAGCATGACGACCCGGTCCGCGACGTCGGCCACCTCGGGCAGGACGTGGGAGGAGAACAGGACACCCGCCCCGCGGTCCCGGCACTCGCGCACCAGCGCCGCAGCCTCGCGTTGGACCAGCGGGTCCAGCCCGGCGGTCGGCTCGTCCAGCACCAGCAGGTCCGGCTCGTGCATCACCGCCTGGACCAGCCCGACCTTGCGCCGGTTCCCCGTGGACAGCTCTCCGATCCGGCGGCCGCGATCCACCCCGAGCCGTTCGCACAGCGCCGCGATGCGGTCCGCCGGTACACCCCCGCGCAGCGCGGCGTACCAGCCCAGCAGGGTGTCGACGGTGAGCTTGCGGTCCAGGCCGGCGTCCGCGGGGAGGTAGCCGACGCGCACCCTGACGTCGCCCCGGGACACGTCACCGCCGAGGACGCGGAGGGACCCGGCCGTCGGCCGGAGGAACCCCATCAGGCTGCGGATGATCGTCGTCTTGCCGGCGCCGTTGGGGCCCAGCAGCCCGACGACCTCACCACGTCGCACGGCAAGGTCCACGCCCGCCACGGCCTCGACGGAGCCGAACCGCTTGACCAGGCCGACGGTCTCCGCAGCGACCTGCTCGTGCTCCTGCATCCGTGTGCTCCTCCCGGAACGCCGCCCGTAGGCAACCTCGGGTCGTCAGGTCGTCAGGTCGTCAGGTCGTCAGGGCGGCGGTGTCGCGCGAGATCACCAGCTCCTCGTCCGTCGGGACGACCAGGGCCACCGGCCGGTCAGCGGTGCTGACCCGGCCGCCGGTGCCGGCGCCGTGGTCGGCGTTGGCGGCCTCGTCCTCGGCGAGACCCAGGACGGCGAGATGCCCGAGGACCAGGCTGCGCACCTCCACCGAGTGCTCGCCGATGCCGCCGCTGAAGACCAGCGCGTCGAGCCCGCCCAGGGCCACGACCATTCCCGCCACTCCCTTCGCCGCGCGGTAGCAGAACACGTCGACAGCGAGCCTGGCCGGCGCGGAACCGGCCGCGGCCGCTTCGGTCAGGACGCGCATGTCGTTGCTCAGCCCGGACAGCCCGAGCAGGCCGCTGCCGTGGTTGAGGACGTCGAGCACGCCGTCGACGTCGAGGCCGAGCCGCTTCGACGCGTAGCCGACGAGGTTCGGGTCGACGTCGCCGCTGCGGGTGCCCATCACGAGGCCCTCGAGCGGAGTCAGTCCCATCGTGGTGTCCATCGAACGCCCGTCGAGCACCGCTGCCGCGCTGCACCCGTTGCCGAGGTGCAGGGTGACCAGGCGCAGCCCCTCGGTCGGACGGCCGAGCAGCTCGGCGGTGCGGCCGGCGAGGTACCGGTGGCTGGTGCCGTGGGCGCCATAGCGGCGGACGTGGTGCTCGTCGTACCAGGCCCGCGGCACCGCGTACCGGTGCGCGACGGGCGGCATCGTGCGGTGGAACGCCGTGTCGAAGACCGCGACCTGGGGCAGCCCGGGCAGCTCGTGGCGGGCGGCCTCGATGCCGGCGATGTTGGCGGGCACGTGCAGCGGTGCGAGGCCGACGACGTCGCGCAGCGTCGCGAGCACCTCGTCATCGACGAGGACCGACTCGGTGAGGAGCGGGCCACCGTGCACGACCCGGTGCCCCACGCCGGTCAGCGCCCGCCGCTCCCCGGCGGTGAGGCTGCCGAGGACGTGGGCCACGATGCCGCGGTGGGTGGCATCGCCGGGCGGGGCGGAGTCCTCCTGGTCGCCGCGCCGCACGTGGACCACGGCGTCGTCGGAGCCGACCTGCTCCGCGTGCGCGGTCATCGACCTGGCGCCGGACACCGGGTCGACGACCGCGAGCTTGACCGACGAGCTGCCGCTGTTGACGACGAGGACCTGCATCGGGCCAGGCGCCACCCCTAGGCCTTCGTCGCCCAGTCGCCGAGCACCCAGTCGCGGACCTCCGGCATGTCCTCGAGGTGCTCGACGACGTAGATCTCGTGCTCCGCGAGGCGCTGCTCGCACCAGGCCTTCAGGTCGCTGGCGCCCGGCGGCGTGCGGCGGGCGTTGTTCAGCGCGTCCATGACGAGGTGGTAGCGGGAGGCGCGGTTGCGCACGACCATGTCGAAGGGTGTCGTGGTCGTGCCCTCCTCGATGAAGCCGCGGACCCGGAACCGGTCGGCGTCCGGGCGGCCGTGCACCAGCTGGTGGATGGCGCCGGGGTAGCCGTGGAACGCGAACACCACGTCGACATGGTCGGTGAACAGCTCGTTGAACAACGTCTCGTCCATGCCGTGCGGGTGGTCCTTGCGCCGCGGCAGCGTCATGAGGTCGACGACGTTGACGACGCGGGTGCGGAAGTGCGGCAGGTGCTCGCGGAGGATGTCGGCGGCGGCGACCGTCTCCATCGTGACCACGTCCCCGGCGCAGGCCAGCACGATGTCGGGGTCAGCGGTCCCGTCGTCGGTGCCGGCCCACGACCAGACACCGGCGCCGCGGGCGCAGTGCTCCACCGCCTCGTCCATCGTCAGCCACTGCAGCTGCGGCTGCTTGTCGATGACGACGAGGTTGACGTAGGACCGGGACCGGAAGCAGTGGTCGGCCACCGACATCAGGCAGTTGGCGTCCGGCGGGAGGTAGACCCGGCCGATGTTGCCGCGGGTGGTGATGACGTTCTGGATGAGGCCGGGCCCCTGGTGGCTGAAGCCGTTGTGGTCGTTGCGCCACGCGGTGGAGGTGAGCAGCACGTTGAGGCTCGGGACCTCGGCGCGCCACGGCAGCTCGTCGGCCTCCTGCAGCCACTTGCTGTGCTGGATGGTCTGCGACGCGCTCACCATCGCGAACGCCTCGTAGGTGGCGAACCAGCCGTGCCGGCCGGTGAGCGTGTACCCCTCCAGCCAGCCGTGGCAGTTGTGCTCGGACAGCACCTCCATCACCCGGCCGTCGCGGGAGAGCGCGACGTCGTCGCCGGTGACGCGCTCCATGAACCCGCGGTCGGACGCCTCGAAGACAGCGCCGAGCCGGTTGCTGTTCGTCTCGTCGGGGCAGAAGAGCCGGAACCGGTCGGGGTTCGCGCGGTAGATGTCGCGCATCATCTCGCCGAGCTTGCGGGTCGACTCCGCACGGGAGGACGCCGGGCTGGGCACGTCGACGGCGTAGTCGCGGAAGTCCGGTAGGTCGAGGTCGCGGGTCAGCCGGCCACCGTTGGCGTGCGGCGTCGCGCTCATCCGGAGGTCGCCCTCGGGGTTCGCCCGGCGGACCAGCTCGGTGGGCGCGCCGTCGTCGTCGAAGAGCTCCTCGGGCCGGTAGGACCGCAGCCAGTCCTCCAGCAGGTGCAGGTGATCCGGGTTCTCCTTCACCCCGGACAGCGGCACCTGGTGGGCGCGCCAGGTGCCGCGCACCTGGATGCCGTCGACGACGTCCGGGCCGGTCCACCCCTTCGGCGTGCGCAGCACGATCATCGGCCACCGGGGTCGCGTGCCGTCCCAGTCGCCACCGCGAGCAGCGGTCTGGATCCGCCGGATGTGGCCCCACGCCCGGGCCAGTGCCGCCGCGAAGCGGTGGTGCATCCCCGGCAGGTCGTCGCCGTCGACCTCGATGACGTCGTAGCCGTGGCCCTCGAGGAGGGATCGGACCTCGGCCGGGTCCTTGCGGCCGAGGACGGTCGGACCAGCGATCTTCGCGCCGTTGAGGTGCAGCACCGGGAGCACTGCGCCGTCGCGGGCCGGGTTGAGGAAGGAGACGCCCTTCCAGGACCCCTCGAGCGGACCGGTCTCTGCCTCCCCGTCGCCGACGACGGCGAGGGCGACGAGGTCCGGGTTGTCCATCACGGCACCGAAGGCGTGCACCAGGACGTAGCCGAGCTCGCCGCCCTCGTGGATGGACCCCGGGGTCGTGACCGAGACGTGGCTGGGGATGCCGCCGGGCGCGGAGAACTGACGGAACAGCCGTCGCACGCCCTCGGTGTCCTGGGTGACGTCCGGGTAGACCTCGCTGTAGGTGCCCTCCAGGTAGCCCGCGGCCACCAGCGCCGGTCCGCCGTGCCCGGGGCCGGTGAGGTAGAGCACCTCCTGGCCGGTCTGCTGGATCAGCCGTGAGACGTGGGCGTACATGAACGACAGGCCGGGGCTGGTGCCCCAGTGGCCCAACAGCCGCGGCTTGATGTGCTCAGCAGTGAGCTCCTCGCGGAGCAGCGGGTTGGCCATCAGGTAGATCTGGCCGACCGTGAGGTAGTTGTTCGCCCGCCACCAGGCGTCCATCGCCGCCACGTCGTCGTCGGTGGGGTGCGCCAGCCGCTCCACCAGCTCGTCCAGGGCTGCCGGTGCGCCCAGCTCCGTCGTGGCCACGGTTTCTCTCCTCCGTCGGGGTGCCCTGCCGTCATCCGACGCTACCGCCGCGAGGTGCCCCTGTCGGCCCGGTGTCCACGGGGGCGAGACCTGCGCCCCATGAGCTGAGGACCTTGGTCCGGCTGCCCGTCCAGACGCCGAAGCCGTGCCCGCCAGAGCTCGTCGGCGCCCCAGACGACCACCGGGAACGGCAGGAGAAGCAGCAGGGTGCTCAGCGGCAGGGGCGCGGTCCCCATGACGTCGTTCGCGACCGGCAGGTAGACCAGCGCGGCCGTGAACGCCAGCTCGAAGCCGATGCCCCACAGCAGCATCGGGTTGGTGCGCAGGCCGATGCGGAGCAGGGACGCTCGGTCGGCCCGGGCTGCCAGGGCGGTGCCGACCTGGCAGGCGACGATCGCGGCGAAGGTTGCAGTGGTCGCCTCGAGGTAGGCACCGCGCAGAACCGAGCCCGGTCCGGTGGGGTCTCCTGGCCGCCAGCCGGAGCGCAGCAGCGTGACGAAGAACGCGAGCATCACCAGCGCCGCGGACACCCCACCCAGCACCCCCCAGGCCCGCACCAACATCTCGCGCGTCACGACCCGTTGGGCGCGCGGGCGGGGCGGCCGGGACATCAAGCCGGGTTCGGCCGGCTCGCGACCCAGCGCGAGGGCCGGCAACGTCTCCGTCCCGAGGTCGATCGCCAGGATGGCAAGCACGGTGAGCGGCAGCGGAACGGCCCCGCCGGACAGGGCGAACACGAGGAACGGCACCACCTCGGGAACCGCGTGGGCGAAGATGTAGACGATGAACTTCCGGACGTCGTCGTAGACGCGCCGCCCCTCCTCCACCGCCGCGACGATCGACGCGAAGTCGTCATCCGTCAGCACGGCCGTCGCGGCCTCGCGCGCCACGTCGGTGCCGCCCTCCCCCATTGCGACACCGATGTCGGCCCGGCGCAGCGCCGGTGCGTCGTTGACGCCGTCCCCCGTCATCGCCACGACCTCGCCGCCGGCCTTGAGCACGTCGGCCACCCGCAGCTTGTCCTCGGGGCTGGTCCTGGCCAGCACCACCTCGCCGGCCGAGAGGAGGTCGGCGAGGCCGGCGTCGGACATGGTCGCAAGGTCCGCACCGATGACGACCACCGGTGCGCGGCCG
The DNA here is from genome assembly GCA_963784645.1 of uncultured Actinomycetota bacterium. Classification (GTDB taxonomy): domain Bacteria; phylum Actinomycetota; class Actinomycetes; order JACCUZ01; family JACCUZ01; genus JBBRVW01. Next base: position 504,063 of record CAWARY010000002.1, on the reverse strand, counting down.
CCGGCCCCGATCCCCACCTGGCGGGCGACCTCCGCCGCGGTGTCACCGCTGTCGCCGGTGACGACGTGGATCCGGATGCCGGCTAGGTGGCACAGGGCGACGGCGTCGGCCACCTGGGGCCGAGGCGGGTCGAGCAGGGCGACCAGGCCGAGGAAGCGGAGGCCACCCTCCAGGGTCTCGCGCTCGGCGTCGGCGTCGTCGTCGTCCAGGTCGCGGTCGGCCACGCCCAGCAGGCGAAGGCCGCGGCCGGCCAGCGTGCGGACCTGCTCCTCGACGACTTCTCGCAGGTCGTCGTCCAGGGGAACTGCGCGCCCGGCCCGCCAGCACGAGGTGGCCCGCGCCAGGACCGACTCCGGCGCGCCCTTCACGTGCAGCCGCAGCCCCGTCGGCGTGCGGTCGACGGTCGACATCAGGCGCAGGGTCGAGCTGAACGGGAGCAGCCGGACCCGGTCGCGGTCGCGGACGGCCGGGTCGTAGACGCGGCCGAGGCTGGTCGCCGCAGCCACCGCGGCGATCTCGGTCGGGTCCTCGCCGGAGCCACCGTCGAGCGCTCCCCGGACGGTCGTGCAGCGGGCCAGGGCCTCGCTGAACAGCTGCACGGCGGCGTCGGCGGGGTGCGGCACCAGCGGGACGTCGCGCGCGGCGACCCACACCGCGACCGGCCGCATCCGGTTCTGCGTGATGGTCCCGGTCTTGTCGGTGCAGATGACGGTCGTCGACCCCAGGGTCTCGACGGCCGACAGCCGCTTCACGACGACGCCTCGGCGGGCGACGGCTCGCACACCGACGGCCAGCGCGAGGGTGATGGTGGGAAGCAGGCCCTCGGGGACGTTCGCCACGAGCAGGCCCACGGCGAACAGTGAGGCATCGCGGAGGGACAGCCCCGCGAGCATCCCGAGCGGCAGGAAGGCGAGCCCCGCCACGACGGCGACGACGGCGATCAGCCGGGCCACCTGCCGCACCTGGTCCTCGAGCGGGCTGCGCTCGCGGGTCACCCGTTGGGAGAGGGAGGCAATCCGGCCCAGCTCGGTGTGGTCGCCGGTCGCGAACACGAGCGCTTGGGCGGCGCCGCCGACGACGGTGGTGCCGCTGAACACCACGTCGGTGGCCTCCAGCAGCGGCGCCGCCGAGGGCTCGGGCTCCCGCACCTGCGGGACGGACTCACCGGTCAGCGTCGACAGGTCGACCGTCACCTCGCCGGACAGCAGACGCGCGTCGGCCGGGACCCGCTGGCCCTCGCCCAGGAGCAGCGCGTCGCCCGGCACCAGGTCCGCGGCGGTGACGGTGGCGATCACGCCGTCCCGCAGCACGTCCGCGTGCTGCGGGAGGTAGGCCTGCAACGCCTCGACCGCGCGCTCGGCCTGCTGCTCCTGCGCAAAGGCGAAACCGGCGTTCAGCAGCACCACGGCGACCACGGCCCAGCCCAGGACCGGCATTCCCGCGACGAACGCGAGCCCTGCTGCCGCCTCGAGCAGCACGGCCAGCGGATGGGTGAACTGCGCGGCCAGCTCCCCGGGCCACCGCCGCCGCGCCCGTCGGGTCAGCGTGTTGGGACCGTAGCGCTCGAGGCGCCGCTGGGCCTCGGCGGCGCTCAGGCCCTCCGGGCGGCTGCGCAGGTCCCGGAGCATGACTCCCACCGGTCCGGCGGCCGGGTGCTGGTGCGCCGCGGGCAGGTCCGGCTCCCGGACGCTCTCGTCGGTCACGGCGCCGGGGCCGGGGCCGGGGCCGGGGCGACGAGGCGGGCCAACGGCGCGAACGTCCGCGGACCGGAGGCCGCTGACATTGCTGTGCTGGTCGCTGTCGTCAACAAGACAACTCCTCTCGTGGAACGGGCTACCCCGCACCCCCACCCTCGGCCGCACCGGAGGCCGGCGAGCAGTGCCGAACGTCATCGCCCGCCCGGCACTCGTTCCCGCGGCTGCGCGAGAGACCCCGGGACACGTCGCGGGCCGGCCGCCCGGCATGAACTGGGCGGCTGGCCAGGTCGCGCTCCGCCTACTGCTTGGTGCAGACCACCTTGAGTGCGCCGGTGTCCGAGGCGTTCGCGAACACGTCGTACGCCGCCATCAGCTGGTCCAGCGGGAAGGTCTGGGTCACCAGCGGGGTCGGGTCCAGCTGGTGCCCGGCGACCAGACCGAGCAGGCGAGGCGTGCTGGACGTGTCGACCAGACCGGTCGTGATGGTGACGTCCTTGCTCCAGAGCGACTCGAGGTGCAGCGTCGCGGGCGCGCCGTGCACACCGACGTTCGCGACGTGCCCGCCGGCCGCGACGAGCCCGGTGCACAGCTCGAACGCCGCCGGAGTGCCGACCGCTTCGATGACGACGTCGGCGCCCAGTCCACCGGTGATGTCGGTGACCAGGTTCCCGGCGTCCTCGCCGCCGGGGCCGTTGCGGATCACGACGTCGGCACCCAGGCTCTTGGCCGCGTCGAGCCGGCTGGCGACCGGGTCGATGACGATCACGTGAGCTGGCGTGTACATCCGGGCGGTCATGACCGCGGCGAGACCGATCGGGCCGGCGCCGACGACCGCCACGGTGTCACCGGGTCGCACGCCGCCCGCCAGGACGCCGACCTCGTAGCTGGTCGGCAGGATGTCGGCCAGCATCACCGCGGCCTCGTCCCGGACGGTCACCGGGAGCTTGTGCAGCGACAGGTCGGCGTAGGGCACCCGGGCGTACTCGGCCTGGACGCCGTCGATGGTGTGGCCGAGGACCCAGCCGCCGCCACCACGGCACTGGCCGTAACGGCCCTCCCGGCACGGCGGGCAGATGCCGCAGCCGCTGATGCACGAGATCAGCACCCGGTCTCCGGGCTGCACGGACCGGACCGCCGACCCGATCGCCTCGACGGTGCCGACGGCCTCGTGGCCGAGCACCGTGCCCGGTGGCACCTCGGGCACGTCGCCCTTGAGGATGTGCAGGTCTGTGCCGCAGATCGTCACCGCGTCGATCCCGACGATGGCATCGGAGTCGTCCCGGATCTCCGGATCGGGCACCTGGTCCCAGGACCTCTGACCGATGCCCTGGTACACGAGAGCGCGCATGACGTTCCTCCTCGCAACGCCGCGACGGACGGGCCCGCCGCTCCACCTCGGACGCTAAGGACGACCAGACCGCCGGGGCAGGGTCCGCCGGTCCCCGGCGCGGGGGACCTTCGCCCCGGCGGTACGGCCCGTTGCGCCCTCGTCGGCGCCGGGCCGGACCGCTGTGCTGGGCAAAGGTCCCTATCGAGGAGGTCCTCATGACCGGCCACGCCAACTCCGTCGTCGTCGGCGTCGACTGGTCCGACGCCGCCCGCGCCGCGATCGAGCAGGCGGCGGCCACAGCCGACCATCGGCACCTGCCCTTGCGGCTGGTACACGTCCTCGAGCCACCGATGTACCCGGTCGGTCCGGCGCTGCGGCGGATCCACGACCTCGACCTCGTGCTCCGCAAGGCCGGCCAGCGCCTCCTCGACGAGGCGGTCCAGGTCCTCGCCATCGCCTACCCGGCGCTGTCCGTCACGACAGCCGTCGTCACGGGTCAGGCGGTGGACGTCCTGGTCGATGAGTCCCGGCGGGCCGAGCGCCTGGTGGTCGGGTCGCGCGGCGCCGGTCTGTTCACCGAGCTGCTCGTCGGCTCGACGGCGTTGCAGGTCGTGTCGTTGGCCGCCTGCCCCGTCGTGGTGGTTCCGGCACCGCCGTCCCGCGACCTGCCGCGCAGCGGTGTCGTCGTCGGGGTGGACGGCTCCCCGCGCTCCCAGGCGGCTCTCGCATTCGCGTTCGACACCGCCGACGAGATCGACGAGCCGCTCGTCGCCGTGCACGCGTGGACCGACCCGGCGCGACTGGCGCCGCACGAGCAGCTGCCGCTGGTCTACGACCCCGCCCTGGTGACGCACGAGGAGCGCCTCGCCGTGGCCGAGTCGATGGCGGGCTTCGCGGAGACCCACCCGGACGTCAAGGTCGACGTCCAGGTCGTGCACGACCATGCCGTGCACGCCCTTACCGCAGCGGGCGCCCTGGCCCGCCTCCTGGTGGTGGGCAGTCGCGGCCGCGGCCCGGTGGGGGCGCTGTTCCTCGGCTCGGTCAGCCACGGCGTCCTCCACCACGCCACCGGGCCGGTGGCCGTGGTCCCCGGTGGGCTGCCCCGCCCGCACGACGGCTGACCTCGTGACCTCGACCGCCAACCAGGACCTGGGGCGGGGCCTCAGCACCGACGCTGCCGCTCGGCTGCTGGCCCAGCACGGACCGAACGACGTGGCCGTACCGGCCAGGCTCGGCGTGGTCCACCGCGCGCTGCGCCAGCTCTCCGACCCGATGGTGCTGCTCCTCCTCGCCGCGGGGGCACTGACGACCTGGCAAGGTGACGCGGCCGACACCGCGGTGATCGCACTGGTGGTCGTGCTCAACACGGCGGTGGGTGTGGCGCAGGAGCTGCGGGCCGAGCAGGCCGTCGCGGCGCTGCGGCAGATGGCCGCGCCGACGGCACGGGTGCTGCGCGACGGGACGACCCGGACGGTCGCCGCCCGCGACCTGGTGCCGGGCGACCTGGTCGTGCTGGAGGCCGGTGACGTCGTCCCCGCCGACGGCGTCCTCGTCGAGAGCGTCCAGCTGGTCGCCGACGAGTCCGCCCTCACCGGTGAGTCCCGCGGCGTCGGCAAGCACCCGGGTGACGCGGTGCAGGCCGGCACCACCCTGACCCGTGGCCGCGGCCGAGCCATGGTGACCGCGACCGGAGCAGCGAGCGCCCTCGGGAAGGTTGCGGCGCTGGTCGCGTCGGCGCGCCCCGGACCGACTCCCCTGCAGCGGCGGCTCACCCGCCTCGGCCGGCAGCTCACCCTCGCGGCGGTGGCGGCCGCCGGCGTGGTGATGGCCCTGAGCCTGTTGCGTGGGCTCGGCTGGGCCGACGCGGCGTTGCAGGGGGCCGCCCTCGCCGTGGCCGCCGTCCCGGAGTCGTTGCCCGCGGTGCTCACCCTGTCGCTGGCGCTCGGTGCACGCCGGATGGCCCGGCACTCGGCCATCGCGCGCGAGCTGCGCGCCGTGGAGACGCTGGGCTCGGTCACGCTGCTCGCCACCGACAAGACCGGCACCCTCACCGAGAACCGGATGGTCGTCGTCGCGGCCTGGACCCCCGCCGACGAGTACGCCGTGACAGGAACGGGATACGCCCCGACCGGGTCCGTCGTCGCCGGCTCAGGTCGGGCGGCCGGCGCGGACCTCCAGCAGCTGGCCGGTGCCGTGCTGCTCTGCAGCGACGCCGACCTGGAACGGCGTCAGGACGAGTGGCTGCCGCTGGGTGACCCGACCGAGGCCGCGCTGGTGGCTTTCGCCGGCCGGGCCGGCCTGGACGCCGGCACCACGCGGCGGGACAGCCCGCGGCTGGCGGAGCTGCCGTTCGACAGCGACCGCGGCTGGATGCTCACCGAGCACCGCGGTCCCGCGCCCGGGACCCGTCGGTCCGTGGTCAAGGGCGGACCGTCCCGGGTGCTCCCCGCTGCGGACGATCCCGCGGTACGCAGCCGCGCGGAGCAGTGGTGCCACGAGCAGGCCGCGGCGGGTCGCCGGGTCCTCGCCGTCCTCGACGGTTCGGCGCCGTACGACGGCACTGACCGCCTCCCGGACCGGCTGCGGCTGCTGGGGGCGGTCGCGATGACCGACCCGCCGCGGGCCGGGGTCGCCGACGTCGTCGCCGACCTCTCCGCCGCGGGTATCCGGCTGGCCGTCATGACCGGCGACCAGCCCGGCACAGCGGCGACCGTCGCCCGTGAGGTCGGCCTGGTCGGTGCGGTCATCGACGCGAGCCTGCTGGGCGACCGACCCCTGGAGCCGGAGGTCGGCCAGGGCGTCGCCGTCTACGCCCGGGTGCGGCCGGAGCACAAGCTGGCGCTGGTGCGCCGGTGGCAGGAGTCCGGCGAGGTCGTGGCAGTCACCGGTGACGGCGTCAACGACGGGCCGGCCCTGCGCCGCGCAGACATCGGTGTCGCCATGGGCCGGGGCGGCACCGAGGTGGCCCGCCAGGCGGCCGACCTCGTTCTCACCGACGACCGTCTGGAGACCGTCGTCCGCGCGGTCGAGGAAGGGCGGCGGATCCACGACAACCTGCGGCGGTTCCTCGGCTACGCGCTCAGCGGCGGTCTGGCCGAGGTGGCCTTCGTCCTGCTCGCGCCGTTCCTCGGCTTCCGCGTACCGCTGCTCCCCGGCCAGATCCTGTGGATCAACATGCTGACCCACGGCCTGCCCGGAGTGGCGATGGGCGCCGAGCCGGCCGCCCCCGACGTCCTGCGCCGGCCGCCGATCCCTCCGGGGACTTCGGTGCTCGATCGACCGCTGCTGACCCGGGTCGCGGCGACCGGCTCGGTCATCACCGTGGTGACGCTGCTCGCCGCCGTCCTCGCCCGGCACGCCGGGGCCGACGGCCGCGCGGCTGCCTTCCTCGTGCTCGGCCTGGCCCAGATCGGTGTCGCGCTGGCCTCCCGGGACCGCGGCGCGGCGCGGCACAACGCGTTCCTCACCGTCGCCGCGACGGTCGCCGCCGCCCTCCAGGTGGCTGCGGTGGTGCTGCCGCCGCTGCAGGCCCTGCTGCGCACCGAACCGCTGCCCGCGGGTACCTGGCTCGTCTGCCTGCTGCTCGCCGCCGTACCCGCCGCGCTCGTCCGCTCCGCCCGGCTGGTCCGGTCCAGGACCATGGGCTCCGGCGCACCGCCTGGGCCGGCCGGCAGGTGTTGACCCGGACGAGGCGTGCGAGCCCGGCCCCCCCAAGGTCCGTGGGACTCCCGCCTTCGGGACCATCGGCCCTCCCCGCCATCCGCCCCGCCTCGCACCCTGGACGCATGACGACCACCCAGCTCGACCTCGTCGCCGCCGTGGACCTCGCGCGTCTCGCCCCTTCGGTGCACAACACGCAGCCGTGGCGCTTCCGGGTGGACGGCGACACGCTCACCCTCAGCCGCGACCCCGCGCGTCAGCTCGAGGTGCTCGACCCGACCGGCCGGCAGCAGGTCATCAGCTGCGGCACCGCGCTGCACCTCGCCCGCCTGGCGCTGCGGCTGCAGGGCTTCGACGCCGGGGTGGTGCCGCTCCCCCAGACGGGCGACCCCGACGTGCTCGCCACGCTGGTACCCGTGCCCGGCCACCGGGTGGTGGACGCTGACGTCGCCCTCGCCGCCGCGGCGCGACGCCGCCACACCCAACGCGGACCGTTCGAGGACCGCGCGCTGCCGCCCGACGTCGTCGCGGAGATCCGCGCCGCCGCGGCGGAACAGGGTGCCTGGGTGCGGGTCGTGTCGGAGCCCGACGACCTCGCCTTTCTCACCGTCCTGCTCGCCCGGGCCGACGAGGACGAGCGCGAGGACCCGGCCTACTCGCAGGAGCTCGCCCTCTGGACGATGCGCCCGGAGGGTGCGCGGGACGGGCTGCCCGCGAGCGCCACCCCCGCCGTGCACGACCGGGCGAGCAACCTGGCTCTGCGCCGGTTCGATGGGCCGCCGGCGGACGCCGCGCCGTCCCCGGCGCGCGGGACCGCCGCGCCCCAGCCGGCCGAGCGACCGCTGGCCATCGTGATCGGCACGGTGCTGGACGGTACCGCCGACTGGTTACGCGCCGGCGAGGCCCTGATGGCCCTCCTTCTGCGTGCCACGGTCGAGGGCGTCCAGGCCCAGCCGCTCGGCCAGGTCGTGGACCGGGAGTGGAGCAGGGCCCGGCTGGGCGCGGCCCTGGGCGTGGTGGGGCACCCGCAGATGGTGCTGCGGCTCGGCTATGGCCGGCCGGGCGCGGACACCCCGCGGCGGGGCACGGCTGAGGTCCTCGACACCGGCCCGGTCCGGAGCTGAGGCGCGCAGCGCCGGGCCTTTGGTCCCGGGACTTCCGGGGCCAGGACCCGGGCCGATCGGAGCACTTGGACCCTGGGTCCCGTGCCGGCGCACGACGAGCCTGGAACCGCAAGGAACGGCAGACGGCGCAGAGGGCGTCGCCCTACGAAGGAGACCGAGATGCGCCGCAAGACGTTCGACTCACTGATGGCAACCGGCGGCCTCGTGCTCGCCGTCGTCCTGCTCGCCGCCGGCGGGATGCTCACCTGGGCGCACGGCTTCGTCCACGACCAGGTCACGACCCAGCTCAGCGCGCAGCAGATCACCTTCCCGGCCAAGGGCAGCGAGAGCCTGGCCGACCCGGCCGTCAAGCCGTACCTCACGCAGTACGCCGGCCAGGAGCTGACGACCGGCGCGCAGGCCAGGGCCTACGCCGACCACTACATCGCCGTGCACCTCGACGGCATCGGCGGCGGCAAGACCTACTCGCAGCTGAGCGAGGAGTCGCGGGCCAACCCTGACGACCAGGAGCTGGCCGGCCAGGTCGCCACCACGTTCAAGGGCGAGACGCTGCGCGGCCTGCTGCTCAACGCCTACGCCTTCGACACGATGGCCACGGTCGCCGGCATCGCGGCCTTCGTCGCGTTCGGCGGAGCAGCCCTGCTCCTGCTGCTGTCGGTGCTCGGCTTCATCCACGCCCGGCGCACCGACGAGGTCGTGGAGCTCGGCGGCCACCGGCCCCCCGCACGCCAGCCGGCCACCGCCTGATCCAGCAGCTCCCTCGCGGAGGGGCGCCACCCAGCCGGGTGGTGCCCCTTCGCCTCGTGCGGGTGCGGGGACGACGGCACCCGGGGGGCTCCGACGGGTCGGGAAACGCGAGGACAACGTCACACGACCGCAATGATCTCGTCCGGACCCTGCAACGCGCGGGTCAGAGCATGGGCGGGTGGCAGTCGAGGGCCGCCACGACGACCGAGCCGGGAGAGGCCGCCATGACCGCACCGATGTTCGTCGCCGAGATGACGGCCCAGCTGACCGCCGCCCGCCGGGAGCTGGCATCGGCCTGGGATGCCGAGGCCGCGGCGTCGGCGGCTGCGCGCCTGGCGGACCTGCTCGACATCGCCGCTCGCGCTGGCGCCGACCTCTCGCACATCGACGGGCTCGCGCCGGCGGACTGACCCCCCTGTCGTCTCGGACGGGACCGGTGCCCCGTCCTGCCGTGTCCTGCGTCAGGCCTGCCCCGGGCTGCGCCAGACGACGGCGGCGGCGCCCGTTCGCCCGGTGGGCAGCACCAGGGAGAGCAGCTCGTCGGGCGGCAGGCCGAGCACGGAGTCCGCGGGCATCGACAGGAGGCCGACGAGCCCGGACGGTTCGGCTTCGAGCGTGTCGGCGGACAGCAGGAGCAGCCTGTCCTCGGAGCCGAGCTGCGGGTCCTGCCCGTCCGCACCGGAGGGCAGCAGCCAGACGCCGCCGCTCTGCACCCACAGCGCCGGCGGCGCCGCCTGCGTCCGGACCGTCAGCGAGCAGTCGGCGCGCAACGTCGCGACGGCGGTGCTGAGGTGGTGACCGCGGGAGTCGGTGACTCCGTCGCCGACCCGCACCTCGAGAGAGTCGGCGCGCCGGACGGCGTGCGCCACGGCCGTGCCACGGCACGCGGTGACCACCGACCAGGTGGCGTCGACGTGCTCGGCCCGCTCGGCCGTCCGGAGGGCAGCCGCGGTGATGGTCACGCAGTCCACCGCGCCCGCGAGGCCGAAGGCAGGAACAGGGGTCGCAACCCGGTCCGGGCGAGCATCTCCCGGCAGGACCTGTTCGGAGACCGGAGGGTGACCCGGCCGCCGCGCCGCTGGCAGGCGCGATGCGTCCACAGCAACGAGGCGAGCAGGGTCGAGGACAGCCGGGGCACGGCGGCGATGTCGACGACGATGCTGGTGGCACCCGCCCGCAGGTGGGACTCGACCCGCTCGCGCATGGCGGCGATGCCACCGGACGCGGTCTGCTCGTCGAGAACGATGACTGCCGTGCTTCCCGAGTGCTGCAAGGTCTCCACGAAGTTCCTCCCGTCAAGGCCCCCGGCATGGTGGGTGGCCGACCGCCGACCCCGTCGATCGCGGGCACGCCCAGCATCACCACCGGACGTTGCGGTCAGCGCAGCCCTTCCTTTGCGGTTCCGTGACGAACGCCGTCACGAACTCCGTCGGCGGTCAGCGACTGCGCCATGGACTGACAGGATGCAGCGATGAGGCCGCGCGTTCTGGTTGTCGAGGACGACGACGGCATCCGAACCGCGCTGGCGCTCGCGCTGGAGGACGAGGGCTACGACGTCGACGTGCGGGCCAGCGGCGAGGACGCCCTCGCTGCCGTCCACGCGCGGCCGCCGGACCTGATGCTCGTCGACCTGATGCTGGGCAGCATGGACGGGTTCACCTTCATCCGCTCGGCGCGACACGTGACCGACGCGCCGGTCATCGTGGTGAGCGCCCGTGACGACACCCACGACATCGTGGCGGCCCTGGAGGCCGGCGCCGACGACTACGTCACCAAGCCGTTCGTGGTGAAGGAGGTCACGGCGCGGCTCCGGGCGCTGATGCGCAGGGGCCGCGCGGCCACGATCGACGAGCAGAGCGGTCGACGGGTCGTCCTGGACGCCGGGCCGCCGCCCCTCATGCTGGACATCGACGCCGGCCGGGTCACGCGCGACGGTGCCGAGGTGCACCTGACCGTGACGGAGTTCCGGCTCCTGTGCGAGCTCGCCTCGCCCCCGGAACGGGTCCTGAGCCGACAGGCACTGCTCGACCGGGTGTGGGACCGCGGCTTCTTCGGCGACGAGCGCATCGTCGACGTGCACATCCGACGACTGCGCACCAAGGTGGAGAAGGACCCCGGCGACCCGCAGATCGTGATCACCGTGCGAGGGCTCGGCTACCGGTTGCAGACCAGCGGATGAGGTCGCCGTGGGGGCTGCGGGCCACGCTGACCGCCCTGTTCGCGCTCGGTGGGGTGCTGCTCGCAGGGGTGATGGGTCTGGGTACCTACGGGGTGGCTCGCAGCTACCTGATCGACCAGCGCGAACGCAGCGCCCTGCGCCAGGCGTTCGCGGACGCCTCCTACGTGCGGGACGGGCTGCTGACCCGCGGCCGCCGGGTGAGCGACGTCCTCGGCGCCACCTCGCCGCCGGCAAACTCGACGGTCCTGGTGCACCGTCGCGGGCGCTGGTACTCGTCCTCCCTCGACGTCGGCGAGACCGAGCTCCCGATCGCCCTGCGCGGGCAGGTCGACGAGGGCAGCGCCACCGTGCAGTGGACCTCGGTGGCCGGGGTGCCGTCCGTCCTGGTCGGGGTGCCGTTGCCGGTCGCCGGGGCCGAGTTCTACGAGGTCACCGCGACGGACGAGCTGCAAGGCACGCTGCACACCTTGCGCGCCGTCCTCATCGGCTTCGCCGTCGCCGTCATGGTGGCCGCGGCGGTGCTGGGGCGATGGGCCGCCCGCCGCGCGGTCGCTCCGCTGGACGCTGTCGCCGGCGCAGCGGCCCGGATCGCCGGTGGGCAGCTCGACACGCGCCTGCCCGCCACCGACGACCCCGACCTGGCCACCTTCGTCGGCTCGTTCAACTCGATGGTCGATGCCCTCGCCGAGCGGATCGAGCGCGACGCACGGTTCACGGCGGACGTCAGCCATGAGCTCCGGTCCCCGCTGACCGCGTTGCTGACCAGCGTGGACGTGCTCGAACGGCGACGTGACGAGCTCACTCCGCGCAGCGCCCAGGTGCTCGACCTGATCCGCGGGGACCTGGACCGCTTCCACCGGATGCTGCAGGACCTGCTGGACCTCGGCCGGCTCGATGCGGGCGCCCCCCTGCGGGTGGTGCAGGGCGTGGACGCCGCCGAGCTGGTGCGGCAGACGCTGCTGGAGAGTGGTCGCTCGGCCGCCCTGCTGGTAGCGCCGGCCAAGCCCCTGCTCGTCGACGTGGACAAGCAGCAGATGTCGCGTGCGCTGCGGAACCTGTTCGACAACGCCGACCGTCACGGCGCCGGCCTCACCCGGGTCTCGGTGACCGAAGAGGGTCTCGGCGGGCAGCAGCCCAAGGTGATCGTCTGCGTCGACGACGACGGGCCCGGGGTGCCCCCGGGGGACCGGGAGCAGGTCTTCGAGCGGTTCCACCGCGACGGGTCGCGTGGCTCGCTGCCCGGGGCGGGGCTGGGACTGAGCCTGGTCAGCGAGACGGTCCAGGCGCACGCCGGGGTCGTGTGGTGCACGTCGAACGACGTGCGGGGTGCCCGCTTCGTGGTTCAGCTGCCCGCATCGCTGGTTCCCCCGGCGGGAACGTCGTGACCGGGCCCGGCGCAGTCCCCCGTGCCGTCGTCGGCGGGCTGACCGTGCTGGTGCTCGCCGCGGGCTGCGGGGTGCCGACCGACGGTGACCCCGTGACGGTGAGCAAGGACCGCGTCCCGTACCGGCTGCTGGCGCCGACCTCGTCGGCGTCGGAGTCGCCGACGCCCTCGGCGGCGCCAGGCACCGTCATCACGCGGCCGCAGGTCTTCTTCGTCAGCCCCGACGACCAGCTCGTGGCCTCGCCCCAGACGCTGCCTGCAACTGGCCTCGACACCGTGGAGGGCGCGCTGCTGGAGCGCCTCACGGCCGGCCCGACCGACGCGGACCGTGCGCTGGGTCTCGACACCGCGCTCGGCCAGGGGGCCGGGCTGAGCCTGGCTGGTGTCGAGGACGGGGTCGCCTCGCTCGAGTTGACACCGGGCGACCCGCCGCCGGCCGCCGAGCGGCTTCCGCTCGCGGTGGCCCAGATCGTGCTGACCGCCACGTCCGTCGCGGGGGTGGACGCAGTCACGCTGCTGCGCAACGGTGCCCCCGTCGACGTCCCACTGCCTGGCGGGGAGCAGGTCGCGGGTCCCGTGACGGGCGAGCAGTACGCCTCGCTGCTCGAACCCCGGACCACGGTCACGAAGGCGGCCCCCACCACGTCGTCCTCCCCGCCGTCGCCCTCCTCGCCGTAGGCCGCCGGCGGGACGCCTCGCCGGGCCGGGCGAGGTCCGGGGGACCGATGTCATCCGTCCGTCATGACCTCGACCGCCGTTCGTCATGGTGCCCGTGGCAGCGTGGCGAGGCCGCGGTCGGACCCGAGTCGCGGGGACCAGAGGGACGTGGTGGCCTTGACGAGACGTGCGCTGGCGGCCATGGGCCTGCTGGCGCTGGCGTGGGCGACGCTGGCCTGGTGGTCGGCGCGCCGGCGTGCGCTGGAGTGGCCGGCGAGCGAGCTCCCCGCGGGCTGAGCTGGCAGGCGTCATACATCCGCAAGACAGTCGTCACCGGCTCGCATGACGCGCCCGGCAAGGTCGTGGTCATGAGCGCCGCCGACCTCGTCGCCAGCCATGACATCGACCACCACCGGACCCTGGTGTTCCCGGCGGGTCGGCCCCGATGAGGAGCGACGGGCGCATCGTGGTCGGCGTCGACGGGAGCGTGCGGTCCGTCGCCGCGCTGTACTGGGCGGTCGCCCACGCCGAGAAGGTGCAGAGCTCGGTCGACGTGGTCACGGCCTGGGCACCAGGGCTCGGGCCGGCAGCGATGACGCTCGGGGCCGGTGCCGCACCCGGGCACATCCCGGGCGCGCTCGAGGCCGAGGCCCTCGAGGCCGAGCGGGCGCTGGAGGCGCGCGAGCTGGCCCGCACCTGCGTCGGCAGGGCCGGGGCGGAGCGCGCCCCGGTGACCGTGCGGACCTGGGCGATCAAGGGGTCACCGGGTCCGGTCCTGTGCGACCTCGCCGCCCCCACGGACCTGCTGGTCGTCGGCCCCAGCGGTCACGGTGCGCTCCTGGGGGCGGTACTGGGATCCGTGACCCACCACGTCATCCGGCACGCGCCGTGCCCCGTCGTCGTGGTCCGGGACGACGACGCCTGACCGAGCGCTCAGCACCGGACCCGGGACCGGCGCCGGACCCGGGTCGGACGGCGCGCCGGCACCGGAGCATCCGGCGTGCATTGGACACCGGCGTCGGAGTGCGATCTGGTGGGTGGCGCGGGAGACCGCACACGCGTCGGAGCGGGCTGGGCGCCCAGCGTCCTCCTCCGACGGCTGCGCAGCAGACGACCTGACCATCACCGATCCGCCCGGGGGACCTCCATGACCCGCTCCGCCCACCTCGTCAGGACAGCAGTCGGCTACCCGCTGCTCGCACTCGCGCTGGCTCTCGCCCTCGCCGTGGCACTGCTGCCCGCGACGGCGGCCGAGGCGGCCGCGCGGCGGCACGTCTCCCGCTCCTTCTTCGGCGTGCACGACACCCAACCGGTCTCCTGGCCGACGGCACCGGTCGGCGCCATCCGGCTCTGGGACTCGGGCGTGAGCTGGCGCGAGATCGAGACGGCGAGCGGAGTCTTCGACTTCAGCCGGCTCGACGCCCAGGTCGACGCCGCACGCTCGCACCGCGCCAAGGTGCTGCTCGTCCTCGGCCAGACCCCGCGCTTCCACTCCCGCAACCCGGGGCGGCAGGGCAGCTACGGTCTCGGGGCGGCGTCGATGCCGACCAAGTCGTCCTGGATCCGCTACGTGCGCACCGTCGTGCGGCGCTACGAGGGGCGCCACGTCGACTACCAGGTCTGGAACGAGGCCAACGTCTCCGGCTACTGGAACGGCAGCACGCGGCAGATGGCCAAGCTCACCAGGTGGACCGACAGGGTGGTCGCGCACAACGACCCGCGCGCCGACGTCGTCGCGCCTGCCCTCGCCACCCGCCTCACCGGTCAGCGCGCATGGCTCCGGACGTTCTACGGCACGCGGGTGGGGGGCCGGAACGTCGCGTCCTACGTCGACGCCGTGTCGCTGAACCTGTACCCGATGCCGCACCAGGGGCCCGAGCAGTCGATGGACCTGCTCGCCTCGTCCCGCACCATGCTGGCCCGCGCGGGAGTCCACAAGCCGATCTGGAACACCGAGATCAACTACGGGCTGCTCGGTGGCGGGACGGCGCGCAACATCTCCCGGGCGAAGGAGGCCGCGTACGTCGCGCGCACCCTGGTGCTCAACGCGGACCAGAACGTCAAGCGGATGTACTGGTACGCCTGGGACCTCCAGCACCTGGCCAACACCCAGCTGACGTTCGCCAACGGCACCACGCAGACCCGGGCCGGCGTCGCGTACGAGGTGGTCCGCGGCTGGCTGCTCGGCACCCGGACGCGCGGCTGCTCGCAGGACCGGCGCGGCACGTGGACGTGCGAGCTGCGCTTCGCCCACGGCACTAAGCGGGTCTACTGGAACCCGGCGCACCGGGTCACCGTGCACGCCGTGGGCTCCGCCCGGACGACGGTCGACCTGCGTGGGCACCGCGATCGGCTCCACGGCGGCGAGGCGATCAAGGTCGGCAAGGCACCGGTGATGGTGCTCTCGAGGCGGTGACCACGCGCCGGGCGGCGGGGCCGCGCTGCCGACGCGGGCTATGACTGGTTACTCACTCGAGAGCGCTCCGCCGGTCATGCCGGCGATGATGTACTTCTGCACCAAGAACGCGAAGAGGGCGATAGGCAGCACGGTCACGGTGCCCACGGCGGCGATCTGGCCCCAGAAGGTTCCGATCGGCGTCAGGAGAGTCGGCACGGCCACGGGGAGCGTGGCCGTGTCCCGGCCGGTCAGGACCAGGGCGAACAAGAACTCGTTCCAGGAGTTGATCAGGCAGAACACTGTCGTGGCAGCGATCCCACCCTTGGTCAGGGGGAGCACGACGCGGAAGAAGACACCGAACTCGCCACAGCCGTCGAGCAGGGCCGCCTCGTCCAGCGACGCCGGGATCGCCAGGAAGAAGCTGCGCATCATCCACACCGTGAAAGGGATGGAGAAGGTGAGGTGCGCGGCGACGACCGCGAGGTAGTTCCCCGACATGCCGAGCTTGTTCGCGAGCACGAACAGCGGCACCGAGAGGACCATCGCAGGCAGCAGGCGCGCGGCGAGAAGCCCGAGCATGTAGACACCGCCGAGTCGGCTCGTGGTGCGGCTCAGCTGGTACGCGGCAGGTACTCCCACGAGCAGCGCGATACCAGTGGTCAGCAGGGCAACGATGCCGCTGTTCACGAGGTTCGTGGTGAACCCGTTCTCCTGGAAGGCCTCCCGGTAGTTCGCCAGGGTCGGAGCGAAGGTCAGCCGGGGCGTCGTGGAGAAGATGTCCACCCGGTTCTTGAATGACGTCAGCACCATCCAGAGCAGCGGGGAGAGGTACAGCACGCCCAGGACTGCCAGCAGGGCCGCCATCGCGGTCGACCTGGTTCGCGCGCCCCGCGAGGCTGCCCGAGCGGTCGATGTGGTGGTCATGTCCGGGTGTCCATCCGTGTCGTGACCCGGTACACGAGGGTGCAGATGCCCAGGACCGCGACGAACGTCGTCATGCCGAGTGCGGCTCCGTAGCTCAGGTCCCAGTTCAGGAAGCTGACCCGGTACTGGTACAGGTCGTTGACCGTGGTCGACGACCCGGGACCGCCGCCGGTGAGGACGAAGACCTTGTCGAACTCCCGCACCGCCTCGGTGGCCCGGAACAGCACGGCCACACCGATGACCGGCTTGAGCATCGGCAGCATCACGTAGCGGTAGGTCTGCAAGGTGGACGCGCCGTCGATGCTGGCGGCCTCGAACGGCGACGCGGGAAGTGCGCGCAGCCCCGCCATGATCATCAGGGCGATGAACGGCAGCCATTCCCAGACATCCACCGCGATGAGTGCTGCGAGTGCCGTCGACCCCTTGTTGAGTAGTCCCTGCTCGGTATGGACGCCGAGGGCGTCCAGTGCCCAGGTGACATATCCGAACTGGGCGTTGAAGGCGAAGTTGAACATCAGGCCCACGATCAGCGGCGTGACGATCATGGGGAGCAGCAGGATGGAGGTGACCGTCCGGCGCATCCGTACGAGCCGGTCGAGCAGGATGCCGAGGCAGGTGCCGAGCACCGCCTCCAGCGCGACGGCGACCACCACGAAGGTCAGAGTCGTGACGAGGGCGGCGCCGAAGTCAGCGTCGTGCAGCATCCTGCGGTAGTTCTCCAGCCCGGCCCACTGCCCCGTTCGACCCGGGATCACCAAGCTGTACTGCCGAAGGCTCAGGTTGATGCTGTAGACGAGCGGAAAGGCGATGACCAGAGCGAGGATCACCAGCCCCGGCGCCTGCATGGCCCAGGCGACTGCCGACCGGTGGCGACGCCGGCGCCGGGCGGGCGGCGGGGCCGCCGAGCCGACCGGCTCTGCGAGGGCCGTGTGTAGCCCGAACCGGCTGGCCGTCTGCATGTTCACCGTCGACAGCGTTACTGGTAGGTGACCGGGAGTGCGCCGTCCATGAGGGCTGCCAGCTTGCGCTGCCCGGCGTCGAGCGCGTCCTGCGGGGATGCCTGCCCGCTCAAGGCGCGCGACAGCTGCAGGCTGAGCAGATCCGCGATACCGCTCCACTCCGGGATCCTCGGACGGGACTTCGCCTCGTTGAGGCTGGTCAGCTCCTGCTTCCAGTAGGGCAGCTCACTGTTCAGGGCGCCGTCCTGGAAGGTAGAGGTCAGCGCCGGCAGCCCACCTTCCGCGGCGAGCTTGAGCTGCACCGGCTTGGAGAGGGCCCAGGCGACGAACAGCTCGCTCGCGTCAGCGCTCCGCGTGTCGGCGCTGACCACGTACGTCCAGCTCCCGAGGTGTGCTTCCGGCGCATCGCCCTCGGCGGCGGTCGGGATGCTCGCGTAGCCGATCTTCCCCTTCACCCGGGACGACTCCTCGTCCTCCATGGCGCCGGCGGTGTCTCCCCAGGTGATGGACTGCGCGACGGTGCCCTGCTGCAGCGACGCCGTGATCTCGTCCCAGGTCGCCGAGGTGTAGCCGGGAGGTGCGAACGCGGTGAGCTCCTTCTCGTACGCCAGAGCCGTGACGTTCGCCGGCGAGTTCAGCGCCGGTTGACCCGATCCGTCGAACAGGTCGCCACCGTAGGTCCAGCTGTAGTTCATCCACTCGAGGACCGTCGAGACGTGACGCTTGCCGGCCATGGCCGCACCGTACAGCGGCTCGCTCGACGGCTGACCGTCCACGGCATCGCCCTTGCCACGGGTGAAGAACTCGGCGATGTCGCGGTACTGGTCCCAGGTCTTCGCCGGCGTGAGCGGGTACCCGTACCTGGTCTGGAAGGCGGCCTGCTCGACCTTCGAGTCGAAGAGGTCTCGGCGGTAGAACATCATCATCACCGCGCTGTTCGAGGGTGCGCCGTACCAGTGGTCCTTCCACTTCGACGAGGCCTCCCAGACGCCCGGGACGATGTCGTCGGAGGAGTATCCGTCGCCCACCCCGTCGGGCGGGTTCGCCACGAAGTCGTCCAGCTCGGTGAGGTACTTCTTCTCGGCAAAGCTGCCGAGGTACTCGTAGGGGATCGACAGGACGTCGTATGCCCCCTTCTTGGTCGTGAAGTCCAGCACTGCCTTCTGCACCAGGCTGTCGTACGGGGCTTGCTCGAGCCGGACCTTGATCCCGGTCTTCGCCTCGAAGTCGGGCAGGAGATCGTCGATGATCCCTGAGTTCGCGGTCGCCTCGGCGATCACGTTGAGCGTCGTGCCCGCGTAGGCCTGCGACCAGCCTTCGACGCTCTTGGCGTTCGCGTCCGGCTGCGTCGAGCCGGAGCAGGCCGCGACGGCCAGGCTCGTGATGCTCAGGCAGAGCGCGATGGTGGGAAGACGACGGCGTGACGCGTCCATGATGTCCTCTGGGTACTAGGGGCTGTCAGGAGTGGGTGATGTCGGAGAGCACGTCGTCGAAGACGTTGAGGGCGTAGTCCATCTCTTCGCGGCTGATGCACAACGGGGGCTTGAACTTCACGACGTTGCCCAGGCCGGCGTACCTCGTGGTCCCGAGGATCACTCCTCGCTCCAGACCCCCGCGGTAGACCGCCAGCGCCGCCTCGGTGGCCGGCTCCTTCGTGACCGGGTCCTTGACGAGCTCGACACCTATGAGCAGCCCGGGGCATCGCACGTCGCCGATGATGGGGTGCTTCTTCTGCATCCCTCGCAGCGCAGCGGTCGCATACTGACCCATGGCCGCGGAGTTCGCGACCAAGCCGTCCGACTCGAGGACGTCCAGGGTGACGAGGCCGGCCGCGAGGTTGACCGGGGGCTGGCCGAACGTCAGTGCGTCGTCCCCCGGCGCGAACCCTTCCAGGTCGCCTCGGGCGAGCACACCGGCGAGAGGGAAGCCGCCACCGGCAGCCTTGCCGAAGACGAGGATGTCGGGCACGACGTCGTAGTGGTCAGAGGCCCACATGGATCCGGTGCGGCCGTATCCCGTCTGGATCTCGTCGAAGATGAGCAGGACGTCGAGCTCGCTGCAGATGTCGCGGACGTACGTGTAGTACTCGCGAGGGAAGTCCAGCTGGGTTCCGTTGCCTTGGACCGGCTCCATCACGAACGCTGCGGGCTTGCGGAAGGCGCACCCCTTGATGGCACTGCGAAGCTCGTCGGCGCACCTCGCGGCCCATTCGGCGGGTGAGACGCCGGCGGGGGCGCGGTACGCGTACGGCTGGCGGACCCTGATGACGGAGGGGGTCATCGAGTCGAAGGCACGCTCCGTGTGCGGCCAGCTCATACCCATGCCGGCCAGCGACCGGCCGTGGTAGGCGTCGTTCAGAACGATGATCTGGCCGCCAGGGGCGGAGTTCTTGAGTGCCAGCTTGATCGCCGACTCGATGGCCAGGCTGCCGTGCAGGCAGAAGCTCACCTTGCTGAGCCCCTCGGGCGCTGCGGCGGTCAGCCGCGACGCCAGCAGCAGTAGCGGGATGGAGTCGTAGTTCGACCGCAGGTGGGTCAGCTCCTTCGCCTGCGCGTAGACGGCCTCGATCACGCGCGGGTCGCTGGCGCCGATGTTGTTCGACCAGGCTTGAGAGGTGAAGTCCAGGTACTCCCGTCCCTCGGAGTCCCAGATCTTGCAGCCGCGCGCCCGCGTGAAGATCGTGTTCGGCTCGGAACCGCTGGACCAGCCACCGAGCAAGGCCTCGCGGCCCACTTTCAGGTCCTCGTCCGAGTAGCCCTCAGGAAGCATGAGATCTCCGTCCGATCTTCGCGCCCCGGCCTTTCCAGGCGATGCGCGAAAACGTAGGGAGACCCCGCGGGGAGGGGAAGTTTGAAGAGTGGATCCGACCTATAGCATCCGGCTATAAGCCGAGCGTGCGGGCCACATCCACGAACTGCGCCATCGCCGGCGGGTGGTCACCCCGCAGCCAGGCAAGGGCCACGGAGCACGGCGGGGCATCGCTGATCGGCACGAAGCACACGCCAGGTCGGCGGTAGTACCTCGCGGCCGTTTCCACAGTGATGCTGATGCCCTTCCCTTGCGCGACGGTGTTGAACTCCGACTCGAAGGTGGCGGCCTCCGCGACGATGGTTGCCGGTGTCGTGATGCGATAGTCAGCGGCGATCCAGTAGTCGCGCCACGCGCCGGCGCTCGCCGGGGCAGCCACGATCGGCTCGGCGAGGACCTCCGCGAGAGCCACAGCCTCCCGAGCCGCGAACCGGTGGTCCGACGCCACGCACGCCACCCACCCCTCGTGGCTGAGGACCAGCGTGTCGATGTCGAGGTCGATGGGTGGCCTGATCAGGGCGATGTCGACCTCACCCGTCCCGAGCCCGGCGCTCGGGTCGGAGAAGTCGTACTCCGCCGTCTCGACGCGGACGTTCGGGTAGCGGGCCGAGAAGTCACGGAGCAGTCGCGGCAGCTCCTCCAGCCCGGCTCCGATCAGGTAGCCGATGCGCAGGACACCGATCTCGCCGGTCGCCCAGCTGCGGGCTGTGCTCACCGCCTCGTCGAGGGCGGCAAGGGCGGGCGTCAGCTTGTCGAGGAAGTCGACCCCTGCGTCGGTCAGGGCGACCGCGCGCGTGGTGCGCTCCAGGAGGCGGACGCCGAGAACCTTCTCCAGCTGCTGGATCGACAGGGTCAGCGCGGGTTGCGAGATGTGCAGCCGTTCGGCAGCCCGGCTGAAGTTCAGCTCGTGGGCGACGACACTGAACGCGCGCAGCTGACGCTGGGTGACTTCCACTCGGCCTCCGGGCCTCGTCCTCGTGCGGCGGCCGGTGCCCACGGATGGGGCGGCCGGAGACAGAGTATTGACCTTGTTGATCATCCTGCTCGCCGCCGCGACCGGTCCGGTGCGCTGCGCGGGCGTCTGGCGGGCGTCGAGATCATCGGGGAGCGTGAACGATGTCGCGGGACACGTGTGAACGATGTCCCGCGACATCACCTCGGCGGCGGCGGGGGTGGGATTCGAACCCACGAACGGTTGCCCGTTGCGCGCTTTCAAGGCGCGTGCCATCGGCCGCTAGGCGACCCCGCCGGGTGGCTGACGAACAGCCGCAGCGACGGTACCGCGCGGGCTACTGGTCCGGGCCGACCGGACCGAACAGGCCGAGGACCGTCCAGCCGCGGTCCGGGAAGCCCGCAGCGTCGGCGACCTTGCCGGACGCGACGTTGGCCGGGTCGTGCAGGTAGGTCGGCACGATCCCCCGCGCCAGCAGCGTCCGCGCCGCCTGGGCCACCAGGCGCCGCGCCAGGCCGCGGCCGCGGGCGGCCTCCTCGGTGACGACCGCGATCTCCTGGCCGTGCGCGTCGTGCCGCTTGAGACCGACGCCGGCGACGTACCTGTCGTCGTCGAGCACCACCAGGACGTCGCCGCCGAACGGCCTGAGCCACGCCGGCACCCGCGGGTCGGCGGCGGGCAGCCACTGACCGGCGTCGGGCAGCACGTCGGAGGTCGGGACGTCGACGGCCCAGCGGCACACGCCGCGGTAGACGACGTGGTCCGGCCGGCCGAGCCGGCCGGGCAGTGCCGCCCGCAGCTCGTCGAGCGAGCCGCCGTCGGCGACGAACACCTGCCCCCACCCGGCGTACGCCGGGGGTACCGAGACCACAGCGCTGCCGGCGGCGTCGGCGACGCCGACGACGCCGTGCACGGCGCCGTCCCATCCCGGCTGCTCGCGGGCGGCCGACCCGACGACGAGCACCCGATCGCGCGCACCCGACCCGAGCAGGGCCAGCTCGGGCGCGGAGGCCCCGGTCCACGTGGACCAGTGCGCGAGCAGTGGCGCAGGCACCACGGCGAGGTCGGTCATGTGCTGATCATGACGGACGGAACCGCCGCAGCCGCAGGCTGTTGGTCACCACGAGCACCGAGCTGGCCGCCATCGCCGCACCGGCGATCATCGGGTTGAGCAGCCCGGCGGCGGCGAGCGGCAGCGCGGCCACGTTGTAGCCGAACGCCCAGCCCAGATTCTGCTTGATGACGCGCAGCGTCGCGCGGGACAGCCGGATCGCGTCGGCGGCGGTGCGCAGGTCGCCGCGGACCAGGGTGAGGTCGGACGCCTCGATGGCGACATCGGTGCCGGTGCCCATCGCCAGGCCGAGGTCGGCGGCGGCCAGCGCGGCGGCGTCGTTCACGCCGTCACCGACCATGGCCACCACCCGTCCCGCGGCCTGAAGCCGGCGCACCTCGTCGACCTTGCCGGCCGGCAGCACTCCCGCGACGACGTCCGCGGCTTCGATGCCCACCTCGCGGGCGACCGTGGCGGCGGCCGCCCCGTTGTCACCGGTGAGCAGGACCGGCCGCAGCCCGAGCGCCCGCAGCCGGGCTACGGCCTCGGCACTGGTCGGCTTGACGGTGTCGGCGACGACCAGCAGTCCGCGAGCGGTGCCGTCCCAGCCGACCGCGACGACCGTGCGCCCCTGCCGCTCGTACGCCGGCAGCGCGGCACCGAGCTCGGCGGGCAGGTGCTGCGACCACTCGGCGAGCAGCGCCGGCCGCCCGACGACCACGGCGTGCGTCCGGCCGTCCGGGCCGGCGACGACGCCCTGGACGCCGAGGCCCTCGAGGCTGGCGAACCCGTCGACCGCGGGCAGCGGGCCGAGCTCCTCGCTGGCGGACGCGGCGACGGCCGCGGCGACCGGGTGCTCGCTCGCGGCCTCGACCGCGCCGGCGAGACGGAGCACATCGGCCCGGTCGACGCCATCGGCCGGCACGACCTCGACCAGCCGCATCCGGCCCTCGGTGACCGTGCCGGTCTTGTCGAGCACGACGGTGTCGACCCGCCGGGTCTGCTCGAGGACCTCCGGGCCCTTGATGACGATGCCGAGCTGTGCGCCGCGTCCGGTGCCGACGAGCAGCGCGGTCGGGGTCGCGAGGCCGAGGGCGCACGGGCAGGCGATGATGAGGACAGCGACGGCCGCAGTGAACGCCAGCTCCGCGCGCGCGCCGGTGCCGAGCCAGAAGCCCAGGGTCGCGACCGCGAGCGCCACGACCACCGGCACGAAGACCGCGGACACCCGGTCGGCGAGGCGCTGCACCTCGGCCTTGCCGCTCTGTGCAGCCTCGACCAAACGCCCGAGCTGCGCGAGCTGGGTGTCGCCGCCGACCCGGGTCGCGCGCACGACCAGCCGCCCGCCCGAGCTCACCGTGGCGCCGACGACCTCGTCGCCGGGACCGACCTCGACCGGCACCGGCTCGCCGGTGAGCATCGAGGCGTCGACGGCCGACGCCCCGGAGACGACGACGCCGTCGGTGGCGACCTTCTCCCCCGGCCGCACGACGAACTCGTCGCCGACCGCGAGGTCGGCGACCGCGACGCGCACCTCCTGCCCGTCGCGCAGCACGGCGACGTCCTTGGCTCCCATCGAGAGCAGGGAGCGCAGTGCGGCGCCGCTGCGGCGCCGGGCCCGCGCCTCGAGGTAGCGGCCGATCAGCAGGAACAGCGTCACGCCCGAGGCGACCTCGAGGTAGATCTCGGCTGCACCGGAGCCGCGGGACGGCACCAACGTGAAGGGCATGGTCATGCCGATCGCGCCGGCGTCGCCGACGAGCAGCGCGTAGAGCGACCAGCCGAACGCGGCGACGACGCCGAGCGACACGAGGGTGTCCATCGTCGTCGCGCCGTGGCGCAGGTTGGTCCACGTCGCGCGGTGGAAGGGCAAGGCGCCCCACGTGACGACCGGTGCGGCAAGGGTCAGCGAGAGCCACTGCCACCCGTCGATCTGGAAGGCGGGCACCATCGACATCAGGATCACCGGGACGGTGAGCAGGGCGCTGACTGCGACCCGCTGCCGGAGGGCGAGCACGTCGGCGGTGTCGGCATCGGGCTCCGCGGCGTCGTCCGAGCCGTCGGAGCCGTCACGGACCGGTTCCGGTGCCGGTACGGCTGCGGTGTAGCCGGTCTTCGCCACGGTGGCGACCAGCTCGTCCGTGCTCACGTCGCCGGCGTACGCGACGTGCGCCTTCTCGGTCGCGTAGTTGACGGTGGCCGTGACGCCGGGCATCCGGTTGAGCTTCTTCTCGATCCGCATGGCGCACGAGGCGCACGTCATGCCGCCGATCTCCAGGTCGACGACCCGGTCGGACGTCGAGGGCGGCGCGGTCATCGCGGCACCTCGACCGTGAAGGCGGCCGTGCGCACGGCTCCGCCGACGTTCACGTCGAGGAACAGCCGGTAGCTGCCGGCGGTGGGGAACGTCGTCAGGAACGCGAGGTCCGGCCCGCCGGTCGTGCCCGCAGTCGCGTGGTCGCCGTCGCCGGCCGGGTGCACGTGCAGGTAGGCGAGGTCGTCGCTGCGCAGCGCCACCAGGTGACCGAAAGCACCGAGGTAGGGCCGCAGGTCGGTGACCGGTCGGCCGCCGTGCGCGACGTTCAGGCGCAGCTCGCTCTCGGCCGGCGGCGTGCGGTGTCCCGGCCAGGGTGACGGTGTAGCGGTCACCCGCGTCGGCGGTGGCCGCAGGCGCGGGCAGGTCGGTCGGGGCGAAGTCGCCCGCGACGGCGAGGTCGGCGCCGAGCGTGATCGACCGGTCGAGCCCGCGCGGCCGGAAGTCGGCGAGCACCCGGTAGGTGCCGGGCGACGTGAGGTCCAGCGGCACCGACCAGGTGCCGTCGACGGTCCGGGTGGGGTGCACGTGCTGGAAGGTCGTGAGGTCGCGGCGGACCACGACGAGGTGCAGCGCCTTGGTGTGCGTCTCGACGTACGACGTCACGGGGCTGCCGTCGGGTCCTTCGACGACGAACGACACCGGCACCGACGGCCGTGCGGTAGCTCGCTCGGTGCCGAGGCGCAGGGTGT
Organism: uncultured Actinomycetota bacterium; assembly: GCA_963784645.1. Taxonomy (GTDB): domain Bacteria; phylum Actinomycetota; class Actinomycetes; order JACCUZ01; family JACCUZ01; genus JBBRVW01. The sequence goes on along the minus strand of CAWARY010000002.1, from coordinate 479,187 downwards.
ACCCCGCCTCGGACACGGCCAGCCCCGGCAGGGCGGTTCCGGAGGCGTCCTCGTCGTGACCGGTCATGTCACCGGTGCCGTGACTCGCGGCCGCCTGCGCGGTGTCGTCGACAACGGGTCCGACAGCCCGCCCGACGCCGACGGCGGCGGCCAGCACCGCGACCAGGCAGCCGGCGTACAGGCCGATCGTCGCACCGGGCCGCAGCGGCCTCAAGGTGTCGCCGCGAGCTGGTAGCCGGCCTCATCGACGGCCTCGCGGACGGCCTTCTCGGGCAGCGGCTCGTCGCTGACGATGCGGACGACGGAGGTGCCACCCTCGACGAGCTCCACCTCGACGTCCTGGACGCCGGGCAGCTCGCGCAGCTCGCCGCTGACCGCCTGCACGCAGTGGTCGCAGGTCATGCCGAGGACGCCGTACGTCGTGGTGCTGTTCATCGTCATCGCTCCGTGCTTCGTGGGTGACGTGTGCGGCGGCCTTCAGCTGCGGACGAGCCGGGCGATGGCCTCGGAGGCCTCGCGCACCTTCTCGTCGGCCTCGGCGCCGCCGCGCTGGGCGGCCTCGACCACACAGTGCGCGAGGTGCTCGTCGAGCAGCTCGAGGGAGAACGACTGCAGCGCCTTGGTGGCAGCCGACACCTGGGTGAGGATGTCGATGCAGTACTTGTCCTCCTCGACCATCCGCTGCAGGCCGCGGACCTGGCCCTCGACGCGGCGCAGCCGCTTGAGGTGGCTGTCCTTGCGGGCGGTGTAGCCGTGTGTCGTCATCGCTGCCTCCGCGTCGAGTACCCCAACGGGGTATCGGGTCGATACGGGGAAGCGTACCCCCCAGGGGTACCGATCGCAAGGTGGCGAGCACGTGGGCCGGCCACCGGTCGCGGGGCGTGGCGACGACGACGAGGGTGCCGACAGCGGCGCGCGCCCACCGAAAGCGGTGAATTCGCCACCGGCGGCGCGCGTCGATCACGTGGGTGTGATCAACGCGCCGGCCCGTGGACCCCAGGAACCCCGCCGGCCGTCCGAGGGGTCACGGCGCGAGCAGCTCGCGCAGGGTCGTCGGCGGGTGCCCGGCGACCACCTGCACCGTGTCGGTGACGACCGCGAGCTCGCCGGCGGCGATCGCCTGGTACGAGGAGACCCAGCCCTCGACCTCCCAGTCCGGCGCGCCGTAGCCGGCGCGGGAGGCCCAGGCCTCCTCCTCGGTCTCGTCGACGTAGGACACCGGTCGACCGGTGACGGCGGACAGCTCCGCGGCCCACTCGGCCATCGACGCCAGCAGCCCGCCGGTGACGTCGTAGGTGACGCCGTCGTGCGTACCGCCGAGGTCGTGCAGGACGGCGACCGCCACGTCGGCGACGTCGGTGCGCGCGACCGGCGCGAACGTCCCATCGCCGGCCGGACCGGCGATCACGCCTCGGTCACCGGCGAAGAACGCCACGAAGTCGAGATACACCGAGTCGCGCAGGAAGGTGAACGTCACGCCGGCGTCGCGCAGCCGCTGCTCGGTGAGCCAGTGGTGGCGGGCCAGGGTGAACGTCGCGTCCGGCGCGGCGTTGAGGAACGACGTGTAGACCACCCGCCGGACACCGGCGGCCGCTGCGGCGTCGACTGCCGTGTAGTGCTGCCGGATCCGCTCCGGGTGCTCGGCCGCGCTGACGAGGAAGACCGTGTCGGCGTCGGCGAAGGCTGCGGTCAGCCGGTCGGCGTCGTCGTAGGAGGCGACCGCCACCTCGGCGCCGTCGAGGTCAGGGGCGCGACCCGCGTCGCGGACGACGAGCCGCAGCCGGTCACCGCTCGCGGCCAGGCGGGCGGCGACCATGCCGCCGAGGTGGCCGGTGGCACCGGTGACCGCGATCAGGGGAGCGTCCATGTGCGCCCCAACCCGGGCGGCGCCCCGACACTTCCCGTCGGCCGGGTGCTAGCGTCGGCTCCGCACCACACCCACGAACCACAGGGGAGCGCAGCAGCGCTGAGAGTGCGGGGAACCACCCCGCAGACCCTCCTACCTGATCTGGGTCATGCCAGCGCAGGGAGTCGGTTTCCCCCGTGCCGCTCGTGCCGCACCCGCGGCCCGGTCCGGCACGGGCTCAGAGCACTACGCGTCCCTGTCCACCCCGGACAGGAGCGAGCACATGAGCACCACCACGCAGGGGACCGACCCGGTCGACACCCGCACCCCCACCCGCGCCGGCTGGCGCACCGTCGACGTCGTCGTCGCGTCATCGATCGCCGTCGCGTTCGGCGTCGTCTTCTGGGCGTGGGGCACCCTCTGGAACACCGTCCAGCCCGCCTTCACCGGCTTCCCGCCGGCCCAGGGCTTCATGTACGGCGTCTGGCTGGTGCCCGGTGTCCTCGGTGCGCTCGTCCTGCGCAAGCGCGGCGCCGCGGTGTACGTCGAGCTGGTCGCCTCGATCGTGTCGGCTCTGCTCGGCACGTCGTGGGGGCTCAGCGTCGTGATGTACGGCCTGGTCCAGGGTGTTGCTGCCGAGATCGTGTTCGCGATGGCGCTCTACGCCTCGTGGCGGCTGCACACGGCGGTGCTCGCCGGGGCCCTCGCCGGGCTGGGCGCTGCGCTGCTGGACCTGGTCCTGTACTACGCGGACTGGTCCGGCGGCTGGCAGCTCACCTACGCCGTGCTGCTCGCCGTGAGCTCGGCCGTCGTCGCCGGCGTCGGCTCGTGGCTGCTGGTCCGGGCGCTGGCGCGTACCGGGGTGCTCTCGCCGTTCGCCGCCGGCGCCGACCAGGCCCGGGTCTGACCACCACCATCCCCACCCACGCCCCCACCCCCAAGATCCTTTGTGCGCCGACACACCGGACCGTCGGCGTGTCCGGTGTGTCGGCGCACATTCGGTGGGGGCTGACGGCGTGAGCGGGGCCGACCAGCCACGGCCGGCGGCGGTCGAGCTGCGCGGCTGGGGCTGGCGACACGGCGGCCGCCACGCCTGGGCGCTGCGCGGCGTCGACCTGCGGGTCGAGCCGGGCGAGCGGGTGCTGCTGCTCGGGCCGTCCGGCGCCGGGAAGTCGACACTGCTCGCGGCACTGGCCGGCCTGCTCGAGGCCGGTCAGGGCGGCGAGCAGGAGGGCACGATCCTGCTCGACGGCGTACCCGCCCGGGACGCCCGGGCCCGCGCCGGGCTGGTGCTGCAGGACCCGGAGACGGCGCTGGTCATGGGGCGGGCGGGCGACGACGTGGCCTTCGGGCTGGAGAACCGCGGCGTCGCGCCGGACGAGATCTGGCGCCGGGTGGACGAGGCGCTGGACCAGGTGGGCTTCCCGTACGGCCGCGACGCCGACACCGGGCGCCTCTCCGGCGGGGAGCAGCAGCGGCTCGCGCTGGCCGGGATCCTCGCGCTGCGGCCCGGACTGCTGCTGCTCGACGAGGTGACCGCCAACCTCGACCCGGCCGGCGTCGCGCTCGTGCGCGGGGTCCTCGCGCGGGTGCTCGCGGAGACCGGGACGACGGCGATGCTCGTCGAGCACCGGGTCGAGCAGGTGGTCGACCTCGTGACGCGCGCCGTGGTCCTGGCGCCCGGCGGCGGTGTCATGGCCGACGGGCCGCCCGCGGAGGTGTTCGGGGTGCGGGGCGCCGCCCTCGCCGACGCAGGTGTGTGGGTCCCGGGCCGGCACCCGGTCGTACGCCGCCGGGCCCGTGCCGCTCCCGGGCCGCCGCTGCTGACCGCTGACGCCGTACGGTTCCGCTACCCCGCCGCCGACCGGGACGCGCTGGCCGCGACCGACCTGACGGTACGGGGCGGCTCCGCGCTCGCCCTGACCGGCCCGAACGGTGCCGGCAAGTCGACCCTGGCGCTGGCGGTGGCCGGCCTGCTGGCACCGTCGTCCGGCGAGGTGCGGGCGGAGCCGGCGCTGGACCCGCCGCAGCCGCCGAGGCCGCTGTGGCGGTGGCGTGGCCGCGACCTGGTCCGCCGGGTGGGCACCGTCTTCCAGGACGCCGAGCACCAGATCGTCACGGCCACGGTGCGGGACGAGCTCCTGGTGGGGCCGAGGCAGGCCGGCGCCACGGAGCAGGACGCCGCCCGGCGCGCGGACGAGCTCCTCGTGCAGCTCGGGCTCGCGCACCTCGCCGCCGCCAACCCCTACACGCTGTCCGGTGGCGAGAAGCGCCGGCTCTCCGTGGCGACCGCCATCGCGACCTCGCCCGCGGTCGTCGTCGCCGACGAGCCGACGTTCGGCCAGGACGCCCGGACCTGGGCCGGGCTGGTCGAGCTGCTCGCGGACCTGCGCGACGCCGGCTGCGGGCTGCTGCTGGTCACCCACGACCTCGAGCTGGTCGACGCGCTGGCCGACGCGACGATCGACCTCGGGGCCGTGACCCGGCCGGTGGGGTCATGAGCCTGCTCGCACCGCTCGCGCCGGACCCGGGTGCCGCGCTCGGCAGGTTCAACCCGGTGGCGAAGATCTCGGCGTCGGTGATCGTCCTCGTCGGCCTGCTGGTCACGCTGGACCCGCTCACCCCGACGCTCCTGCTGCTGGTGGAGCTCGCTGTCGTCCCGCTCACCGGCGTACGGCTGCGGCGCCTGGCCCGCCGCTGCATCCCCCTCGTCGTCGGAGCCGCCGGGGTCGCGTTGACCAACCTGATCGTGGTGGGTGGCGGCCGGGTGCTGCTGGCCGTCGGGCCGGTCGACGTCACCTCGCACGCGGTCGAGTCGGCGGCCGGGGTGTCGCTGCGGCTGCTGGCGATCGCCCTGCCCGGCGTGCTGGTGCTCGCGACCACCGACCCGATGGACCTCGCCGACGCCCTGGTGCAGCGCTGGCACGCGCCCGCGCGGTTCGCGTACGGCGCGCTCGCCGCGCTCCGGCTGCTGCCGCTGCTGTCGTCCGACTGGCAGCAGGTGACCCGGGCCCGGCGGGCGCGCGGGCTGGACCCCGGCCGGTCGCCGCTGGCGCACCTGCGGGCGTTCGCGGCGCAGGTGCTCGCGGTGCTGGTGGCCGCCGTCCGCCGCGGCGTGCGGCTCGCGACAGCGATGGAGGCGCGCGGCTTCGGTGCGACCGACACGGTCCGCACCGTCGCCCGCCCGCAGCCGGTGCTCGCCCGCGACTGGTGGCTGCTGGCCGGGACCGCCTCGGTCGTGCTCGGCGCGACCGCGGTGTCGGTGTCCGTGGGCGCCTGGCGGCTGCCGTTCGCCTGAGCACGCCTTCCCGGCGGTGTGCGCGGTCCCGGTGGGGCGGGACGGGCGTGGAGCCCTTCCGCCGTCGAGGGCGGGCCTCAGGGCCGCTCGGGAGGCGGCGGCTCCATTGGGAGAAGCCCCTGTCCCGCCGTCGCGCGTCCCTCTGGTGGACGAGCACACCGTGCGAGAGCCAAGTGGCCCCGCCAGGGCACCTTGAACAACCCCTCCAGCGGGGCCGCTCGTCCCGGTCTCACCCGTTGGTCCACGTCCCGGGCGGGAAGCCGCGGACGGCGCGCCGCCCGATCTGGCCTCCCTAGCCGCCCTGAGCTCGGCCGGGGCGAACAGGACAGGTCCGCGCACTCACCTGCTCGAACCCACCGTTCGCCCCGAGCGTGCGCTCAGGCCGCGGCGCGCGCCGTGCGGGCGTGTGCGGCGCGGGCGGCGGGGCTCTCGCCGAGGACCACCGCGAGCAGGCGGGTGGCGGCCCGGCCCACGAGCCTGGCAGGGACGTCCGGCAGCACCGGCCGGGCTGCGAGCAGCGGCCGCAGCGACACCGGCAGGCTGGCGGCGGCCGCGGCGGCGAGCACCCGGTAGGGCGCCCGGATGCGGGCCGGCAGCGGCGGGTCCAGCAGGAACGTGTGGGCGGCGGCAGTGGCCGGGGTGGCACCGAGCTCCGGGCGGTAGTGCGCCCAGGCCGCCGCCAGGCCCGCGGCGTCCTGCGGCACGTGCGCCGCCCCGAGGCGCTGCCCCACCACCGCCATGTCGGCGAGGTAGCGATCGAGGTCGAACGGCGTCCGGCCGAACCGCTCGACGGCCACGGCGAGGGAGTCGGCCAGCGCCAGGTGCACCCAGCCGAGCAGGTCCGGGTCGGCGGCGTCGTAGGGCCGGCCGTCGGGGGTACGGCCGCGCACCGGGCCGTGCGCGCGCCGGACCCGCTCGCAGGCTGCCGCGGCCTGGCGGGTGGTGCCGAAGGTGGTGACCGTGACGAAGGTGGCCGTGCGCTGGAGTCGGGACTCGGGGTCCTCGCGGTAGTCGGAGTGCTGGTCGAAACCGGCCAGCACCGTCGGGTGCATCGCCTGCACCAGCAGCGCCCGGATGCCGCCGACCAGGGTGGCGGCATCGGCGTGCACCGCCCAGATGGTCGAGCCGGGACCGAACCACCCCTCGTCACCCGGCTCCCCCAGCGCCTTCACCCAGGGCGCGACACCGTCACCGTGCCCGGTGAGCAGGGTGCGGACGGCGGCCCGGGGCGGGCCCAGTCCGGGCAGCGACGGCGGCACGAGCAGCTCCTTCTCCGGACCGGGCGGTGGCGCCGGCGCGCCAAGCAGCCACGCGGTCGCGCGGTCGATGTACGTGGCTTCCGCGACGGACCCCTACCCGGACGCAGGCCGGCACTACCGGCCACCGACCGGCGGTACCCCACCCTGGCCACCGCAGCTGCGCCGCCGGCTGTTCCTCACGGCCGCGCGGGAAGCACGCAGAACTCGTTGCCCGACGGGTCTGCGTAGTGCCGCCACGGCAGCTCGCCCCACTCGGGGTGGAGCTCGCGGCGCCCGCCGCGCTCGGCGATGCCGGCCTCGACGCCGTCGGGGTCGTCCCCGGTCTCGAGCCGGACGTCGAGGTGCAGCCGGTTCTTGGTCGTCCCCTTGGGGGCCGACTCGGGGCACAGCTCGAGGAGGGGGCCGCGCAGCGACGGGTGGCGCAGGGACCGGGGTGCGACGCCGGCCACGTCGGTCCAGCCGGTCAGCCAGGACCAGAACTCCGCGTCCCTGTCCGGGTCGGCAGAGTCGAGCGGTAGCGCCGCGAGGGGTCCGGTGCCGGCGTACACCGCTCGCTCCTCCATGACACAGCAGGGATTGCCCTCGGGGTCGGCGAGCACCACCCAGGGCACATCGCGCTGACCGATGTCGAGGTGTCGCGCGCCCAGCCCGAGCAGCCGCTCGACCTCCTGGGTCTGCCGGTCCCCGCCCAGGAGGTCCAGGTGGAGTCTCGGCGGCTCGACCGGCAGCTCCGGGACGCGCGGGAAGCACACGTCGAGCACCGGTCCGCCCTCGACGGTGAGCCGCGTCTCGTAGCCCTCAGGCTCGTCGGTCAGCCGCTCGCCGCCGAGCACCGCCTCCCAGAACCGGCCCAGCCGCTGCGGCTCGACGGCGTCGATGACGAGGTTCTCCAGGTACATGCACCAACCGTAGGTCCAGCAGGCGGCGACCCGGTCAGCCCTGCATCCGGGACATGGCCAGGGTGACCAGGGTGATGAGTGCCTGCTTGGTCGCCTGGCGGTTGCGCGCGTCGGTGTAGAACACCGGCGTCTCCGGCCGGACGGCGAGCGCCTCGCGTACGGCGTCCAGGTCGTGCCGCGCGACACCGTCGAAGCAGTTGACCGCGAGCACGAACGGGATCTGCCGAGCCTCGAAGTAGTCGACAGCGTCGAAGCACTGGTCGAGCCGCTCGGTGTCGACGAGGACGACCGCTCCGATCGCGCCCTTGATCAGGTCGTCCCACATGAAGTGGAAGCGGTCCTGGCCCGGGGTGCCGAACAGGTACAGCCACAGGTCACCCGGCAGCGCGATGCGGCCGAAGTCCATGGCGACGGTGGTCGAGGTCTTGCGGTCGGTGACGCCGCCGGCGTCGTCGACGCCGAGCGAGTGCTCGGTCATCGCGGCCTCGGTGGACAGCGGCTCGATGTCGGAGATCGAGCCGATGAAGGTCGTCTTGCCGACGGCGAAGCCGCCCGCGACGACGATCTTCACAGTGATCGGCGCGGTCGGCGCATCTCCCCCGGGCACCTGCTGCGCCGGGGTGGCGTCGGCCACGACGTCAGAGCGCGGAAATGCCATTGAGAACACTCTCCAGGACCTTGAGGTTCGTGGCTGCGGGAGCGGCCGACGGGGAACCGGTGTGGACGACGACCAGGCCCTCGTCGGCGAGGTCACCGACGAGGACGCGGACGACGCCGAGGGGCAGGGACAGGTGTGCCGACAGCTCCGCGACCGACAGGATCGACGCGGTGCTGAGCTCGAGAATGCGACGGCGTTCCGTGGTGCTCGTCGGATCCGTCGCGCCGGCGACGCCACGGACCAGCGCCTCCAGGGGCAGGTCGCCCCTGCCGGCGCGCGTCCGGCCGCGGGTCAGCGCATACGGACGGACGGTCCGCGCCTCCTCGACGACCTCGTCGTCGTAGAGGTCGTGAGCGCGCCGCCCCTCAGCGGTGGTGTCGTCGGTCATGCCGGGTCACCCCTCCGCGCCCACCGGCAGCCGGACGCCGTGCACCGGCAGGCGGGACCGCATCTCGGTCACCAGCTGCGGGGTCATCGTCGCCTCGGCGCGGCTCACCAGCAGGGTCATCTCGTAGCCGACCATGCCGACGTCGCAGGTCGCGTCCGCCGCCACGGCGAGCACCGACCCGTCGCTGATGCTCGTGGTGAAGAGGAACAGGTGGTCCATCTCGACGATCGACTGCCGCACCTCGCCGGCCTGCAGCTGGCGCGCCGCGCCGCGGGTCAGGCTGGACAGCCCCGACACGATCGCGGCGAGCTGGTCGCCCTGGGTGCGGTCGAGGTCGTCGGACATGGCCATGAGCAACCCGTCCGCGGACACGACCAGCGTGTGCTTGACCCCGGGCACGCTCTTCACGAAGTTGCCGAGCAGCCAGCTGAAGTTGGCAGCCTCGGTGCTGAGGGTGGTCACGTGAGTTCGTCCTTCGTCTCGGTGGTCAGCGGGTCGGGGAGTCGGAGTCGGAGGCTGCCGCCGCGTCGTCGGTGGCCGAACCGCGACCACGCTCGACACCGGCCCGGAAGCCGGAGAGCATGCCGCGGACCTCGGCCGCGGTGCGGGTGCGGGCGGGGGGCGGCGCAGCCTGCTCGGCGACGGCTTCCTCGGCGGCCTTGGGCGTACGGCGGGTGAGACCGCCGTGCGCTGCAGCCGCCGGCACGGGGGCGGGCGGTGCGAACGAGGGCTCGTAGAGCCCGCGCAGCTCCGACAGCGCCGACTGGTGCATCTCGGCCTGCGCCGCCATCCGGCCGAAGTCTGCGGACGGCGCGGGGCCGACCTCCTCGACGACCGCCGGCGGCGTGCGGCTGGGGAGCAAGCCGACCACTGGCGGCACGGGAGCGCTTGCCGGACGGGCGACGGGCGGGACGACCGCGGCCTCCTGCGGCGGACCGTCGACCACCTGCGTCGGGGACGCCGTGGGTGCGGGTGCTGCCGCGATGCCCGACCCGAACAGGTCGTCGGTCAGCCCGCTCCGGGCCGGCAGCACCGGCTCGGCGACCGGCTCGCCCACGGTGGCCGGGCCGGCTGCGACCGGCGGCGCGGGGACCGCTGGCTGCTCGGGCGCGACAGGGACGGGAGCGGCCGGCGGCTCCGGCGCGGACGCCACGGCGACCGGCTCGGCCTCGACCCGGCGCACCGGCTCGGCGGGGCGCTCCGGCGCGGCCTTGCGGTGCCGGCCGAACAGGCCGCCACCACCGGCGCGGCTCGACCGGGCGGGCAGGATGTCGACGGCCTTGGCGTAGCTGACCGGCGGGCGGACGGGCTCCGGCTCGGCGACCGGCTCGGCCTGCGCCGTCGCGAACGAGTCGCGCTCGACGACGGGCGCCGGCACGGGCTCGGCGGCGACCGGCTCGACCTCCGCGACCACGTGCAGCTGCCCGGCCTCGTCCTCAGGCACGGCCTCGGCGACCGGCTCGACGTCGGGTTCGGGGGTGGGCTCGGGACGGGCGGCCTTGCGACCCCGGCGGGAGAACAGCGTGCGCGGCGCGGCGGCCGGGGCATCGGGCGACGGCTCGACGACCGGCGGCTCCAGCTCCGCGATCGCGGGCTGCGGCTCGGCCTCGGGCGCAGGCTCCGCGACCAGCTCGACGTCGGGCTCCCATTCCGCGACCAGCTCGGCCTCGGGCGCGGGCTCCGCCACCAGCTCGACGGCAGGCTCGACGTCGGGTTCGGGGGTGGGCTCGGGACGGGCGGCCTTGCGACCCCGGCGGGAGAACAGCGTGCGCGGCGCGGCCGCCGGGGCGTCGGGCGACGGCTCGACCACCGGCGACTCGATCTCCGCGACCAGCTCGGCGGCAGGCTCCAGGTCCTCGACCAGGCCGGCCTCGGGTGCCGGCTCGGCCACCGGCTCGAACACCGGCTCCAGCTCCGCGACCAGGTCGGCCTCGGGCACCGCCTCGAGCTCGGGCGCCAGCGCCGGCGTGCGGTCGGCGACCGGCTCGACCTCGGCTGCCCGGGCCGGGGCGACCACGGTGACCTCGGTGCTGTCGACGACCTCGGTGACCTCGGTGCTGTCGGTGACCTCGTCGACGGGCTGCTGGACGGCTGCCGGCGCGACCGCGGGCTCGACGTCGTTCTCGGTCTCGGTCTCGGCGGCCGGCTCGTCCGTCGCCGGGGTGCGCGACCAGCGGGAGAGCAGGCCGCGACGACGCGGGCCGGGAACGGGCTCGGACTCCACCACTGCCTCGGCCGGCACGTCCTCGGTGCCCTCGGCGATGTCCGGCCCGGCGACCTCGTCGAACGCCTCACCGACGGGCTGGTCCACGTCGTCGTGCTGGTCCACGTCGTCCTGCTGGTCCACGTCGTCCTGCTGGGCCTCGTCGGCCAGCGCGACCATCTCCACCTCGAGCTCGACCGCGAGCTCGTCCTCGGGTGTCTCGACGGCCAGCAGCTCGACTGCCGGGAGCTCGTCCGCCGGCACCTGCTCGGCACCGTCCGCGTCGAACGCGTCCGCGGCGTCGGCCGTCTCGTCCTCGGCTGCGGGTCCGGTGCCCGCTCCGGCCGGGGTCCGCGACCAGCGGGCGAAGAGGGTGCGGCGGCCGCCGTGCTCCGGGACCGGCACGGCGACCGGCTCGGCGGGCGCGTCGGCGACGGCTGCGGCCTCGACCTCGGCGAACGGGTAGTACGCCGGCTCGGCCAGCGGGGCAGTCGCGGCAGCCGGGGGCAGCGCGGCGGTGACCGGCTCGGCCACCGCGGCGGCCTCGGCCACCGGCGCGGCCGACCGGCGGCTGGGCAGCGCACCGGTGCTCGAGGCGGCGACCTCGGGCACCATCGCCTCGCCGGGTGCGGGCAGAGCTGACGGCGGCAGGGGCGAGGAGCCGACCGAGACCGGCTCGGCTGCGGGCAGCGCGGGAAGCGCCGGCACCGCGGCGGGGTCGGTGACGAACCCGAGGGCGTCGGCGGGCGCGACCACGATCCGCGGTGCCGCGTCGTCGGGCAGCGCGTCCGCGTCGAGCATCGGCGTGACGAGCTCGTCCCCGACCGGAGTTTCGACGGCCATGCCCTCGAAGACGGCGGCGGGCAGTGCGACGGCGGCGACGAGACCTGCCGCCCGGCCACGTCGCAGCACGACGGAGGCCCCCAGGCGGGCGGCGAGCCGGCCCACGACGAACAGGCCGAGCCGCTGGGAGACGGCGATCTCCGCGACGGGCGGGTGCGCGATCTTGACGTTCGACTCGGCGACCTCCTCCTCGGACATGCCGAGGCCGTAGTCGGTGACGGTGAGGTCGACGCCGTGACCGGTGACCGAGGCAGACACGACCACTCGCGTCTCCGGGTTGGAGAAGTGCGTCGCGTTCTCGAGCAGCTCGGCGAGCAGGTGCGCGATGGTGAGCGCGTGCCGTCCGGAGACGTCGGGGTCCTCCTGCATCGACAGGTCGATGCGGTCGAACGCCTCGATCTCGCCGACGGCGGTCCGGATCACGTCCGAGAGCGGCAGCGGCCGGCGCAGGCGCCGGGTCGAGTCGATGCCGGCCAGCACGAGAAGGCTCTCGGCGTTGCGGCGCATCCGGGTCGAGAGGTGGTCGAGCTTGAACAGGCTGTCGAGGACGTCCGGGTCCTCCTCGCGAGCTTCCATCTGGTCCAGCTGCGAGAGCTGGCGACCGAGCAGGACCTGGTTACGGCGGGCCACGTTGACGAACATCTCGGCGATGCTCGACCGCAGCGCGGCCTGCTCCCGGGCGACCTGGACGGTGACGTCGTTGACGGTGTTGAACGCCTCGGCCAGGCGGCCGATCTCGTCGCTCGACTCGACCGGGATGGGCTCGACGTCGACACCGGGGCCGTCGCCGGGCGTCTGCATGCGCTCGACCATCCGCGGCAGCTCGGCACCGATCTCGCCGGCCGCCACCGTGAGGCGCCGTAGCGGGCGGGTGATCCGGCGGGCCAGGGAGACGGCCAGCATCAGCGCGAGACCGAGACCCAGGAAGGCCGCGACGACCAGGAGGAGCGCACGCTGCCCCTGCTGGCTCCGGGTGTCGGCGGCGACGGTGGCGATGTCGGTGACGACGTCGGACTCGGTGTCGGTCATCGGGGCGATGCGGGAGTTCGCGGAGCCGACCCACTCGACCGAGCGGCCGATGTTCGGTTCGCGGCCCTTCAGCAGGTCGGGGAGATCGCGCCGGACCTGGTCGATCTCGAAGTTCTGGGCAGCTGCCAGCTGGTCGTCCAGGTGGGCGTACGTCGCCGCGTCGGCGTTGCGCTGGAAGTCGGCGAGCGCCCCGCGGGTCTCGGAGACCAGGGCGGCCGACTGGGCGAAGTCGGCCTCGGTGAGGGAACCGCGGAGCAGCGCGGTCTCGACGATGTCCCGCTCGTGCGACGCGTACTCGATGGCCGTCGACACCGCCTCGTACGCCTGCAGTCGCTGGGCCAGCGCGCTGGTGCCGGAGGGCGCGATGACACCGGGCAGGTCGAGGTCGGTGCGGATCACCTTGGTGTAGAAGACGTCCGTCTCGGTCGTGAAGAACCGGCCGGCGTCGATCGAGCCGCGGGCGCTGGCCAGCTCGTCGTGGCCGGCGGCGGAGCGGACCACGGCGGCCTGGATGGCGGCCGCCATCTGCGCGACCGGCGAGTCGGCGACCAGCTGGCGCAGGCTGCGCAGCTGCTGGTCGGTGAACTGCCGCTGGCCCTTCATCCGGGCCTCGTTGCCCGAGCCCGGGTCCTGCAGGTAGCCGAGGGTGGCGCTGCGCTCCTCCTGGAGCGAGTGGACGACGCGGTTGACCTGGATGGCGACGTCGGTGAGCGCGTTGACCTGACCGGCGCGGCGGGCCGCACTCACCTGCCCGCCCACCAGCAGGCTCGTCGCGACGACGAGCAGCAGGGTGGGGATCGCGAGGACAGCGAGCAGCTTGGTGCGCACTCCGGCGTCACGCAGCATGGATGACCCTCCGACGAGCCTTGAGGACGAGATGGTCGATACGGAGTGCTTCGGACGGCTTCGACATTTCCTTGAGGGTTGCCGGCGGGTCGCGCTAGGGCCTTCGACCTAGGTCGGGTATCTCCCCTCGCGCTCGACCAGCGAGCCGGGATGCGGTGGAGGGCCACGACCTAGGGTGGTGGACCATGCGCGCCGTCGTCGTCACCCGCCCGGGCGGACCGGAGGTCCTCGACTGGCAGGAGGTCGACGACCCGGTCCCTGCGCCGGGTGAGGTCCTGCTCGCCGTCGCCGCGAGCGCCGTCAACCGGGCCGACCTGCTCCAGCGGCAGGGCCACTACGACCCGCCGCCCGGCTCCTCGCCGTACCCGGGGCTGGAGTGCTCCGGCCGGGTGCTCGCGCTCGGCGAGGACGTGACCGGCTGGTCGGTCGGTGACGAGGCGTGCGCACTGCTCTCCGGCGGCGGGTACGCCGAGCGGGTGGCGGTGCCGGCCGGGCAGCTGCTGCCGCTGCCGACGGGCGTCGGGCTGGTCGACGCGGCGGCGCTGCCCGAGGCGGCCTGCACCGTGTGGTCCAACGTCTTCATGCTGGCCGGGCTGCGGCCGGGCGAGACCCTGCTCGTGCACGGCGGCTCGTCCGGGATCGGGACCATGGCGATCCAGCTGGGCGTGGCGGCCGGCGCCCGGGTGGCCGTCACGGCGGGTTCCGCCGACAAGCTGGCCCGCTGCCGCGAGCTCGGTGCGGAGATCCTCGTCAGCTACCGGGAGCAGGACTTCGTCGAGGTGGTCCGGGCGGCCACCGACGGCCACGGCGCGGACGTGGTGCTCGACAACATGGGGGCGGCCTACCTGGCCAGGAACGTCGACGTGCTCGCGACCAACGGCCGGCTGGCGAACATCGGCCTGCAGGGCGGCGCCCGCGGCGAGCTCGACCTCGGCCGGCTGATGGCCAAGCGCGGCGCGGTGCTCTCGACCGGCCTCCGGGCGCGGCCGCCGGAGGAGAAGGCCGCCATCGTCGCGTCGGTGCGCGAGCACGTCTGGCCCCACGTCGAGGCCGGCCGGGTGCGGCCGGTGGTCGACCGGGTGCTGGCGATGGCCGACGCCGCCGAGGCGCACCGGGTGGTCGAGGGATCCACGCACGTGGGCAAGGTGCTGCTCACCCCCTGAGCCGGTGGGACCGCCGGTCGGGCTCAGCGCTCGGGCAGCAGGCGGTCGAGGGTGGCAGCGAGCTGGCTCGCGGCGATCCTGGCCAGCCGGATCTGGGTCAACGTCCACGGCTCGGGCGCGACCCGGTGCAGGGCGAGCACACCGAGGCTGGCCCCCCGGGTGATCACCGGGACGAGCAGCAGCGCCCCGAAGCCGGTCTCGCGCAGCCGGGCCACGCTCGCCGGGTCGGCCCGGGGGTCGGTGACGAGGACCTGGGCGGCGCGGCGCGAGTCGAGCACCCACTGCAGCTGCGGCTCGGAGTCCAGGTCACGGGCCGACCCGGTCAGCCAGGTGTGGTGACTCAGTCGCTCGGTGCTCCGGCCGCCGGCGTGCAGCAGGTCGATCGCGACGTCGTCAGCCGCGACGAGCCGGCCCACGGTGTCGATCGAGTGGTGCACGTCCTCGAGGTCCTCCGCCTCGCTGAACCGGTCGGCGAGGCGCTCGAGCAGCACCAGGTCGTCCATCTTCAGCGACTGCTTGGGCGTGCCGCTCAGGGCCTCCCGGTGGACCTCGGCCGCTGCGCGGACCACCTCGGCCGTGAGGGTGGACCACCTCGGCGCGGGCGGCCCGAAGAAGTAGCCCTGGCCGTAGCCGATGTCGAGCTCCGCGACCACCTGCAGGGTGGCGGTGTCCTCGATGCCCTCGGCGCAGACGGCCGAGCCGCTGCGCGAGGCGAAGTGGACCAGGCTCTCCACCATCCGTCGGGTGACGGGGTCGGTGGCGAGCGCGACCGTCAGCGACCGGTCCAGCTTGATCAGGTCCGGTCGCAGCACCACCAGCCGCTCCAGTCCGGCGTAGCCGGTGCCCACGTCGTCGATCGCCAGCCGGGCGCCGCGGCTGCGCAGCCAGCCGGCGATCTCGGTCATGACCGGGTTGGAGACGTACTGCGACTCGGTGATCTCGACGGTGATGCCGGTCAGGTCCCGGTCCAGCACCTCGCGGACGCCCGGGGCGCTCATCGCCCGGGGGCTGAGGTTCACGGCCAGGTAGGCCCCCGGCGGGCGGTCGGGCAGCCGGAGGGCCGCCTGGACGGCCCGCGCCTCCAGCTCCGGCCCGACGCCTCGCGACCAGGCCCGCTCGAGCTGGACGTCGGGTGAGACGCCGGTGCCCGGGAATCGGGCCAGCGCCTCGTGGCCGGCGACGGTCCCGGTGGTGAGGGCCACGATGGGCTGCACCCAGGCCTGCAGGTCCGGGTCCTCGGCGACGGCCGACGCCTCGGTCGGGGCAGGCAGCTGTGCCATCTGGCCGGGCCTCCCGTCGCCGTCGGGCGGACGATCTGTCCGCAATCGGATCTTCGGCACGTGGGTCGACGGCTCAAGCGGTGTCCCCCGTCCGCAGCAGTGCACATGTCGGTCCGGTGCGGACCCCGGCAGCCCGCTCCCGGTGCTTGCGCCCACCAGCCATACCCGGTATACATACGCCGTATCCAGTACCGGGTAGGTACGTCCACTGCAGCTACGGGAGCCCGACCGATGTCCATCCGCCAAGGCCTGCTGGCCCTGCTCGAGCAGGGGCCGATGTACGGCTACCAGCTGCGCGCCGAGTTCGAGACCCGCACCGGGGCCACCTGGCCGCTCAACGTCGGGCAGGTCTACACGACCCTGTCCCGGCTGGAGCGGGACGGGCTGGTGGAGCCGGCCGGCGAAGACGGGGACGGTCACGCGGTCTACCGGATCACCGACCCCGGCCGGGCCGAGGTGGCCGCCTGGTTCAGCACGCCGGTCAGCCGGACTGCCCCGCCCCGGGACGAGCTGGCCATCAAGCTCGCGATGGCGGTGACCGTCCCCGGCGTCGACGTCCGCGCCGTCGTCCAGGGTCAGCGGTCCGCGACCCTGCGCGCCCTGCAGGACTACACCCGGCTCAAGTCGCGGGCCACCGGACCGGCCCCGCAGGACCTCGCCTGGCTGCTGGTCCTGGACTCGCTCGTCTTCGCGGCCGAGGCCGAGGTCCGCTGGCTCGACCACTGCGAGGCCCGGCTCGCCCGCGCGGCGACCGAGCGGAGCACCGAGCAGCACGCGCCGGCCACGTCCGACACGGCCGTGCAGGAGGCCCGCAGATGAGCGCCGCAGCCACGTCTGGCACCGGCCCGGTGCTCGAGCTGCGGGGACTCACCCGCGTCCACGGGCACGGCGAGTCGGTGGTGCAGGCCCTGCGTGGCATCGACCTGCGGGTGGTCGCGGGCGAGCTGGTCGCGGTGATGGGCCCGTCCGGCTCCGGCAAGTCGACCCTGCTCACCTGCGCCGGTGGCCTGGACTCGCCCACGACCGGGGCGGTACTGGTCGAAGGCATCGAGCTCGGCAGCCTGTCGCGCGCGGAGCTGGCAGCGCTGCGACGCCGTTCCATCGGGTACGTCTTCCAGGACTTCAACCTGATCCCGGCGCTGACCGCCGCCGAGAACGTCGCGCTCCCGCGCGAGCTGGACGGCGAGTCCAGCCGCTCGGCGCGCCGGGCGGCGCTGGTCGCGCTCGCCGAGGTGGGCATCGACGAGCTGGCCGACCGCTTCCCCGACGACATGTCCGGCGGCCAGCAGCAGCGGGTCGCGATCGCCCGGGCCATCGTCGGCGACCGCCGGCTGGTGCTGGCCGACGAGCCGACCGGGGCGCTGGACACGGAGACGGGCGAGCAGGTCCTGCGACTCCTGCGCGCGCGCTGCGACGCCGGCGCGGCCGGAGTGCTCGTCACGCACGAGGCCCGGCACGCTGCCTGGGCCGACCGCGTCGTCTTCCTGCGCGACGGCCTCGCCATCGACGAGACCGGCCGTACCGACGCCGCCGAGTCGCTGCTCGACGCGGGCACCGGCCGATGAGCGGTCGCGCCGGGCCGGGCTGGCGGCCGCTGCTGCGGATCGCCCGGCGGGACGCGCTGCGGGCACGGGGCCGCAGCGCGCTGGTCGTTGCCATGGTTGCCCTGCCGATCCTGGCGATGACCGCCACGGACGTGCTGGCGCGGTCGGCCCAGCTGGAGCCGGACGAGGTGGCGGCCCGCCGGCTCGGGACCACCCAGGCCCTGCTCGAGTCGGCCAACGGGAACCCCATGCTCCAGGCGCCGGACCCGCGCCAGGGCGCCCTCGAGGTGGCCAGCTCCGAGAGCGCCTCCCGCACGCCGTACCCGGACGCGCGGTCCCTGTCCTCGGTGGCGCCGGCCGGCTACCGCGTGCTCACCAGCGAGTCCGGCGAGGTTCTGGCCCGGACCCGGGCCGGGGCGGCCCAGGTCGTGTGGTCCGAGACACCGGTGGGGGACCCGGCCCTCGCCGGGCGGTACGTCGTGCGCTCGGGAGCCGCACCGTCCGGACCGGACCAGGTTGCGGTCACCTCGGCGATGTCCCGGCAGCTGGGCGTGCCGGTCGGTGGCACCGTGCGCCTCACCGAGCCGGCGCGCCGGCTGACCCTGACAGGCATCGTCGACGAGGTAGGCAGCCCGGCCGCGAAGGTGGTCTGGGCCGAGCCCGGCGCACTGCTCGGACCGGGGACTCCCGCCGACGGCGCGCCGATGGTCTGGCTCGCCGGCGACCGGCCGGTGACCTGGACGGAGGTGCAGGCGCTCAACCAGCTCGGCCTGCTCGTCTCCTCCCGCCAGGTCCTGCTCGACCCGCCACCGGACTCGGCGGTCCCCTACTACGTGGCCGGAAACCGGATGGGGGTCCAGAACCAGTACTGGCTGTTGTGGATGCTGGTGGCGGTGGCGGCCGCTCTCGCCGCACTCGAGGTCTGCCTGCTCGCCGGTGCGGCCTTCGCGGTCGGCGCCCGCCGGCAGGCCCGGGCCCTCGGGCTGCTGGCCGCCGTCGGCGGGTCACGACGGCACGTCCGCTCGGTGGTGCTCGCCGGTGGGCTGGTGCTGGGCACGGCCGGAGCGGTCGGGGGGGTCGTGCTCGGCCTGGCGCTGGCGGCGGTGGCCCGACCGCTGCTCACCCGGGTGGCCGATGCCGACTTCGGCCGGTTCGACGTCCGGCCGGTGGAGCTGCTCGGCATCGCACTGCTCGGTGTGGCGACCGGCGTGCTGGCCGCGGTGCTGCCCGCCCGCACCGCGGCCCGGCAGGACCCCGTCGCCGCGCTCACCGGTCGCCGCGGCCAGCTGAGGACCGCGCGCAAGGTACCCGCGATCGGGATGGTGGTCGTCGCGGTGGGCATCGGCTCCGCGGCGCTCGGCAGCGCCCTGTCCGTTGCTCACAACACCGGCCTGAACCCCTTGAACGGCGGAAGCACGGCAACGGTGGCGGGGCTCATCGCCGGCGGCGCCGCGCTGGCCCAGATCGGATTGATCATCATCAGTCCCGCCATCATCGGGCTGGCCGGTCGCTGGTCCGGGCGGTTGCCCTTGGCGACCCGGCTGGCGCTGCGCGATGCCGCGCGGCACCGCGGCCGGAGCGCACCGGCCATGGCCGCCGTGCTCACCGCTGTCACAGGGAGTACCGCCCTGCTGCTCTACGTCGCCTCGCTGGACGCCCACGACCGGGAGGCCTACCGCCCGTCGTGGCCCACCCTCAGTGCCGGCGTCGACCTGATGACCTACACCTACGACCAGGGGACCGGGCAGGAGACGCGGCACCAGGCGGACCCGGACCGGGTCCGCGCCGCGATCAGCCCGGCGCTGCCGCCGTTCACCTCGCACGTGGTCGAGGTCGTCGACTCGTCCTGCACGTCGGACACCGCGATCTGCACCCCGGCCTACGCCCTGCCCGTCGTACCGCCGGAGAACGACTGCTTCGTCAACGCGCTGGACCGGCCGCCCACCTCGGCGGAGAAGGACCGGGCCGAGCTCGACCCGTCCTGCACCGGCGACGGCCTGACCGTCACCGGCGGATTCTTCGGCACACCTGTCGGCGGTGCGGACACCGTGCGCGTCGTCACCAGGAAACGCGCGTCCGCTGCCGCCACCCGGGCGCTGGCCGACGGCGGGGTCGTGGTGTTCCAGAAGAACGCGCTGCGCCGCGACGGGACGGTGCTCTTCGACGTCGTGTCGGCCGAGGAGGCGACCGCAGCCCAGCAGGAGGACCGGGAGCCGCAGGCCACGCAGGTCGCACTGCCCGGCGCGTACGAGCCCGTGACCGAGGCGGCGTCCGACGCGGTCTACAGCCCGGCGGCCGCCCGGGCCCTGGGTCTGCGCACCACACCGTCGACGCTGTTCCTCCGGTTCCGGGCGCTGCCCACCAGCGACGACGAGCAGCGCGCGCAGCAGGCCCTCACGGACGCCGGGATCACTGCCTACCTCAGCGTGGAACGCGGGTACGTGAGCCAGTACGGCCTCGGCCTGCTGGCGCTGGTGGTGGGGGCCGCGATCATCACGCTGGGATCGGCGGGCATCGCGACCGGCCTGGCGCAGGCCGACGCCCGGGCCGACCAGGCGACACTGGCGGCCATCGGGGCGGCCCCACGGCTCCGGCGGCGGCTGGCCGCGGCGCAGGCGCTGTCGATCTCGGTGCTCGGGACGGCGCTCGGCGTGGCGGCCGGCTTCGTGCCCGGGGCGGCCCTCATCGGGGCGGTGCCCATGGTGGACCTGGTGGTGCCCGTCTGGCGGCTGGCCGAGGTACTGGTCCTCGTCCCGTTGCTGGCGGCCACCGCCGCCTGGCTGCTCACCCGCTCGCGGGTTCCGTTGGAGCGGAGGATCGGGTGAACCCGCTCGACCTGCGCCGGGAGCAGCGTGCCGCCCGGCGGCGGTCCCTGCAGGTCCTGGTGCAGCGGCGGCTGGAGCGGGTGTGGGCTCCCTCCTACGCGGGACGCCGTCAGGCCGGTGCCGCCGCGTCCACGGCGGCGAGGTCGCCCTTGGCGAAGGCGTCGATCTCCAGCACGGGGCGCATGCCCACCGACTCGTAGAGCCGCAGGGCGCCGGTCACGTTGGCGACGTCGACGTGCAGCAGGACGGCCCGGTGGCCGGCGTGCCGGGCGGCCGCGAAGCAGTCCCGCAGCATCGCCTTCGCGACCCCGCGGCCGCGGCCGGCCGGCAGCACGCCCAGAGTCCGGACGTAGTCGGCGTCCTCGTCCGTCGCGAACTGCCGGGTCGTCACCATGACACCCAGCGGCTCGTCGCCGACCTCGGCGAGGAAGACGGTCGCCCAGTCCGGACCCTGCGCCACGAGCCGCTCGCGCCACCACTCGTAGCTGCGGCGGACGTGGCCGTAGTGCTCGATGAAGGACGCCTCCTCGATCTCGTACGCCGTGCGCATTCCGGGCTCGTCGCCCGGGGCGACGCGGCGCACCACCACGTCGGTGCGCAGGACGTCGTGGCCGACGGCCGGGTCGAGGTCGATCCGCATCCGGGTGAAGGTGGTGCGGACGTCGTAGCCCGCCGTGGTCAGCCACTCGCGGGTCCGGGCATCGGCCCGGTAGACGCCCATGCCGAACCAGGGCTCGCCGTGGCCGGCCGCGGCGGCCAGCTCGCGACCGCGCGCCTCGAGGACGGCCAGGGCGTCGTGACCCAGCGCGCCGTCGTGCTCCGGGTGGACGTAGGCATCGACCTCGACCTGGTTGCTCCCGGCGGTGAGCGAGACCCAGCCGTACCCCTGCAGCGTCCCGGCGTCGTCGTACCAGCCGTACGCCTCGAGGTCGTCGCGCCGGAGGTCGGCGGCTATCTCGCCCGACGTGAAGTCGACGAAGCCGACCACGGCGAGGTCGCTGGCTTCGAGCAGCCGGCAGACGGCACCGACGTCGTCGGTCGTGACGCGGCGGTGGGCCAGGCGGGAGGTGCGGGTGTCGGTCACGGGCCCGAGGGTCGCAGTGGGACCGAGGTGGGGTCCACCGTTTTGTCGCGGGCGGGTGGGCGAGGATGGGGTCATGACCGAGCAGCACGCGCAGCCGCCCGAGCCGGACGAGCACGGACCCGAGCACGGACCCGAGCAGCGGGTCGTGATCGTCGGACCCGACGGCATGGCCGTCGAGGCCGCGTCCGGCGGTGAGCAGGGCGACGACCGGTCGGTCACGGAGCTGGTCGACCAGCCGGCCAAGGTGATGCGGATCGGCAGCATGATCAAGCAGCTGCTCGAGGAGGTCCGCGCGTCCGACCTCGACGAGCCCAGCCGGGTCCGGCTGAAGGAGATCCACACCCGCTCGATCAAGGAGCTGGAGGAGGGGCTGGCCCCCGAGCTGGTCGAGGAGCTCGAACGGCTCTCGCTGCCGTTCACCGACGACTCGATCCCGACCGAGGCCGAGCTGCGGATCGCCCAGGCGCAGCTGGTCGGCTGGCTGGAGGGTCTCTTCCACGGCATCCAGACCGCGCTGTTCGCCCAGCAGATGGCAGCCCGTACGCAGTTCGAGGAGATGCGCCGCCGGGCCCTCCCCGGCGGCCCGCCGATGCCCGGCGGCCCGGACGGCGGCCCGGCCCCGCACCAGAACACCGGCCAGTACCTCTAGCCGGTGATCCACAGCGCCCCGTCGCGGTGATCCACAGCGGATCTGCTGGAGATTTTCCAACGGATCCGCTGTGGATCACCGCCTACAACGGCGCCTGTGGACAGGGCGGACGGCGCCGCGCCGTACTCCCGGCACGCTCCCGGCATGGCGAGCTCGCAGCACGACCCCTGGATCGACGACCTGGCCACCGTCTCGGCGCTGACCGAGTGCGGGTGGACCTACGACCGGGTGCGCCGGCGCATCCGGACCGGGTCGTGGCAGGAGCCGTTGCCGCGGGTCGTCCTGCGCACGACAGGTGAGCCGACGCGGCGTCAGTGGGAGCGGGCTGGCCTCCTGTATGCCGGCCCGGGTGCAGCACTGAGCCACGCCAC
This sequence comes from uncultured Actinomycetota bacterium, assembly GCA_963784645.1. Lineage (GTDB taxonomy): Bacteria > Actinomycetota > Actinomycetes > JACCUZ01 > JACCUZ01 > JBBRVW01. The sequence continues at coordinate 457,002 of CAWARY010000002.1, read as the reverse complement.
CGCCGCAGGACGATGGGGCCTCCCGGTCCGCTCCGGTCGAATCGTGGTCACGCGTCCGGGCGGCACCCACCCCCGGTCGACCGAGCGGGTGTGGGTCCGGCAGTCCGTGCGGCCGTTCCGCGACGTCCAGGTGAACGGCCTTCCCGTCACCCCTGCTCCTCGCTCCGTCATGGATACGGCACTCGATCTGCGCCGGCTGAGCGAGGTGGACGACCTGTTCGGACGAGCAGTCCAGTGCGGCCTGGTGACGGTCGACCTGCTGGGCGACGAGCTCGTCCAAGCGCCCTCGGCCGGTTCCCGCCTTCCCCGGCTGGCGCTGTCGGACCTTGCCAGCGGGTCGCACGCCGCATCCGAGGCGCAGCTCGTGCGACTAGTCCGCCGCGCCGGGCTCCCCGTGCCCGAGCTCAACGCGCCTGTGACGACCGCGCTCGGCGTCCGCTACGTCGACGCGCTCTGGCGTGCCCTCGGCAAGGGCGTCGAGGTCGACGGGCAGAAGTACCACCTGTCGCCCACGCAATGGCAGGCCGACCTGGTCCGGCAGAACGCCGTCCAGTCGGCGGGTGTGGTCCTGCTGCGCATCGCCGCACGACGACTTTGGACCGAGCCCGACGCCGTCATACGCGAGATCCGCTGGTTCCTCGGGCTCACTCAGGCTGCGTGATCCACAGCGGATCCTTTGGACATCTTCCAGCGGATCCGCTGTGGATCACCGGTATCGCGCGCTGTGGATCACCGGCTTCACGGGGCGGGCGGGGGTCAGAGGTCGAAGAGGTGCTCGAGGGTGCGGGCGACGCCGTCCTGCTCCGGCGGGTCGACGAGCCCACCGACGGCCGCGAGGACGTCGGGGTGGCCGTCGCTGATGCCGTACGACCGGCCGGCCCAGGCCAGCATCGGCAGGTCGTTGGGCATGTCACCGAACGCGACGACGTCCGCGGCCTCGATGCCGCGGGCCGTCGCGAACCGCGCCAGCCCGGACGCCTTCGACACCCCGGCGGCGGAGATCTCCAGCAGCGCGGACTGGGTCGCGGAGTGGGTGACCTCGACCAGCTCGCCCACCACCGCGCGGGCCGCCGCGAGCAGGTCGTCGGGGGCCATCGCCTCGTGCCGGGCGAGCAGCTTGAGCGCCGGCGAGGTGTAGAGCTCGGCCAGGTCGCCGACCGCGAGCTCCTGACCGGCGTCGTACCGCGCGAGGTACGTCGGCTCGTGGCTGAAGCCGGCACCGGTCTCGACGGCGAACGCCACACCCGGCACCGCCGCCCGGATCAGGCGGGCGACCTCGAGACCGATCTCGACCGGGATCGGGTCGGACGACACGACCCTCTCGGTGTGCAGGTCGTAGAGGACGGCACCGTTGGCGCAGATCGCCAGCCCGGTGTGACCGAGCCGGTCGGCCACCTCACCCATCCAGCGGGCCGGCCGCCCGGTGACCAGCACCACGGGGACGCCGAGCGCCTCGACGCCGCGCAGCGCCGCCACCGTGCGGTCCGAGACCGTGCCGTCCCCGCGCACGATCGTGCCGTCGAGGTCGGTAGCGACCAGACGAGGCGTACGGTCCGCGGCACCATCCACGCCCCTGATCCTCCCCGAGGCCGGGAGTGCGGGACCGACCGGGGCGGCGTGGGCCCGGTGCTGCCTGTCGACCCCGGGCAACGCGACCCGAGGTCCAGCGCGTCTTGACAGGCGCACCGGCACACTAAGGGTGGCGGGCCGAGAGGTCGTGGTGACGTGGCGGACGAGACGGAGTTCGACGCGTTCGTCGTCGCCCGGTCGCCGGGGCTGCTGCGCACGGCGTACCTCCTGACGGGCGACCGGCACGGCGCCGAGGACCTGCTGCAGACAGCCCTGACCAAGGCGTGGTTCGCCTGGCGCCGGATCGAGTGGGAGCCCGAGGCGTACGTGCGCCGGATCATGGCGACCACCTCGGCGTCCTGGTGGCGGCGGCGCTGGATCGCCGAGACGCCGACGTCGGAGCTTCCCGAGACCGACGTGCCGCCCGAGTCGGAGCTCGCCGCCGAGCGCAACGACCTGTGGCTGGCACTGCGGCACCTGCCGCCCCGGCAGCGAGCCGTGGTGGTCCTGCGCTACCTCGAGGACCGCAGCGAGGCCGAGACGGCACAGCTGCTCGGCTGCTCGCCCGGCACCGTGAAGAGCCAGGCGGCCAAGGCACTCGCCAAGCTCCGGGTGGACCCGGTCCTGACCCCGCCGAGCCCTCCTCGGGTTCCCTCCGTCGGCGACGAGTGGAGCACGCCATGACCATCGACGACCTCAGGGAGCTGGCTCGCGTCGCGGACGGCGTCGGAGGCCGGTCGTCGGACCGGCTCGCCGAGGTGCACCGGCGCATCGAGAAGGCACGGCGGCGCCGGGCAGTGTCGGCCGTCGCGTCGGCCGTCGTGGTGACCGTGGTCGTGGTGGCGGGTTCGTTCGCGCTGGCGAACCTCACCAGCCAGACACCGGACCCGGCTGACTCGCACCGGCCGCAGCCCGGTCCGACCCGGAGCGAGTCCGAACGGCCGACCGAGCGCTTCCAGCCGAGGGAGGGCGCCCGACGCCTCACCCCGAAGCAGACCGTGCTGAGCTACAACGCGGTCCTCCTCCACGCGGCAGCCGCCTTCGACGACCCCGACGTGCGGGCCTCCCTGTGGGAGACCGTCTGCCTGGCCTGCCCCCCGTGCCCGGAGTGCCGGTCCCACCCGTCGTTCCGGGCGCTCGCCCTGACCAGGGACGGGTACCGCACGACGACGTACCTGAGACCGGTCCAGAACAACATCCAGTCGATCACCCGGATCGGCAGCGACAGCTTCCTGCTCAACGACGAGCTCAACGCGTGGCAGCGGCTGCTGACCTCGGACGGCCGGCTGCGCCGGGTGCGCATGGTCGACGAGCAACGCGCGCCGAACGACCCACGGCTGGTGTTCCAGTGCGACCGCAACCTGACCGACCCCGTGAAGGGGTACGCCAAGGGCGAGTCGGGCTGGTGCGTGCTCGACGTGGGCAGTGCCACCGCCGCGCCGCTGCCGGCGACCTGGGTCGTCGGCCGGTCGATGGGGCGACCCACCCTCGGGCAACGGCCGTGGGGCATCGAGTACGTGTACCCGACCCCCCGGTCGGGATACGACCGGGCTTGGTGGAACGACTCCGGCGAGCGGCGCCTGGCCGAGCTGCCGCGGACGCCACTCGTCGGCCCGGTCGCGTCGCTGTCGTCCGCTGACGCCCCGACGTACTTCCACTGGCCGCTGTGGTCGGACCACGTCGACATCTTGGTGGTCGGCGAGCGCTCCGAAGGCCTGCAAAAGGTCGCACGCCGGCCCTGGTTGCCGCTCACCCGAGCGGAGATGGGCGAGCGGGGTCACCCGAAGGAGCTCGCCCTCTCTCCCCAGCTCGCCCGGACCCCCGACGGCGGCCTGCTCGCCTGGACGTACGGCGAGAACCTGGTGCGGCCCGGCCTGACGGTCTGGCGGGCCGACAGCCTCACGCGCGGGGAGTTCGAGACGGTCTACGAGGGCGGGCGGCAGGTCCTGGGCGAACCGCGGCTGGGCCTGGACATCGCCGTCCAGGACGGCCGGATCTACCTCGACACCCTGGTCTCGGACGACGACGGGCGTACCTGGACGGAGCCGGTCACGACGTGGCGCCCGTGACCGCAGCGACGACCTCGCGCACCTCGGCGGGGGTGAAGTCCAATGTCGCGTCGCCGACCGCGAGCTCGACCACCGACCAGCCCGGCGTCTCGGCGGGGAAGGTGAACGACCAGGTCCAGACCTTCCGCTCGGCGGCCACCCGCCGGACCCCCGCGACCAGGTCGTCGGCGGTCCGGTCGACATGCAGGTGCATCATCTGCGCCTGCGGTGGGTCGGGCACCAGCCGCACCCCGTCGAGCCCGGCCAGCGCCGCCGCGATCGCCGCGGCGTGCTTGACGTAGGCCGGCATCCGCGGGCCGCGCAGCCGGAGCCCGGCCAGGCCGGCGGCGGCGTACGGCCAGAGCCCGAACAGCGTGCCGCCGTGCCGGTGCCGCCACTCACGCGCCTCGGCGACGAGCTGCTCGTCGCCGGCGAGCACGCAGCCGGCGATGCCGCCGAGCCCCTTGTAGAGCGAGAGGTAGACCGAGTCGAACAGGCCGGCGACCTCGGCAGCGGGGCGCCCGTAGAACGGCAGCGACTCGAGCAGCCGGGCGCCGTCGAGGTGCCGGGCGGTCCCGTGCGAGCGGGCCAGGGCGGTCTGGGCCACCAGGTCGTCCCACGGTGGCAGCTGCCCGCCGATCTCGCGCTGCGGCAGCTCGAGCAGCAGGGTGCCGGCGTGCTCCGCGACCTCCTCGAGGTCCGCCAGCTCGATCAGGCGCCGCGGGTCGCCGACCGGCCGCGGGTGCAGCCCGTGCAGCCGTTCGACGGCCTGGTCCTCGTGCAATGCCAGGTGACAGGTCGGGTGCCACAGGACGGTGCGACGGCCGGTGCGGTCGGCGTGCACGCGCAGCGCGATCTGCTGGGCCATCGTGCCGCTCGGCATCAGGACCGCCGCGGGCTTCCCGAGCAGGGCTGCGACCTCGGTCTCGAGCTCGGTGACGACGCCGCCGTCCCCGTAGCGGTCCGGCTCGACGTCGCCGAGGACGTCGCGGACCTCGGCCTGCACCACGGCCGGCGACCGCTCGCCGTGCCCGAGGAGGAACCGGTCGCAGCCGGCCCGCAGCTCGGCGGCAGTGGGACCGTCCGTGGCGCCGTCGACACCCACCTGGTCCGCCACGGCCCTACGCCTTCGCGACCGGCTCGAGGACCTCGCGGCCGCCCAGGAACGGCCGCAGCGCCAGTGGCACGACGACCGAGCCGTCGGCCTGCTGGTGGTTCTCGAGGATCGCGACGATCCACCGGGTGGTGGCCAACGTCCCGTTGAGCGTGGCCAGCGGCCGGGTGCCGTCGGCGTCGCGCAGCCGTACCCGCAGCCGGCGGGCCTGGAAGGTCGTGCAGTTGGACGTCGAGGTGAGCTCGCGGTACCGGCCCTGGGTCGGCACCCACGCCTCGCAGTCGTACTTGCGCGCAGCCGAGCCGCCGAGGTCGCCGGCCGCGACGTCGATGATCCGGTAGGGCACCTCGACCTTCGCGAGCATCTCGCGCTCCCAGCCGAGCAGCCGCTGGTGCTCGGCGGCGGCGTCCTCGGGATGGCAGTAGGAGAACATCTCGATCTTGTCGAACTGGTGGACGCGCAGGATGCCGCGGGTGTCCTTGCCGTACGACCCGGCCTCCTTGCGGAAGCAGGTCGACCAGCCGGCGTACCGCAGCGGCAGCCGGTCGGCGTCGATGACCTCGTCCATGTGGTACGCCGCGAGCGGCACCTCCGACGTGCCCACGAGGTACAGGTCCTCGTCCGGCAGGTGGTAGACGTTCTCGGCGGCCTGGGCGAGGAAGCCGGTGCCCTCCATCGCCTCCGGCTTCACCAGCACCGGCGGGACCACCGGCACGAACCCGGCCTCGGCGGCCTGCGCCATCGCCAGGTTGAGCATCGCCAGCTGCAGCTGCGCACCGACACCGGTCAGGTAGTAGAACCGCGCGCCGGACACCTTCGCACCGCGCTCGGTGTCGATGGCGCCGAGCCGCTGGCCGAGCTCGAGGTGGTCGAGCGGTTCGAAGTCGAGCTCGCGCGGCTGGCCGACGTGCTCGAGCACGACGTAGTCGTCCTCCCCGCCCTCGGGGACGCCCGGCTCGATGACGTTGGAGAGCCGGCCCATCAGCGCGGTGAACTCCGCCAGCGCTGCGCCCGAGTCGGCGTCCGCGGCCTTCACCTCGGCGGCCAGGGCCTTCGTGCGGGTCAGCAGCACGGCCCGGTCGTCACCCGTGGCCGCGGCCACCTGGCGGCCCAGGTCCTTCTGCTCGCCCCGGGCCTGCTCGTACCGGAGGATGGCGGCGCGGCGGCGCTCGTCGGCCGCGAGCACCTCGTCGACGATGCCCGGGTCCTCCCGACGGGCTCGTTGCGAGGCGCGCACGGCCTCCGGGTCGTCCCGCAGCATCCTCAGGTCCAGCACCGGGCGAGCGTATCCAGGCGGTCGCCGCGCGGGCGAACGACTACCGCGTCCGGCGCAATGCCCCACAAGCCGGGCGCATGCCGGCCCGGCCGCATGCGACGAGGTCCCGCGGGGTACGTCGCCCCCGTGCGCAACCTCCTGTACCGCCCGGTCGACGAGCGGAAGCCCGGCACGGAGCCCCGGCGGTCGATCGGCGCCCGGCTCGCGCTCGGCGCGGTGGTGGCGGTGCTGGTGTCGGTGCCGCTCGTCCTGCTGCTGCTGCTCGTCGAGTCGTCCTGGCAGCCGCTGGAGGACCTCGACCGGTCGACCGCCGACTCGCTGAACTCGGTGACCCGCGGCGACGGGACCCTGGTGCACCTGCTGGACGTCGGCGCGGTGGCCTTCGAGCCATGGGTGTTCCGGCTCCTGGTCCTCGGCGTCGCGGTCTGGCTGTGGCGCCGCGGGGCGAAGCGGCTGGCCGGCTGGGCCGTCGTCACGATGGCCGTCGGTGGCCTGCTGGGCATCGTGCTCAAGATCATCGTCGCCCGGGCCCGGCCGGCCTTCCCGGAGCCGGTCGCGCACGCGAGCGGCTACAGCTTCCCGAGCGGCCACGCACTGAACTCCCTGCTCGGCGCCGGCGTGCTCATCCTGGTCTTCCTGCCGGTCCTGAGCCGGGCCGGCCGCCTGCTGGCGTACCTCCTCGGCGCGCTCGTGGTGCTGCTCACAGGCTTCGACCGGGTCGCGCTCGGGGTGCACTTCGTCAGCGACGTGCTGGCCGGCTGGGCGGTCGCGCTCGCGGTGCTCGCGGGCACCTCGGCGGCGTTCGAGATCTGGCGCCGCGAGCAGGGCCGACGGCCGTCCACCCTGGCCGAGGGGGTGGAACCGGAGGCGGGACCCGAGATCGAGGAGGCGCGCCGCCAGCCCCAGACCTGACCAGCCGACACCACCCTGCCACCTGCCGACACGTCGTCGGCGCCCAGGAAGCGAGTCCCCCTGCCATGAAGGCCCGCACCCCCACGAAGGCGAGCATCGCCCGCACCGCCGGGCTCGTGCTGCTCCTGCTCGCCCTCGACTACCTGCTGCTGCTCGGCATCGGCCTGCTGCTCACCAGGACCTTCAAGGGTGACGCCTGGCTGACGTCGGAGAACGACCTCAACACCGATCTCGCCGACAACCGCAACCCCGGCCTGAACCGCGTCAGCGACATCCTGTCCGGCCTCGGCAACACCGCGGCGATCGTCGGTGCCCTCGTGGTGGTAGCGGCCGCCCTCGCCCTGGCCATGAAGAAGTGGCGACCTTCGATCTTCCTGGTGGTCGCCGTCGCCGGCCAGGCCCTGGTCTTCCTGTGCGTCCAGTTCGCGGTGAAGCGCCCGCGACCCGACGTCAAGCGCCTCGACAGCGGCATCCCGACGTCGAGCTATCCCAGTGGTCACACCGGAGCCGCCACCGCGCTCTTCGTCGGGAGCGCCCTGCTCGTCGCCTGGTACGTCCGCAAGCGCTGGCTGCGCACCCTCGCGGTCACGGTCTTCCTCGCCGTGCCGCTGCTTGTCGCGGTCAGCCGCCTCTACCGCGGCGCCCACCACCTCAGCGACCTGCTCGCCGCCTACCTCAACGGTGGCATCACCATCGCGGTCGCCGCCGGGCTGATCCTCGCGCGCGGTCCGCTCGCGAAGTTCTGCCAGCTGGACGGTGACCCCGCGGACCCTCAGCCGGCCCCCGTCAGGGCGGGGGCCAGGTGAAGCGGGCCGCTGTCGTCTACAACCCCACGAAGGTCACCGATCTCGACCCGCTGAAGAAGCGGGTCGAACCGTTCATGGCCCAGCACGGCTGGGCGCCGCCGCTGTGGCTGGAGACGTCCGTCGAGGACCCGGGCATCGGCATGTGCCGGCAGGCGATCGACGAGGGCTGCGACGTCGTGTTCGTCGCCGGGGGCGACGGCACCGTCATGGCCGCGGCGACGGCGATGGCGTCCTCCGGCGTACCGCTCGCCATCCTGCCCACCGGCACCGGCAACCTGCTCGCCCGCAACCTCGACCTCCCGCTGAACGACGAGGAGGAGTGCCTGCGCATCGGCCTGACCGGCCGCGACCGGAAGATCGACGTCGCCGGGGTCGACGACCGCAAGTTCGTCGTCATGGCCGGGCTCGGCTTCGACGCCGCGATCATGCGCGATGCCCCGGAGGGGCTGAAGAAGACCGTCGGCTGGCCGGCGTACGTCGTCTCGGCCGCCAAGCACCTGCGCGGGCGAGGTATGCGCATCACGCTGACCCTCGACGACGGCACCCCGCTGCACCGGCGCGTCCGCACGGTCGTGGTCGGCAACGTCGGCAAGCTGCAGGGCAACATCCCGCTGCTGCCCGACGCGAAGCCCGACGACGGCGTCCTGGACGTCGTGACCATCTCGATCCGCAACGTCGTCGACTGGGTGCGGGTGGGCGGCCGGGTCATGCGCCGCGCCGACGTCCCGGACCGCCGGATCGAGCGGTTCACGGCGAAGCACGTGCTGGTCGAGGCGAGCCACGCGCAGCCCCGCCAGCTCGACGGGGACGTCATCGAGCCCGGCAAGGTCATGGACATCCGGATCGAGCCGGGCGCGCTGATCGTCAAGGTGGCGTGACGGGTGCCGTCCGTGGCGCGGGTGCCGCAGACCCGCACGATGAGCTTCGCCGACACGACCTCCGACGACGCCCGCGAGGTGCTCCGGCACTACGGGCGACTGCACCTGGTCAAGTCCTCCTTCGTGCGGTTCCGCTACGGCGACGGCTTCAGCCACGCACGGGCGCTGGGGCTGCAGCTGGTCCTGTCGCTGATCCCGCTGGGCATCGCGTTCATCGGGCTGTCCAGCACGATCCACGCGCAGCGCCTGGGCCGGGTGCTGCGCGAGGTGCTGCTCCGGATCACGCCGGGAAGCACCGACGAGATCGTGCAGAAGACCCTCGACCAGGGCTCGGGGCAGGCCGGTAGCGCCGGCCGGCTGGCGCTGTGGGCCGGCCTCGCGGTCGCGCTCCTCGCGCTGACGACCTCGATGGGCCAGGTGGAGCGCGGCGCCAACCGCATCTACGGCATCGAGCGCGACCGGCCGGCCCTGCAGAAGTACGGCCGCGCCGTCCTGATGGCGCTCTCGGCGGGGCTGCTGTCGATCATCGGCTTCCTCATCATCGTCGCCGGCGGCACGGTCGGCGACGTCCTCGCCCAGACCTACCACTGGCAGGGTTTCGGGCTGCACGTCTGGCAGGCGCTGCGCTTCCCGGTGGGCGTGCTGCTCGCCTTCGGCGCCTTCGCGATCATCGTCGAGAAGGCGCCGCGCCGGCGGCAGCCCGGCTGGTCGTGGGTGGGCATCGGCGCCGGCGTCTCGCTGGTGCTCTGGATCGTCTTCACCTACGCGCTGTCGCTGTACGTCGCGAAGAGCGGGTCGTTCGGGTCGACGTACGGCCCGCTGACCGGGGTGATGGCGTTGCTGCTCTGGGCCTACCTCACCTCGATCGCGCTGTTCCTCGGCATCGCCTTCGCGGCGCAGCTCGAGGCAGTGCGGGCCGGGGTGCGCGACGCCGACCCGGGCGACCCCGAGGCGGGTCGTGCCGAGGCGGTCGCGCGCGAGGGCTCCTAGGGCCAGAATCCCAAGTGGCCGCGGTAGGCGGCGGCAATCCGGCCTCCGGGCGGGGCCACTTCGCTGGGCCACGACCAGGTGACGCGCGCCGGTCAGGACCGGCCGGTGCGGATCCGGCCGAGCCAGGCCGAGGCGTCGCGGTAGACCGCGTCCTTCGCCGCGGCGTCGGCCTCCGAGGCCTCGGCGGCCGGGCCGCGGTCGGCGCGCGGGTACGACCCGAGGAACCGCACGTCGGGACAGATCCGGCGCAGGCCGGACAGCGCCTCGCCGAGCCGGGCGTCGTCGACGTGCCCCTCGCAGTCGATGGAGAAGCAGTACCGCCCGAGCCGCTCGCCGGTGGGCCGGGACTCGATCCGGGTGAGGTTGACGCCGCGGACCGAGAGCTCGGTGAGGACCTCGAGCAGGGCACCCGGGTGGTCGTCGGAGATGAACGCCACCAGCGAGGTCTTGTCGTGCCCGGTGGGCAGCGGCGGCTCGCCGGGCCGGCTCACCAGGACGAACCGGGTCACGGCGTCGGGGTTGTCCTCGACGTCGCGCGCCAGCACCTCCAGCCGGTAGTGGTCGGCGGCGATCGGCGCGGCGATGGCGGCGTCGTGGCTGGCGCTGCCGTCGGCGAGGCCGGCGGCGGCCGCGGCGGTCGACAGCGCGGGGACCACGGTGGCGCCCGGCAGGGCGGTCGCCAGCCAGCGGCGGCACTGGGCAGCCGCGTGCGGGTGGGTCGCCACCCGGTGTACCTGGTGCAGGCCCGTGCCGGGCCGCACCATCAGCGCGAACGACACGGGGAGCAGGACCTCGCGGGTGACCATCAGCAGGTCGCCGACGGCGAGCTCGTCGAGGGTCGCCGACACCGAGCCCTCGACGGAGTTCTCGATGGGCACCAGCGCGTGGTCGGCCTCGCCCCGCCGGACCGCGTCGAGCGCGGCCGTGACGCTCGTCTGCGGCTGGAGGTCGCCCTTGGCCGCAGCGGGGACCGTCCGCAGCGCGGCCTCGGCGAAGGTGCCCTCGGGGCCGAGGTAGGCGTAGCGCGCGGGCGGGACTCCAGGCATGCCCGCGACCCTAACCGGACTCCGCGGCGGTAGCGGTGCGTGACCACACCCGTCCGATCGACACGCTGCGTCATCCGTTCGGGGGTGGACGGTCACCGATGCGCCAATTTCGGCTCCGGACGCTCAGGTCGGGTGCGACTCGGGCCGACGTGGATCTTCGCGGCATGGTGCCGTGTGCATGCGCGCGCCCGCCTCGGCGGCACTGATGAAGCGCCGTACCCAGGGTGGAGTGGGCATGACCAGGACGAACAGGGCGCGACGCGCGTCGATCGCGGACGCCGCGGGGCTGCTGCTCCGCGCCAGGCCGCGTGCCGCGGCGCTGGTCACCGCCCTCGTCGTCATGGCCGTCACCGTCCTCGCGGGCGCCACTGCGGCCGAGGCCGCCATCACCTCTCCGTTCACCTCGGTGTTCTCCCAGAACGCCACCGGCGACATCCTGCTCCGCGGCAACACCCTGATGACCTGCCAGGCAGCGGTGGCGGGCTGCACCGCTGCCCGCAACACGGCTGGTGGCGGCGCCACAGCGAACGCCGCACTCGACGACAACGCCTACTGGATGGTCTACGTCGACGCCGACAGCGACCCCACGACGTTCAACTCGTCGTCGTCCACGGTGGACATGCCCGCCAACGCCACGGTCCTCTACGCCGCGCTGGTCTGGGGCGGGCGGACCGGCGCCGGCGCCACCATCTCCGGCACCGCCGGAACAGCGGCGCCGACTGCCGCCGACTACAACAAGGTCAAGCTCAAGGTGCCCGGCAGCGTCGCCTACACCGACCTCACCGCGAGCTGGACAGCCGCCGGGAACAACTACGAGGCCTTCGCCGACGTCACCTCCCTGGTCCGCACAGCCGGGAACGGCTCGTACACCGTCGCGAACGTGCAGACCGGACAGGGTGGTGACTCGTACGGCGGCTGGGGCCTGGCGATCGCCTACCGCGACGTGGATGCCCCGGCCCGCAACCTCACCATCTTCCGCGGCTACGGGTCGGTGGCCAGCGGCGAGGCGTTCGACATCCCGGTCAGCGGCTTCTCGACCCCGCCGTCCGGCGCCGTGCGCACCACCCTCGGTGCGATCTCCTGGGAGGGCGACCTGGGCAAGACCGGCGACCAGCTGCTGCTGGGCAACACGACCGCGACCCTCACGAACGTCAGCGACGCGCTGCACGCCGCGACCAACGTCTTCGACTCGACCATCAGCGACAAGGGCGTCGACTCCTCCACCCGGGCGCCCAGCTACAAGAACCAGCTCGGGTTCGACGTGGCGACCTTCAACGTCGACGGAAAGCTCCCCAACGGCGCCACCAGCGCCGTCATCCGCGTGACGTCCACCAACGAGACGTACTACCCCGGCATCCTCACCTTCGCGCACGAGCTCTACGCACCGAACATCGACATGGACAAGTCCGTCTCGGTCGTCAAGTCGCCCGGCAACACCAACCCGGGGCTCGTCGAGCCCGGCGACCAGCTGCAGTACACCCTGACCGGGGTCAACAACGGCTACGACAACGCCACGGCCACGGTGCTGACCGACGTCATGCCGGCCGGCACCACCTACGTCCCTGGCAGCATCACCTGGAACGGCGCGGCCAAGACCGATGCCTCCGGCGACGACGAGGCGAAGTACGTGGGCGGCACCCGGACGCTCACGGTCAACCTCGGTGTCGGCGCGTCCTCGTCCAGTGGCGGGAGCGTCGCGATCGGCGCGTCGACGCAAACGGTGACCTTCCGCGTCACCGTCGACGCCGTGACCGACCAGAGGTCGATCGCGAACACCGCGTCGGTGAGCTACTCCGGCGTCCTGTTCACCTCGTCGGTCAGCGGAGCGAGCTCCACCGCCAGCGCCGTGGCCGTGCAGCACCGCAGCAACCTGGCGGTGGTCAAGTCCCGTGACGTCGGCACCGTGCAGGTCGGATCGGCCACGCCGGTCACCTACACGCTTGTCGTCACCAACAACGGCCCGTACGACGACCCCGGCGTCACGGTCACCGACACCCTGCCGGGCGGCGCCGTGCTCAGCGGTGCCCCCGTCACCACGCAGGGCAGCTGCACGACGCCGGCCGGACAGGTCGTGTGCGACCTCGGCGCCATGGTCAACGGTGGCACCGCGACCGTCACGGTGAGGGCGGTCGTGGATGCCGTCGCCGACCCGGCGACCAACTCCGCGACCGTGACCGGCACCAACTTCGACCCGGCGACCGGCAACAACACGTCGTCGGCGTCCACGGTCGTCAACCGTGCCCCGTCCGCCTCCGACGACGCCAGGACGACGAGCGGTGGCGCGGTCACCTTCGACCCCCGCGTCAACGACTCGGACCCCGACGGCGACGCGTTGACGGTCACAGCGCCGACCACGACCGCCCCGACCCGGGGGACTGTCGTGGTCAATGGCAACAACACGCTCACCTACACGGCTGCCGCAGGGCAGGCCGGCACGGACACGTTCACCTACCGCGTGAGCGACGGGCGCGGCGGGTCGGCCTCGGCCACCGTGACCGTGACGGTGCCGAACGCCCCGCCGGTGGCGACCGACGATGCCGGGACCGCCGCGCCTGGTTCGCCGGTGACGATCAGCGTCCTCGGCAACGACAGCGACCCGAACATCCCGACGACGGGGCAGGCACTCACCGTGGGCTCCGTCACCCAGCCCGCGGGGGGTGTGGGCACGGTGACGACCGACGGCACCACCGTGACCTTCACCCCGGCGACCTCGTTCCGGAAGGGCACGGCCACCTTCACCTACACCGTGTCCGACGGGGCGGGAGGCACCGCCACCGCGACCGTGACCGTCACGGTGCCCGACAACGCACCCGTCGCGGCCGACGACAGCGCGAGCACCCCGTCCGGCACGGCGACCGACGTCGACGTGCTCGCCAACGACACAGACGACAACGGCGACCCACTGACCATCACCGGCGTCGTCGGCGCCGCGCACGGCACCGCCACAGTCACCGGCTCCGGTGCCGCCGCCCGGGTCCGCTACGTACCCGCGGCCGGCTGGTTCGGGCCGGACACCATGACCTACACGATCAGTGACGGAGCCGGCACCGCCACGGCGCTGGTGACCGTCACGACCGGCAGCGCGGCCCCGGTCGCCGCCGACTTCAGCCGGACGGTGCCGGGAGGCGGCCCGACCACGATCGACGTCCTGTCGCACGTGACCGACGCCGACACCGCCAACAGCGCCCTCACCACGACCGGCACCGCTGGGGCAGCGCACGGGACCGTGTCCGTCAACGGCGCGGGGGCCGCCGTCTACACCCCCGACCCCGCGTACGCCGGAGCGGACAGCTTCACCTACACCGTGAGCGACCCGCAGGGGAACATTGCTACCGCCACCGTGACGCTCACCGTCGCCAACCAGGCACCGTCGGCCGGGGACGACAGCGCCGTCGTCCCGCACAACGGGTCGGTCGACGTCGCGGTGCTGCTGAACGACGGCGACGCGAACGGCGACCCGTTGACGGTCAGCGTCGCCACCGGACCGGCGCACGGCGTCGCCCTGGTCCTGCCTGGCGGTGGGATCCGCTACACGCCGACGCCGGGCTATCTCGGCGCCGACACGTTCACCTACACCGTCGACGACGGCCGCGGCGGCACCGCCACCGCGACTGTCACGGTCACCGTGGCCAACGACCCGCCGGTCGCGGTCGACGACAGCGTGACCCATCCCGGCCCGGTCGGAGCAGCCCTCGCCGTCCTCGTCCTTGCCAACGACAGCGACCCGAACGGCGACCTCCTGACCCTCACCGGCATCACGGTCGCGCCGCTGCACGGAACCGCAACGGTCGTCGGCAGCCACGTCGTCTACACCCCCGACCCGACGTGGGCCGGCACGGACTCCTTCCGGTACCGCGTCAGCGACGGCAACGGCGGCCTTGCGGAGGCCACCGTCGACGTCGACGTGCGCAACGCCGCCCCGATCGCCGTGGCCGACGCCGCGGGAGCACGCAGCGCGGTGCCGATGGTGATCGACGTGCGCGCCAACGACTCCGACCCGGACGGCGAGACACTCACGCTGACCTCGGTGGCGGCCCCCTCCCACGGCAGCGCCGTCGTCACGGCCGCCGGCAAGGTCCGCTACACCTCCGTCGCCGGCTTCGTCGGCCTCGACACGTTCAGCTACCTCGTCACCGACCCGCGCGGCGCCACGTCGGCGGCGACTGTCACGGTCATGGTGGGCAACGCAGCCCCGGCGGCGGCGGCCGGCTCCGCCTCGACACCCGGTGGCACCGCGGTGACGGTCCCCCTGCTCCCGCTCGTCAGCGACCCGGACGGCCAGCCGGTGGCCATCGCGTCGGTGGGTCCGGCCGGGCACGGCGCCGCCCTGCTCGACCCGGCGACCGGCAGCGTCCGCTACACGCCCGTGCCCGGGTACCTCGGCACGGACTCGTTCTGCTACACCGCCACCGACGGCAACGGCGGCTCGGCGACAGCCTGCGTGACAGTCACCGTCGGCAACACCCCGCCGGTCGCGAACGACGACGCGGCGGTCACCTCGTCCGGCACGCCGGTCAAGGTCGACGTGCGCAGTAACGACAGCGACCCGAACCCCGGCCAGACGCTCAGCGTCACCAAGGTCACGGTCACTGCCGGCAAGGGGACCGTCGACCTCGCCCCGGACGGGCTGGTCAGGGTCACGCCCAAGGCCTCGTTCACCGGCCTGCTCGTGATCGCCTACACGGTGTCGGACGGCAATGGTGGCACTGCGGACGCTGTCCTGCGGGTCCTCGTGACGGCGCCCGGCACGCCGGCGCCCGCAGCCGAGACCCTGTCGGCAACGGCGACGATCGCCGTCGGCCGCGCGTCAGTGACCCTCGACCCGGCCGACACCGTCACCGGGCACGGCGTCCTGGCGGTGACGTCGGTGAGCGGCGCGAGCACGGGGCTGACCGTCGAGCTCGTCGACAACCGGCTCGTGGTGACCCGGACGAAGGGCTTCACCGGGGTCGCCACGTTCCGCTACCTGGTGATGGGGACGGACGGGGTCCCGGTCACCGTCTACCAGACGGTCCGGGTGCTCGGTGCGGCCGCCGCTGCGGCACACCACCGGGCGGTGGCGGCACAGCACCACCCGCTTGTCACGGAGGCCGGCCAGCTGCCGCACACGGGCGCCGGGCTCGCTCTCCCCGTCGGCCTGGCGGGCCTGCTGCTGCTCCTGATCGGCTCCCTCGCCGTCGGGCTCGTCCCGGCCCGGTCCCGCCGCCAGGACTGACAGCCGGGTCACGAGTCACCATTCCGGGCGGGACGCACCCTCTCAGGCCTGCTTGGCGGCCGTGATCGCGTCCTGCTCCTCCGGTGAGAGCGTGTGCTCGCTCGCCCCGCCGACCAACGCCTTCGCGTAGGTGCGGGTCTCGGACCGGCCGTTGATCGAGGACAGCACCAGTCCGTCGCCCTGGTCGTCGAGCAGGGCCGCCGAGAAGGACAGCCGGCCGCCCATGTCGCCGAAGGCGTCGTACCGCACCACGGCCACGTGCCGCAGGGCACGTGGGTCCGGCCCGGCAGCCTCGGTCACGGCCCGGGCGGCGGGACCGGCCCGGCGTACCCGGCGGGAGAGCACCCGCAGCCGGGCCAGCACGACGAGCAGGAGGAGCAGGCTCAGGGCAGCGGCTGCTGCGGCTGCCAGGGTGACGGCCTGGTAGGTCTCGGTCGACCAGCTGGGCACGGGCGTCCTCGGTGACGGCGGGTGGGAGGAGGCGCACGTTACCGGCACGTTCGGGCCGAACCCGCTCCCCGCGCCGGGCAGGTGCCGGCCGGCGGGTACCGGCCTCTAGATTGGCCGCCGTGGACCGCGCCGAGCTCAGCCTGTTGCTTCGCGCGGTCGCGGCCGGCGAGGTCGCCGTCGACGACGCTGTCGGACAGCTCGCCGACGGGCCGATGCACGGCGCCCTTGACCTCGGCTTCGCCCGCGTCGACACCCACCGCGGTGTCCGCACCGGCGACCCGGAGGTGGTCTACGCCGCCGGCAAGACGCCGGAGCAGACAGTGGCCATCCTGCGTGCGCTGGTCGATCACGGCGACCGGGCGGTCGCGACCCGGCTGCCGGACGAGACGACTGATGCCGTCCTCGCCGCCTTCCCGCAGGCCCTGGTCGACCCGGTGGCCCGCGCGGTCGCGGTCGGTGTCCTGCCGGAGCCGCGCGGCACGGTCTGCGTCGTCGCTGCCGGCACGTCCGACGGACCGGTCGCCGCGGAGGCGGCGTTCGTGGCGCGGGCCTTCGGGGCCGCCGTGCGCCGCGTCGACGACGTCGGCGTCGCCGGGCTGCACCGGCTGATGGCGGTGCGCGCGGAGCTCGACGACGCCGACTGCCTCGTGGTGGTGGCCGGCATGGAGGGCGCGCTGCCCAGCGTCGTCGGCGGCCTGACGGGGGTCCCGCTGGTGGCGGTGCCCACCTCGGTCGGCTACGGCACGTCGTACGGCGGCCTGGCGGCACTGCTGGCGATGCTCAACTCGTGCGCGCCCGGCGTCGCCGTGTGCAACATCGACAACGGCTTCGGCGCCGGGGTGTTCGCCGCCCGGGTCGCCCGCCGGGCAGCGGCCCGGACATGACTGCCGCCCCGGGCCGGACGCTCTGGGTGGACGCCTCGGCGGGCGCCTCCGGCGACATGCTGCTCGGCGCCCTGGTCGGGGCCGGGGCCGATCTCGCCGTGCTGCAGGCCGCCGTCGACGCGCTGGGCACCGAGCCGGTGCGGCTGGTCCGGCACCAGGTGACCCGCGCGGGGCTCGCCGCCACCAAGGTCGACGTCACGGTGGCACCGAGCGACGCACTCCGCACCTGGCCCGACGTCCGCGCCATGGTCGAGCGCGCGGGCCTGGCCGTGCCCGTGCGCGACCGCGCGCTAGATGTGTTCGTGAGGCTGGCCCGCGCCGAGGGCACGGCGCACGGCATCGACCCGGAGCAGGTGCACTTCCACGAGGTCGGCGCACTCGACTCGCTGGCGGACGTCGTCGGTGTCAGTGCGGCCCTGCACGACCTCGGCGTGACCGAGGTCCGTTGCTCGCCGGTGGCGCTCGGTCGCGGTGAGGTGCGGACCGCCCACGGTGTCCTCCCCGTGCCGGTCCCCGCGGTCCTCGGCGTGCTCGCCGGCACCGGGGCCCCGGTGGTCGCCGGCCCGACCGACGGTGAGGCGTGCACCCCGACCGGCGCCGCCCTGCTCGCGTCCGTGGTGACCGCCTGGGGACCGGTGCCGGCGATGTCGGTCCTCGCCACCGGCACCGGGGCTGGTGGTCGCGACCCGCAGGGCCGGGCCAACGTCGTGCGGGTGGTGCTCGGCGAGCCGGCCGAGGACGCGCCCGGCGGCGGGGGCGACGAGATCGCCGTCGTCCTCGAGGCCAACGTCGACGACCTCGACCCGCGGGTCTGGCCGGCTGTTCTCGCCGCCCTGCTCGCGGCCGGCGCCTCGGACGCGTGGCTCACGCCGATCCTCATGAAGAAGGGCCGCCCGGCGCACACCCTGTCGGTGCTGTCGACACCGGCCGCACTCACCGCCGTGCGCCGCGTCGTGTTCACGGAGAGCACGACGATCGGCGTCCGCGAGCACCGGGTCGGCAAGCGGTCGCTGGACCGCGAGCTGCGCACCGTGCAGGTCGACGGCTGCGCGATCGCGGTGAAGGTCGCCCGTCTCGACGGGGCCGTCGTCAACGTCTCGCCGGAGTACGACGACGTGGCCGCGGCGGCGGCCCGGCTGGGCCGGCCGGTCAAGGCCGTGCTCGCCGCAGCGGTCGCGGCCGCCGAGGGACTCGCCTGACGTGGACCTCGCCGTCGTCGCGACAGCGTTCGCCCTGATCTTCCCGGTGGAGCTGCCCGACAAGACCTTCGTCGCGTCGCTCGTGCTGGCCACCCGCTACCGGCCGCTGCCGGTGTGGATCGGAGTCTCGGCCGCGTTCCTCGTGCAGTCGCTGGTCGCGGTGACCGCAGGCTCGCTGCTGTCGCTGCTGCCGCAGGCGGTGGTCGCGGGCGTGGCCGGCCTGCTGTTCCTGACCGGCGGGATCCTGCTGTGGCGCGGCGCCGCCAAGGCGGACGCCGAGGAAGCCGAGGAGGAGGCCGAGTTCGCGGCCAGGGCGACCCGCGACGTCACCGGCCTGCGGGCGGCGGCGACGAGCTTCGGCATCCTGTTCCTGGCCGAGTGGGGTGACCTGTCGCAGCTGCTCACCGCCGGGCTCGCCGCGCGCTACCACGACCCGGTCAGTGTCTTCGCCGGCTCGTGGCTCGCGCTGGTGCTGGTCGCCGGCCTCGCCGTCGTCCTCGGCCGGACCCTGCTGCGCTACGTGCGGCTGTCGACGATCCGCCGGGTCGGCGCCGTCGTGTGCCTCGTCCTTGCCTCCGTCGCCGCGTACGACGTCGTCACCACCCTCTGACGAGTTGTCAGCCGCTCGTCGCCGTATACGGCGACGAGAGGCTGACAAGTGGGGAGGGGTCAGAGGTCGGCGCGGTCGGTCATGGTGAAGCGCAGCTTGGCCATCATGTTCTCGACCTCGGGGTTGATGCCGCTGGCCTCGAACAGCTCGTGCGCGCGGGCCGCGATGCCCTCGGCGGTGAACCGGGTGTCGTGGTTCTGGATCACGGCCGCCGAGGTGAACGGCTGGTACAGCTCGACCGCGTCGCCCTGCACGCCGAAGACCTTGCCGCTGGTCGTGCCGGCCGCGTCGCTGCACAGGTAGGCCACCAGCGGCGCCACGTTGTCCGGGTGCCAGAAGTCGAACGTCTCGCCCTCGTCCTCGGCCGACAGGTCCTTGAAGGCGCCGTACGCCGACTCGGTCATGCGCGTGCGCGCTGCAGGCGCGATCGCGTTGCACCGCACGCCGTAGCGGGCCATCTCCATCGCCACGATCGTCGAGAACGCCGCGATGCCGGCCTTGGCCGCGCCGTAGTTGGTCTGGCCGAAGTTGCCGAGCAGGCCCGACGACGACGCGGTGCACACGATCCGTCCGCCGGTGCCGGTGTCCTTCCAGTGCGCGCACGCCGCCCGGGTGGGGAGGAAGTGACCGCGCAGGTGCACCTTGATGACGGAGTCCCACTCCTCGACCGACATCTTCGCGACGGTGCGGTCGCGCAGGATGCCGGCGTTGTTGACCAGCGCGTCGAGCTTGCCCCAGGTGTCCACCGCGGTGGCGATCAGGCCGGCAGCGGTGGCCTCCTCCGAGCAGTCGCCGGTGTCGAGCACCGCCTCGCCACCGGCGGCGGTGATCTCGTCGACCACGGCCCGGCCGGCGTCGGCGTCGAGCTCGTTGACGACGACCCGGGCGCCCTCACGGGCCAGCTCGAGCGCCTCGCCGCGGCCGATGCCGCGCCCTGCGCCGGTGACGATCGCGACCTTGCCGTCGAGGAGGGACATGCCGGCGACCTTATGCGTCGCGCGGTCCGCGCTCCCACTCGACCCGGCGCGAGGCTAGCCAGGTGGCGGGGCCACCGAAGCGCCGGTCGTCGTGGGGTACGCCCGGTGCAGCTCGGTCGTCAGCGCGACGGTTCCCGAGACGTCGCGGCGCAGGACGACGAGGGTGTGCCCCGCGGCCGCCGCGGCGAGGTCCGGGGCATCGACGTACGGCGGCCTCGGCGACGCGTCCGACAGCGTGACCGTCACCCCCGACGGTGGCACCAGCACCCATGACGATCCGTCGGCGACGGTGAGGTGCAGGGTGCCGTCGGGCAGCTGCGCGACCGCGGACGGCGGCGCGGCCAGCAGGAGCGACGCCGACAGCGGCACGCTCGCGCCTGGCGTGGACGTCACGTCGTCGCGGACCCGGACCGCGCCGTCGGCCACGGTGACCCGGCGCTGCCAGCTGGCGACGCCCGGCAGGGCCGTCGTCGAGGTCATGACGAGGTCGTCGCCGTCGACGGTCACGGATCCGGAGCCGGACCGCCGCTGCAGGACGCTGCCGTCGGGCTGCCCGACCCCGAGGGTGCTGTGGGCCTCGGTCGACGCCCGCCACACCGGGCTGCCGGTGAACGCGTAGCTGCGCTGGCCGAGGTCGTCGAGCAGCGTCACGTCGCCGTGCTGCACGACCACGTTGCCGACGTCGGCGTGCGCGTGCGGGGAGTCGTTGGGCACCGCGGTCACGAGCGCGTACGTGTCGCCGGCAGTCGCGCAGCCGTAGGACCGCGCCGAGCCGGACCCGCCGGCCACGTGCAGGTCCGGCGGCGCCGCGGGCGCGGCGGTGCCCGGCGTCAGCTGCGACAGGACGAGCTCGGCGATGCCGTCGGGCACCGCCCACTCCCCCACGCCGGGCAGCGTCAGGCGGCCGCGCGCCTGCATCGCCTCGTACAGCCCGAGCAGCCGCGGCCCCGAGTCCGGGTAGCCCGCCATGCCGGCCAGCGCGGTGGTGCGGTCGACCCAGGGGTAGAGGTCCCAGCCGTCCTGCACGGCCGGCTCGACGACCCGTCCGCAGTGCTCGTTCCACGACGCCAGCGCGTCGAGCGACGGCAGGGCGGCCGCGAGCCGGCGCGTCAGCTCCGGCTGGCCACGGGTGGCCCGCACGGTGGCGTCGAGCAGCGCGACGCTGGCCGCCTCGTAGTTCGTGTACATCAACCCCTCGTCGGTCGGACCGTCGGCGAGCGACCGGCCGGACCCGTCCGCGGCCGCGTGCCGGCCGAGAGCCTCCGAGCCGGTACTGACCGCCGAATCCGCCCAGCTGCGCTCGCCGCGCGCCGCGAGCCCGGCGAGCAGCACGGCCGCCCCGACGACCGTGGCCTGGTTGCCGTCGCCGTCCCGCCGGGCGGCGAGCCCGCCGTCCCCGCAGACGTACGGCGACACCAGTCGGGTCTCGAGCGCGGCCAGCACCTCGACGCGCTCGTCGGTCGACATCCGGGTGCGCGACCAGGCGTAGCCCAGGGCCACCGCGGTGCCGACCTGCGCGGTGTCGAGCGGGTGGCCACCCGGCAGCTGGTTCCAGTCGGGCCAGCGCGCGGCGCGGACGGTCTGCGCGGCCATCGCGTCCAGGTAGCGAGGGTCGTCGGTGGCGGCGTAGGCGTAGCCGAGGACGCCGACGACCCGGCGCAGCGCGACGCCGGCGTCGTAGAGGTACCGCAGCGGGTCCTGGCCGGGGACCGGGCGCGGCCGGACGACCGGGATGGTGCCCGCGAGCACCTGGTCGGCGCCGGCCAGCAGCGCCGCCCTCGACGGGCTGTCGCGCACCTGCACCGTAGCCAGGTCGGCGACCAGCGGGACCGGGCGGTCGGTCACCAGGACCGGCCCGTCCGGGCAGCGGGTGACCGTGCGCACCCTCGGGACCCGCTCGGGGCTCGGCCGGTCGAGCACCGTCCCGGCCTGCACGCCGACCACCGCGGCCGCGGTGACGGCGGCGGTGAGGACGAGGAGGCGGACGCGACGCATCCGCCCCATGGTTGCCGACGACCGGGCCGGACCGGACCAGCCCGCGCCGGGCGGGTGACCTGCGACACAACGCCGGGGGACGCCGAGCCGCGCCACGACTACCCTTCCGGCCATGAGCGAGACCCCCGCCCGCGCGGCCCACGAGCGCGCTCCAGCCCCCCTCGGCGTCGACAGCGAGGTCGGCCGGCTGCGCACGGTGCTGTTGCACCGGCCCGGCCCGGAGCTCAAGCGGCTCACGCCGCGCAACAACGACACGCTGCTGTTCGACGGCATCCCGTGGGTCGGGCGGGCGCAGGACGAGCACGACGCGTTCGCCCAGGCGCTGCGCGACCGCGACGTCGAGGTGCTCTACCTCGCCGACCTGCTGGCGACGGCGCTCGAGGTCGAGGCCGCGCGCACCGAGGCGATCGACGCGGTGCTGCGCGACCCTCGGCTGGGCGAGTCGCTGCACGGCTTCGTCGCGTCGTACCTCGGCGGGCTGCACCCCACCGACCTGGCGGGCGCCCTGATGGCCGGGCTGGCGCACGAGGAGATCGCGCCGGTCGGCGGCCTGGTCTACCGGTTGATGGACCGGCACGACTTCGTCATCGACCCGCTGCCGAACCTGCTGTTCACCCGCGACTCGAGCGTGTGGATCCGGGACCGGGTCGCGGTCACGAGCCTGGCGATGCCGGCCCGCGAGCGCGAGACGACGCTCACCCGGGCGATCTACCGGCACCACCCGCGGTTCGCGGGCACCGAGCTGGTCCACGGCCCGGAGAACGAGCCGGTCGAGGGCGGCGACGTGCTGCTGCTCTCCCCCGGCGTCGTCGCCGTGGGCGTGGGCGAGCGCACCACCCCCGCGGGCGTCGAGCGGCTGGCGCGCACGGTCTTCGACCGCGGCCTCGCGACCACGGTCCTCGCGGTCCCGATCGCGCAGGAGCGCGCGACGATGCACCTCGACACCGTCTGCACGATGGTCGACGTGGACGCCGTGGTGATGTACCCCAACATCGCCGACACGCTCCAGGCCTTCACCGTCACGGACGGGGGCGGGCTGCACGTCGACGGCCCGGAGCCGTTCCTCGTGGCCGCGGCGAAGGCGATGGGCATCGACACCCTGCGGATCATCGACACCGGGCTCGACCCGGTGACGGCCGAGCGGGAGCAGTGGGACGACGGCAACAACACCCTCGCCATCGGCCCGCGCCTGGCCGTGGCGTACGAGCGCAACGTGGAGACCAACGCCCGGCTCGAGGAGGCCGGCATCGAGGTGGTCCGGATCGCCGGCTCCGAGCTGGGCAGCGGCCGCGGCGGGCCGCGCTGCATGTCGTGCCCCATCAGCCGCGAGGCGCTCCCCGTCTGACCCCTCGACCAGGTCCGACCGATCCCATTCTCAGGAAACGGCTTCGACGACGGATTCCGTCGTCAGGAGGCATTCTGACTGCGGACATGAAACGGCCCGAGCGCAACCGACGGGGGATGCAGCAGCGCTCGGGCCTGCCGGCAACGATATCCGAGACACGAGGCGGCGCAAGGCGAACCGCCCGACCCGCGAGTCACTTTTTCACCGATCGGTGACACACCGTGGGCCGCGCTCGTTCCGAGAAGATCCTTGGTGCGCCCGGTCACCCGGAGCGCCGCACGTCCGGTGTGTCGACGCACGAAGGATCATGCGCGCTACGGGCGCGGGCGACTGGCCCGTGCCGCGGGTCAGCGCAGCGTGAGCTGGCGGCTGCGGAGGCCGTCGCGGGCCCGGCGGGCGGCGGCCGTGAGCGGTGCGGTGTCGGCCAGCGCCTCGTCGAGCCGGTCGGCGAACGCGTCGACCGGCTCCTCGAGCGACTCGGCGGACGTGCCGGGCGCCAGGTCCCACACCGGGACGACCAGGCCGTGCGCCCGGAACGATCCGACGTACCGCGAGCCCTCACCCACGGTGTCCGCGCCCGTCGCGTGCAGCCGGGCCAGGGCGTCGAGGAGCGTGTCCTCGTCGTGCGGCACCACCCAGCGCAGGTGGTGACGCTCCCGGATCTGGCACCAGTACGCCGCCTGGACGGAGGTCAGCCGCACGGTCGGCACCACGGCCTCGTTGGCCCGCTCCATCGAGGCGACGACGTCGGGGCTGCGGTCCTCGACCCCCTCCAGCCAGAAGTCGAAACCGTCGTGGACCGTCACCTGCAGGGGCGCCGACGGGTCGAGCAAGTCCTGCAGCCGGGCGCCGGGTCCGGGCAGCGCGCTGGGAGCGATCGGAGTGCCCGGCTCGGCCGCCAGGGCCAGCTCGAGGGCATGTGCCACGTCGCGGTTGGCGTCGCCGGAGCCGCCCGGCACCTGCAGCCCGACGAAGAGCTCGCCGTCCTGCCGCACCAGCCCGGGCCAGGCCATCGGCAGCACCGTGGCGAGCGTCGCCTGCCGCCCGGCGTGCTCACCGGCCAGCGTGAGGGATGCGGTGGCAGCCGGGACGACCTCACGCATGGCGACCCAGTCGCACTCGCCGGCCAGCCCCTCGAACGGGCGCGCGACGTAGGCCTCGGCGGCCTCGCCCGCGGAGCGCCCGTGGCAGGCCTTGTACCGACGCCCGGACCCGCAGGGGCAGGGCTCGCGAGCGTTGACGACCGCGACGTCACCGGCCGTGGCGGGGGCCGGGACAGCGCGGAGCGTACGGCGACGAGTCGACTTCTTGCCCATGCTGCGCGGCTCCGGGGTGGGCGTCTGGGGGACGCCCGGCACCCTACTGGGGGCGTCCGGGGCGTGCGCGACGGCGCTGGGAGAGGGACGGGCGGCGGATCAGGAGATGGACGGGCGAGTGGCGCCGCGGGGCACCTCCGCCCAGACGGTCACCGACCCTTCGGACTCGGTGACCCCCCAGTGCCGGCTCACGCTGCGCACGATGTCCAGACCCCGACCGCCGAGGGCCGACAGTGCGGCGACGCCGGCGCGGGGCCGGGTGCTCGCTCCCCCGTCGGTGATCTCCAGGTGCAGGACCTCGTCGTCGACGCTCCAGCGGACGGTGATCTCGCCGCTCGGGAGCGGGGCTGCGTGCTTCACCGCGTTGCTCACGAGCTCGGAGAGCACCAGCATCGCGTCGTCGCGGGCCTCGTCGTCGATGCCGGCCGCGCTGACCTGGTCGGCGAAGGCGTGCCGCGCCAGCCGCACTCCGGTCCGCTCGTGCGGCACGCCGATGGACACCGTCGGTGCGACGTGCACCGGGACCGCGGAGGCAGGCGCCCCCGGCGTGGTGTCCCCCGTCGACATGGTTCTCCCTCGAGCCGCTGTTCTCGTCCCTCACACGTGCCCTGGTCCGGCCCGCCGAAACGGGCCGTCAGGTGAGCGTTCGATCACTCCCGCCTCGCCTCGGGTGGGCGGCCGACTGCGGCCAGCACCTTTCCCGGCCGGTTCGTGATGATCGCCTCGACGCCGAGCTCCAGGCAGAGCTCGACGTCCGCCGTCGTGTCGACGGTCCACACGTGCACCGGGTGGCCTTGGCGGCGGCAGCGCTCGACGTAGCGCGGGTGGGCGCGCACGACCTCGATGCTGGGGCCGGCGGCGTAGACGCCCTCCGGCAGCGTGCCGTCGCGGAACCGCAGCGGGACCCGCTCGAAGAGCATCACCGACCGCAGGTCGGGCGCGAGCGAGCGCAGCCGGCGCAGCGACAGCTGGGAGGACGACATCACCCGCACCGGGGCGCCGGCCCGGGCCCAGCCGAACTCGTCGAGCAGGGCCACCAGGCGCCGCTCCACCAGGCCGGCGTAGCGGGTCGGGTGCTTGGTCTCGATGGCGAGCTCGACCCGGCGGTCGGCCGCGGCGACGGTCTCGAGCAGCCGGCGCAGGGTGAGGATCTGGGACTTGTCGCGGTCCGGCATCTCCGGGTCCTCGAAGTCCTCCCAGGTGTCGCGCCACGACCCCCAGTCGAGCTCGGTGAGCTCCGCCAGCTCGAGCGTCGAGAGGATGCCGCGGCCGTTCGACGTGCGGTCGATGCGGCGGTCGTGGACGCAGACCAGGTGCCCGTCCTTGGTCAGCCGCACGTCGCACTCGAGTGCGTCGGCGCCGTCGGTGATGGCGCGCTTGTAGGCCTGCAGGGTGTGCTCGGGTGAGTCGTCCGAGGACCCACGGTGGGCCACGACCTGGACGGCCGGGCGTCCCGACGTCCGCTCGCTGGCCGTCACGGCGCTCATGGTCGCACCGGTACCCCGCCCGAGGCATCACCCTGCACGCCGGTGGGTACCGTGTCGGAACCATGCGACGACCCCTCCCCTCGCTCGCCGCGCTGCTCGCACTGCTCCTCTCCCTCGCTCTCGCCGGCTGCACGGCGGGGTCGTCGGGCTCGGACGGCACCGACGACACGGCACCGACGCCGAAGCCCTCGCCGACGACGACGCCGGTACCGGACGGCCTGGGTGCCGACTTCTTCGGCATGCACGACGCCGACCCCGTGGGTGCCTCCTGGCCGCAGGCGCCGGTCGGCTCGGTCCGGGTCTGGGACTCCGGAGCGGTGTGGAACCAGGTCGAGACCGCCCCCGGCACGTACGACTTCAGCCGGCTGGACGCGATCGTCGCGGCTGCCAAGGACCACCGGGCCTCGGCGGTGATCGTGCTCGGCCAGACGCCCGTCTTCCACTCGCGGCACCCGAAGAAGGTCGGGGCCTACGGCGCCGGCGCGGCGTCGATGCCGAAGATGGCCGCGTGGAAGGCGTACGTCCGCGCGGTCGTCGAGCGGTACAACGCACCCGACGTCGCGTTCCAGGTGTGGAACGAGGCCAACGTCGAGGGGTACTGGAACGGCACCTACCGGCAGATGGCGAAGCTCACCGCGGCCGCGCGGGCCGTCGTCGACTCGGTCAGCCCCACCCCGACCCTGGTCGCCCCCGCGATGGCGACGCGCACGCTCGGGCAGCGGGCGGGTCTGCGGATGCTGTACGCCGCGAAGGTCCGCGGAGCCCGGGTGGGTGACCTGGTCGACGTCGTGTCGCTGCAGCTCTACCCGGAGGACGGGCAGGGGCTGGAGCGGAAGACCGCGCTGCTCACCGAGGCCCGGCGGATCCTCGGCCTGCAGGGCGTCCCGGCCGACAAGCCGGTGTGGGACACCGAGATCAACTTCGGCCTGCAGGGCGGCGAGCCGGCGACGCCGGCGTCGCCCGAGCAGCAGATGACGAACGTCGCGATGAGCTACCTGCTCGACGCGGCCGACGGCGTCGACCGCGTGTACTGGTACTCGTGGGACCTGAAGACGATCGCCAACACGGAGCTGTCCGGCGAGGACGGCGCGCCGACCGGCGCCGGGCGCGCGTTCGACACCGTGCACCGGTGGCTGCTCGGCTCGCACGCCGACTCGTGCACGCCCGCCGACAAGGGAGTCTGGGTCTGCACGCTCACGACCCCCTCGGGTCCGGCGACGGTGTTCTGGAACCCGGACGACAGCGGGACCCGGCAGGTGCGCACCGCCTTCGGCGCGACCTCGGCGGAGACCCTGGGCAGCACCGCCGTCGAGCTGCCGCTGGGCGGCACCACCCTGGAGGTGGGTCAGCTGCCGGTGCTCGTCACCAGCGACGCGTCCGGGCTGTCGAGCCTGCCGCCGCGCCGCTAGCGCGACCAGGTGCGCGGGTCGACGGCCGGCTCGCCGGCCGCGGCCAGCCCGGTCCAGTCGATGCCGGCGAGGGCGACGTCGCTACCGGCGCGGTCCCACGCGGCCAGGACCTCCGTGAGCTGCCGGACCGCGAACGCCCCGACCACCACGGCGTGGGCCCCGGTGGCCCGGCGTGCGAACGCGGTGGCCAGCTCGAGCACGGAGCAGCCGGCTGCGCCGGCAGCGTCGACGAGCCGGCGTACGGCGGGAGCCAGCGTGGCGAGCGGACCGCTGAGCCCCTCGGGGTCGGCCAGCAGGACGCCGTTGAGGAAGATGCTGCGCACGTGCACCTCCACACCGGTGGCCGACCAGGTCGGCGACGCAGCCGGAGTCGAGGAACCGCTGGTCGAGGACGTTGCACGGCAGCTGGACCAGGTCAGCACCCAGCCGCTCGACCGCGGCCAGTGCCTCCTCGGGCGCGTAGACCGAGACGCCGACCCGGTCGGACAGGTCGGCCGCGCGGACCGCGGCAAGCACGTCGTGCCCGCGACCGTCGGCGCGGGTCCCGGCCGACGCATCGTGCAGCAGGACGCCCGCGAACCTGTCCACCCGGGTCCGCTCGAGAGACCGCTGCAGGCCCTCGACGGCGAGCCGCGCGGCGTCCGGCTCGGCCATCACCTCGGCCGGCACCTTGCTCACGACGCGGGCCCGGCCGGCCAGCACCGTGCCCACCAGCTCCTCCGCGCCGCCGTAGGCCGGTGCGGTGTCGACCAGGCCGTGGCCGGCGTCGAGGAAGGCGGCGGCCAGGCCACGCGCGACCGGCTCGTCGACGGTCGCCTCCCGGCCGGGTGCGCCGTAGCTGCCGCCCCAGTTCGCGGTGCCCAGCGCCAGCTCGGGACCGTCCGGTCCGGCATGCGTCATGGGCCGACGCTATCCAGCGGCCGACGTGCCCTCCGCGCTGACCTGCGGACCGGGACCGCCGCCCCGTCCCGTGACGCGCCGCGGCGCCGGTGCAGGAACAGGGCGCCCGCCGCGGCCAGGGCCACCACGAACAGCGCCGGCCGCACCACGAGCGGGGCGTCGGCGGCCGTGGCCCACGAGCCGGCCACCCCGATCGCCAGCGACGCGCCGGTGGCCAGCCAGACGACGCCGGGGACACCCTCGCCGGGTGCGCCGCGCGCGAGCCGCACGAGCACGACCGCGAGCAGGCTGAAGGACACGAGAGCGACGGTCGGCGGCCCGGCCAGCGGGTGATCGCGGTCGAGCACCAGGTTGCCGGCGAGGTGCACCGCGGCCACGACGGCAGACAGCGGCGCGAGGGCGGTGAGCCGGCCGTGCCAGGTCAGCAGGTGGGTGCGCGAGTAGTGCAGCACCTGCAGCGCGCCGAGCGGCAGCAGCAGGCAGGCCGCGACGGTGATGCCGGACCGGTCGTACGTCGGCGGCGCGAGCACCGCCACACCCACCGGCGCGAGCGCCACCCCGGCGCCGACCAGCACCACCATCCCCAGGGCGATGTCGGCCGTGGTGGCCGCGAGGAACGACGGCCCGGCGCGCAGCGACCGCAGCACCTCCGGTCCCCAGGCGAGGTTCACGGCGCCGAGGGCCGCGATGGTCGCGCCGCCCACCGTGTAGGCCAGCTGGTAGCGGCCGGCCGCGTCCGGCCCGTGCAGCGACGAGAGCACGAAGCGGTCGACGTACGTCAGCGAGGTGAGCACGGTGGCGTACGCCGCCGAGGGCAGGCCGATGCGCAGGGCCTCGCCGAACTGAGCGGCGGCCTGCTGGCCCCCCGCCAGCAGCGGCCGCACGACGAGCAGCGAGCCGAGCGTGCCGAGGCCGGTGCCGACCACCCAGCCGGTGACGAACGCCGCGGCCCCGCCGCCCGCGAGCACGGCGAGCATGCCGATGAGCTGGCTGAGCACCAGCGCGACGACGGTCCAGAGCGCGAAGGCGCCGGACTGGCGGCGGCTGCGCATGAGGGCCTGGTCGACCTCGAACACCGCGAGGAGCACCGCACCCACCGAGGCCAGCAGCACGAGGCGGACGGGCAGCGCCAGCCAGCCACCGGCCGACCAGACGAGCAGCGCGGCGGCGACCCCGCCCAGCGCGACGATGACCAGGATCGCGCGCGAGACGAGCGCGCGGGCGGCGTCGGAGTCGTGGTCGCTGCGGAAGTACAGGCGCGAGACGGCGGTGGGGAAGCCGGCGTTCAGCACGATCGCCACGACCTGCGCCAGGACGACCGTCAGTATGCTCTGGCCGAACTCGTCGACCGAGAGCGAGCGGGTCAGGAACGGCGTCACGAGCACCGGTGCGAGCAGCTGCGCCGCGACGATCAGCGAGTAGGTCGACGCGGAGGCGGCGAACGCGCGCCGACCGTCGTGTCGGGTAGCCGACGCTCTCGTCGGCCATCCGGCTCCCTCCTCGCCCGTCCGTCACCTCACGTCCATTCATCACTCCCCACCGCACTCCCAGGAGGGATCGTTCGCGTTGCTGTCGCTGTCACCGGGCTCGGTGCTGCAGGCCGAGAACCGCGCCTACGGGCACGCCCGGACGCTGTCAGAGTACGCGGGGTTCACCCAGGCCCGGTGGGTGCCCGGCGCGCTGCAGCACGGCTGGAACCCGTTCGACGGCATCGGGATGGACGACGGCGTGTGGCGACCTCTGCCGAAGTTCGTCTGGAGCGACGACAACGTGCGGCGCGGGCTGCAGAAGGGTGGCCGCGGCTACCGGGCCATCGGCGCGCCCTGGCTGTATCTGCTGCGGATGCGGGGACGGCCGACGCCACCGGCTCGGAGCGAGGGGGGTTCGACGATCGCCTTCCCGTTCCACGCGACGGTGCACACCCGCATGGTCGGCAGCCACGCCGACTACGCCCGCGATCTCGTCGAAGGGGAAGGGTCGCGGGCGCTCACGGTCTGCCTGCAGTGGATCGACGCGGACAACCCCGAGACCCGCCGGGCCTACGAGGACGTCGGCGCGACCGTGGTCACGCTGGGCCGCGGCACCAGCGTTGCCCCCGGCCACGAGCACTTCCTGCACCGCCAGCTCGACCTGATCGGCGCGCATGACCGGCTGGTGAGCAACCGGCTGGCCACCTGCATCTTCTACGGGGCGGCGGCCGGGCTCGAGGTCGGTGTCTACGGCCCCGACATGTCGCTTGAGGGGCAGCCACGCTACGCCGACTCCGACCTGCCCGTGACGGTTGCCGGAGTTGCACGCCCACACGATCGACGCCGGCGCCGCCCGCGAGTTGTGGCAGCACCAGCTGGGTGCCGAGCACGTGCTGGAGCCTGCCGAGCTGCGGCGCCTGATGGGATGGGACGGCGGTGTCGCAAGTGCCGTCACGCAGCTCGCCTTTCTGGGCCGACGTGCGGTCGACCTGGTACGACTGAACACTCGCCGTGGCGACGGACCACGCCACCTCCGCGTCTACTGACGTCGTGCGCCGGTGTCACCATGCTCGGAGGCCGTCGCGGCGCACTCAAGGCCACGTCCGCCGTCCGAGCCACTCGTGACGCAGGCTGCTCTCCGTCTGGTTCGTCAGCCGCCGAGCGAGCCGGAGACTGACCAGCCACCGTCGACGACCAGCGTGTGGCCGGTGACGTACGACGCGGCGGGGCTGAGCAGGTAGAGCACGGCGGCCGCGACGTCTGCAGGCCGCCCACCACGGCCCATCGGGATGTGCCGCTCGAACGACTCGCGGGACTCGTCGTCGGCGAAGAGCCCCTCGGTCATGGGGGTTCGGATCCGGCCGGGCGCCACCACGTTGGCGCGGACCCCGGACGGCGCCCACTCGACAGCGAGCGCGCGCGTCAGCTGCTGCACGCCGCCGCCACGGGTAGCGCCGTAGACCGAGAGCGACGGCAGGCCGAACTGCGCGGTCAGCGAGCTGACGTTGACGACCGAACCGCCACCCTGCGGCAGCAGCACCCGGCCGGCGGCGGCGCACAGGAGATAGGTGGCCTCGACGTTGACTTGCACCATCGCGCGGAGGTCGTCGCGGCTCACGTCCACGGCCGCCTTGCGCAGCTGCACGCCCGCGACGTTGACCAGCCCGGTGAGGCCACCCATCGCCTCGGCCGCGGCGGGGACCAGGGCGTCGACCTCTTCCTCGTCGGCGAGCTCGGCGGCGATGGCGACGGCCTTGAGCCCCCGTCCGGTGAGCAGCCTGGCCGCCGCGTCGGCCTTGGCCGGCGTCCGCGCCGCGCAGGCGACGGTCGCGCCGGCCGCCGCGAGCATCCCGGCGACGGCGGCGCCGAGGCCGGACGAGCTGCCGGTGACGAGGACCTTCTGGCCGGCCAGCGAGAACAGGTCGTTCACGGGAGGCCCCTCACGGGCGGAAGGGGTGCTGCCCCCACCAGGCGTTGCTGGTCCAGCCCCCGTCGACGACCAGGACCTGGCCGGAGATCCAGGCGGCCTCGGGGCTGGCGAGGAACGAGATCGCGGCGACGACGTCGGGCAGCTCGCCGATCCGGCCGGCCGGGGTGCGGCCGATCATGCCGGCCTCGTTGGCCGGGTCGGAGTCGAGGAAGAACTGGGTCCGCGGCGTGCGGATCGGTCCGGGGGCGACCGCGTTGACGGTGACGCCGCGGCCGCCCCACTCCACCGCGAGGCCCTTGACGAGGCCCTCGACCCCGCTCTTGGCGGCGACGTACGCCGCGCGCTGCGGGTAGGTCGCGACGGTGTGAAAGCTGGTCATGTTGACGATGCGGCCGTAGCCGGCACCGAGCATCGGCCGGCCGAACTCGCGGTTGGACAGGAACGTGCCGGTGAGGTCGCACTCCAGGGCGTCGCGCCAGGCCGACAACGCCAGCGACTCGGTCGGGCCGGCGGCCGCGCCGGCGGCGGCGCAAGTGACGAGCGCGCTCGGTGCGCCGTGGTCGCGCGCGACCTGGGCGGCCACGTCGACGACCGACTCCTCGACCGTCACGTCCATCGACAGCGCGACCACGGTGTCGTGCGCCGCGGCCAGCTCGCCGGTGGCGTTGGTCGACCGCGCCAGCGCCACGACTTTCGCGCCCTGGCGGGCAAACGCCTCGGCGACCGCGCGGCCGATGCCGCTGCCGGCGCCGGTGACGACGACCGGCCCGCGGCCGGGGTCAGCCACTGTCGTCGGCGCAGGTGGTGATGGACAGGGCCTGTGCTCCCGCGCGCGCGTGCTCGATCGCCTCGTCGTACGTCGTGCCGTCGGCGACGACGAACGCCGGGCGTGCGCCGCAGTCGATGTAGGGCTCCACGACCTCGCCGGGAGCCGTCCGCAGGAACACCTCGTGCACGCCGGTCAGCGTCTTCACCTCGTCGACGTTGTCGATGGAGACCACCCGGCCAGGGGCCGGGAACGAAGCCCACGCGGCGGCGTACGCGTGGCGTGCCGGGGTGATGTCCCCCTCGTCGAACGGCATGCCGACCGCGAGTCGCATCGCGGCCCGGATGAAGTTGCGGCCGGTGGCCAAGGGCGTGGTGACCTGCGCGTCGAAGCCGCCGGAGAGCCGGCTGGCAACCTCGAGGATCCGCGGGCCGTCGGGGGTGAGGATGGTGTCGGACTTGAAGACGCCGAAGCCCACGCCGCAGGCCTTGGCCGCGGTCTCGGCCAGAACATAGAGCGCGTCCTGATCGGACTGCGGCAGCCCGGTCGGGTTGACGTGCCCGAGCTCGAGCGCCCAGCCGCCCTCGTGGGTGAACAGCCGGTCGACGATGTTGAGCCGGTGCAGCCGCCGTCGGCGTCGAAGATGGTCTCGACGCTCTGCTCGGGTCCGACGTAGCACTCCTCCACCAGCGCGGTGCCTGTGGTGGAGTTGACCATCGCGTGCCGGACGGCGGGCAGCAGCTCAGCGGCAGAGTCGACCCGGCTGGTGCCGCGGGAGGCCGAGTTGTCCAGCGCCTTGACGTAGCAGGGCAGTCCGACGACATCAAGCGCCTTGTCGGCCTCGCTCTCGTCGCGGACCTCGACCCAGCGCGGGTTGACCACACCGGCCTCGTCGAACGCCGCCCGCATGAGGGCCTTGTTCTTGGTCCGCCGTGCTGCGGCGACCGGGATGCCGGGCAGGCCGAGTGCCTCGGCCACCGACGCGACGGTCACCTCGACGTCGGCGCCCTGACAGAAGACGCCGCGCAGGTCCCAGGTCTCCTGCAGCTGCCTCGCGAGCGCGACGTGGCCGTCGGCGTCGAAGATGTCGACGGTGTGGGCCTCGTCGGCCTGCGCGAGCGCGGGCGCGTTCGGGTCGCGGTCGGTGAGGATCGCGGCCAGGCCGAGGTCGTGTGCCGCCTCGATCGCCGGCACCTGCATCACGCCGCCCGACACGACCAGGACGGCTGGTCGCTTGTCAGGCATAGCCACCGACGTCCTCGGCCCAGCGTGCGTACACCTTCGGGATCGGGCTCAGGTAGAACCACACGTAGAGCAGCTCACTGGTGACGCCAGCGCCGATGGGGTGGTCGCCGAGCGGCACCACGGCGGCGTCACCGTTGTGTACCTCGATGACGTCGTCGACGCGTTCGCCGTCGGTCCACAGACCGTGACGGACCTGCACGCCCCAGCCGGCGGCCGGCTTGGTGAAGTAGAGGAAGACCTCCTCGAACTTGGGCGCCAGCTCGGGGTTGGCGTCGAAGTCGTGGTGCGGCCAGCTCGACCACTTGCCGACCGGGTTGACCGTCTCACCGAGACGCATCCGGCTGGCCCGTTCAGGACCGCCGATGACCTCACGGACCGAGCGCTCGTAGTGGCCCTCGCCGATCTCGTGCACGTCGAGTCCTGCGGCCGGATCACCAGCGGCAGGGTCGACGCACCCTCGGCGGCCGGTGCGCTGCCCACCGCGATGTCGACCGAACGCACGACGTCGAGCACCTCGTACGTCGAGCCTGGGCCCACGACCACGGTGGTGGGCGGCCCGGAGAACACGTCGCGGCGCTCACCCAGCTCCTTGTACTCCACGGCGACGCCGTCGGCGGCGTGACGCGAACCGTGCACCGGCCGACCAGCACGTGCAGAGCTACCTCGGTGTTACCGGTCTGCGCCGACCAGGTGTCCGAGCCCTCCGCAAGGCGCAGCCGGCTCACGCTGAGGTCCTTCAGCGGCGAGTTGGAGCCGTCGAACACGAGGGTCAGCCCCTCGCTCGCCTCGCTCCTCGGCTGATGGGTCAACGTCATCGGTCACCACTCCCGCGCTCGTACCGCGCCGGGTCCGGCTGGCGGACCGAGGCTAGCAAGGCGGCGGCCACCCGTTGCGCACCGTGACCGTCCACGAGCTCCGGACCGCGCCGTGCGACGTCACGCTGCCACCCGGAGTCCGCGAGGGCGGCACCGACGACCTCCCGCCAGGTCGTCTCGCTGACCCCGCCGCGCGCATCGACGACTCGCAGCAGTCCGTGCGGCTCGAGCCCACGGGCGTCGCGCAGGTGGTCGTCGCGGGTGCAGACCGTGATCACGGGGGTGCCGACGCAGGCGGCCTCCAGCGCCGTGGTGCCGAACGCGGTGACGAGCAGCCGGGACCGGCGCACCTGCAAGGCGAAGTCGGGTGGGTCGCGCAGCACGCTGCCCGGCACCGCGGCGGTGCTCCCGGCGCCGACGACTGTGACCGTCGGCGGGTCGAGGTCGGCCAGCGCCGTCGCCGCGGGTGCGGACAAGCCGTAGGGATCGGTACCGCCGAACGTGAGCAGCACCTGCTCCCGCGGCTCGTCGGTGCCCCTAGCCGCAGCCCACTCCCGGCGCAGCAGCGTGTGGGCGAAGCCCTGAAGGGCCAACCCGGCGGCCGGCGGCCAGTCGGCGTGGGTCGGCGGATCGATGACGAGGTCGGCGACCCCCGCGCCGGTCCGAGGTCGTCGAGCAGAGCGACCGTGACGCCCGCAGCCTGCAGACGGCCACCTCGCCGGGGTCGACGGCCATACCCGGTCCAGCACGACGACCTCGGCGCCCGAGGCGCCGGCTGCGCTGCCCTGGGGAGCGGTGGTCAGGCCCCGGTCGGCCAGCCAGTCGCGGGCGTGCTCGTCCTCGACGAGAAAGATGGCCATCTCGGGCCCAGCTGCTCACCCAGGGCGGCCAGCCTGCCGACGTGGCCGAGCCCGATCCCGGGTCCGCTGTCGGCGACGAGCTCGACGCGGACGGCCACGGGGCCAGCCTAGGGCGCCGCGCTCGCCGGGCCGGCACGCTGCGGAGTTCCTCTAGACTCCCGTGGTCGTCAACGCGAGGGAGCACACATGAGCAGGGCGGTCGTCACCGGGGCCGCCGGTTTCATCGGCAGCCACCTGACGGAACGGCTGCTGGCCGACGGCTGGGACGTCCTGGCCCTCGACCGGCTCTCGGACTACTACCCGCGCGAGACCAAGCTCGGCGAACGTCGCGGCGTACCGCGATCGCGGCGGGGTCGACGTTCCTGGAGGAGGACATCCTCGACGCCGACCTCGGGGCGCTGCTCGACGGCGCCGACGTCGTCTTCCACCTCGCCGGCCAGCCCGGTGTCCGGGCGAGCTGGGGCGAGGGCTTGACGCCTACACCCGGGACAACGTAAGGCCACCCAGCGGCTGCTCGAGGCCGCCGACGGCGGCGAGTCAGCGCGGTTCGTCTTCTCGTCGTCCTCCTCGATCTACGGCGACGCCCCGAGCTACCCACGACCGAGGGACGAATGCCGCGGCCGGTCTGCCCCTACGGCGTGACCAAGCTCGCCGCCGAGCACCTCGGCCGGCCTGTACGCCGCAACTCGGCGTGCTCTGACGGTCGCGCTGCGCTACTTCAGCGTCTACGGCCCGCGCCAGCGTCCCGACATGGCCTTCCGTCGCGTGTTCGACGCGGCGCTCTGAGCGGACCGGTTCAGCCTCTTCGGCGACGGAGGCCAGACCCGGGACTTCACCTACGTCGGCGACGTCGTCGACGCGAACGTCGCGGCCGCCGACTGCGGACGCAGCCCGGGCACCGTGTCAACGTCGGC
The DNA here is from genome assembly GCA_963784645.1 of uncultured Actinomycetota bacterium. Classification (GTDB taxonomy): domain Bacteria; phylum Actinomycetota; class Actinomycetes; order JACCUZ01; family JACCUZ01; genus JBBRVW01. The sequence continues at coordinate 420,577 of CAWARY010000002.1, read as the reverse complement.
CGGCGGGTCGGCGTGACGATGGCCCACCTGATCGAGCTCGTCGAGGAGCTGACCGGTCGGCGATGACCTGGTGCGCACCGGCGACCAGGCCGGCGACGCCGCGCACCGGCGCCGACACCACGCCGCCCGCGAGCTGCTGGGCTGGGCCCCGACGACCTCACTCCGCGAGGAGTCTCCGCCCAGGTCGCCTGGCACCAGGGCCGGGACACGGTCGCCGCTACCCCCCTCGGCGCCGTCAAGGGGAGCCGCTCATGACCAGCCCCGGCACCGACGACCTCACCACTCCCCGCACGCACAGCGGCCCGCTGCTCTCCACCGGCGAGCAGTGGGACGTAATGGACTGCCAGGACTGAGGCTACGTCCACCTCGACCCGATTCCCACCGATGAGGAGCTCACCGCCCTCTACGCGAGCGTCTCAGTTCTACTCAAGAGTGCCCGCGGCTGGCTGGACAAGGACGAGCGCGAGAAGGAGTACTGGCGCCTCCAGCGCGACGAAGACAAGATCGACACCTGGCTGCGGCTGGGGGCCAGGCCCGGCGGGCGGGTGCTGGACGACGCCTCCTCCGGCGACCTGCTGCTGGAGGAAGCACCGCGACCGAGGGTTCGACGTGCTCGGCATCGAGCCTTCCCCGACCGCCGCCAAGCACGCGCAGGCCAAGGGGCTGGAGGTGCACGAGGCGCTGTTCCAGGACGTCGACCTCCCGGCCGCGAGCTTCGACGTCGGTGCATGCGCGCCTGCTGCTGGAGCACCTGCCCGACCCGCGTGACTTCGTCTCCTGGGCAGCCCGGCTGCTCGCGCCGCACGGCGTTCTCACGCTGCAGGTACCCAACGAGTACAACCTGCTGCAGCGCACGGCCCATTCGGTGCTCGACAAGCCGCAGTGGTGGGTGGCCCCGCCGTTCCACATCAACTACTTCACCTTCGACGGCCTCGAGTCGCTGGTTCCCCAGTGCGGGCTTCAGCCCGTCGAGCGCGACACATCCTTCCCGGTCGAGTGGTTCCTGCTCATGGGGCAGGACTACATCGGCGACGCCGAGGTCGGGGCGTCCATCCACCAGCAGCGCATGCTGCTCGAGCACCGGCTCGAGCTGGCCGGCGAGCGCCGACCGCTGCACGAGTACCTGGCCGCCCGCGGTCTGGGACGAGAGGCGATCGTTCATGCCCAGCTCTCTGCCTGAGACCGGCGACCAGCCTGCCGGTCGGGGTCGTGTGGTCGCCGTCGTGCAGAGCCGGCTCGGCTCGACCCGGCTGCCCGGCAAGGCCCTCGCCGACCTCGGCGGTCGCCCGCTGCTCGCCGTGCTCCTCGACCGGCTGCGCGCCGCGACCACCGTCGACGAGGTCGTCGTCGCCACTACCGAGGACGCGGCGGACGACGAGATCGAGGCCGTGGCGACGGCCGCCGGCGTCCGCGTCGTGCGCGGGTCCACCGACGACGTCTTGAGCCGGTTCGTGCTCGCCACGCCTCGACGCCGGCACTGTCCTCCGGGTCACCGGCGACTGCCCACTCGTCGACCCGGCCCTGATCGACGAGCTCGTCACGGTGTTCCGCGCCGACGCTGGCCCTCGACTACCTCGCGCTCGGGCCCTCGTAGCCCGAGGGTGCCGACGCCGAAGTCTTCTCCAAGGCCGCGCTCGACGCCGCCGACCGAGGCGCCGACCTCGGCGCGGGACCGCGAGCACGTGACCCTGTGGATCAAGGCGGCCGACGACACCCGGATGCGCCTGCTGGAGCGCGGTACGTCCCTCGGGCACGTCCGCCTCACCGTCGACGAGCCGCAGGACCTCGAGGTGCCTCCGCGAGCTGGTCGACAAGCTCGGCTCGGCGCCGGCCACCGGCATCGAGGAGTATGCCGATGCGTACCTCGCGACCGGGCTGGCCGAGCGCAACGGCGCGATCGGGCGGAACGAGGGCCTGTGGCGCAGCCGCAACCTCGCCGACCTCGAGCAGGTCAGGCGCGGCCAGACCGCGCCCGGCGCCCGGTCCGCCGAGCTGCTGGAGCGGGCCCACCAGCTCGTGCCGGGCGGCACCCAGACCCTGTCCAAGGGCATCGACCAGTTCGTCAAGGGCGTGACGCCGGCGTTCCTCGAGCGTGGCTCCGGCTGCCACGTGTGGGACGTCGACGGCAACGCCTACATCGACTACCCGATGGCGCCTCGGCCCGATCCTGCTCGGCTACGACCACCCGGCGATCGTCGACGCCGTCGCGCAGGCAGATCGGCGAGGGAACGGTCTTCACCCTGCCGCACCGGCTCGAGGTCGAGGTGGCCGAGCAGGTCATCGACATGGTGCCCGGCGGCCGAGATGGTGCGGTTCGCCAAGAACGGCTCCGACGCGACGTCCGCCGCGATCCGAGCTGGCCCGCGCGGTCACCGGCCGCGATCGACGTCAGCGCCGGCTGGCTACCACGGCTGGCACGACTGGTACGTCGGCACTCACCGAGCGCCGCGCCGGGGTGCCGGAGGCGGTCCGGTCGCTGACGTCGAAGTTCACGTTCAACGACGTCGACTCGTTCGAGGCTGCGCTGACGCCACAACCCCGCGCGCGATCATCCTGGAGCTGCCCGCCGAGGACCCCGCGCCGGGCTTCCTGGAGCACGTGCGCCGCCGCGTGCACCGAGACCGGGACCGTCTTCATCTGGCGACGAGATCGTCACCGGGTTCCGGTGGGGCCCGGGCGGGCGCGCAGGAGTACTACGGCGTGACGCCCGACATCGCCTGCCTCGGCAAGGCGATGGCCAACGGGCTCCCCGCTCGCCGTCATCGCCGGCAGCGCCGAGCTGATGAAGGGCTTCCCGTCGGTCTTCTTCTCCGGCACCTTCGGCGGCGAGACGCTCTCGCTCGCGGCAGCCAAGGCCACCCTCGACGAGGTCCGCCGTGGCGTCGTGTGCCCGACCATCTGGGAGCGCGGCACGCGGTTCCGTGCCGGCCTCACCGCAGCGATCACGGAGAGCGGGCTCGACGTCGACCTCATCGGCCATCGACCAGCGCAGCGCGTTCGTGTTCAAGAGCGACGGCCAGGTCGACATGGAGCTGCGCGGGCTGTTCCTGCAGGAGACGGTGCGTAGCGGCATCCTCTTCGGCGGCCCTGTCTTCGTGACCTTCGCGCACGAGGACGCCGACCTCGACTACACGGTCGAGGTCGTCGCCGAGGCACTCGGCGTGCTGCGCGAGGCGGTCGAGACCGACTCGGTCGCAGCCCGGCTCGACGGCCCCCCACCGGGCGTCGTCTTCCGTCCCCAGCGCTGACCCTCCCGCGCGCGGATTCGGCCGGCGCCGACCGTCGTTAGGCTCGCCGACATGGACACGTTCAGCACTCGGTCTCGATCGGCGACCACAAGCTCGCCGTCGGCGCGGACCCCTACGTCATCGCCGAGATCGGCTCCAACCACGACCGCAGCCTGGACACCGCCGTCGAGCTGGTGAAGGTCGCTGCCGCACCGGTGCCGACGCGGTGAAGTTCCAGTCCTTCACCGCGGAGACGCTGGCCGCGCCGTCCGCCGAGCGTCTGCAGACCTTCTTCCGCGACAACCGGCTGCCCGACGAGTGGCTGCCGAGACTGGCCGAGGCGGCCCACGACGCAGGCATCGACTTCATGTCCACGCCGTTCCACCTCGGCGCCGTGCAGACGCTGGTCGACGTCGGCGTTCCCGCCCTGAAGGTCGCCTCCGGAGACCTCACCAACCATCTGCTGCTGGAGGCCTGTGCCGCCACCAAGCTGCCGGTCATCGTCTCGACCGGCGCGGCCTACCTTGGCGACATCGAGCGCTCGCTCGGGGTGCTCGCCGACGCCGGCGCCCGCGACGTCATCGTGCTGCACTGCGTGTCCAGCTACCCGCCGGTGCTCGCCGACCTCAACCTGCGCGCCATGTCGACGATCGCCGACGCTTTCGGCGTGCTCACCGGCTTCTCCGACCACTCCCCCGGTCACACCGCGGCCACCGCGGCCGTCGCGCGCGACGCGGTGCTCATCGAGAAGCACCTCACCACCGACCGGTCGCTGCCAGGCCCGGACCACCCCTACGCGCTGAACCCGCCGGAGTTCACCGCGCTGGTGCAGGCCGTCCGCGACACCACCGCGGCGCTCGGCTCCGGCCGCAAGGCACCGAGCTCGGACGCCGACGAGCGCTACTGGGCCTGGCGCGGGCTCTACGCCGCCACCGACCTGCCGCCCGGCCACGTCCTCACCCGCGACGACCTGGTCGCGCTGCGACCGCGCGAGGGCGTCGGCGGAGACCACCTGCACGACGTCCTCGGCCGCACGCTGAGTGGTCCCCTGGGCGCGTACGACGCCGTGGTGTGGGACTGCCTCGCGCCACGCTCCGACAGCTGACCTTCCGCCCGTCAGGCCTCGCCGGGGGTCAACCGGCCGTGGACACGCAGGCCGATCCGGCGGACCGACCAGTCGTTGACCAGCTCGGGTGACAGCGCATCGAACGCCTCGTAGGCGACGCCGATCCGGAGCCGGCCGCGGAACCGGGGGCTGCCTGTGTCGGCGGTCTCGGCGAACGACGGGACCAGCCGCAGGAACGGGCCTTCCGGCGTCGCCTCGTACTCGAGGAGCGGGTTGCCGGCGGTCAGTGTCCGGTCGACGTGCAGCGCGACGCCGCCTTGCCGGCCGAGCACCCCTGCCCACCCCTCCGTGGAGCCGAGGCAGGAGCTGACCGACACCCGGTGCGACGGGCTGGCGGACTGCCGCACCGGTTCGGCACCGAGCGGTGCTCAGCGGCGGCCGTGCCGCCGTTCACCGTGGCGAAGCGCACGTCCTCCCCGCCGAGGCTTCGCGGGTCGATCGTGACGATCCCGGCGTGCAGCGAGCGCGGCGCTATGTTCGGCAGGGTCAGGGCGATGTCGAGGTCGACCCGCGGCTCGCGGCGGGAGACCCAGGTGGTGCGCACGATGCTCATCCCGTCGGCGTGCACCTCGGACACCACTGGTACCCGCACCGGCCATGAGGCCGGGTCGTCGGGAACGTGCACGGTTGTGCCGACGAGATCGGTGCGTTGGTTACCGGTCTCGTCGACCATCACGACGTTGCCGGTGTACCAGTCCGGCGTGAGGCTGATGGGACTGAAACGACCGTACGGGACGTGGCCGAGGCGACGCCGGTCCGCCCGGGGAACGCGACGCGCGACAAGGAGCCGCCGCGCCTCGGCAGGAAGGTCGCCTCGACCGTGCCTGTGCCCGACCGGCGGCTCTGTGGACGCCGACATCCCGAGGTCCAGCCGGCGGCCGGCCGGCCGCGAGCCGGCCGCTCGCCGGGGCCGAGCTCGACCCGGCCAGCACCACGCGGGCCCGCCGCAGCGAACCGTCGGGGTACCGCTCGACCGTCTCGACCTGCTGCTCCGGCCGGCCCCCCGCACCAGTACCGACAGCCCCACCGACGCCGGGCAGCGCCCAGGGGCCGCCGCAGGTCGACCTCGACAGGCCAGCCCCGCCAGGGCCCGCCCGCCGCGTTGGCCAGCACCACGTCCGCTGACTCCGCCCGCGCCTCCTGCGCCCGCGCGAGCCGGGCGACTTCCGCGGTGAGCCGACCGACGTCGGCGAACATCGCGTCCGTTTTCGGCTGGGTCACCGACGTCCGCAGGTCCGAGGCGTGCAACAGCACCAGTTGCTCGTCGAGACCGTCGACGAACGGCCAACTCGTCGTCGGCGGCCGCGTGCCGGGTCCGGACCACCTCGCGCTCCAGCCGGGCGCACGCGGTGTTGACGTAGCTCGCCGTGGTGCCGCACAGGGCCCAGCGGGCGGGGTTGTACTTCGGTTGCTTCTTGGTGAGGATCGGAGACTCCGCGCTGCTGACGGTGACTGCCTCGTCGCTGCGGTAGCGCGCGAGCACCTGGCTGGGGCAGCAGGTAGTCGCCCAGCCCAGCCTCACGGACCGCGCGAAGGACGCCGAGGAACCGGGGCATCTGATCCGGCGCGGCCGGCGCACAGAGCAGCGCCGACCGGGGCGGCCGCCCTGGGTAGTAGTCGAAGACCTCCCAGTCGTTGCTGTAGAGGCACAACGGGCGCCGCTGGTCGCCACGGACGTCCTCGAGGCCGGCGAGCAGCTCGGCAGCCGTGGGAGCCGACCATAGCCGACCCGCTGGGCGCGCTGGAACATCACGGTCGAAGCCCACAGCACGTGCAGCCCGGCGCCCTCGAGGCGCGGGGCCGACCAGCGAGGCGGACGCCGGCAGCCGGCCGTTCTGCGAGGCGTTCTCCCAGTCGATGACGATCGCCTCGTAGCCGGCCTCCTCGTAGAGCCGGGCGGCACCGTCGCTGGAGGTCTGCTCGTTCGCGTAGGCCACCCGCGGGCGCACGCCGAGGACGTCCTCGTAGACGCGGTTGCCGAGCTGCGAGGTTGCGCAGCCCGACGTAGGCCGGCACCAGCGGCTGGATCGCCTGGGTCAGCCCGGACCCGACCAGCTCGGCGCGGCCGTCGTCGAGCAGCCGGCGCAGCGCGTCGACGAACGAGGTGTCGTGCCGGGCAACCCACTGCAGGCTGGCACCGGGGAACTCCAGCCCGAGCCGCAGCCCGAGCCGCCGGACAGCTCCTCGACGACCGGCCAGAAGCAGCGGTCCAGCACGACCGGGTAGTCCTCGACGGGGATCGAGCTGAAGCCGAGGTTCCCGTGCAGGACGGCGAACAGGTCGAACGGCGCGGCGGTCATCCGCGCAGGACGCGGCCGAGCACCTCGACCACGCGGTCCTGGTCCTGGTCGGCATCGCTAGTCGGCGAAGAGCGGCAGGGACAGCTCCTCGGCGTAGAAGGACTCGGCCACCGGGCACATGCCGCGGCGGTAACCGAGGTCCTCGAACACCGGGTGCCAGTACACCGGGATGTAGTTGACCTGCACGCCGATGCCGGCCGCGCGCATCCGGTCGAACACCTCGCGGCGGCGGCCGTCCAGGATGCGCACCGGGTAGAGGTGCCGCATCGGGTCGACGTCGCGCGCGCTGCACCGGCAGCCGCAGGCCGGGCACGCCGGCGAGCAGCTCGTCGTAGCGGGCCGTCAGCTGCGGCCCGGCGGGCCTTGAACGCGGCGAGCCGGCGCAGCTGCGAGCTGCCCAGCGCGCAGAGCACGTCGGGCAGCCGGTAGTTCAGCCCGAACTCGTGCACCTCGTAGAACCAGGCGCCCTCGTCGGGTGCGCGCAGCTCGGCCGCGGTCGCGCACCAGGCCGACGCGTGCGGAACGTGCGGGCCCGGCGCAGCAGCTCGGGTCGGCGCGGCGACCGCGCCGCCCTCGGCCGTGGTCAGGTTCTTGGTCGGGAAGAACGAGAACGTGGTCAGGTCGGCGAGCGTGCCGACCGGCCGGCCGTGGTAGGTCGACGCCGATGGCGTGCGCCGCGTCGGCGAGCAGCACCGCGCCGGCCGCGTCGGCGATCTTGCGCAGCGCGTCGTACTCGGCCGGGTGGCCGGCGTAGTCGACCGCCGCGATCGCCCGGGTCGCGCGCGGTGACCGCGGCCTCGACCGCGGCCGGGTCGAGGTTGGCGGTGTCCTCCTCGACGTCGGCGAAGACCACCGTGGCGCCGAGCATGGCCGCGCGCGACGCGGTGGCCACGAACGTCATCGGGGTGGTGACCACCTCGTCGCCGGGCCGACGCCGAGCGCCGCGTACGCCGTGTGCAGCGCCGTGGTGCCGTTGCTCACGCGACGCACCGGGCGCCCGCCGACCGCGCCGCCAGGTCGGCCTCGAACTCGTCGACCGCGCGGGCCGGTGGTCAGCCAGTCGCTGCGCAGCGCCGCGACGACCGCGTCGACGTCGGACTCGTCGATCGACTGGCGGCCGTACGGGAGCATCACTGCTCACGCGCCGAGCAGGTCGCGCATCTCGTCGATGCGTCGAGCCACAGGTCGTTGTTGTCCGAGCGGTAGTTGAAGCCGTCCGGCACCTCGCTCGCCGCCCTCGGGCGGCTCGTAGCCCCAGCTCGCGACGACCGGCTGCACCACGTAGCGGTCGGGGAAGCGCAGCGTGCGGCGGCTGTCGTCGGCGGCGATCATCTCCTCGTGCAGCTTCTCGCCGGGCCGGATGCCGATCTCGTGCGTGGGCGCGTCCGGGGCGACCGCCTCGACCAGGTCGAGGATGCGCATGCTCGGGATGCGCGGCACGAACAGCTCGCCGCCCTGCATCAGCGTCGAACGAGTCGACGACGAACTTGACCGCCTGCGTCCAGGGTGATCCAGAAGCGGGTCATCCGCTTGTCGGTGATCGGCAGGCTCTTGCCCTCGGCGGCGAGCTTGCGGAAGAACGGGACGACCGAGCCGCGGCTGCCCATCACGTTGCCGTAGCGGACCACGGCGAAGCGGGTCGGGTGGGTGGCGGCGTAGTGGTTGCCGGCGATGAACGAGCTTGTCGGCGACCAGCTTGGTGGCGCCGTACAGGTTGATCGGGCTGGACGCCTTGTCGGTGGAGAGCGCGACGACCTTCTTGACGCCGGCGTTGATGGCGGCGTCGATCGACGTTCTGCGAGCCGTTGATGTTGGTCTCGACGAACTCCGAACGGGTTGTACTCGGCGGTGTCGACCTGCTTGAGGGCGGCGGCGTGCACCACGTAGTCGACGCCGTGCATCGCGCGGCTCGAGCCGGTCCCGGTCGCGGATGTCGCCGATGAAGAAGCGCAGCCGCGGGTCGTCGCCGAACATCTGCCGGACCTCGTACTGCTTCAGCTCGTCGCGGGAGAAGACCACGATGCGCTCGGGCCTGGGTCGTCGAGGAGTCGGCGGGTGAAGGCCTTGCCGAACGAACCGGTCCCGCCGGTGATCAACACCGATGCGCCGTTCCAGGCGGTCATGCACTGCCTCCAGCCGTTGTGGGCGAATCGCTGCGAAACTGTAGCCTGAGCGGCCAGAACGCCGGTCATCGGCGAGCGGACGCCGCCTGGCGCCCCCTGCCATGAGGAGCGGAGACGGATGTCGATCACGCAGTCGGACGTCTGCGTCGTGATCCCCGTCTACAACGAGGCGGCCGTGGTAGGCGACGTCGTGCGGGAGCTCCGGCAGACGTACCCGCTTGTCGTGTGCGTCGACGACGGCAGCCATGACGGCTCCGCCGATGCGGTGCTGGCCGCGGGAGCGGTGCTGGTCCGGCACCCGATCAACCTCGGGCAGGGCGCGGCGCTGCGGACCGGCATCGAGTACGCCCTGACACTGCCGCAGGTCCGCTGGTTGGTGACCTTCGACGCCGACGGCCAGCACGACATCGAGGCCATCGAGCCGATGCTCGAGGTGCTGCGCAGCGACCAGGCCCAGATCGTCTTCGGCTCCCGCTTCCTGGACCGCCGCAGCGAGATCGGCGCCGCCAAGCGCGCGGTCCTGCGCGCCGCGATCTGGTACACCCGCTCCAGCACCGGCCTGGCGCTCACCGACACCCACAACGGGATGCGCGCCTTCGACCGGGAGGTCGCGGCCGCCCTGGACCTGCAGATGAACGGCATGGCGCACGCGTCCGAGGTGCTCGCGATCGTGGCCCGGCGCAAGTTCCGCTACGCCGAGCTGCCGGTGCACATCCGCTACACGACGTACTCGAAGAGCAAGGGCCAGCCCCTCATCAACGGGGTCAACATCCTCTTCGACCTGCTGCTGAAGTGAGGCCACCGTGCTGATCCAGGTCTTCCTCATCGCGGCCACCCTCGGGCTGGTCGTCGTGCTCCTGCAGCGCCGAGGAACCGCCCGCACCCGCGCGTGGAAGCGGCTGATCATGGTCGCGCTGGCCGCGGCGGCCGTGGTCTCGATCCTGTACCCGGGGCTCACCACCCGGGTCGCCAACTTCGTCGGTGTCGGTCGCGGCACCGACCTGTTGCTCTACCTGCTCGTCGCGGTGTTCCTGTACGTCGTGGTCGGCTTCTACCTGAAGTTCCGCGACGTCGAGCGGCAGCTCACCGTGCTGGCCCGGCGGCTGGCGATCGACGAGGCCACCCAGCGTGAGCAGGGCCTGCGGGTCCCGGCCGCACCGCCCGCCTCAGCCGACGACTGAGCCGCCGCGACGCCGCGCGACGGCGGCCAGGCCCCGATGCAGCCGCGAGGTCGCCTGCACCCGGGCCGCCAGGGCGCTGCGCCGCCAGCCGAGCGCGCCGGCCTGCTCCCCGGCCCACGCGTAGAGGGCCCGCTCCTCAGCGAACCGGTCACCGCCCATGGCGCTCCGGCTGGACACCGACCCCCCGTGCCGGCGATAGCGGAACACCGGCTCCGGGCTCCAGGCGAGCGAACCGCCCGCAAACAGGACCCGCAGCTCGAGGTCCAGGTCGAGCGCGGTCTGCATGTCCGGGCGGAACCGCAGGCGCTGCAGCACGTCGGTGCGCCAGGCCAGCGCCGGGAAGTAGAGCCAGTTGCCGGTCAGCAGGCCGGCGACCAGGCGGTCGCCCGTCAGCAGCCGTGGCCGGGTGCCGCGCGGCGCGAGGAGGGCCTTCACGCGATCCGGGAGCGGGCGGACCACGCCCCGCTGGCGTCCACGACGGTGACCGCCGTGGTGGCCAGCTCCGGCTCGTCGTAGCGCGCCGACCAGCTCGCGCAGCGCCGCCGGGTAGCCCGGCTCCATGAGGTCGTCGGACCCCATGAGCAGCGTGTACCGGCCGGTGCTGAGGTCGGCGCACGCCTGGAAGGCGCCGGCGACCCCGAGGTTCTCCGGCAGCCGGACGTACTCGACGCCCGGCCCGGCGGCCCGGCCGGCGCCGGCCACGGCGTCGTCGGGCGTGCCGTCGTCGACCACCGTGAGGCGCAGGTGCGTCGGCGCCGGGGCGAGCACCGAGGCCAGCGTCCCGGCCGAGGTAGGGCGAGTCGCCGTACGCCGGCACCAGCACGTGCAGGAAGGGCGGGGCCGCCGCTCCACCGGTCACTGGTCGAGCACGACCTCGACCCGGGCGTCGGGGCACGCGTCGTCGAGCTGGGAGGCGAGGTCGGGGGTCCTGGTCACGACACGCAGCCCGGGTACCAGCTCGGCCAGGCTGCACACGTCGGTCACCTGGCCGGTCGCGTTGTAGGCCCAACCGACCGGGTTGGGGTCGAGGATCGTGCCGGCCGCGTCGGTTCCCCACGTCGTGCCCGCCCAGAAGTTCGCGAGCCGGTCATTGCCCGGGTCGGACCAGCCGAACAGGACGAACGGCTCGCCGTCGTCGGCGGCCGCCGCCGTCCGCTCCACCGCGGCGGCGGTCGGCGCCCCCCAGCCGTCGGCGGCCTTCTCGATCGGCTCGGCTACCGGCGTGGTGAAGCCCAGCGCCATCAGCACGGCGAGCGACAGCACACCAAGCCCGGCCGACCGGGCCAGCAGGCGCCGCCGCCCGGGCCACCCCGCGGCCGAGGCCCGCGGCGCCCCGGCCGCCAGCCGGACCACAGGCAGGAAGGCCAGCCATACCAGGCAGGCGGAGACCAGCCAGACCGTCTTGACCGCGTAGTAGCTCCACACGAGCGGACCGGGCGGGAGCAGCCGGAGCGCCTCGACCACGACTGCTCCGCTCGCGGCGACGGCCAGCGGCACGAGCATCAGGTAGCGGTCGACCCGGCGGCCGCGGTCAGCAGCAGGGCCAGGGCGACCAACCCCAGCAGCGGGAGCACGTGCGTCTCTGGCGAGGTAGCGGCCCCGGTCAGGACGAACGCCGCCCGCAGGGTGTCGCGCTGGGTCACCAGCACCCCGAGCACCACCAGGAGCGAGCCGACCGTCGGCACCCCGGCCAGCGCCCAGCCGCGCGAGACTCGTGCGGGCGCAGCGCCGCGAGCGCGGCGCCTGGTGCCCCGCGCACCAGGCGGACGGCGATGACGCGGCGCCGGACCAGAACCACGAGCACGGCCACGGTGGCGGCGATCGGTACGACCGCGAGGATCGTCCAGCAGAACAGGGTGAGGAGCACTGCCGGACCGAGCAGCGCGAACGGCAGCGGGGCCGGCCGGGTGCAGCAGCGGAGCGCGAGCACGACACCGGCCGTCGCCGGCACCAGCGCGCCGTACGCCGTGATGAAGCCGTCGGTCAGGCCCGTGCCGAGCACCAGCGGCGACGCTGCGGCAGCGGCACCCGCGAGGAGCGCGACGACCACCGGTCCACCGAGCCGGCGGCGCGTGAGCAGCCGCGGGGTTGCCTCCTGGAGGGCGGCCAGTAGCAGCACACCCACGGCGGCCACGCAGACGGCGTAGGTGGTCGCCATGGCGCGGGCGTCGTGCAGCATCAGGGCGCCGGGATCGAGCCCGACCCGCCCGTCGGCAGCGGCCACCGTCGCGACGATCGCGTCGAAGACCGCTGGGGAGCTGCGCAGGTTGTCGAGGGTCAGGCCGCCGTTGGCCAGCATCGACCGCAGGTTGAGGACGTGGTTGCGGGCGTCGCCGCTCATCGCCCACACCTCGGCGTACGCCTCGCCACGACTCGCGACCCAGGCGGTGGTGACCAGCGTGGCCGCGGTCACGGCGGCCGCGAGCCCGCCCCGCACAGGCAGCCGCCCCACCAGAGGCTGCTGCCGCCGCCCGGCCAGCACGAGCAGCGCCGCGCCGAGCAGCACCGGGACCGCGAGCAGCAGGAGATGTACGACGGCGCCGTGGGGCCGGGGCGAGAGCGTGCTCAGAGCCAGGCTGCCGGCGGCGAGCAGGCCCAGCTGGGTGAGCAGGCCAGCGGCCCAGGAAACCGGCCCGGACAGCCCCGGCAGCGCCCGGGCTGCCCCCAGCGACAGCACGCCGCCGCCGATCAACAGGAGGGTGCCGGCCGGTCCGACGGCCAGCACGGCGAGCAGGGCGAGCGCGGCAGCCGCGCAGCCGGCGAGGGCGGTCCGCCCACGCCCGGACGCGATCCGCACCAGCACGCCGACCACCCTAACGGCGCTGGTCCGCGGTCCCGGCCCCGCACAGGGCGGCCACGACGTCCTCCGCCGTTCCGCGCCATGATCGGTCCGGGGCGCCCGGCCTCCGGTCCCGCGCGGTCGCAAGGGCGTCGCGCAGCGCCAGGGCGAGCTGGTCCGGAGCCGTGCCGTCGAACCAGCCGACCGCCCCCGCCGTTGAGCCGGCCAGCACCTCGCGGAACACCGGCAGCCGGCGGGCCAGGACCGGGAGGCCCCGGTGGACCGCCTCCAGCAGCGGGATCCCGAAGCCCTCGCCCTCGGAGGCTGCCAGCAGCAGGTCTGCGCTGTCGTACAGCTGTCGCAGGCCGGGGTCGTCGACGTCCCGGCGCCACTCGACGTACGGCAGGTCGCTGGCGGCCCGCTCCAGCTCGGCGTGCAGGGCGGCCGGACCCCACCCCGGGACACCGACGACGACCAGCCGCACGTCGGTGCCGGCTGCCTGCAGCGCCCGGACGGCCGCGAGCGCCTGCCGGTGGCCCTTGCGCGGCTCGACGGTGCCCACCATGAGCACCACCGGCGGCTCGGCGTCACCGACTGCCCGGGTGGGGGCACCGGCCCGGTCCGGTGCCGGTCCCAGGTCGGCCCCCAGCCGCAGCGGCGCCAGCCGGGGCAAGGGGCGGCCCTCGCCCGCGGCCCAGGTCGCCAGCTCTCCGCGGGTGCTCTCGGACACCGTGAGAACGAGGTCGCTGTGGGAGAGCACCGTGTCGAGGTAGCGCGGGAAGTACGCGACGGCCGACGGCGGGAACCACTGCGGGTGCGTGAGCGGCAGGACGTCGTGCACCACGTGTGCCACCCGGCCTCCCGTCGCGCGCCAGGCGGCCAGGACGAAGGCCCGTTCCTCGGCGTCCGGGAAGAAGCGGGCTGACAGCAACCAGTCGCCCGGACGCGCCTGCAGCCGCCCCAGCGGCCAGCCGGGCTCTCCGGTGCCGGCCGACCGCGCCGCGACGGCGAGGGTCTCGCGCAGCCCTTCCGCGCCGAGGTCGCCGTGCAGGACCCGGCCGGGCCAGGCGTCCGGCAGCTGCTCGGACAGGGCCAGCGCCACCCGCTGGATGCCGGTGAGGTCGTGCGGCACCACCAGCTCGGTGACGTCGACGACCAGTCGGTCGCCGGCCCGGTCACGGCGGTTCGCGGCGGCGCAGCGAAGCGCGGCGGCACGCCGCTCGTCGTCGACCGGCGCGGCCAGCACCGCGTCCAGGAAGGGCCTGGGATCGCGCCGGCGGTAGTGCCCCTCCACCACGTCGCGGTACGCCACCGCGGCCGCGGCCGTCCCGTGCCGGCGGTCCGCCCGCTCCCGAGTCCGCGCGGCGCGGGCGGCCAGGCCGGCCGGGTCGTCGACCAGGGCCGCGACGGCTCGCGCCACGTCCGCGACGGCGGGCGGCGAGGGCAGGACGACGCCGACGTCGCCGACCAGCTCCGGGAACGTGCCGACGTCCTCGACCACGAGGGCGGCGCCACCGGCCATCGCCTCGACCAGGGCTCCGGAGGTCTCGCCGTGCTCCTCCGCCCGCAGCTGCACGGCGACATCGGTCGCCGCGACCCAGTCGGCGTAGGCGGCGCCGGACAGGTCGCCGGTGACGGTCGCGCCGGTGCGGGCCGCGACGGCGCGGACCTCGCGCAGGTAGCCGTCGTCGGCGTCGGCCCCGACCACCGCGACCTTCAACCCGGGGCGGTCCGGGGTCAGCGTCGCCAGGGCCTCCAGAACAACGAGCGTCCGCTTGACCGGGTGGACCCGGCCGAAGGTCGAGACCAGCACGTCGCCGTCCGACAGGCCGAGCCGCGCCCTGGCCTGCGCCCGGTCCGGGCGGGCGGCGGCGTTGTCCACCAGCGGAGCGACGCCGACCAGGTCGGGCGGAAGCGCCGGACCGGCCACGAGCTGCTCCGCTGCCCGCTGCGAGTGCACGAGCACGCCCAGGGACGCGCGTACCAGCTCGATGCCGGAGAACGTGCCGTCCCGCCAGCCGCGGACACCGTTCTCGCGGTAGGCCAGCGAGCGCAGCGCGTCGCTGCCGGGCTCGAAGGAGTGCCGCAGCCAGTCGACCAGGACCGTGTCGTGCAGGACGACGACACCGGCCACCTGGCGCAGGAGCGGAAGCTGGAACTCGTGGAACGGGCTGTTGCCGATCTGGTACAGCACCCGCTCGTACTCCTCGGCGGCATCGAGGAAGGCAGCCGGCTCCTGCAGGTCGTAGCCGGGCAGCGGGGTGCTGCCCACCGGGGCGACGACGGTGACGTCGTAGTGCGCAGCAAGCGCACCGGCCATCACCTCGGAGTGCCGCGCGATGCCCGACATCTGCGGGTGCCAGGGGGTCACCAGTGCGAGACGAGGCCGGGTGACCGGCTTGGCGTCCGTGGCCGTGCCGGTCGTTGCGGACGCCGGCCCGAGGCGGTCGGCGACGGCAGCGACCAGCAGGCCGGCCGTCCGGTCCCACGAGAAGGTGCCGCGCCGCTCGAGCAGGTGCGCCCGCAGCTCGGCCCAGCGGTCGTCGTCGGAGAGCACCGCGCTGAGCGCGGCCGCCATCGCAGGCACGTCATCAGGGTCGACCATCGCGTCGGCCCGGCCCATCACCTCGGGCAGCGCCGTGCGGTCGCTGGCCACCACCGGCGTCCCGAAGGCCCACGCCTCGAGGACCGGCAGGCCCAGTCCCTCGCCGTACGACGGCATCGCGACCACCCGGGTCCGCCCGTAGAGCGCGGCGAGGTCGGCGTCACCGAGGCGCCCGGTGAGCACGACCTCGCCGTCGCCCAGGCCGAGGCCACGGCGGGTCCGCGCCAGCCGTAGCTCGCTCTCGGGCGACCGCGACCCGACCAGCGACAGCGGGTGCTCACGCCGGAGCGCAGCCGGAAGCGCGGCGTACGCCGCGAGCAGGTTGGCCTCGTTCTTGCGCGGGTCGTCCGCTCCGACGAAGACCACGCCGCGGCGCCGGCCAGCGGCAGGTCGAGCTCGGCCGTGGCCAGCGCGGTCACCGGCCCTGGGCCGCCACCTATGACCTGGATGCGCTCGGCCGGAACGCCGGCCAGCCTGCTCGCCGAACGGGCGGTGTAGGCCGACACGCAGGCCAGCAGGTCGAGGTCGGCGAGCCGACCCACCCGCGTCCGGTAGCTCGCCGCGAACTCGTCCGAAGGAAAGCGGAAGGCCGGGTCCTCCAGGGGGATCAGGTCGTGCAGGACTGCGGCGGCCAGCACCGGCGCGACCCCGGTCGGCCGGGCCGGCAGCGCCGAGACCCAGGGCGGCTCGAAGAGGTTTCCGTGCAGCACGACGTCGGGCCCGAGCTCGCGGACCACCTGGTCGCGCACCGCTGCGGCGAGCTGGTGGGCCGCCGGGTCGAACACCGCGTCGGGCCACGGCCAGGGCGCGTCCAGCACGTGTACCTGCGCGGCCGGCGCCGCGGCGAGCAAAGCCTCGCGCACCGCCAGCACCTCGCCTGGCGGCCCGGTCTGGTTGAGCAGGACGTCGAGGTCGACGTCCGGCCGGCGGTCCAGCCCGCCGGCAAGGGGAGCACGTAGCTGCCGACCCCGCGGCCCAGGCTCTCGCTCTGCAGGCACTGCGCGTCCAGGAGCACTCTCACGGGGCGTCGGTCCCCGGTGTCCCCGGCGACGGTCGGGCGCCGGAGCGTCGGGCGGCCGTCAGCTCGAGCACGGCGTGCCAGGGCAGCGCGTCGGACGGCAGCTGGTCGGCGTCGCCGCCGCGGCCCCACAGCTGCTCCCCCAGGTCCTGGCGGGTGACGGCGAACCGGGCCCGGGTCGCGATCCTCTTCAGCACGGGGACCCGGTCACCCAGCTCGAGGGTCAGCTCGCGGCGACGCGGGCTGGACATCGCCCAGGCCCGGACCCGCAGCACCGCCGTCGACCCGGCGCCGGCGACCGTGCGGCGTGACCTCTCCCACACTCGCCGAGCACGCATTCCGGCGACGCTAGCAAGGTACGGGCGGGTCGGACCTGGTCGCGACCCGTGCCGAGTGACCGGTCCCGCGCCGTTAGGCTCGGCCGCGCCGGAGGCCGGCCCGGCACCGTCGACACAAGGAGCCAGCGTGACCGCCCCTCCGACGCCGCGGCGCACGGCCGTGGTGACGATCGTCGGCAGCAACTACCTGTCGCGGGCCGGCGTGCTGCGCGCCAGCGTCCGCCGGCACCAGCCGGACTGGGAGTTCGTGACGGTGGTCGTCGACGTCGACCGCGGCGACGAGCTGAGCGCGGCCGATGTCGGCACGGTGTGGACGCCGGAGGACCTGGGCATCGACCCGGTGGACCTGACCGCCATGGGCTACCTCTACAACGTCACCGAGTTCTGCACGGCCATCAAGCCCGCCGCCCTGCTGCGACTGCTCGACGACGGCGCCGACCGGGTGCTCTACATCGACCCGGACACCCGGCTCTTCCAGCCCGCGGACTCGGTCACTGCGCTGCTGGCCGAGCACGACGTCGTCCTCACGCCACACTCGCTGGCCCCGATCCCCGACGACGGCCTCGACCCCACCCACGACAACATCCGGTCGTGCGGCAGCTTCAACCTCGGCTTCTTCGCCGGGACGACCAGGCTGCCGCGGCCTGCTCGTCTGGTGGGCCCAGATGCTCGTCCTCGGTGCCGGCATCGAGATCGAGCTCAACCGGTTCACCGACCAGCGGTGGATGGACCAGGCCCCCAGCTTCGCCGACGTCGGGGTGCTGCGCGACCCCGCCGTGAACGTCGCCTACTGGAACCTGCACGAGCGGACCCTCGGCGAGCTGCCTGACGGCGCCGTCACCGTCGACGGGTCACCGCTCGTGCTGTTCCACTTCTCCGGCTACGACCCCGGCAACCCGTCCCACCTGTCGAAGTACATCCGACGCCGGCCGCGGGTGCACCTGAGCGACTCGCCCGTCCTGGAACGGCTCTGCACGGCGTACCGCGGGGACCTGCTCGACTGGGAGCGGGACCCGGCCCGCGAAGGGCTGGCGGACCGGCCGTACCGGCGGAACCGTCTCGGTGACCTGCGGTCACCGGGGGAGCACGCCCGGAGCGGGCTGCGTGCGATGCTGCGCGACGAGCGGGTCGCCGGGCGCACCCCGCTCGCCGCGGCCGGCGGGGACGACCCCGTGGCGGTCCTGCGCGACTGGCTGCTCGAGCGCGCCGGCCGACGCGCCGTCCACCGGGCTGCCCCGCCTGCTCTGGGCCGCGTGGAACAGCCGGTTCGACCTCCGGGCGCGCTACCCGGACCCGCACGGTCTGAGCCGGCGGGCGCTCTATGCCTGGGCCGCCGAGCACGGCCCGGCCGAGGAGGGCCTGCCCGCCGACCTCGAGATGCTCGTCGCGGCTTCCCGCAGTCGCATCCGTCCCACCGACGACGGCGTGAACGTCGTGGGCCTCCTCACGCTCGCGCTCGGCCGCCGGCGACGCGGGCCGCCGGGTGCTCGCGGCACTGGCGTCCGCCGCGACGCCGGCCGGCCGGTCCACCCGGTCGGCGTGGGCGTCGGTGGCGCCGACGTCGAGCCCGGCCTCCCCGCTGCCGGGCCGGCGACGCTGGGCGCCGCCACCGTCTGGTGCGTGGCTGGCGATGACCTGCGCGCGGTACGCGACTCGGTGCCGGGCGTCGCGAGATCGTCCCGGGTCGACGTCGTCTACTGGGCCGGTGAGCGGGACCCCGACCCGCGGGCGCCCCGGGTCGACGAGATCTGGGCGCCGACCCGGTTCGTCCGGGATCGGCTGGTGCCGCCGCCCGGAACTCCCGTCGTCCTGGCGCCGCCACTCGTCGATCGGCGACCTGCCTGCTCCGCCCTGTCCCGGGCCGAGCTCGGGCTGCCGGCGGACGCCGTGGTCCTGCTGGCCCGGGTCGATCTGCTTGACTCGCTGGCCCGGCAGAACCCCGACGGCGTCCTCGACGCCTACCTGCGCGCCTTCCCGACACCCGGCCGCGCCTTCCTGCTCTCAGCACCAGGCACGGCTCGATCCGACCGGCCTCGCTCGACCGGCTGGCCTGGCGGGTGCACGACCGGCCGGACATCGCCGTGCGCGACAGCCGGCTCAGTATCGAGGACGACCACGCGCTCACCGCGAGCGCGCGACGTCCTCGTGTCGCTGCACCGGGCGGTTGCGGTCGGCACCGACCTGGTCGACGCGATGGCTCTCGGCCGGGCCACGGTGGCCACCGCCTGGTCGGGCAACCTCGACGTCTGCACCGACAGCACGACGCGACTGGTCCGCGCCGAGCTCGTCCCGGTCACCGACGCCGAAGGCTTCTACGCGCCCGGGGGCGAGTGGGCCGAGCCCGACCTGAGCCGCCGCAGCCGACGCACTCGTCGAGCTGGTGGCCGACGACGGGGCTCCGTTCCGCGCTCGGGGAGGCCGGCCGGAGCCGGGTCGCCGAGCTGGCCGACCCGGCGGCGTTCGCTCGTTTCGCCGCTGACCGGCTGGCAACGCTGCTCGCCGTCGCGCCGCTCGGCGGGAAACAGACCGACGATCCCACCGGCCACCAGACGACCGACCCAGCCACCGATGCCCAGGAGTGACCCGATGCCCGTCCAGCTGCCCCCCGTCGAGACGGTCCTGAGCTACGGGCGGGGCGGCGGCCGGCTGCGGCAGGCGCTCCGCAGGGCGGTCTTCGCGCTCACGAAGAGCAACCTGCACTACTCCCGCACCCTGGTCGAGACCGCCCTGGAGCAGCTCGGTGTGGCCACCGAGCCGACCCACCGCATCGTGGGCAGCACCGACTTGCGCCAGGTGTCGCCGACCGGCACCCGGGCCGACGGCACGGCCACCGTTCCGGACAGCCCTCCGGCCGGGGGCCGCTGACGCCGGGAACCACAGTGTCGTACCGTCGAGGACCATGCCGACGCCCCTTCCGACGAGAGCACCCGAGTCGATCACGTGGGAGCTCCGCGGCGCCGCGGACCCACAGGTAGTGCTGGCCGGGCACTCACACATGATCTGCCTCGAGCGAGCACTGCGCCTCGGGTTGGCGCCCGAGGGCCTGCGGGCCGCGGTAGCCTTCACCAGCCAGGAGATCACCGGCCACCAGCTCGCCGACCCCGACTACTGGGACTTCCTGGTCGAGGCCTCCCGCGACCGTGTGGCGGCGGTGATCTGGAACGGCAACCAGCACAACGCCCGGTTCCTCGTGCAGCCCGACCCGCCGATCCGCGTGTGGGACGACTCGCCCGCTCCGGACGACCAGCAGCCCGTCCCGGCGTCGCGGGACGCCGTGTGGGTGTCGCGAGAACAGGTCCGCGAGCTCTGGAGCGACGACGACGAGCTGCTGCGCCAGCGGCTCGTCGAGCTGGCCGGCAGCGCCCGCCGGGTGCTCGTCATCGGCACGCCGCCCCCCAAGTCCGACGAGTTCGTGGCGCGGGCGCTCCGGGCCGACCCTTTCTTCGCCGAGGTGACCGAAAGCCTGGGCCTGGCACCGGACGAGACCCCGGTGACGCCGGGCAGCACCCGGATGGCCCTCTGGAAGATCGTCCAGGCGATGCTCGCCGACAGCGCCGCCGCGACCGGCGCGACCTTCGTCCCCGTCCCGCCCGAGGCCCTGGACGGGCAGGGGTACCTCCGTGGCGTCCTCGCCACCGCCGACGCCACCCACGCCAACGCGGCGTACGGCCGGCTGGTGTGGCAAGCGGTCGCCCGCGCCCTCGACGGGACCGCTGCATGACGAGCCACCCCTACCGCAGCCAGCCCACGCGAGCGTTCTGG
This sequence comes from uncultured Actinomycetota bacterium, assembly GCA_963784645.1. Taxonomy (GTDB): domain Bacteria; phylum Actinomycetota; class Actinomycetes; order JACCUZ01; family JACCUZ01; genus JBBRVW01. The sequence continues at coordinate 400,118 of CAWARY010000002.1, read as the reverse complement.
TCGCGCGCAGTGGCCGCCGGGTTCGACCCGGCCGACCTCGTGACGGGCGACCGGGCGCTGATCGGCCATGACGACCGGGTGGTGTCCGCGGGCAGCTGCTTCGCTTCGAACCTGGTCCCGTACCTCGAACGGGCCGGCGTCGAGTACGTCCGCACCGAGGCACCGCACCCTGCGTTCGCCGGGCTGCCCGACAACCTCGGGTACCGCGGCTTCAGCGCGGCCTACGGCAACATCTACAGCGCCCGCCACCTGCTGCAGCTGCTGCAGCGGGTCCGCGGCAGCTTCCGGCCGGCCGAGGACCGGTGGTACGACGGGCCGCTGGTCATCGACCCGTTCCGCCCAGGTCTGCGGCACCCGGCGCGCTCCGACGGCGAGCACGACGCGCTCCTCGGCCAGCACCTCGCCGCGGTGCGCCGTGCCCTCGAGACGGCCACGGTGTTCGTGTTCACCCTCGGCCTGACGGAGTCGTGGGTCTCGGCCACCGACGGCGCCGCCTATCCAGCGTGCCCGGGAACGGTCGCGGGCACCTTCGACCCGGAGCAGCACCAGTTCCGCAACTTCGGCACCTCCGAGGTCCGTGCCGACCTCGAGGAGTTCGTCGCAGGCCTGCGCGAGATCAACCCGTCGGTGCACGTCGTGCTCACGGTCTCGCCGGTCCCGCTCGTCGCAACCGCCACTACCGAGCACGTCCTGACCGCCACCACCTACAGCAAGGCGGTGCTGCGGGCCGCCGCCGGCGAGGTGGTGGCCGCCGACCCCACCGTCACCTACTTCCCGGCGTACGAGATCGTGACCGGTCCGCAGGCGCCCGAGTCGTACTTCGAGGCCGACCGCCGCGACGTCAGCGCTGCTGCGGTCGCTGCCGTCATGAGCACGCTGCTGGGCGACCTGCTGCCGGCGGCCGACGCCCCTCGCAGGGTCGCCGCACCACCGCCCGCGCAGCGCAGCAACCGCAGCTCCGAGCTGTCCCGCCGCGTCGCCGAGGCGGAGTGCGACGAGGTCCTCGCCGAGTCCTGACCCGCGCCGGCGGGCGGTCACCCCTTGACGGCCACCAGCGCGTACTCGCCGGACACGCCGAAGGTCGCTGTCGAGGTCGGCGGTGCCGTGCGGGAAGAAGATCCTCGCCTCGGAGAAGCCCGCCTCCCGCGCGAGGAACAGCATCGACTCCGGGAAGAGGGGTCGCACGTGGGTGACGTCCAGCCAGAAGGTCTTCAGGGCAGGCGGGGCGTGCGGGTTCACTGTCTCGGCGATCATCAGGCCGCCGGGGCGCAAGGCATGCCGACTCGCCTCGAAGAGTCGACGGATGTCGTCGACCCCGAGGTGCTCGACCACCTGCATCGAGGTGACCGCACCGAGTGAACCGGGGGAGGTTGCGGCCAGCACCTCGGTCGCGTCGCCGGAGGTCACGTCCAGTCCCTTGGACCGGCACCGTTCGAGCATGCTCTCGTCCAGGTCGACGCCTCGGGCGTCGATCGCGACCGCGCGCAGCAGGTCCAGCAGCTCACCTCGGCCGCAGCCGACGTCGAGCACCGGGGCGGCTTCCTTGAGCAGGCCCAGGTAGGGCTCCAGCCGGTCGACCACGAACTGCTCACTGCCGCGGAACACGTCCTCGAACCCGGCATAGGTGCCAGGGGTGTCCGCGCCCAGACCCGAGGTACTCGGTGCCGTCCGGCCCCCGGTGCCGTAGCACGTCCGGCCGGGAGGTGTAGGGCGCGGCGGCCTGCTCGATGTCGAGCCGGTCGACCTGCGAGCGGGTGTCGTCGACCCGCACTGACAGCTGCCGGACCACCGCATCGAGTCGGTTCTCGGTCTCAGCCAGCAGCTGCGCCGTGTGGTCGGAGCGGTGGTCGGAGTGCGCCGTCGACGCCTCGATCGCGTCCGCCAGCATCTCGAGCCGCTCGTTGACCTGCTGGTCGTGGTGGGTGAGCACCCGCGCGATCGACCTTGCGCAGCTTCGCGGCCGCGCCGAAGGGCAGCCGGCTGGCCGTGTGGACGTCGAGCGGGGTGCGCAGGAAGGTCCGGGCCTGCTCCAGCCGGCGCTCGGCGGTCGAGCCCGCCACCCGCCGTGAGAAGCGGGCCGGGTCCGCCGCGACCTCGGCCGCGGCCGCCTCCACCCGCGACCGTACGAACGCCGCCGCCCGGCCCAGGTCTCCCGCGGCCAGCACCGCCTCCTGCCCGCGCCTGCCCAGCTCGGCAGCGAACGCCGGGTCCTCGTGGAGGCGGCGCAGGTGCTCCGCGGCGACGGCCGACGTCCGGGCTCCGCCCAGCGCGCCGCCGACGGGTACGGGTCCCGCGCCCGGGCCACCGGCACCAGCTCGTAGGGCACCAGCAGGCTGTCGGCGTCCGTCATGAAGTCGAGGTTGCCGGAGTAGCCGGTGGCGACGACCGGCTTGCCGAGCGCCATCGCCTCGGCCATCGTCAGGCCGAAGCCCTCCGCGCGGTGCAGCGAGACGTAGCAGTCGCAGCGGCCATCAGCCGGCTGCCGCTCGGCGCCGGCAGGTAGTCCTCGATGAGCAGGATGTCGCTGCGCGCGCCGCGGCGCGCCCGCAGGCGCTCGCGGTCGGTGCGTCGCGGTCGCCGTTGATGGTCTTGATGACCAGCGACGGCCCCTCGCCCGGCGCGGAACGCCCGGCGGAACGCCTCGACGAGCCCGAGCGGGTTCTTGCGCTCGAGGACGCTGAGGTAGTCGAAGACGAACAGGAACAGCGAAGCCGTCGGGCAGGCCGAGCGCGGCCGCGGTCCAGCGCGCCGGCGGCCGGCAGCGTCACGACCGGGCGCGGGAGGACGTGCACCGGCTTGTCGGTGACGCGGTGCGATGCGCGTCGCCGGACGAAGCGGCTGACGGCCCAGACCTCGTCGACGAGGTGCAGGACGCCGGCGAAGCGCGCGCGGGAACTCCTCGACCTCCCAGGCCCACACGCCGATCGTGTAGCGGCCGGCGAAGAAGGTCGGGCCCGCGTCGGCGCCGACAGCTCGGGATCTGGTCCGCGTTGACGCACAGCGAGGTTGACCGGGTAGCGGCGGCCGGCGGTCGACGCTCGGCGAAGGCGTGCCCCGGTGCGGCTCAGCGTGCCGGGTCCAGCGTCGACGGTGGAGTACGGCACGCCGCTGGCGCCGCGAGCGGCGTCGACCACCAGCCGGCCGACCTCGCCGACGCCGAGCTCCGCCTGAAGTAGCCCGCGACGTTGACACCGGGCGGCGGCGTCGTCGGCTGCCAGCCGGGCTCGCGGCGCGGCGGCGTCGGCGGTCGGGCAGCACCTCGGGCACCAGCTCGCGCGCGCGGCTACGGCGGAGACCCGCGCCCAGGCGAGCAGGTCGCTCTCGTCGGCGCCCGAGGGTGGGGAAGACGCCCGGAGGTCCGGGCCGCGATCGCCAGGCGCCGCGCAGGCAGCGGGTCACCGCGTGGCCGCGGCTGCACCGGCGCGCGCGAGCCAGTCGACGACGCGCGGCGTCGCGCCGGCGAACGGCGCCGGCGGCAGCGGCGGTCCGCCCTCGTCGGCGGCGATCAGGCCGTCGCGGTAGGTCCGGCGCATGCGCGCGGTTGAGCGCGGACGCCGTGGCGAGGTGCTGCGCACCGGTACGGCGTGCCACGCGCTCGCGTCGATCGCCCTCGGCGAGCAGCTGCGTCGCGCGTAGCCCGCGCACAGCTCGGCGCAGCGTCGGCTGCTCGCTGAGCAGCACGCGCGGCCGGTCGCTGGTACTTGCTCAGCAGCCAGGGCGACTCGGGGTCGATAGCCGCTGAAGTGGAAGAACCGCAGCGGCGCGCCGTCGACCGTAGCACCTGCCGTCGCCGCGCGTGAGTCAGCGCGCGCGTGCGAGGTTCCAGTAGGCGACGTTGTAGCCGGGGTCCCGCAGCAGATGTGTGCGTCGAACATGCCGGGCACGAAGTCGATCCAGCGCTGGTCGGTGAACAGTCCTGCGTCGCGGGGTCGACGATCGCAGTCGCGCTGCAGCCGCTCCGCCCACCAGTCGAGCATCGTCCGGGCCGCGGCCGCCGACGGCGATGAAGCCGAGGTTGTAGATGCCGGCAGGCCAGGATGTCGGGCTCGCTCGGGCGCAGCCTCGTCGCGGCATCGGCGCCATGGTGTGCGGGGTGAGGACGATCCCGTGCTCGCGCGCCAGCCGCTCGAGCTCCCGAGGGCGCGTAGACCAGGATGTCGGGGTCGAGGTAGACGCGACCTCGGCGCCGCGGTCGAGCAGCGTCTCGCAGCAGCCACGGCTTGACCGCCGTGGACAGCTCGGTGACGTCGTAGATCATCGCCATCCGGCGGAACTCGTCGACGCCCATCGGCAGGTCGACCGGCGTGAGGACGTCGTAGCCGTCCGTCGCGGGGACCTCGCCCGGCGAAGCGTCGACGGCGAGGATCGAGAACGACGACTGCGGGTTGTGGGCGAGGAAGGACCTCGCCAGCAGCCTGGCGAACGGCAGGTAGTTCCTGGCCGCGATGGTGACGGCGTGCATGGTCTCCCGTTCCTCGAGTGGCCTGGTCGCGTGAGTGCGTGTCAGCCGGTGCCGGTGTCGGCCGGCCGCTGGAGCGCCGTCACGTCGAACGAGTCGTGCAGCGAGACCAGCCCGCCCCGCGCGATGCCGTGCCCCGCGCGGACCACGACGTCGACCGCGTCGGTCCACGAGTCGAAGACGTGCGAGGCGGAGGCGTCCAGCACCGAGACGTCCACCCGGTAGTTGCCCGGGTTGAGCTGACAGGGGTCCTGCACGTAGTCGAGGCGGCCGAGCCCGTGCACCTCCGGCACGAACACGCCCGCCGCCTTGCTGGTCACGGTGCTGATGACGGCGCCGGTCTCGTGGCGCAGGGTGAGCGAGAACACGAGATCGGTCAGCGGGATCTCGGCGCGGAAGGCGAGCCGGATGCGCAGCGGGTCGCCGAGTCACGCAGAAGGTGGTCTGCGCGCCCGCCGGCGTCGACCGCCTCTACCGAGGTCAGTCGCGCATGACCGCTGCCCGGTCGGTCGGAACCGTCCGTCGCCCTGGGAGCGTGGGGACGGCCGGCGACCTCGACCGCGTTGAGGGCGGCGATGTAGCCGTCGACGACCTTGGTGGCCGGGCCGGCCTCGACGAGGCAGCCGTGGTCCAGCCAGGTGACCTCGTCGCACAGGGACGCCAGCAGGTCGGTGGCGTGGCTGACGATGACGATGGTCCGGCCGGCCCTCCGCAGGCCGTAGAGGTGGTCGAAGCAGCGGCGCTGGAAGTCCTCGTCGCCGACGGCGATGACCTCGTCGATGAGCAGGACGTCGGGTCGCATGTGCACGGCGACCGAGAAGCCGAGCCGGACGTACATGCCGCTGGAGTAGTTCTTCACCGGCTCGTCGATGAACTCGCGCGAGGCCGCTGAACTCGATGATCTCGTCGATCGGCGCCGTCGATCTCGCGGCGCGAGAGCCCGAGGATCGAGCCGTTGAGGCAGATGTTCTCCCGGCCGGTGAGCTCGGGGTGGAAGCCGGCGCCGAGCTCGATGAGCGCGGCGAGCCGGCCGTCGACGTCGACCGGCCCTCGGTCGGGCGGTAGATGCCGGCGACGACCTTCAGCAGCGTCGACTTGCCTGACCCGTTGTGCCCGATCAGCCCGTAGACCGAGCCCTTCGGGCACTCGAACGTGACGTCCCGCAACGCCCAGAAGTCCTCGACGTGCCGCGCGCGGCCCCGGACGATCGGCTCCTTGAGGGTGCTGCGCCGGTCGCGCGCACGCCGGAACCGTTTGCCGACGTCGCTCGACCCGCAGCCGCGGAGGCCGCCGTGATCACAGCAGCTCCCCGACGTCCTCGGTGGTGCGCTCGAAGATCCACAGACCCAGCGTCAGGACGACGAGCACCGAAGAGCGAGCAGGCCGGACGTCGCGAGCGGGCCCGGGCCGTCGAGCGTGTAGAGCGCGTCGTGGAGCGACCGGCGTACAGCGACACCGGATGGTCGATCGACCAGGTGCCCGCAGCCAGCCGCTGCCGCCGGGGACCTGGCTGGCGCGGGTAGAGCACCGGCGTGAGGAAGTAGAGCGCGGCCGAGCACGACGGCGACGATGTACTGGACGTCGCCGAACCGCGCGTTCGCGGTGGCGAGCACCAGCCCGACGCCCTGCGCGAAGCACGCCATGCCGAGCACGATGAAGGGCGCGTACAGCCAGGTCCAGCCGACGTTGCCGACGACCACGAACCACGACGAGCAGCACGTCGACTCCAGCCCGACCTGGATCAGCTGCACCAGGCCGGCGCCCAGCACCGGCGCCCAGCGGGAAAGGCCACCTTGCGCAGCAGCGGGCCGCTCTCCCGCAGCGAGGCCATGCTCAGGTTGATGAGGACGGCGAACAGGCCCCAGGTGACCAGGCCGGTGAACAGGAACAGCGCGTAGGACTGCCCTCGCCGCTCCCCAGTCGGCGGCGGCTTCACCTTGAACACGAGCGTGAAGACCACCGCGAAGACCGCGAGGTTCGCCAGCGGCTGCAGCAGCGACCAGGTCCAGCCGATGGCACTGGTGCGGTAGCGGGTGCGGAAATCACGCTGGGCGAAGGCCCACAGCAGCCCCTGCGCCGACCAGCGACCGACAGCGGCCGGGCCGGCCGAGGTACGCCGCCCAGCCGACGGGGCCGCGCCGGCGGCTGGTGATGTCACGAAGACGTCGTGCCGTCGGTACGCGACGGCCGGCTCCCGCCCGCCGTCACCGCGATCCCGGCGTCAGCAGCGGCTGACACCGTCGCTGCCGAGGCCGCCCAGGTGAGCTCGGTCACGCGGCGCTCGCCGGCGGCGACGCAGCCGGGCGGCCTCGGCAGGCTCGAGCGCCCTCTGGAGGGCGTCAGCCCAGGCCTCGACGTCCTCCGCGGCGGCGACCAGCCCGGCATCGGCGACCACCTCCGGCAGCGACGTCCGGTCCGAGACGACGACCGGCAGCCCGGCGGCCATCGCCTCCAGCGCCGGGATGCCGAACCCCTCGAACAGCGAGGGGAAGGCCAGCACGTGGGCGCGGCGCAGCTCGCGGGCAAGCTGCTCGAGCGGCAGGTAGCCGGTCATCGACAACGCGTCGCCGAGCAGACGGTGCGCCTCCTCGGCGTGCCGCCGGCCGGTGGGGTGCACCGTGCCGACGACCCGCAGCACGACGTCGGAGCCGCGCTCGCGCATCAGGTGCACCGCCCGAGCCACGACCGGGAGGTTCTTCCGGGGCAGCACGTTGCCCACGACAAGAACGACGGGACGCCCGCCGCGGTCCACCGGTGTCAGCGCGAGCAGCTCGGCCAGCCGGGGGTCGACCGCGTTCGGTACCACCTCGACGCGGGCCGGGTCGACGCCGTAGACCCGCACGAGGTCGGCCTTGCTGAACTCGCTCACCGTCAGCACCTGCGCCGCCCTGCGCACCGAGGCGCGGATCGTCGCGCGGTAGCGCAGCCGGGTGGCGAGCGGCAGCCACTCGGCGGCGCGCGGGTCCTCGAAGGACAGGTCGTGCACCATCACGACCGCCGGCACGCGCGCGACCGGCACGGTGTACTGCACCAGCACCACCGGGGTCCGCAGCCGACGCATGGCGGCGGGCAGGTCCACAGCGAGTCGGCGGATGCTGCCGTCGGACACCCGGACCCGCTCGCGGTACGGGAGCAGCGCCAGGTCCTCGGCGGGGGCGGCGTCGGTCAGCGCCACGTCGTACGCCTGCGGCCCGTCGAGCTCGAAGAGCGCAGCGGCGATGGACCGGGCCCAGGACTCGTTTCCGGTCTGCCGGTGGCCCAGCGCGTGCAGGTCGAGCAGCGGCCGGCCCGTCACGCGGCCGCCGGGAGGAGGTCCGTCACGGCGTCGCGCACCACGGCGTGGAACGCAGCCGGGTCGTACGCCGCCGCCCGGGCGGCCGCGGCGTCCGCAGCGGCCGTCCAGGCCTCCTCGTCGAGCAGCGGGCCCATCGCGGTGACGAAGGCCCCGCTCGTGACTCCGTGCGCGTCGACCTCCGGCAGCACGCGAGTCATCGCGCCCCGGCCGGAGTGCACCACCGGCAGGCCGTGGCGCGCGGCCTCGACCAGCGGCAGCCCGAACCCCTCGTCGTACGACGGCTGCAGCAGCAGCCACGACGAGGCGTAGGCCGACTCCAGCACCGCCGCCGGCACGTCGACCTCCCGCGAGGTCCAGGCACCGCGGGGGTCGACGTCCGCCAGCGCCGCCCGCACGGCATCCTCTGCTCGACCGACCGGGCCGATGACGCGTAGTCCCAGGTCGGCGCCGGTGCCGCCGCGGAGGCCGGCCACCGCCTCGATGCCGCGCACCTGGTTCTTCACCGGCTCGGTGGCGCCGACCATGAGCACGGTCTTGCGCTCCGGGAAGGTCACCCGCGCGGCGCTCCCGCCGGGGTGCGACCAGGTGACGACCCGGACCTCGGTGCGCGGCGCCATCCGGCGCAGCACCCGCGCCGAGTGCTCCGACAGCGTGAGCACCCGGTCGGCGTCCCGCACGCTGGGAGGCACGAGGAGCCGGAAGTACGTCGCGAACCTCCGGTCGAACAGCTCGGGGTGCTCCAACGGCATCACGTCGTGCACGACGAGCAGGTGCTTGCGGGCCGGCCCGCGGCGGCCGATGTTGCACGGCGACACCAGCAGGTCGGCGCCCGGCAGCACGCGCGGCGCCTGCCGGAGGTCCCAGCGGGCGTCCGCGACCGCGTTGAGCACCGAGAACCGCCCGCGCGGCCGGGCCGGCGCCACCTCGCGCACGATGACGTCGTCGAGCCGGCCCAGCGCGTCGACCAGCGCACGGGTGGCGGTGGACGACCCGGAGATGCCGTGCCGGTGGATCGCGGAGTTCACGGCGATGCGGCGTGGGCTCACCGGGCCGTCCGCCGGGCGCTCAGCCGCTCGCACAGCTGCTCGTACGCGTCGGCGACGTCGTCCCACACGTAGGCGGTGCGGGCCCGCTCGCGCAGCACCTCGCCGCGCTCCTTGGCGGCCACCGGGTCCTGCTCGTCGGCGAGCAGCGCCGCGGCGACCTCTGCCGGCGTGCGCACGTAGCGGGCCGCCCCGTCAGTGACCTCCTGGTTGAACACGACGTCCCACGCCGTGACCGGTGCGCCCGCTCCCATCGCCCGCAGCAGCGACGGGTTGGTGCCGCCCACCGAGTGCCCGTGCAGGTACGACGTGGCGCCGGCGTACAGCTGGTCGAGCAGCGCCTGGTCGTCGTAGACCGCGCCGAGGAAGCGCACCCGGTCGTCGCCCGCGGCCCGGGCGCGCACCCGCGACTCGTAGCCTTCGGCGTACGGCGCGCCGCCGACGACGACCAGCGGCTGGGTGGCCGTGCTGAGCAGCCGGCCCTCGACCAGCTCGTCCAGGTGGTTCTCCGGCTCGAACCGGGCGACGACGAGGTGGTACCCGCGCGGGTCGAGGCCGAGAGCGCCGAGCCGGTCGGCGCCGGCGTCGACGAGCGGGGCGCCGTAGGGGATGAACACGGCCTGGCGGCCGTGCGCCGCGTGCAGGTGGTCGGCGATGCCGCGCGCGTCGGCGACGACCTCGTCGGCCCACCGCACGCTCCACCGCTCGGCGGCCTGGTAGTAGCGCGCGCCGAGGCCATGCCACTTGGCCCGCTGCCACTCGAGGCCGTCGACGTGCACGGCGGTCGGGATGCGTGCCGCGCGGAGCAGGGGGACGAGCGGGGCGTTGGCGGCGTTGAAGACCAGGGCGACGTCGGGCCGCAGCCGGACGGCGGCGTGCAGGGTCGAGAGCAGCGTGTGCGACAGCGTCTCCAGCTCGCGGCCTCCGCACGGCGGGGAGGTTCACCAGCCGCATGCCGCCGTGCTCGCGCATCGTCTGCCCCGGGTTCCGGCAGTAGACGACCACCTCGTGCCCGGCGTCCACCAGCCGTCGACCGACCTCGTCGATCGCCGTCTCGAAGCCGCCGTAGCGCGGCGGCACCCCGCGGGTACCCAGCATCGCGATGCGCACCGGCTACCGCCCCGTCACGGCAGGCGCCGCGGCGTGCAGCATCGCCCGCCACTCACCCGGCGCGGCGACGCCGGCCCGGTGCCAGGCGTCGTGGCCGAGCACGCTGAACGCCGGCCGCGGCGCCGGCCGCGGGAAGCGGTCGGTCGTCGTCGGGCGGACCCGGTCGGGGTCGGCGCCGATCTCCTCGAACACCGCGCGGGCCAGCCCGCACCACGACGTCTGTCCCTCGGCGGTCGCGTGGTAGGTGCCGGCCGGAGCGCCGGCCGTCACGAGCCGGTGGACGGCCTCGGCGACCTCGCGCGACCAGGTGGGGGCACCGACCTGGTCGTCGACGACGTCCAGCTTGTCCCTCGTCCTCTCCAGCGTCGCCATCGTGCGCACGAAGTTGCCACCGTGCTGGCCGTAGAGCCACGCGGTGCGCACGACGTACGACGCGCCGGGCAGCAGCTGCCGCACCGCCTGCTCGCCGGCCGCCTTCGACCGGCCGTACGCCGACCGGGGCGCCAGCGGGGCGTCCTCGGCGTACGGCACGGTCCCGGTGCCGTCGAAGACGTAGTCGGTCGACACGTGCACGAGGCGCGCACCTTGGGCCGCGCACGCCGCCGCGAGCAGCTGCGGCCCCAGCCCGTTGACCCGGGTCGCGTCGGCCTCCCTGGTCTCGGCGCCGTCGACGTCGGTCCACGCCGCCGCGTTGACCACGACGTCGTGACCGGGCACGGCTGCGGCGACCGCCCCGGCGTCGGTGACGTCCAGGTCCGAGCGGGTCACCGCGGTCAGCTCGGCGCCGCGGGCCGCGAGCACGTCCACCAGGTCGCGGCCGAGCATGCCGCCGGCGCCCGTGACGAGCCACCTCACCGCCGGACCGGCCTCACGGCAGTGGCCGCACGCTGCGCATGGAGCGGAAGTCTAGGGCGTCTCCCGCGGCCGACCTCGCCCCTCCGGGCGGCATCGGCGCCCCAGCAGCGCACCCGCTAGCGTGACGGCCCATGCGCGGGATCATCCTCGCCGGGGGATCAGGGACCCGGCTCTACCCCATCACCCGGGGGATCAGCAAGCAGATCATGCCGGTCTACGACAAGCCGATGATCTACTACCCGCTCTCGACGCTGATGATGGCCGGCATCCGCGAGATCCTCGTGATCACGACGCCGGAAGACCAGGCGCAGTTCCAGCACCTGCTCGGGAACGGCAGCGACCTCGGGATCCGGCTGGAGTACGCGGTCCAGCCGCGACCCGAGGGCCTGGCCCAGGCCTTCGTCATCGGCGCCGACTTCATCGGCGACGAATCGGTGGCTCTGGTGCTCGGCGACAACATCTTCTACGGCGCCGGCCTCGGTCGGTCGCTCAAGGCGAACAACGACGTCGCCGGCGGCCGCGTCTTCGCCTACCGGGTGGCCGACCCCACGGCGTACGGCGTGGTGGAGTTCGACGAGGGCGGCTCGGTCGTGTCGATCGAGGAGAAGCCGGAGCAGCCACGCAGCCGCTACGCCGTCCCCGGCCTGTACTTCTACGACAACGACGTGGTCGAGATCGCCCGCACCCTGAAGCCCAGCGCCCGCGGCGAGCTCGAGATCACCACGGTCAACGCGGCGTACCTCGACCGCGGCCGCCTCACCGTCACCGTGCTCGACCGCGGCACCGCGTGGCTCGACACCGGCACGTTCGAGTCGCTCATGCAGGCCGCCGCCTTCGTGCAGGCGGTCGAGGAGCGGCAGGGCATCAAGGTGGGCTGCATCGAGGAGGTCGCGTTCCGCGAGGGCTTCATCGACGGCGCGCAGCTACGGGTGCTCGCCGAGCCGCTCCGCAAGAGCGGGTACGGCGAGTACCTGCTCGACGTCCTGTCCGAGGTCGAGGGGGCTTGAGGTGACGGCCAGGGGGATGCAGGTCCGCGAGCTGAAGGTCCCGGACGCGTTCGAGATCACGCCGGTCCAGCACCGCGATGACCGCGGCGTCTTCCTCGAGTGGTTCAAGGGCCCGGCGTTCGCCGAGGCGGTCGGCCACCCGCTGGCGCTGGAGCAGGCGAACATCTCGGTCAGCAGCAGGGGCACGGTGCGGGGCATCCACTTCGCCGACGTCCCGCCCGGCCAGGCGAAGTACGTCACCTGCCCGTCGGGTGCGCTGCTCGACGTCGTCGTGGACATCCGGGTCGGCTCCCCGACCTTCGGCCGGTGGGACTCGGTGCTGCTCGACGGCAGCGACCGCAAGGCGGTCTACGTCGCGGAGGGACTCGGCCACGTGTTCCTCGCGCTGACCGACGACACCGTCATCTGCTACCTGTGCTCCGAGGGCTACGACCCCGGTCGCGAGCACGGCATCAACCCCCTCGACCCGGCCATCGGGATCGAGTGGCCGGCCGGGGTCGAGCCGCTGCTCTCGCCCAAGGACGCCGCCGCCCCGACGCTGGCTTCGGCCGAGTCGGCCGGACTGCTGCCGTCGTACGACGAGTGCCGCGCGTACTACGAGTCCCTGCGCGCCTGAGCGCAGCGGCTGTCGGGACGCGACAAGGGCCGCGACCCGTGCGGGTCGCGGCCCTCGTGCGGGCGGGGTGCTGTGCTCAGCCGGTCTTGACGATCCGGGTGCCCGGCGCGAGCGGCTGGTACCCCGGGTTGGCCGTGAGGTAGCGGGCCAGCGAGTCGATGTCGAGGCCACCGATCAGCTTGTCCTGACCGAGCTTGAAGGCGGCGAAGTTGTCGCCGCCGTCGGAGAGGAAGCTGTTGGCGACCACGCGGTAGACCGTGCTGTCGCCCAGCGCGCCACCGTTGAAGGTGACGTCACCGAGGACCCGGGCGCCGGCTGCGCCTGAGTAGGTGTAGCGGAACCCGTCGGAGACCTCGAGGAACTTCTCGTTCGCCGAGCCGCTGTTCGACCCGGACCACTGCTGGCGCAGCAGGTCCTTGACCTGGGCGCCGGTCATGTCCATCGACACGACGTAGTTGTTGAACGGCTGCACCGTGAACGCCTGCTCGAAGGTCACGTCGTACGGCGCCGTGGCGTCCGTCGAGGTCAGGTCGGCCCGGATGCCGCCGGGGTTCATGAACGCGATCTGCGGCACCTTGCTGCCCTTGACGACGCTCGGGTCGGTGCGCTGGGAGTCGGCGATCAGGTCGCCCAGCGGCGATTCGCCGTTGGTCTTCGACCGGCTGATCGTCGGCGTTCCGATCGTGCCGATCACCTTGTTGGCGATCGGCGCGATGAGCTGCTTGTACAGGGCGATGAGCGAGTTCTCGGTGGTGTCCGGAGCGACCGTCCGGGTCACGACCTTGTTCGCCCCCTTGACCGAGGCGCGCACGATGTCTCGCGACTTCGCGTTGTAGACGAGGTCGGTCTCGGTGAACAGCCGCCCGAAGGACGAGGCACTGGTGACGAGTCGGCTGTTGCCGTCCGGGTCGGGGATGTCGCAGACGTAGGGCTGGTGGGTGTGGCCCGAGATGATCATGTCGATCTGCGGGCTGAGGTTCTCGGCGATCGGCAGCACGGCGCTCGTCGGGTCGAGGCCCTGGCTCTGCCCACTGAGGTCGCAGGCCCAGTCATAGCGGTGCTCGAGCGTCGACGACGAGGTGTTCGGGCCGGTGAAGCTCGCAGTTCGCACTGGCGTGGCGCCCTGGTGCAGCAGCACCACGATCGCCTTGACACCCTGCTTCATGAGCTGCTTGGCCGCAGCGTTGGCCGTCGTGACCTCGTCGGTGAACTCGAGGCCCTGCACACCGGCCTGGGTGACGATCGACGGCGTCTCCTTCAGCGTCATGCCGATGAAGCCGACCTTGGCGCCGTTGGGGAAGGTCTTCACCCAGGTGCCGGGCAGGATCGTCCGGTCCGTGCCCGCGTACTTGACGTTCGCGGCGAGAATGGCGAAGTCCGCGCCGGTGAACGACTTGCCACCCGGGCAGGAGTCCTGGTTGTCCTTGCCCGCACCGTCGTCGAGGCAGCCACCCGCGTCGAGTCGTTGGAGCTCCTGGTAGCCCTCGTCGAACTCGTGGTTGCCGACCGCCGTGGCCTCGAGGCCGAGGTTGTTCATCGCCTCGATGGAAGGCTCGTCGTGGAACGCCGCACTGAGCAGCGGCGACGCCCCGACGATGTCGCCAGCGGCGACCGTCACCGTGTCCGGGTGTCCTTGGCGGGCCTGGGAGAGGTGGGTCGCCAGGTAGCTGACGCCGCCGGCATTCACGGTGTCCGCCGTGATCGCATAGGTGGTGTTCCCGTTGGTCGTCGTCGATGTCTCGCGGTAGTTGTCGCTGACGATGACGCGGCCGCTGGACCCCGACGGGGGCTCGAGGTTCCCGTGGAAGTCGTTGAACGACAGGATCTGGAGGTTCAGCAGGTGCGGGTTGCCCTGGGCGTTGGCCGTGGTAGCGGCCCCCGACCCGAGCAGTGCTGCCGCGGCGAGGGCGACGACAGCGGCGGCCGTGGTGAGCCGCAGGGGACGGACGGACATGGCTCTCCCGGAGGGTTGCGAAGCGGTGCCGCGCAACCTATCCCTGCTGGCCGACCCTGCCAAGGCACCTCGGTGACGACCGGCTACCTCTTGGTGAGCAGCACCTTGAGGACCTGGAGGTGGTCCATCGGCACGCTGGTCGCGACCGTGTCGCCGTCCGAGGTCCAGCCCTTGGCCGGCTGGGCCGCCCAGCCCCTCGGTGCCGCCACGGTGAGGTCCAGCGTGGGGCTGTTGAGCATCGCCTGCGGGGCGACGTAGTCGCGGAAGTACATCCGGTCGCCCTTGACGACGGCGGCATGCGGCAGGACGTAGGTCCAGCTGACGTCGGCGGCGCCGTCGGGCGGGAGGACCACCGCGGCCTTGGCGTAGGTGTGGCCGTCCTGGTCACGGCCGGCCCCGACGGTACCCGCCAGCGTGACCACGGGCTGCTTGGTGACCTTGGCTCCCTGGGGCATCAGGTTGATGACGAGGTTGGTGGCCCATCGCGTGTCGTAGCCGCGCTTCCGGTCCGGGTACGGCGCGTCGTAGGGCGGGGTCGGGTTCTCGAGGTGCACGGTCCGCTTCACGACGGCGGACCCGTCGGCGCGCAGCTTGACGTTCTCGCTGACCGTGCGCTGCTGGAAGACGTCCATCTTGTTGCCGTTGCCGTTCTGGGTGTAGACGGCCGAGAGGTTGCCGGTGCGGCGGACCGGGATCGTGCCGCCCATCCCCTTCTCGACGACGACCTTCTGCAGGTTGGGGTCGCGGAAGTACATCTGCAGGTGGCGGCCCGGGATCGCCAGGCCGAGTGCGCGGGCCTTGCCGATCAGGCCGCCGCCCTCGGTGAGCCGGCTGAGCATCACCGTCATGAGCTGGTCGTTCACGTCGTGCCGGATCCCGACCGACGCGTCGTCGCTGCCGAACTGGTAGGCCTTGACCACCAGCTTCTTGGCGACGTTCTTGCCGGTGAGGGTGCCGTAGAAGTCGGTCTTGATCGGCCCCGTGAAGTCGAGCAGGTGCCCGATCGCGGTGATGTCGAGCGCGATGACACCGTCGGTCTTGCGGCCGAAGTTGGCCGGCGTCGCACGCACCATCTGCTCACCGGATGTCGCGAAGTCGGGGTTGAAGGTGGTGTTGACGAACCGCTCGGCGGCACCGGCCGGCAGCGCGAAGGGATCCTTCCGGCCGGTGAGCCGGTCCCAGTAGAACTCGCTGTTCAAGGTCGTCAGGGCCGACGTCTGGCCCTTCTCCGGGACCGACATCTTGCCGTCGTTGAACCTCACGAACGCCACCGAGAGCGGGGCGCCGCCGGAGGCGCGCATCTCGGCCGGGTTCATGATCGCCACGAGGTACATCTTCTTGCCGTTCGCGCCGACGGCGTCCGGCATCGAGTCGAGCAACGGGCCGAGCGAGACGATCTCCTGCCGCAGCGACGTGATCTGCTTCAGCGCCGACTGCTTCTTCTCCAGCGCCTGGCCGCCCTTGGGACCGTGACCGGTCACCTGCCGGAGCTGGGCCTCGGCCCGGTCCATCGAGTCCCTGATCTTCTCGACCGAGCCCTGCGCCTGCCGGATCGCCGGGATGCTGAACCGGCCGTTGTTGAACAGCTTCGAGTTCTCGCCGGAGAAGTTCTCGTACACCTTGAGCGCGCTGGTCCCGGACCTGGTCATGATCCCGGCAGCGGCGAGCAGGTGGTCGAGGTCGTGCACCGTGCTGCCGACGTAGGGCAGGTTCTCCGCCATCCGCACCTGGCGGACCCGGGCGGCGTCCTGCGCCTCGGCGAGCGCCTGCTGCCCGGCGTCCAGGTGCGCCTTCGCCTGCACCTCGTCGCCGGCCTTGAGGGTGTCGCGGAACTGCTCGAGCTCGGTCTGGGCCACCGCGGCGCGGTCCTGCACGGTGCGGGCGGCGTCGAGCAGCCCGGTCGCGAGCCACCAGACCCAGACGCCGAGCAGGACCAGGCCGACCAGCACCAGGGCGGCCACCGGGCCGGCCCAGCGCCGCCGCGGGGTCGGCTTGACCCGGCGCCGACGACCCACCGACCGGGTGCGCACCTTCGCCGTGACGTCAGGCGGGGTGGCGGTCGAGGTCACGGGGTCCTGTCCTGGGCGGGCCGGCGGGTGCTCCGGCTGGCGGCGGTGGTGCCGACGGGGCAGGCACGCACAAGTGCCCGGGCACACGCCGCACCCGGACTCACCAGTCTAGACGTCGCTGAGAGTGACGAGGTTCACCCCGAGAGGGGGAACTTTCACCCGGGTCGGCCGCGGATCCGGCCGCACTACTTGAGCAGGCGGGACAGGCGCCGGTCGGCCAGCGGCTTGCCACCGGTCTGGCAGGTGGGGCAGTACTGCAGGGACGAGTCCGCGAAGGAGACCTCTCGGATGGTGTCGCCGCAGACCGGACAGGCCGCACCGGTGCGGCCGTGCACCTGCAGGGCGACCTTCTTCTCCTTCTTCAGCTCGCCGGCTCGAAGCCCCGTCGCCCGGGCGACGGCGTCGCGCAGCACGGTCTGCAGTGCGGTCCAGAGCTCGTCCACCTCGGCGTCGCTGAGCGAGGAGCCGAGCCGGAACGGGGACAACCGGGCCGCGTGCAGGACCTCGTCGGAGTACGCGTTGCCCACCCCGGCCAGCACGGACTGGTCGCGCAGCAGCCCCTTGAGCTGCTGGCGGGATCCGGTGAGCAGCGCGGCCAGGTCGTCGCGGCCGAACCCGGGGGAGAGCGGGTCGGGGCCCAGCCGGGCGATGCCGGGCACGTCGTAGGGCGAGCGCACGACGTAGACGGCCAGCCGCTTCTGGGTGCCGGCCTCCGTGAGGTCGAAGCCGGAGCCGTCGTCGAGGTGCACGCGCGCGCCCAGCGGTCCCTTGCCCATCCGCGGCGGGACCTCGGACAGCGCGTCCGACCACCGGAGCCAGCCGGCCCGGGCCAGGTGCGTCACCAGGTGCAGCCCGGAGACGTCCAGGTCGAGGAACTTGCCGTGCCGGGCCACACCGGTGATCTCGAGGCCCTGGAGCGAGCTGACCGGGGGGTCGTAGGTCTTCAGCACGCTCAGGGCGGCCAGGTCGACCCGCGCCACGACGCGGCCGACCGCACGTTCGGTGAGGAAGGCAGCCAATGCCTCCACCTCGGGCAGTTCAGGCACGCGTCAAGTGTGCCGCACGGCGCGTCACCCGATCAGCGGAGTCATGCCCCGGCCGGACGGCGCCGACGTAGTGAGGGCACCACTCCCGACCTCGGAGACGACACCACGTGGCTCACAACCCCTCCCGCCAGACCGCGCCGCACGGCGCGCAGGTGGGCTCGGCGCGCGCTCCCCGGCGTACGGTCGCCGCGTTCCTGACGGCGCTGGCCGTCGTCGTCACCGCGCTGGTCACCGGCGCCGCGACGGCTGCTCCTGCGGGCGCCACCTCCGTCGAGGACGTGTTCACGACCAGGCTCAACCACGAGCGCGCCACGCGAGGCATCCCGCGGCTGACCCCGCGGGCCGCGCTGGTCGAGGTCGCCCGGGCCCAGGCCCGCCGGATGGCCGCCCGGACCTCGCTCTACCACAACCCGACGCTCACCTCGGACGTCACCAACTGGCGCTGGGTCGGCGAGAACGTCGGCTACGGCCCGGACGCCCTGACGGTGCACGTCGCCTTCATGCAGAGCCCCGCCCACAAGGCCAACATCCTCGACCGCGACTACACCGAGGTCGGCATCGGCGCGGTGACCGTCGACGGCCGGGTCTGGGTGGCCGAGGTGTTCCGCCGGCCGCTGCGCGTCTCGACGAGCACCAGGCGGACGGCGTCCGGCACGGTCGCCACCTTCTCGCACACCCTGCGCCGCGGCAGCACCGGCGCGACGGTGAAGCGGGTCCAGGGACGGCTGCACCTGCGGCAGACCGGCTACTACGGCACGTACACCCGGCACGCCGTGGCGCGGTTCCAGAAGGCCCAGGGCTGGCGCGGCCGCGGGAACGTCGGGCCGAAGACCTGGTCGCGGATGTTCTGACCGCCGAGGCCGCCGGCAGCTCGACCGCCGCGGCGCACGGCACCCGATCGACGGCGTCGGTCGCGGGAGGAGGGGCCCGCGACCGGCGCCGTTGCACGTCCTGGGCGAGGCCGGGGCCGGGTCTCCCAGCCGGAGCCCAGCGATCTCGCAGCCACTCCCTGCCTCCCGGGGCCTTCCGCGCGCGGGCCCGGCGTCGCAGAATGAGGGTGTGGCCGCCACCGGTGCCGGGCAGGGACAGGTCGTCGCGCTGCCCACGGGCGGCACCGTCCTGCGCGACGCCCGTGGCGACGACCGCTGGATGCGGGTCACCTGGCACGACGACGAGGGGCTCGTGGTCCTGAGCGTCTGGCGGGCCGGCTCCTGCGTCGCCACCATGCGGGTCGAGCGCGGCGACGTGCCCGATCTGGTCAACGCCCTCGTCGAGGGACTAGCGGCTGACCCCGCCGGCGCCGGCAGCGCGTGACCGGGACCGCCCGCACGCCGCTCCCCCCGCACGACCAGGCCGCCGCAGCGGCGCTGTGGGCCGGCTACGCCGCTGACCACGCGGCCACGGTGGCCGGCGAGACCGACCCGCCGGTCAGTCGCTTCGGCGACTCGGTGGAGCTGGCCGACGAGCTGCTCGGGCTGGTGACCCGGGGTCCGAAACGCGCCACGGCCGGCCTTGTCGCCGACTTCGTCGCCGAGCAGGAGCCGCTGCCCCGGATCGGCGGTCACTGGGTGGTCTGCGACGGCGCGGGCACCCCTCAGGTGGTGCTGCGCTCGACCGAGCTGCGGATCGGCGTCCTCGAGTCGGTCGACGACGCCTTCGCCTGGGACGAGGGTGAGGGCGACCGGAGCCGGGCGTACTGGCTGGCGGCGCACCGGGACTTCTTCGCCCGCATGTGCGCGCTCAGGGGCACCGAGCTCACCGACGACCTCGAGGTGGTCTTCGAGCGGTTCCGGGTCGTCTGGCCACCCGCCCTCGCCGACTGAGACGGCCGAGGCCTGCGGGGCCGGAACGGTCCGACCGCCTGGCGACGCGACCGGCGCCGAACCGTGCCGGTCCGGCGCCGGTCGCAGCTGGTGCGCGAGGGGGGAGTTGAACCCCCACGTCCTTTCGGACACACGGACCTGAACCGTGCGCGTCTGCCTATTCCGCCACTCGCGCGAGCCCCGGAAGGATAACAGGGGGCGAGCGTGCGACCCCACCTCGAGCCGGCAGGTGCCCGGCTCCGAAAGTGCGCGGACACACGGCGCCGACGGTGTGTCCGGTGCGGCAGCCGCGCCGGGACCCGCCGGGGCGCCGCCGCCGATCCCCGGGCCGGTCCGGGAACCTGCAGGTCGGGTGACTACCGCGGTGGGTCCCGGGGAAGGGAGCGGGGCAACGGGCCCGGCTACGATCACGTGGCCGGGCTCACCCGACTCTCCGCGACCGCCCGACCCTG
Organism: uncultured Actinomycetota bacterium; assembly: GCA_963784645.1. Lineage (GTDB taxonomy): Bacteria > Actinomycetota > Actinomycetes > JACCUZ01 > JACCUZ01 > JBBRVW01. The sequence goes on along the minus strand of CAWARY010000002.1, from coordinate 380,389 downwards.
CGCACCCGTCCGCCCACCGCGACCAACCCGCCCCCGGGGGCCCACCCCGCCCCGGCCGGCCCTGCCCGAGGAGGTGACCTCACCGATGGGCGTCCTGCAGCGATTCGAGCGACGCATCGAGGAGATGGTCAACCGGCCGTTCGCGCGGGCCTTCAAGGCGGAGGTGCAGCCGGTCGAGATCGCCAGCGCACTCCAGCGCGAGTGCGACGACCGGGCCGCGATCGTGGCCCGCGGTCGCACCATGGTGCCGAACACGTTCACGGTGGCCCTGGGCGAGAGCGACCACGAGCGGCTCAACCTCTACGCGGAGGCGCTGGGCGCCGAGCTGGCCGCGATGGTCCGCGAGCACGCCGACGAGCAGGGCTACGCCTTCATCGGCCCGGTCACGGTGGCCTTCGAGCGCGACGACGAGCTGGCCACCGGCCGCTTCCAGGTCCGCAGCGCCGCCGTCGCGGGCGCCACGGCCAACGAGGCGAACACCGCCGTCCCCGCCGGCGGCAGCGGCACGGCCGTCCCGTGGGTCGAGGTCGGCACCACGACCTACGCCCTGACCCGGGCGGTGACCCGGATCGGCCGGGGCGCCGAGAGCGACCTGCGCATCGACGACCCGGGCATCTCCCGCGACCACGCCGAGCTGCGCCGCTCCGGCGGCGACGTCACCGTGGTCGACCTCGGGTCCACCAACGGCGTCGTGGTCGACGGCCGACGGGTCGACGAGCAGCGGCTGCGCGACGGTGCCCAGGTACGCCTGGGCAGCACCGTCATGGTGTTCCACGAGGGTGCGAGGTGACCGCCCGGTGAGCGAGATGAGCGAGCTCACGCTCACGATCATCAAGCTCGGCTTCCTCGCCGTGCTCTGGCTGTTCGTGCTCACCGCGGTGTCGGTGATGCGCTCCGACCTGTTCGGACGCCGCGCGCCGCAGCGCGGCAACGCCACCGGTCGCCCCGCGACCCCGCCGCCCATGGCATCGCGCAAGGACCGCTCGCCGAAACCGGCGAAGGGCAAGCGGGGCGTGCCCAGCACCCTGGTCGTCACGCAGGGTGCACTGTCGGGGACGACGGTCCGGCTCGCCGAGTCCCCGATCACCCTCGGCCGCTCGCAGGACTCCACGATCGTCCTCGACGACGACTACGTCTCGAGCCGGCACGCGCGGTTCTTCCCCCGCGACGGTCAGTGGCTGGTCGAGGACATGGGCTCGACCAACGGCACCTACGTCGACCGGACGAAGGTCACCAGCGCGACCCTGGTGAAGATCGGGGTGCCGATCCGCATCGGCAAGACCGTCGTCGAGCTCCGGAAGTAGCGGGTCGACGCCGATGGCGCTCGCACTGCGCTACTCCGCACGCTCCGACGTGGGCCTGCTGCGCGAGATCAACGAGGACTCCGGGTACGCCGGTCCGCGGCTGCTCGTCATCGCCGACGGCGTCGGCGGCCATGCGGCCGGCGAGGTGGCGTCGACGGTGGCGGTCGGCGTCCTCAGCGGGCTCGACGAGGACTCGCCCGGCGGCGACCTCCTCGAAGCGCTGTCCGGAGCCATCCACACGGCCAACAACCACCTGCGCGACATGGTGAGCGGCGACCCCGAGCTCGCGGGCATGGGGACCACGGTCACCGCGATGCTGCGGGCCGGCGGCCGGTTCGGCCTGGTGCACATCGGCGACTCCCGCGGCTACCTGCTGCGCGACGGCACGCTGCAACAGATCACCAAGGACCACACGTTCGTCCAGAGCCTGCTCGACGAGGGCCGCATCACGGCCGAGGAGGCCGACCACCACCCGCAGCGCAACGTCATCACGAACGCTCTGGACGGGCGCGAGGACATCGAGCTCGACCTGTCCGTGCGCGAGACCCGTCCCGGCGACCGCTACCTGTTGTGCAGCGACGGCCTCTCCGGCGTCGTCAGCGAGGACACCATCCGGGACACCCTCGCCGCCGAGGCGAGCACCGACGTCGCCGTCGAGCGACTCGTCGAGCTCGCGCTCAAGGGCGGCGGCCCTGACAACATCACCGCGATCGTCGCCGATGTCGTCGAGGTCGAGACGAAGCCGCCGTCCGCCGTTCCGGTCACCGTCGGCGCGGCCGCCGAGGGCGCGGTCAAGCACCAGCGCCCCGACAGCCCCGCCGCCAAGGCCGCCGCCCTGCGCCCGGCCCGCGAGGAGCCCGACGGCGACGAGTACGACTTCGCCGACGACCACCGCCCGCACCGGCTCCGCCGTTTCCTGCTCGCCCTGCTGGTCCTGCTGCTCGTGGCCGGCGGCGCGTACGGCGCCTACCAGTGGTCTCGCACCCAGTACTACGTCGGCGCGCAGGACAACAACGTCGCCATCTTCCGGGGCCTCACCCAGGACGTCGGGCCGATCCGCACCTCGACGCTCTACCGCGCGGAGGACATCGCCCTGAAGGACCTGCCGACCTACCAGCAGGACCAGGTCCGGGCCGACATCCCGACCGACGGCCTCCCCGACGCCCAGCGGCTGGTGCGCCAGCTGCGCGAGCAGGCCGACGCCTGCCGGGCGCTCGCGAGCGCGACACCGGCACCGAGCGCCACGCCGGCCCCGTCGCCGTCCGTCACCGGCGGCGCGTCCCCGTCGCCGTCCGTCACCGGCGGCGCGTCCCCGTCGGCGGCGACCACCGCGCCGGCCACCCCGGAGCCGTCGACCAGCGCCACGACCAGCGACGGCACCGTCATCGGCGCCAACGACTGCGGGACCCCGCCGTGAGCCCGCGCACCGGCGTCCGCACCCGCAACCCGCGCACGATCGAGCTCGTGCTGCTCTTGTTCTCGCTGGCGATCTCGATGGCGGCGTACGCGTCCGTCGGGCTGGCCCACGACGGCGCACTGCCCACCGGCATGCTCGGCTACGGCGGCGGGCTCGCCCTGCTGTTCGTCGGCGCGCACGTCGTGCTGCGACGGTTCGCCCGCGACGCCGACCCGGTGCTCCTGCCGATCGTCACCACGATCAACGGCCTCGGCCTGGCGATGATCCACCGGCTCGACCTGGCCTACGCCGACCGGGCCCGGCAGCTGGGCAACGACGTGCCATCGGCCGCCGCGCCCGCGCAGCTCACGTGGACGGCCGTCGGCGTCGTGCTGTTCGTCGTCGTGCTGCTGCTCGTCCGCGACCACCGCGTGCTGCAGCGGTTCACCTACACCGCGATGCTCGCCGGTCTCGTGCTGCTGCTGCTGCCGCTGTTCCCGTTCATCGGCACCACCATCAACGGTGCGCGGATCTGGATCCGGCTGGCCGGCTTCTCCTTCCAGCCCGGCGAGCTCGCCAAGCTGTGCCTGCTCGTGTTCTTCGCGGGCTACCTGGTGGTCAAGCGCGACGTGCTCGCCCTCGCCGGCCGCCGGGTGGCCGGCATCGACCTGCCGCGCGCCCGCGACCTCGGCCCGGTCCTCGTCGCGTGGGCTGCCAGCCTCGCCGTCCTGATCTTCGAGCGCGACCTCGGGACGTCCCTGCTGTTCTTCGGGGTCTTCGTCGCCCTGCTCTACGTCGCCACCGAACGGCTGTCGTGGCTGCTCATCGGCGTCCTGCTGTTCATGTTCGGCTCCTTCGCCGCATGGTCGATGTTCAGCCATGTGCACGAGCGGGTCGACATCTGGCTGCATGCCTTCGCGCCAGGCAACATCGACAACGACAGCTACCAGCTGGTGCAGGGGCTCTTCGGCATGGGCAGCGGCGGTCTGCTCGGGACGGGCCTCGGGCAGGGCCGGCCGGAGATCGTGCCCTACGCGCAGACCGACTTCATCGTCGCCGCGTTCGGGGAGGAGCTCGGTCTCACCGGGATCATGGCGATCCTCGTGCTGTACGCGATCGGCGTGCAGCGCGGGCTGCGTACCTCGATCGCCGTGCGCGACTCGTTCGGCAAGCTGCTCGCCGCCGGACTCGCGTTCAGCGTGGCGCTGCAGGTCTTCGTCGTCGTCGGTGGCGTCACCCGCCTGATCCCGCTCACCGGTCTCACCATGCCGTTCCTGTCCTACGGCGGCTCGTCCCTGGTCGCGAACTGGGCGCTGGTCGCGCTGCTGCTGCGCGTCAGCGATGCCGCGCGCCGACCCGCACCGCCTCCGGCCGCGTCGCTCGCCGACGCCAAGACACAGGTCGTGCGCCTGTGAGCAGCCGGGAGGGAAGCGCGTGAACACTCCGCTCCGCCGGCTGTCGGTCGCAGTGATGCTGCTGTTCGGCCTGCTGCTGCTCAACGCCAACTACCTGCAGGTGGTCAAGGCCGACTCGCTGCACCGCAACAACCACAACCCGCGCCTCATCGCCGAGGAGTACTCCCGCCAGCGCGGTCCGATCGTCGTCGGTGGCCAGCAGATCGCCCGCAGCGTCGAGACCAACGACCGGCTGAAGTACCTCCGCACGTACACCGACGGGAAGCTCTACGCGCCGGCCACCGGCTTCTACTCGCTGGTCTACGGCGCCAGCGGCGTCGAGCAGGCGTCCAACTCGGTGCTGGCCGGCACCGACAGCTCGCTGTTCGTCCGACGCATCATCGACCTGCTCACCGGCACCCAGGCCAAGGGCGGCAGCGTCGCCCTCACGCTCGACCCAGCGGCGCAGAAAGCGGCGTACGACGGCCTGCTCAAGCTGAAGGCCCGCGGTGCCGTGGTCGCGCTCGACCCCACTACCGGCGCGATCCTCGCACTGGTCAGCACGCCGTCGTTCGACCCCGGCCTCATCTCCGGCCACGACGCGTCGAAGGTCCGCGACAACTACGCCCGCCTCAGCTCGATGAAGTCACGGCCGATGCTCGACCGGGCGCTGCGTGAGACCTATCCGCCCGGCTCGACGTTCAAGCTCGTCACGGCGGCGGCTGCGCTCGAGAGCGGCCGCTACACACCCGACAGCAAGGTCGACAACTCTGCCGCGCTGAAGCTGCCGCAGACCTCCGTGACGCTGCCGAACGAGAACGGCGGGCCCTGCACCTCCGCGGGGGAGGCGACGCTCACGGTCGCCCTGGAGAACTCCTGCAACGTGGCGTTCGGTGCGGTCGGGCTCGACCTCGGCGCCGACGCGCTGCAGGCGCAGGCCCGCAAGTTCGGCTTCGACAGCGCCTACGAGGTGCCGATGCGCAGCGTGGCGAGCCACTTCCCGGAGAACATCAACCCGCCGCAGACCGCGCAGTCGGCGATCGGCCAGTTCGACGTCCGCGCCACTCCGCTGCAGATGGCGATGGTGGTCGCTGCGATCGCCAACCGCGGCGTGGTCATGGCGCCGTACCTCGTGCAGGAGGTGCGCGGGCCGAAGCTCGAGGTGCTCAACACCACCAAGCCGCGCGCGATCGGCGAGGCGGTCAGCCCGCAGACCGCGTCCGCCCTCACGCAGATGATGCGCAAGGTCGTCGAGCAGGGCACCGGCACCAACGGCCAGATCCCCGGCGTCGCGGTGGCCGGCAAGACCGGCACGGCGCAGCAGGGCGGCGGCCGCACGCCGCACGCCTGGTTCGTGTCCTTCGCGCCGGCCGACACCAACCCCAAGGTCGCGGTTGCCGTCATCGTCGAGGACGGCGCCAACGCGCCCGAGATCAGCGGCAACGGTCTCGCGGCACCCATCGCCCAGGCCGTCATGAAGGCGGTGCTGAAGAAGTGACGACCCACGGCACCGAGCGGGTGCTGGGACAGCGGTACCGCCTCACCGAGCGCATCGCCGCCGGTGGCATGGGCGAGGTCTGGCAGGCCGAGGACACGGTGCTCGGCCGCACCGTCGCGGTGAAGCTGCTGCGCCGCGAGTACGCCGACGACGCCACGTTCCTCGCGCGGTTCCGCAACGAGGCCAGGCACACCGCCGGCCTGTCGCACCCCGGGATCGCCGCGGTCTACGACTTCGGAGAGGGCGGCGTGGACACGGACGAGTCGCCGTACCTCGTCATGGAGCACGTGCCGGGTGAACCGCTGTCGACGCTGGTGTCGCGCGAGGGGACGCTGTCGCCGGAGCGCACGCTCGACATCGTGGGGCAGGCCGCACTGGGGCTCCAGGCAGCGCACGACGCCGGCGTCATCCACCGCGACGTGAAGCCGGGGAACATCCTCGTCACCCCGGACGGCGTCGTGAAGGTCACCGACTTCGGCATCGCCCGCGCCGCCAACGCGGTGCCCCTCACGCAGACCGGCGCCATCATGGGCACCGCCTACTACATCTCGCCGGAGCAGGCCTCCGGCCGGCCGGTGACCCCGGCCAGCGACGTCTACTCGCTCGGCATCGTCGCCTACGAGTGCCTCACCGGTCGACGCCCGTTCGACGGCGACACGCCCGTGAGCGTCGCTCTCGCGCAGGTGAGCCAGGAGCCGCCCGGGCTGCCCGGCGACCTGCCGGAGCCGGTCCGCGGCCTGGTCATGCGGATGCTCGCGAAAGACCCCGCCGGGCGGCCTGCCAGCGCCGGCGAGCTCGGGGAGCAGGCGTTGGCGATGCGGGCGGCCGCAGCCACCTGGCGCGCCGCGCCGACCCCGACCCGCACGTTGCTCCCGGTCGCGGGCGCCTACGAACCCGCCGATGGTCCTACCACCGATCCGCCCTACGACGGCGGGACCACGGTCGTCGCGCCGCGGCTCGGCACCGACACCGACCCCGGTTTCCGGCTGCCCGACCCCTCGTCGCTGCCGCGCTGGCTGCCGTACGCCGTGGCACTTGTCGTCGCCGCCCTCGTCCTGCTGCTCGTGGCGAGAGCCTGCTCAACCGACCCCACCGGCACCTCGACGCGGCAGCCGGGGACGTCCAGCAGCGCGGGGGGGTCGACTGCGCCGAGCACCGTCGATGTCGTCGCCCGGGACTTCCTCGGCCGCCCCGCGTCCGACGTCCAGGCTGACCTGAGCGGGCTCGGGCTCACGGTCGCCGTCGCCTCGTCGGCCGGCGGCGGCGCAGTCGGTACCGTGAAGGACGTGAGCCCGACCGGCACCCTCGACGCCGGCGACCGGGTGACGATCGACGTGGTGGCAGCGCCCGCTGCCCAGCCGAAGGCACCAGGCAAGTCCGACAAGCCCGGCAAGCCCGACAAGGGCAACGGCAAGGGCAAGAAGAAGGGGCGCTAGCAGTGGTAGCCGGAGTGCCAGAGGAGCTGGGCGGTCGCTACGAGATCGGCGACCTGCTCGGCCGTGGCGGCATGGCCGAGGTGCACCTCGGCCACGACACCCGGCTCGGGCGCTCGGTCGCCGTGAAGATGCTGCGCCCGGACTTCGCGCGCGACCCGTCGTTCCAGGCCCGGTTCCGACGCGAGGCGCACTCCGCCGCGTCGCTCAACCACCCGTCCGTCGTCTCGGTCTACGACACCGGCGAGGACGAGTACGCCGGCAACCCGGTGCCCTACATCGTCATGGAGTACGTCGAGGGCTCGACGCTGCGCGACCTGCTGGGCTCCGGCCGCAAGCTGCTGCCGGAGCGGGCGTTCGAGATCGTCGACGGCGTCCTCGCGGCACTGGCGTACAGCCACCAGCAGGGCATCGTGCACCGCGACATCAAGCCGGCCAACGTGATGCTCACCAAGAGCGGCGACGTGAAGGTCATGGACTTCGGCATCGCGCGGGCGATGGACGACATGGGCGCCACCATGACCCAGACCTCGGCGGTGATCGGCACCGCGCAGTACCTCTCACCGGAGCAGGCACGGGGCGAGCAGGTCGACGCGCGCAGCGACCTCTACTCCACCGGCTGCCTGCTGTTCGAGCTGCTCACCGGTCGACCGCCCTTCGTCGGTGACTCACCGGTCTCGGTGGCCTACCAGCACGTCCGCGAGGCCCCCGTGGCGCCGTCGGAGCTCGATCCGGACGTGCCTCGCAGCGCGGACGCGATCGCGCTCAAGGCCCTGGCCAAGGACCGCACCGACCGCTACCAGAGCGCCGACGACATGCGCCGGGACATCGCCGCGGCGCTGGCGGGGCGGCCGGTGGCCGCAGTCGTGCCGCCGGTGCCGGCACCGGAGCAGACCCAGGCGATGTCGCGCGCCACCGTCCTCCCTGGCACCACCACGATCCCCGCGGTCGAGGGCCGGCGGCGCGCGGAGCCGCCGCGCGACGCACGCGGCGGCCGGGTGCTCGGCTACGTCCTGCTCGGCATCGCCGTGATCGCCGTGTTCGTGATCGCCGCCCTCATCGCCAAGTCGCTGATCGGCGGGAGCGGTGCGAAGCAGGTGACCGTGCCCGACGTCCGCGGCATCTCCGTCCAGCAGGCGCAGGCGAAGCTGGAGGCCGAGGGACTCAAGCTCGGTCAGCAGAGCGAGCAGAACGACAAGAACGTCGCCGAGGGCGACGTCATCGACCAGAGCCCGGAGACCGGCAACCAGGTCGACGAGGGCTCGGCCGTGAGCCTCGTCGTGTCCAGCGGGGTGAAGGAGACGACGGTCCCGACCCTCGTCGGGCTCTCGCTCGACCAGGCGCGGCAGGCGCTGCGCGAGGCCGGGCTCGAGCTCGGCGACTCCTCGTCGAAGCCGTCCGACCAGGACCGCAACACCGTCATCAAGGTCAGCCCCAACGAGGGCGAGACCGTCCCGGACGGGAGCCGGGTCGACGTGACGTACGCCAGCGGCAACAACAGGGTCCCCGACGTCACCGGCGCCACCGAGTCCGAGGCCCGGCAGAAGCTGCAGCAGGAGGGCTTCACCGTCGGGCAGTCGCAGGAGGAGGAGTCCGCCGACGCCACGCCGGGGACCGTCCTGCGCAGCACGCCGGCCGCCAAGTCCAGCGCGCGGCTCGGCACCACCGTCACCCTGGTGATCGCGACCGCGCCCCCGCAGCCGACCGAGACGCCGCCACCGAGCGACACCCCGCTGCCCACCGACACCGCGACCGTCACGCCCCCGGCCGGCGGCTGACGGCGGCACCGAAGTCGGTCACGGCAGCCGCAGCATCGGGGCGTCGGCGGGGCTGGAAGGTGCCCGCTGCGCTTCCTGTGTGGTGAACAGCGCCTGGACGCGGAGCCGGGTACGTGGCCGGCGCTCGTCGCCGCCTCCCGCGCCGTCCCCCTCCGTCGAGTGGCGCGTTGTGGCTGTCGGCAATCGATTGCGGAGTGCAACAACGCGCCACTCAATGCAGGAAACGGCGGGACAGCGGCGCTCCGCCGACCGACCGAGCTGTCAGGCGCGCGTGACGACCGGCGCGAGTCCCGCGCTGCGCGCGAGCGCGCCGGGGTCGCCGCAGGCCCCCAGCCAGGTGGCGAGCAGCCGGTGACCGCCCTCGGTCAGCACCGACTCGGGGTGGAACTGCACGCCCTCCACCGCCAGGTCACGGTGCCGCAGCGCCATGACGACCCCGCTCGCCGTCCGGCCGGTGACCTCGAGCTCGGGCGGCAGGCTGTCCTCGCGGACCGTGAGGGAGTGGTAGCGGGTGGCGGTGAACGGCGACGGCAGACCGGCCAGCACCCCGGTGTCGTCGTGCAGCACCTCGCTGGTCTTGCCGTGCAGCAGCTCCGGTGCCCGCTCGACGACGGCACCGTGGGCGACGGCGATCGCCTGGTGGCCCAGACACACGCCCAGCACCGGCACCTCGCCCTCGACCTCGCGCACCAGGTCGACGCAGACGCCGGCCTTCTCGGGCGTTCCGGGCCCGGGACTGAGCAGGACACCGTCATAGTGCAGGGCGTCGCGCGGCGCGAGGTCGTCGTTGCGCAGCACGGTGCAGTCGGCACCCAGCTGCGCGAGGTACTGCACCAGGTTGAAGACGAAGCTGTCGTAGTTGTCGACGACGAGGATCCGTCGCCGGCGTGCGTCGGCGGCGGCGGCATGCCGGACCGAAGGATCGTCCACGGGAGCGGTCACTGGTCCACCGTCACCTGGAGGAAGGGCAGCGAGTCCTCGGCCCAGGGGAACACCGTCGTGAAGAGGAGCAGCACGACGGCGGCAAGCAGCGCCGCAGTGATCAGGGTGCGCACCGGCCAGGGACCGGGCAGGTGCCGCCAGATCCACGCGTACATCAGGCCTTGCCTCCCGACTGCACGAGCGCTGACGGCGGTCCTTCGCCCTTGGAGCGCGTCTCGACCAGGTGACCGAACACGATGAGCCGCTCGTACGACGCCCAGCGGGGGTTGCAGGTCGTGAGTGTCAGGAGCTGCCGGGTGGGGGTCCGGGCCGGCTTGCCGGGCACCGGGTCGAGCACCCAGACCGACGTCGGCGACACGATCTTCGTGCGGTCGACCACGTAGCTGAACCAGCGTTGCCGGGTCTCGGCGACCACGAGGTCGCCGACCTGCACCCGGTCGAGGTAGGCGAAGGGTTCGCCGTTGGTGGCGCGGTGGCCGGCGACGGCGAAGTTGCCGACCTCGCCGGGCAGCGCAGTGCCGGGGTAGTGGCCGAGACCCCGGGCCAGGTCCGGCAGCGAGACGCCCTGGACGACCGGGACCGACCAGCTCCTGCCCAGTCGCGGGATGTGCAGGAAGGCGAACCCCTTGCCGTTCTTCAGCTTCGTGGCCTGCACACCGGTCGGGGCCGGGCCGGGCGGTCGTTCCCACCCGTCGCGCAGGCTGCCGGCGACCTGGTCGGTGCGCCGGTCGGCCTCGTAGTTGGTCCACAGCAGCTGGTAGGCGACGAAGAGCAGCAGCACCAGGCCGGCGCTGATGAGCAGCTCACCGGAGCCGCGGACGACCGCCCGCATCAGGAGCGGGCCCGCGCGTGCAGGAGGTCGAGCGACCCGCCGTACGCCGGCAGCTCGGTGCTCGTCGAGGCATGGGTCTCGTACCCGAGCCCGAACGTGTCGACGTAGTAGCGGTAGGTCCGCACCTGGGGGGAGTCCTCGAGCGCCTGCGCCAGGCGCTCCGGCGAGCCGATCGCGGTGACGGTGTACGGCGGGGAGTAGACCCGGCCCTGCAGGATCAGGGTGTTGCCGACGCAGCGGACCGCGCTGGTCGAGATGATCCGCTGGTCCATGATCTGCATGGCTTCGGCGCCGCCCGCCCAGAGAGCGTTGACGACGCCCTGGATGTCCTGCTGGTGCACGACGACGTCGTCCGGCGTGGCCCCTGGGGGGAGCACCCGGTCCGCGGAGCGCGGCGCGTCGTCGAGGGTCACCGAGATGCTGGGTCCCGTGACGGCAGCGGTGCCGGCGGCCAGCTCGAGGCCGTCGGCCTGTCGCTGGGCCGCCGCGACCCGGCGGTCGGCGATGCCGGCCCGCCCGGTCGCCCGCTCGACGTCGGCCCGGAGCCGCTCGACCCGCTGGGTGAGCTCGTCGGCGCCCTGCTGCTCGGAGCGGATCAGGTCCCCGAGGTCGCTGAGCGTGCCCCGCAGCTGGCCACCGTTAGCGGCCCCGGCGCTGGTCACGAAGAGCACGCCGGCCGCGCCGAAGGCGAGGGGCGTGGCGAGCCGCCAGAGCGTTCGCACCGGTGGCCTCCTCGCTGGTCGGGCTGCCGGGGACACGACGTCCACCGGCACATCTGTGGTGCGGCCGTGGCGCCCGTGGCACCCGGGAGCACGCTCACGACTACGCTAACCGACGAACGGCACCCGCATGCGGTGCCCGGAGGTGCCCGCGGCCCGTCGCCACCCGGACGGGTCACCGCGCACCATGCTCACCCGCCCGACGGAACCGAGGAGCTCGACCGGTGCCCAAGTCCCGCCTCCGCCGCCGCAACACCTACGTCCCGCCCGAGGGTGCGCCCAAGCCGGTGCGGGTGGGTTCGCCGCCGTGGCTCGTCCCGGTGATGGTCGGCTGCTTCGTGATCGGCCTGCTCTGGGTCGTCACCTACTACGTGACCCAGACCGACTACCCGATCGGTGCCATCGGGTTGTGGAACATGGGCATCGGCTTCGGCTTCATCATCCTGGGCTTCGTCCTCAGCACCCGCTGGAAGTAGCCGGAAGGCCCGCGTGCCGGGTGAACGGGCGGCAGCCCACCGGTGAACGGGCGGCCGACCTGCGGAAACACACCGGTGTAAGTCATCCACACCGGTTATCCCCAGTGTGGACAACTGCCGCTCCGGAGGCTCCTGGTCCCGCTAGAGCCGCTCGACGACGGTGGCGTTGGCCATCCCGCCGCCCTCGCACATGGTCTGCAGCCCCCAGCGGCCGCCGGTCTGCGCCAGATGGTGCAGCAGGGTGGTCATCAGCCGCGCACCGGACCCGCCGAGCGGGTGACCGAGCGCGATCGCCCCGCCCCGCGGGTTCACCCGGGCCGGGTCCGCCCCGGTCTCGGCCAGCCAGGCGCCCACCACCGACGCGAACGCCTCGTTGACCTCGAAGGCGTCGATGTCCTCGAGGCTCAGCCCGGCGCGCTCCAGCACGCGGGCCGTGGCCGGGATCGGGGCGGTGAGCATGGTGATCGGGTCGACACCGGCGGTGGCGAACGCGTGCAGCCGCGCCAGCGGCCGCCACCCGTGCCGGGCAGCGACCTCGGACGTGGTCACGAGCAGGGCCGCCGCCCCGTCGGAGATCTGCGAGGAGTTGCCGGCGGTGACCACGCCGTCCGCCCGGAAGGCCGGCGTGAGGGCGCCGAGGGTCTCCAGGGTGCTGTCGGGGCGGATGCCCTCGTCGGCCACGACGTCCCCGACCGGGGCGAGCTCACCGGCGAACGCGCCGGACGCCCGCGCCGCCGCGGCGTTCGCGTGCGAGCGGACGGCGATCTCGTCCAGCCGGGCGCGGCTCAGTCCCCACGTGTCGGCGATGATCTCGGCGCTGACGCCCTGTGGCACCAGCGCACCGCCGTACCGGGCGAGCATCCGCGGTCCGAAAGGCTCACCAGGACCCTGGGTCACGGTGCAGAGCATCGGCACCCGGGTCATCGACTCGACGCCTCCGGCGACGGCGACGTCGTACTGCCCTGCGATGACGCCGGCCGCGGCGAAGTGCACCGCCTGCTGGGACGAGCCGCACTGCCGGTCGAGGGTCACGCCGACCACGTCCTCGGGCCAGCCGGCCGCCAGGGCGGCGTTGCGCCCGACGTTGACCGCCTGCTCACCGGTCTGCGAGACGCAGCCCCACACCACGTCGTCGACCAGCGCGGGGTCGAGCCCGGTCCGCGCCACCAGCGCGTCGAGGACGTGCGCCGACAGGTCGACCGGGTGCACCCCCGCCAGGGCCCCGTTGCGACGGCCCACCGGCGTGCGGACGGCGTCGACGACGACCGCATCGCGCCCGGTCATCGCAGGCTCAGCGTCCGGAGGACCACCACCACCAGCGCGACGGCGAGCACCGCGACGATCCCTGCCACCTGCAGCTGGGTACGGCGGCGCTCCGGCGCGTAGGCGATGGCCACCGCGCAGAGCCCGCCGGTCACCAGGCCACCGAGGTGCGCCCGCCAGTCGATGTTGGGAGCGATGAAGCCGAACGCCAGGTTGATCGCCAGCAGCACGAACAGGCCGGTCGAGTCCCGCCCGAGCCGCCGGTTGACGACGAAGAACGCCCCCAGCAGGCCGAAGACCGCACCGGACGCGCCGAGGGACGGCTGGCCCGGCCCGGCGACGGCGTAGGACGCGGCGCTGCCGCCGACGGCCGCGACCAGGTAGAGCGCGGCGAACCGGGCGCGGCCCAGGGCGGCCTCGAGGGGCGGGCCGAACAGGTACAGGGCGTACATGTTCAGGAGCAGGTGCACGACGCCGCCGTGCAGGAAGGCCGCGGTCAGCAGCCGCCAGTACTCGCCGTCGGCGACTCCCACGACGTGGCCGAGGCGGGGGTCGAAGACGGGGCCGCCGATGAGCCAGAACCGGTGCTCGACGACGGTGCCGAGGCCCATCTGCAGGATGAAGACGACGACGTTGACGGCGATGAGGATCTTGCTGACCCAGCCGGGGTCGCTGCTGACCTTGCCGCCGAAGACGGTCGTCGCGCGACGGACCGACTTGTTGCCCTCGCGCACGCACTCGGGGCACTGGAAGCCGACCGAGGCCGGGATCATGCAGTCGGGGCAGATCCGCCGGTCGCACCGCACGCACCGGATGTGCGCTTCGCGGTCCGGGTGGCGGTAGCAGACCGCAGGGTCCACCCCCGGCGGGCCTGCGCCGCCTTCCGCCCCGCCGGAACCGGAGGGTCCGGCGGTCTCGCCGCCCGCGGCGTCCGACACCGGTGTCAGGACTGCTTGCGCTCGACGAGGACGCTCTCGATCACGACGTCCTCGACCGGCCGGTCGCTCGGCCCGGTCGAGGTGCTGCTGATCGCGTCGACGACCTCGCGGCTGGGACCGTCGGCGACCTCTCCGAAGATCGTGTGCCGGCGGTTGAGGTGCGGGGTCGGGCCCACCGTGATGAAGAACTGGGAGCCGTTGGTGCCGGGGCCGGCGTTGGCCATCGCGAGCAGGTACGGCTTGTCGAACTGCAGCTCGGGGTGGAACTCGTCGGCGAACCGGTAGCCCGGGCCGCCGGTGCCGGTGCCCAGCGGGTCGCCGCCCTGGATCATGAAGCCGGTGATGACGCGGTGGAAGATGGTGCCGTCGTAGAGCTTGGCGGTGCTCTTCTCACCGGTGCCCGGGTCGACCCACTCGCGCGTGCCCTCGGCCAGCTCGGTGAAGTTGGCCACGGTCTTCGGCGCGTGGTTCGGGAACAGCTGCACCACGATGTCGCCACGGTTGGTCTTCAGGGTGGCGTAGAGCTCCTCGGCCACGGGGGTCCCTTCTCGAGACGGTCGGTCGGATCGGTGGTCTCACATCCTCGCACGCGGACCCGGACGTCGTACGCCGGGCAGCGGGGGGCGGCCGGCCCCTCCGGTTTCGGGGGGAGGACGCTGGGCAGGAGCCGACCACTCGCTCGTCCGACCGGAGGTTCCCTGTGTCCGCCCTGACGACACTCAAGAAGAACAACGACGTGAAGAAGGCCCGCCGCAAGGTGCGCGGAGCCGGCAAGAGCGCCTCGAAGACGGTCGCCCCGGTCGCGTCCGACGCGCGCGAGGCCACCCTCCGAGCGGCCGACGCCACCCGCGACTGGGCCGCCCCGAAGGTCGAGACCGCCGTCGACTGGGCAGCACCGCGCGTGAGCAGCGCCCGGGACTGGGCGGCTCCGCACCTCGACACCGCGAAGGACTGGGCCGGGCCGAGGGTCGAGCCCGCGGTCGAGAAGGTGCGCGCCGACGTCCTGCCTGCCGTGACCGGCGCCCTCGCCACCGCCCTGGCGGCCACCGAGCCGCAGCGGCACGAGATCGCCGACCGCAGCGCGGCCGCCCTGGCCGCACTGCGCGGCGAGGTGACGGCGCCGAGCCGCAAGAAGCACCGGGTGCGCAAGGCGTTCCTGGTCGTCGGTGTCTTCGGGGCCGCCTGGGCGGCCTGGAAGGCCTGGGTCGCCAAGACGCAGGACCCGGTCGACGCCTGGACCACGCCGACCTCGCCCGCGATCAGCCCGTCGGCGCCGGTAGGCAACGTCACAGCGGTCAGCTCCCCGGCGGCCGCCGCTGCGACCGCGCCGACCACCGACGACCCCGCCGGTGCCGGACCGGACGAGGCCCTGGCGGACGCCGCCGACGAGTCGACCGAAGCCCCGCCGGCCGCCACCACCGAGAAGGTCACCCCGGCCAGGGCGAAGAAGGTGTCCGACGCCGCGGCCAAGGGCGCGAAGGACCCCGGCTCGACGACGTGACGGACTGACGGTTGCGTGGGCCGCACTCGGCAGGACCTGTCGAGTGCGGCCGCGAGTGGTGGAGACGAAGGGACTCGAACCCTCAACCCCCGCCTTGCAAAGGCGGTGCTCTACCAGTTGAGCTACGTCCCCGCGGCGCGAACGGGCGACCGGTCGCGCACGAGGTGGGGGGGCGGCGGGCTAGTCGACCCGGTCGGTCGCCTCGGCCCAGAGATCGGCCTCGGCGCTACGGTCGGCGGTGATCTTCTTCCAGGCCACCACACCCCCGACGGCGGCGACGACCAGCGCAAGCAGCTTCTTCATCGCGCGTCCTCCCAGCTCTTCGTGACGCACGTTCCGCGGTGACGCCCGGCCGGGCCGCGGTCGGACGCCGGAGTGGGCCTAAGTGGATTTGAACCACTGACCTCTGCCTTATCAGGGCAGCGCTCTAACCAACTGAGCTATAGGCCCGGGTGACGGGGTGCGATCGGTGCCGCGCAAGACTACCCCAGCCGCGGCGGCCGTCAGAAACCAGATCCGGCGGTCCGGTCCCGGGGATGACGGACCGGTCAGACGTCCTCGGTGAACGTGAGGTGCAGACCGCCGACCAGGCTGGCGGCCATGTTGTAGAGGAAGGCCGAGAGGGTGCACAGCGCGGTCAGCAGCACCGCGTTGACCGCCGAGAGCACCATCGTGATCGAGAGCACCTTGCCCAGCCCGACGTAGTCGAGGATGTTGACGCCCTGGGCGTTGTCGGAGGAGCGGGTGACGCTCTCGACGGTGCTGCCGACCGAGTCGAAGACGCCCATCGCGTCGAGCACCGACCAGAGGACGAACACCGCGACGACCGCGACGATGGCCAGCGCGATCGCGAGCAGGAACGCCAGCTTCATGACCGACCACGGGTCCACGCGGCTGAGCACCAGTCGCGCGCGCCGGGCGCGCACCCGCGCTGCGGGGCGCGCCTGGGTGGCGCCGGCCAGCGGGTCGGTCACAGGAGACATGGTGGCCGTGGGGGGACCGCCACGCCACTCCCGTCCGGAGCCCTGGGGGGTGCTCACCACGCGCCTCGCCTCGTCTCGTGCGTCACTCGGTCGGTGTCCCGGCCGGGCCCTGCTCCGCAGAGTCACCCTCGGTGACCTCGGCCATGGGCTCGACCGCCGTCTCCGCTGGCTCCTCGGACTCACCGGACGGGTCGTCCAGGTCGTCCTCGGCGGCGGCCCGCTCGGCGTTGCGAGCGATCGCCACGACGGTGTCATCGTCGGCGAGCGAGATGAACCGCACACCCATGGTGACACGTCCGGTGGGGTTGACCTCCCCGACAGACACCCGGGTCACACCTCCGCTGGCCTTGATCGAGAAGACCTCGTCGTCGTCGCCGACCACGACGGCACCCACGATCGAGCCACGCGCCTCGTTGAACTTCATCGCCTGGACGCCGGTACCGCCGCGGCCCTGGAGCCGGTACTCCTGCACGGGGGTCCGCTTGGCGAAACCGCCGTCGGTCACGGTGAAGACGTAGTCCTCCGGCTTGGCGACCTCCATCGCGAGCAGCTCGTCCGAGCCCTGCTCGGGATCGTTCTTGAAGCGCATACCGGTGACACCGGACGTCGGGCGGCCCATCGGCCGAAGCGCCTCGTCGGTGGCCGTGAACCGCACCGACATGCCACGGCGGCTGACCAGGAGCAGGTCGTCGTCGGCCGTGACCAGCTTCGCCGAGATGAGCTCGTCGCTCTCGCCGTCGTCGTCCTCGCGCAGGTTGATGGCGATCAGACCGCCGGAACGGTTGGAGTCGTACTCCGTGAGGCGTGACTTCTTCACGATGCCGCGCTTGGTGGCGAGCACGAGGTACGGCGCCACCTCGTAGTCGCGCAGGTCGATGATCTGCGCGATCTGCTCGTCGGGCTGGAAGGCCAGCAAGTTCGCGACGTGCTGTCCGCGTGCGTCGCGACCGGCGTCGGGCAGCTGGTAGGCCTTGGCACGGTAGACCCGGCCCTTGTTGGTGAAGAACAGGATCCAGTGGTGGGTCGTCGTCACGAAGAAGTGCTCGACGAGGTCGTCCTGGCGCAGCTGTGCGCCGCGCACGCCCTTGCCGCCCCGACGCTGCGCCCGGTAGAGGTCGCTGCGCGTGCGCTTGGCGTAGCCACCACGGGTGATGGTGACGACGACGTCCTCCTCCGGGATGAAGTCCTCCGCCGACATGTCGCCCTCGTAGGGCACCAGCTGGGTACGTCGCTCGTCGCCGTACTTCTCCACGACCTCTGCCAGCTCGTCACGGACGATCTGCCGCTGCCGCTCCTCGGAGGCGAGGATCGACGTGTACTCCTCGATCTCGCGCATGAACTGCTCGTAGCGCGTCAGCAGCTCCTGCCGCTCGAGGGCCGCCAGCCGGCGCAGCTGCATGTTGAGGATCTCGACGGCCTGGATCTCGTCGATCTCGAGCAGCTCGATGAGGCCGTCACGGGCCGCCTCGGCAGTCTGGCTGGCCCGGATCAGGGCAATGACCTCGTCGATCCGGTCGAGCGCCTTGAGCAGCCCGCGCAGGATGTGCGCACGGCGCTCCGCCTCCGCGAGCAGGTAGCGGGTCCGCCGGACGATGACCTCGATCTGGTGGGTCACCCAGTGCCGGATGAAGGCGTCGAGCGCCAGGGTGCGCGGCACGCCGTCGACCAGCGCGAGCATGTTGCAGCCGAAGGTGTCCTGCAGCTGCGTGTGCTTGTAGAGGTTGTTGCGCACCACGCTGGCGACGGCGTCGCGCTTGAGGACGACGACCAGGCGCATGCCGGTGCGTGACGACGAGTCGTCGCGGAGGTCGGCGATGCCCTGCACCTTGCCGCTGTCGGCGAGCTCGGCGATCTTGCGGGCCAGCGCGTCGGGGTTGACCTGGTAGGGCAGCTCGGTGATGACCAGGATGGTGCGGCCCCGGTTGTCCTCCTCGACCTCGACGACGGCGCGCATCGTGACCGACCCGCGACCGGTCGTGTAGGCGTCGCGGATGCCGTGGGTGCCGACGATCAGGCCCTTGGTCGGGAAGTCCGGGCCCTTGATCCGCTCGAGCAGCGCCTGCAGCAGCTCCTCCTGCGACGCGTCCGGGTGGTCGAGGTGCCACCGCACACCGGATGCGACCTCGCGCAGGTTGTGCGGCGGGATGTTGGTGGCCATGCCGACGGCGATGCCGCCCGAACCATTGACGAGCAGGTTCGGGAAGCGCGCCGGGAGCACCGTCGGCTCCTGCTGCCGCCCGTCGTAGTTGGGTGCGAAGTCGACGGTGTCGCGGTCGATGTCGCGCACCATCTCCATGGCGAGCGGCGCGAGCCGGCACTCGGTGTAGCGCATCGCCGCTTGCCGGTCGTCGCCCGGCGAGCCGAAGTTGCCCTGGCTCTGCACGAGCGGGTAGCGCAGCGACCAGGGCTGGCCGAGCCGCACCAGGGTGTCGTAGATCGCCGTGTCACCGTGCGGGTGGTACTGCCCCATCACGTCACCGACGACGCGCGAGCACTTCGAGAAGCCACGGTCCGGCCGGTAGCCGCCGTCGTACATCGCGTAGAGGACCCGGCGGTGCACCGGCTTGAGCCCGTCGCGCACGTCGGGCAGCGCGCGCTGGACGATGACGCTCATCGCGTAGTCGAGGTAGGACCGCTGCATCTCGACCTGCAGGTCGACCGGCTCGATCCGGCCGTGCGGGCCGACCGGGGGGACGTCGGTGGTGTCAGTCACGGAAAGCTGCTCCTAGAAGAGGCGCTGCGTCGGCAGCAAGGCGTTCAGGAATCAGGGGAGCGATCAGATGTCCAGGAACCGGACGTCCTTGGCGTTGCGCTGGATGAACTTGCGGCGGCTCTCGACGTCCTCGCCCATCAGCTCGGTGAAGAGCACGTCGGCCAGTGCGGCGTTCTCGAGGGTGACCTGCAGCAGGATCCGCTTCTCGGGATCCATCGTGGTGTCCCACAGCTCGTCGTTGTTCATCTCGCCGAGACCCTTGTAACGCTGCACGCCGTCGTCCTTGAGCAGCTTCTTGCCGGCCGCGAGACCGGCGTCGGTGAGGGCGTCCCGCTCCCGGTCGGAGTAGGCGTACTCCGGATCGGCGGGCCGGGCCCACTTCAGCTTGTACAGCGGGGGCTGCGCCAGGAACACGTGCCCCTGCTCGACCACCTCGGGCATGAACCGGAACAGCAGGGTGAGCAGCAGGGTGCGGATGTGCTGACCGTCGACGTCGGCGTCGGCCATCAGCACCACCTTGTGGTAGCGCAGCCGGGCCAGGTCGAACTCGTCGCCCTGGATGCCGGTGCCCAGGGCGGAGATGATCGCCTGCACCTCCTGGTTGCCCAGGACACGGTCGAGCCGGGCCCGCTCGACGTTGAGGATCTTGCCGCGGATGGGGAGGATCGCCTGGGTGCGCTGGTCGCGGCCCTGCTTGGCCGGCCCGCCGGCGGAGTCGCCCTCGACGATGAAGAGCTCGCACTCCTCGGGGTTGGTCGACTGGCAGTCGGCCAGCTTGCCCGGGAGGCTGCCGCCGCCGAGCAGACCCTTGCGGCTGCGGGCGGCGTCGCGTGCCTTGCGCGCGGCCAGCCGCGCGAACGCTGCACCCTGGGCCTTGCGCGCGATCTCCTTGCCCTCGGTCGGGTTCTTCTCGAACCACTCGCCGAGCTTGTCGTTCACGACCTTCTGCACGAACGACTTCGCCTCGGTGTTGCCGAGCTTGGTCTTGGTCTGACCCTCGAACTGCGGCTCGGCCAGCTTGACGCTGACGATGGCGGTCAGGCCCTCGCGGACGTCGTCGCCGGTGAGGTTGGCGTCCTTCTCCTTGAGGATGTTCCAGTCGCGCGCGAACTTGTTGACCAGCGTGGTCAGCGCGGCGCGGAAGCCCTCTTCGTGGGTGCCGCCCTCGTGGGTGTTGATGGTGTTCGCGAAGGTGTGCACCGACTCGGTGAAGCCGGTGTTCCACTGCATCGCGACGTCGAGCGACAGGCCGCCGTCGATGTACTCCGACTCGGCCTCGATGGCCACCACGGTGCGGTGCACCGGGTCCTTGCGGGCACCGAGGAACTCGACGTAGTCGACCAGGCCGCCGTCGTACTTGTAGACGACCTCGGTCTGGGTGGTCTCCTCGACCTCGTCGTGCTCCTTCTCCTCCGTGGCGGCCGGCCGCTCGTCGCGCAGCACGATGGTCAGCCCGCGGTTGAGGAAGGCCATCTCCCGGAGCCGGTTGGACAGCGTCTCGAAGCTGAAGTCAGTGGTCTCGAAGATGTCGTCGGAGGCCCAGAAGGTGATGGTGGTGCCGGTGCGGTCGGTGGCCGGCCCCTTGGCCAACGGTGCCTGCGGGACGCCGACCGCGTACGTCTGGGTCCAGACGAAGCCCTCGCGGTGGATCTCGACCTCGAGCCGCGACGAGAGCGCGTTGACCACCGAGACGCCGACGCCGTGCAGGCCGCCGGACACCTTGTAGCCGCCGCCGCCGAACTTGCCGCCGGCGTGCAGCACGGTGAGGACGACCTCGACCGCCGACTTGCCCTCGCTGGCCACCTCGTCGACCGGGATGCCGCGGCCGTTGTCGATGACCCGGACGCCGCCGCCGGCCAGCAGGATGATCTCGATGCGGTCGCAGTGCCCGGCGAGCGCCTCGTCGACCGAGTTGTCGACGACCTCGTAGACCAGGTGGTGCAGGCCGCGCTCGCCGGTCGAGCCGATGTACATGCCCGGCCGCTTGCGGACGGCCTCGAGGCCCTCGAGCACCTGGATGTCGGTGGCGTCGTAGGAGGCGTCCGAGGTGCCCGAGAAGTCGGGGACGGAGGCGGCGGTGGTGGGCTCGGTCGGCGAGGCCGGCTGGGTCACGGAACACCTTTCGTCACGCGCATGCGCCGCCCGGAGGCGGCGGCAGGGGGCTGGCGCGGGTGCGCCCGCGCGGGCTGGCTCATCCTAGCCTGTCCCATTGCTCAGAACCGGGCACGAGGGGCCCCTGGGGACGGTTTTCCGGCCCGTACCAGGGTGGGGATGGCTCCCCCCACGCGACCGGGGGGTCGATAACGTCCCTGAGGCGCCGCGGACAGTCGCGGCCGGCGGGACGAACCAGGACATCACCGCTTCGGCGGTACCTGCCGGCCGTCCGAGGCGCGGTCAGGTCAACAGCCGCTTCGGACGGAGGGAAATGCCCCAGCCGCCGTCCGCCGGTTTCCATGATCCACAGTGGATCTGTTGGACTTCTTCCAATGGATTCACTGTGGATCATGGAGCGGCGGGCGGGCACCCGCGGCGCTCAGCCGTAGGTGTCCCGCGGACCCCGGCCGGGGACCGCCAGCCGGCCCTTCTTCCACGACGGCCCGCCGGGCCCGCGGACCGTCACGGTGGTGACGACCCCGGCACCGAGGTCCTCGGCCAGCCGGGCCAGCAGGGTCGGCGCGAGCAGCCGGATCTGGGTCGCCCAGGCCGTCGAGTCGGCGCCGAGCACCAGCTCGCCGTCGTCGAAGGAGAGCGGGACCGCGTGCGCCGCGATCTGCGGCCCGACGATCGCCGGCCACCGGCCCATGACGCCACCGACCGCCTTGTCGGTCTCCCAGCCGCGTTCGACCACCAGCCGGTCGAGGGTGGGGCCGAGCAGCTGCGGGTCGCGCTCGTCGGGGTGCGCGCCGCTGCGGGTGTCGTCGTCGAACCGCGACCGGCGGCGGCCGGAGCCGGCACCGCGGTCGGCAGGCGGCAGCGGCCGCCCCGGCGCGAAGCCGAGCCGACGGGCCTCCGTCCGCGCACCGGCCAGCGCCTCGCGCGCGACGTCGAGCCCGGAGCGACGCGGGCGGGGCTCGTCGGTGGGCGGGTCGTCGCCGGGACCGGCGGCGGGCGAGGGGTCGGGCGGCTGCGTCATCGGACCCGCCGTACCTCGGCGCCCATCACGTCGACCCGTGCACCGGCGAGCTCCTCGGGCACGTCGCTGGGAACCGCCGCGGTGACGAGCACCTGCTCGGCGCCCGCGACCATCCCGGCGAGCCGGTCGCGGCGATGGTCGTCGAGCTCGGCGAACACGTCGTCGAGCACGAGGACCGGCTCGCCGCCGGCGTCGGACTCGGCCCGCAGCAGGTCGTACGACGCCAGCCGCAGGGCCAGCGCGAACGACCAGGACTCTCCGTGGCTCGCGTAGCCCCGAGCCGGCAGCGGACCGAGCTTGAGCAGCAGCTCGTCGCGGTGCGGGCCGACCAGCGAGACCCCGCGCTCCAGCTCGGCCTTGCGCTCCGCCGCCATCCGGTCGAGCAGCGCGGCCGCGAGCAGGTCCTTGTCGGCGACCAGCGGCACGTCGTCGCGATCCTGCCCGAGCCCTCCTTCTCCGCTCGTCCCTCGCTCCGGTCGTCGAGGCTCGAAGAGCGAGCTGCGGTAGTCGATGGTGGCTGGACCGCTCGACGCGAAGCTCGACTCGGACACCGACTGGTACGCCTTGTCGACCAGTGGTCGCAGCGCGTCGACGAGGTCCAGCCGCGCCGCCAGGAGCTCGCCGCCGACGCTGCCGAGGTGGGAGTCCCACACCTCCAGGGTGCGCAGGTCGACCTGTTCCGCCCGCCGCCCCGCGCCCGACCGCAGCAGCGCGTTGCGCTGCTTGAGGACGCGGTCGTAGTCGGCGCGTACGCCGGCGAAGCGTGGGTGCCGGAGGACCAGCAGCTCGTCGAGGAACCGCCGCCGCTCCGCCGGGTCGCCCTTGACCAGGGCGAGGTCCTCGGGCGCGAACAGCACCGAGCGCAGGATGCCGAGGACGTCACGCGGGCGCGGTACCGGTGCGCGGTTGACCCGGGCGCGGTTGGCCCGCCCCGGTGTGATCTCCAGCTCGACGAGCAGCTGCCGGTCGTCGCGGACCACCTGGCCGCGGACCACCGCGCGTTCCGCACCCAGCCGCACCAGCGGCGCGTCCTGCGCGACGCGGTGCGACCCGAGCGTCGCGAGGTAGTTGACGGCCTCGACGAGGTTGGTCTTGCCCTGCCCGTTGGGACCGACCAGTGCGGTGACGCCTGCGTCGAGAGGCAGCTCGACCTCGGTGTACGACCGGAAGTCGCGCAGCGAGAGGTGCGTGATCCTCACGACGGCAGCTGCCGCGGCGCCGGGACGGGGTGGAGGGACACGACCTAGGCGGGGTTCTCGACCTCGCCCTTGGCGACCTTGGTGACCGCGTGGCCGCCGAACTGATTGCGCAGGGCGGCCACCGCCTTCATGGCGGGCGAGTCGTCCTGGCGCGAGGCGAACCGGGCGAACAGAGCGGCGGTCATCACCGGCGCGGGAACGGCATGGTTGATGGCTTCCTCGATGGTCCAGCGGCCCTCGCCGGAGTCGTCGACGTAGCCGCGGATCTCCGCCAGCTTGGGGTCCTCGTCGAGAGCGAGCACGAGCAGGTCCAGCAGCCAGGACCGGATGACGGTGCCCTGGGTCCAGGACTTGATGACGCCCGGCACGTCCTCGACGACCTCCGCGGCCTCGAGCAGCTCGTACCCCTCGGCGTAGGCCTGCATGAGGCCGTACTCGATGCCGTTGTGCACCATCTTCGCGAAGTGACCGGCACCGACGGCGCCGGCGTGCACGAAGCCGGAGTCGCCCTCGGGCTTGAGGGCGTCGAGCGCCGGCTGCACCCTCGCGACGTGCTCGGCGTCGCCGCCGACCATCAGGGCGTAGCCGTTGTCGAGGCCCCAGACGCCGCCGGAGACGCCGGCGTCGACGAACCCGATGCCGCGCTCGCCGAGCATCGCGGCGTGGTCCTTGTCGTCGGTCCACCGCGAGTTTCCGCCGTCGACCACCACGTCGCCGCTGTCGAGGAGCTCGCCGAGCGACTCGATGGTCTGCCGCGTGATGTCACCCGCGGGCACCATCACCCAGACGACCTTGGGTGACGGCAGCTGCTGGACCATGTCGGCCAGGTCCTTGCTGTCGCTGATGTCCTGGTTGCGGTCGTAGCCGACGACGGTGTGGCCCGCGCGGCGCAGGCGCTCGCGCATGTTGCCGCCCATCTTGCCGAGCCCGACGAGTCCGATCTCCATGCTGCCGCCTTCCGACGCGAGGTCCTGCTGCCGAGCCTGCCCCAGCGGGGGCCGGTGATGCGAGCGACGTCTCAGCCGGAGAGCCGCACCGGCATCAGCAGGTAGCGGTAGTCGTCGCCGGCCGTCGAGTCGACGGAGTCCTTGCCCGCCAGCACGGCCGGCCGCGTCGCGGCGGTGAACCGCAGCTCGGCATGGTCGGCCCCCAGGACGCCCAGGCCGTCGAGCAGGTACGCCGGGTTGAACGCGATCGAGATGTCGTCGCCGTCGAGCGTGGCATCCAGCGACTCCGACGCCTGCGCCTCGTCGCCGGTGCCGGCCTCGAGCGTGACCTCGCCGGCCGAGAAGCTGAGCCGGATCGGGGTGTTGCGCTCGGCGACCAGCGCGACCCGGCGCACCGACTCGACCAGGCCGGCCGTGCTGACGGTGGCGACGCTCGCCGACTCGGCCGGCAGCAGCGACTTGTACTTCGGGAACTCGCCGTCGAGCAGCCTGGACGTCGTGCGGCGCCCGGAACCCTCGAACCCGACCAGGCCCTCGCCGGCTCCGGGCGTCGCGAGGGCGACGGTCACCTTCTCGGCGTGGACCAGCGCCTTGGCGGTGTCGGCCAGGGTCCGGGCCGGCACCAGTGCGATCGCCTCGAGACCGGTCTGCTCGGGTGACCAGGCCAGCTCGCGGACCGCCAGCCGGTAGCGGTCGGTGGCGGCCATCGTGATCGTGGAGCCCTCGATCTCGAGCCGGACGCCGGTGAGGACCGGGAGCGTGTCGTCGCGCCCGGCGGCGATGGAGACCTGACCGACCGCGGTGGCGAACGCGTCGCCGTGCAGCGAGCCGGACGCGCCGGGCATCTCGGGCAGGGCCGGGTAGTCCTCGACAGGGAGGGTGAGCAGGGTGAACCGGGAGGAGCCGCAGGTCACGACCACCTTGGAGCCGTCGGTGGCGACGTCGACCGGTCGGGACGGCAGGCTGCGGGAGATGTCGGCGAGCAGGCGGCCGCTGACCAGTGCCACCCCCGCCTCGGTGACCTCGGCCGGCACCTCGACCCGGGCCGAGACCTCGTAGTCGAAGCTCGACAGGACCAGCCGACCGTCGGCGGCGTCCAGCATCAGGCCGGCCAGCACCGGCACCGGCGGCCGGGCCGGCAGGCTGCGGGCGGCCCACGCCACCGCGTCCGCCAGGACGTCGCGTTCCACCCGGAACCTCACCGAGCACCTCCGACCTTCTCGACCGGCCAGTCGTCGACTGCGCCGGAACGGTTGTCCACGGACCCACCGGTCCTTGTGATGGTGTGCTGATCCAACTCCCTAGGTAACTGTCGTGGTCTTACCAGGGGTGGTGAACACTGTGGAGATCGACCATCGTCGCAGGTCAGACGGTACGAGGGGGTGGGGACACTCGGGGTACGTGCCTGGGTACGACCCCCCGTGCCCTGTGCACGACGGTCGGCGTCCGCCGTCGTCCACAGCCGGGCGCCGCCCCCGGAGGCGTCTGTCCACAGGGTTGTCCCCATGGTGTTGACGCGAGCCGGCGGGGCGTGCCGGGGGCCGGCGACCGGCACGTCAGACCGCCCGGGACTGGGACTTGATCCGGTTGGTCAGCTCGGTGACCTGGTTGTAGACGCTGCGGCGCTCGGCCATCAGGTGGCGGATCTTCTTGTCCGCGTGCATGACCGTCGTGTGGTCGCGGCCGCCGAACTGCTGGCCGATCTTGGGCAGCGACAGGTCGGTGAGCTCACGGCAGAGGTACATGGCGATCTGCCGGGCGGTGACCAGGACCCGGGAGCGGGAGGAGCCGCACAGGTCCTCCATGGACTGGCCGAAGTACGCCGCGGTCTGGGCCATGATCGTGGCGGCGGTGATCTCGGGCTGGGTGTGGTCGGGGATGAGGTCCTTGAGCACGATCTCGGCGAGGGCCAGGTCGACGCCCTGCCGGTTGAGGCTGGCGAACGCCGTGACCCGGATCAGCGCGCCCTCGAGCTCGCGGATGTTGGTCGAGATCTTGCTGGCGATGAACTCGAGCACCTCGGGCGGCGCCGCCAACCGCTCCTGTGCGGCCTTCTTGCGCAGGATGGCGATGCGGGTCTCGAGCTCGGGCGGCTGCACGTCGGTGATGAGGCCCCAGTGGAACCGGTTGCGCAGGCGGTCCTCCAGGGTCACCAGCTGCTGGGGGGGCCGGTCGGAGGAGATGACGATCTGCTTGTTCGCGTTGTGCAACGTGTTGAACGTGTGGAAGAACTCCTCCTGCGTCTGCTCCTTGTTCTCCAGGAACTGGATGTCGTCGACCAGGAGGATGTCCACGTCGCGGTAGCGCCGGCGGAAGCCGTCGGCCTTGCCGTCGCGGATCGAGTTGATGAAGTCGTTGGTGAACTCCTCCGAGCTCACGTAGCGCACCTTCACGCCCGGGAACAGGCTCATGCCGTAGTGCCCGATGGCGTGCAGCAGGTGGGTCTTGCCCAGCCCGGAGTCGCCGTAGATGAACAGCGGGTTGTACGCCTTGGCCGGCGCCTCGGCCACCGCGACCGCCGCAGCGTGGGCGAACCTGTTGCTCGAGCCGATGACGAACGTCTCGAACACGTAGCGCGGGTTGAGGCGGGTCGGCTCCGACTGCCGCGCGCCGGGCTCGCGGCCGGTGCCCGGCGTGTCGTGGGCGGGCGGATCGGTGGCCGTTGCCGCCTCGGCCGGGACCACGGACAACGGGACCGCTGCGACGGTCGGGGCCGGCGCGGCGGGTGCGGCCGGCGGGCCGTCGGTGTCCAGGCTGGGGTCGACGACGACGGCCAGCCGGAGCTCGCGTCCGACCTGCTCGGTCAGCACGGCGGAGACCACCTGCCGGAGCCGGGCCTCGATGACGTCCTTGGCGTAGTGGTGCGGGACCGAGAGGAGCGCGGTCTCGCCGACCACGCCGTCCAGCCGGCTGAGCCGGACCAGCGCCCGTTCCTGCTGCTGGGTGACCGTCTGCTCCAGGACGGCCAGCGCCCGCGACCACACCGGCGCCCAGTCGGCCGCCGACTCACGCTCGGGCACGGGGGGGTCGGCCGGGGAGAGCGGCGACTGGTCCTCGAGCTGGGTCGTCCGGGCGCCGGTCTCGTCGGTCACGCGCAATCCCTCCCGCGTGCGCCGCGGCGCACGGTTCGACCCGCTGCGCGCGCAGGCACGCTGTCAGGCCCTTCTCGTCGTGGCGTCCCGGTGCGGCCGGCCGGCCCCATCCGTGCCACCTCGGGCGGCTGGAACCGGTCTGTCCACATCGTCGTCCACAACCTGTGTACACACGTTGTCCCGGTTTGCCCCGAAGCACGCAGGGGCTGGGCGCCGAATTCCGTGCTGCGACGGGAGGGGAACACCCGGCGACCCGCGAGACACTAGGGCCGCCGCTGCCTCGTCAGCAAGCGGTTGTCCACAACCGAGGGGCCTCGAGTTCCGCCCGGTGGACACATGTCCCGGCGTGTCGCCGTCCGCCGGTGCCGCCGACCTGGGACGATGGCAGGTGGCCCGCCCGGCCGGACGGGCCCGCTCCGGTTTGACCGCGGCGAGGGCGCGACCGTACCGTTGCCCGGTCGAGTCGTCGACAGCCGCTGCGGCGTGCCCGTGCGCAAGCGCGGTCGCGCGTCCGCGCCTGGGACGCCCCGGCCGACCAGTGGAGATCGTCACCGGCACCTCCTGTGCCAGCGGTGACATGTGGGCTCGGCGCCGCCTCGGCTCCGCTCCCATGCCAGAGCCAGCAGCACCAGCCAGCAGTCCGGGAGCCCTCGAGTGAGCAAGCGCACGTTCCAGCCGAACAACCGTCGCCGGGCCAAGACGCACGGCTTCCGCCTGCGGATGCGGACCCGGGCGGGCCGGGCGATCCTCTCCGCCCGGCGGGGCAAGGGCCGCACCAAGCTCTCGGCCTGACCGACGTGCTTCCGGCCGGAGCCCGGCTGCGCCGCTCCGCCGACTTCACCGCGACCCTGCGGGCGTCCCGGGCGACGCGGTCAGACCACATGCTCGTCCTGCACGCGGCCCTGCCGACCGCCGCGATGGGCGCGGACCAGGTCGCGGCGACTCCCCCGGCGCGGATCGGGTTCGTCGTGCCGCGCACCGTCGGACCGGCCGTGACCCGCAACCGGGTGCGGCGCCGGTTGCGCCACCTGCTGCGCGACCGGCTGGAGCGGCTACCGGCCGGCAGCCGGTTCGTCGTGCGGGTCCTGCCGCCGGCCGCTGCCGCGCCGTACCCCGCGCTGGCCGCCGCTCTGGACCGGGCACTCGACCGGGCGCTGCCCCCGTCTGCACCCGCGGCCGGGCCGCGATGAACCCGGTGAGCCGCGCGGTGGCGTGGGTGCTGGTGCTCCCGATCCGCGTCTACCAGCTGGTCGTCTCCCCGCTGCTGGGCCCGCGCTGCCGGTTCTACCCGTCCTGCTCGGCCTACGCCGTGGAGGCGCTCACCACCCGCGGGCCGGTGGTCGGCCTCTGGCTGGCTGCCCGCCGGCTGCTCCGCTGCCACCCGTGGAACCCGGGCGGCCTCGACCCCGTTCCCACCAGACGACCTGGCGCCACCCGCGGCGCCCCCCAGGGAGCTCGTCCGTGATGCCCGTCGCCCAGCTGCTGGAGCCGCTCTACTCGGCCGTCACCTTCATCATGGTGGCGTTCCACACCTTGTTCAAGACGATCGGGCTTGGGGCTGGCAGCGGCGCCACCTGGTCGCTGTCGATCGTCGGCCTGGTCATCGTGATCCGGATCCTGCTCATCCCGCTGTTCGTCAAGCAGATCAACGCCCAGCGGGGCCTGCAGCTGCTGCAGCCGGAGATCAAGAAGCTCCAGGCCAAGTACAAGGGCAAGACCGATCCCGAGTCCCGCCAGAAGCAGCAGCAAGAGATGATGAAGCTGTACAAGGACAACGGGACCAACCCGCTGGCCTCGTGCCTGCCGATCATCCTGCAGGCGCCCATCTTCTTCGCGCTCTTCCACGTCCTCAACGGGATCGGGAAGAACCCGCCGAAGGAGAAGGGCTTCCTCACCGAGAAGCTGGCCGTGCAGGCGCATGACGCGCAGCTGTTCGGGGCGAGCATCTCGGACAAGTTCATCGGTGCCGAGACGCTGTCGGTGCAGATCCTCACGGCCGTCCTCATCGTGCTCATGTCGGCGACGACGTTCACGACGCAGAAGCAGCTGATGAGCAAGAACATGCCGGCCGACGCGATGAACAACCCGTTCGCCCAGCAGCAGAAGATCCTGCTCTACGTCTTCCCGCTGGTCTTCGCCGTCTCCGGTGTCAACTTCCCGATCGGCGTCCTGCTCTACTGGCTGACCACCAACGTCTGGTCGATGGGCCAGCAGTTCTACGTGATCCGCCGCAACCCGGCGCCCGGCTCGCCGGCGGCCGAGGCGCTGGCCCGCCGCAAGGCCGCCAAGGAGGCGCACCGCAGGTCGACCGCGGTGGCCACCCTCGAGGCCGACGGCGGCGCCGGGCCCCCCGACGACGCCGCGGCCCCGGACGACAACCGTCCCGGCGGCCAGCGCCAGCAGCCCAAGCGCAAGAAGAAGCGCTGACGAGGGCGCGACGCCGCCCTCTCCACGACCTGGCCGTCACCGGCCGCACGACCGTTCGACCCACCGGAGGACCCGCGATGACCACCGCACCCGCGCCCCGCACCGGCGATGACAGCGCCGATCCCACGACCGACGAGTCCGGTGCCACCAGCCCGGTGGATCCCTCGGCCGGGGCGGCCGACGACCGCACCGAGGACACCACCGTCGGCACCGACGACGAGCCCGGCGATCACGACGAGCCCGGTGACGGCCCGGTGAGCCCGACGGTGCCGGGTCCTCGGACCGGCCGGCCGGCCGGCGGTCGAGCATCACGCCGGGCGAGCTCGAGAAGGAGGGCGAGATCGCGGCCGACTACCTCGAGGACCTGCTGGACATCGCCGACGTCGACGGTGACATCGACATGGACGTCGAGCGGGACCGTGCCTTGGTGTCCGTGGTCGGTGGCGACCTCGACCACCTCGTCGGTCGCCACGGAGCCGTCCTGGAGGCGCTCCAGGAGCTGACCAGGCTCGCCGTGCACGCCCAGACCGGCAACCGCAGCCGACTGATGCTCGACGTGGGGGGCTACCGGGCCGGCCGCAAGGCCGTCCTCACCGAGCTCGGTCGCGCCACGGCCGACGCCGTCCGCGCGTCGGGCGAGCAGGTCCGGCTCGAGCCGATGTCGCCGTTCGAGCGCAAGGTCGTGCACGACGCGGTCGCTGCCGCCGGGCTGCGCAGCGAGTCCGAGGGCGAGGAGCCGCACCGACGGGTCGTCGTCCTGCCGGCCTGACCCTCCGGCCGCACCCCGGTCGGACGGTACTGCCGGAGGGATTGCCGGATGGATGTTTCACGTGAAACAGCGAGCGCTGTCTTCGGCTCCGAGCTGGACCGCGCAGCCGAGTTCGCGCGCCTGCTGGGAACGGACGGCGTCGTCCGAGGGCTGATCGGTCCGCGGGAGGCGGACCGGATCTGGGAGCGGCACCTGCTCAACAGCGCCGTCGTCGTGCAGGCCTGCCCACCGGCCGGGCTGGTCGTCGACGTGGGCTCCGGTGCCGGGCTACCAGGAATCCCGATGGCCCTGGCTCGGCCGGATCTCACGGTGCGACTGGTCGAGCCGCTGCTGCGCCGGGTCACCTTCCTGGGCGAGGTCGTGGAGCGGCTGGGACTGACGAACGTCGAGGTGGTCCGGGGCCGGGCCGAGGAGATGCACGGGCGCTGGACCGCCTCGACGGTCACCGCGCGCGCGGTCGCACCGCTGGAGAAGCTGGCGCGCTGGTGCCTGCCGCTGGTCGCCCCGGGCGGCAGCCTGCTCGCTCTCAAGGGCGACCGGGCCGAGGCCGAGCTGACCGCCGCGACCCCGTCCCTGGCCGCCCTGGGTGTCGTGTCGGCGTCGGTCGAGGAGGTGGGCGCGGGAGTCGTCGACCCGCCGGTGCGGCTGGTGCGGCTCACTCGGGCCGCCGGTCGGGACTGAACTTCCGACCGACCCGTCGCACGGCATAGGGTCGGTCTGCCCCACCGGGCCGGGGCCTGGTGCCTGCCGGTCCTGGGGACCCCCCTCGTGAAAGCAGGTGTGATGCGGTCGACCGGACTGGGCTGGCCCACCGATCGGGGCGACCGGGCGAGCACGGGCCTGGGGTGGCCGGCGCCGCAACGTTCCGGCGGTGATTCCGGTCTCGACACCGTGCCCCCGGTGCCGCGCGCCGGAGCCCGGACTGCGCTGCCCGATGTTTCACGTGAAACGGAGCCGGCGGCGGGACCGCCCCATGTTTCACGTGGAACCGGTACCCCGGCGAGCCGGTCCGACGGGTCCGGCGCGTCGACTGGACCGCACCCGACCGACGACGACCCCCTGGACAGCACCGAAGCCGGTCGGATGCTCGAGGCTCCGATGAGCTCGGTGCTCGCGTCGTTCGGCCGGCGGATCGCGGCATCGCCGGAGAATGACCTGCCGCCCCTGGACGACCTCCCTGCTCCACCCGCCCCACCACCCACCGTCAGCCCGCTGACGACGAGTGGGACCCCCACCGCGAAGGAGCTGGCCGTGACCGAGCCGTTGGCGACCGAGTCCGCCCCCGACCTGTCGGAGGGTGCGGAGGACACGCCGATCGCCCGGGCCGCCGAGACGGCCCTGCGCGTCCTGGCCGGCCGGGTCGGCGACCCGCTGCCCGAGCCGGCGCACACCAGGGTGCTCACCGTGGCCAACCAGAAGGGTGGCGTCGGCAAGACCACCACCACCGTCAACATCGCCGCCGCCCTGGCGCTGCAGGGGCTCGAGGTGCTGGTCGTCGACCTGGACCCGCAGGGCAATGCGTCCACCGCCCTGGGCGTCGACCACCACGCCGACGTGCCGTCGGTCTACGACGTGCTCATCGAGGGCCGGCCCCTGCACGAGGTGATCGCGCCGGTGGAGGGCATCGACGGCTTGTTCTGCGTGCCGGCGACCATCGACCTGGCCGGCGCCGAGATCGAGCTGGTGTCCCTGGTGGCCCGGGAGACCCGGCTCCAGCGGGCGCTCGATGCGTTCTCCGAGCACGCCGAGGGCTCGGACCGGCCCCGCCTGGACTACGTCCTGATCGACTGCCCGCCGAGCCTGGGGCTGCTCACCGTCAACGCCCTGGTCGCAGCGCCCGAGGTCCTCATCCCGATCCAGTGCGAGTACTACGCGCTGGAGGGCGTCGGGCAGCTGCTGAAGAACGTCGAGCTGGTGAAGGCACATCTCAACCCGGGCCTGCACGTGTCGACGGTGCTTCTCACGATGTACGACGCGCGGACCCGGCTGGCGGCCCAGGTCGCCGACGAGGTCCGCACGCACTTCCCGGACACCGTGCTGCGCACGACGATCCCGCGTTCGGTGCGGATCTCGGAGGCGCCCAGCTACGGCCAGACCGTGATGACGTACGACCCCGGCTCGACCGGCGCGCTGTCCTACCTCGAGGCGGCGCGCGAGATGGCCCTGCGGGCCGAACCTCGAGGCCCGCGGCCCGGAACGGAGGACGAGCAGTGAGCGACCGTCGACGAGGGCTGGGCCGAGGGCTCGGCGCCCTGATCCCCACGGCCCCGAGCAAGGACGGCGCGACGGCACCGGCCGGTCCGTCGCCGGTGGACGTCCTCATCCCCGGCCGGACGAGCGGCGAGCCGCCGGCCACGGCCACGGGCGCTCCCCGGCCGGCCGACCCGGCGACCACGGCGACCTCCGTCGCCGGCGAGCCCGCAGCCGTCGCCGGCGCGCACTTCGCCGAGATCCCGCTGGACGCGATCACGCCCAACCCGCGCCAGCCGCGCGAGGTGTTCGAGGAGGAGGCGCTCGCCGAGCTGGTCCACTCGCTGCGCGAGGTCGGACTCCTGCAGCCGATCGTGGTGCGGCCGGTCGGCGG
Source organism: uncultured Actinomycetota bacterium (assembly GCA_963784645.1). Classification (GTDB taxonomy): domain Bacteria; phylum Actinomycetota; class Actinomycetes; order JACCUZ01; family JACCUZ01; genus JBBRVW01. The sequence goes on along the minus strand of CAWARY010000002.1, from coordinate 347,068 downwards.
CGAGCCGGACGGCGAACGCTACGAGCTCATCATGGGGGAGCGGCGCTGGCGGGCGGCGCGCGAGGCCGGTTTCACGTCGATCCCCGCCATCGTGCGGTCGACCGGCGACGACGTCATGCTCCGCGACGCCCTGCTGGAGAACCTGCACCGCTCCCAGCTGAACCCGCTGGAGGAAGCGGCGGCGTACGACCAGCTGCTGCAGGACTTCGGCTGTACGCACGACGAGCTGGCCGGCCGGATCGGCCGGTCCCGCCCGCAGATCTCGAACACCCTGCGGCTGCTCAAGCTGCCACCCCCGGTGCAGCGCCGGGTCGCGGCCGGCGTGCTCTCGGCCGGGCACGCGCGGGCCCTGCTGGGGCTCGAGGAGGCGGCGGGCCAGGAGCGGCTGGCCCAGCGGATCGTGGCCGAGGGGCTCTCGGTCCGCTCGGTCGAGGAGATCGTCTCCCTCGGCGGCGACGCCCCCGCACGGGTCCCGGCCCGGCGAGGGTCGCGGCCGGTGGCGCCCAAGCTCGCCGTGCTGGCCGACCGGCTGTCCGAGCGCTTCGAGACCCGGGTGAAGGTCGACCTGGGACGGTCCAAGGGCCGGATCGTCGTCGAGTTCGGATCGATCGACGACCTCGAGCGGATCGTCGGGCTGATGGCGCCGGGCACCGACGGGCCGGCGGACACCGACACCACGGACTGACCCGTCCCGGCGGGAGACACCTGTGCCGTCCGGCGAAGAGATCGACACGTCGACACGTCGACAGGTCGTCAGGTGGTCAAGTCGTCAGGTCGATGAGTCGACAGACCGACGCATCGACAGGGGACCGGGACGACACCGGTGCAACTCGGACGCCGGGTCGACCGGTCGAGAAGTCGCCGTGTCGACCGGTCGAGAAGTCGCCGTGTCGACCTGTGGACCTACAGACATGCGGACATGTGGACATGCCGACCAGCGCCAGGGGTTGGGTCTCGGTGCGTCGTGCCGTGAGGAGGCGTACCGAGGCGTCGACAGTCGGGGCGCGGGAACTGGCCGACACAGCGATACGCTGACACGCCGACACAGCGACACAGCGACAAGTCGACATCACTGTACGTGAGCGACCAGGGCTCTTCCGTGATCCGGGGCTCCGGGTCTACCCTCCAGACGACCGCCTGGGATCGACGTGCGGAGGCGCGGGTGTCGCGGCGCTGTGCCAGCCTGACCTTGGACAACCTCTCCGACCTGCCGCCCGGCTGCCGTCGTTGCGTGTTCTGGGAGCTCGACCCGGTGGCCCGGCAGGCCGCCGAGGAGGCCGGTGACGTCGAGCTCGAGAAGGAGGCGTGGCTGTCGGCGACCCTGCTCGAGTGGGGTTCCTGCGGCAAGATCGCCTACGTCGACTCCTTGGCGGCCGGCTACCTCACCTACGCCCCGCCCGCGCACGTCCCGCGCAGTCTGGCGTTCCCGACCTCCCCGGTGTCCGCCGACGCCGTCCTGCTGATGACGGCGCGGTTGCTGCCGGAGTTCGCCGGCGCCGGTCTCGGGCGGATGCTGGTGCAGACCGCGGCCAAGGACCTGAGCCGCCGGGGCATCCGGGCGATCGAGGCCTTCGGCCGGGCGACGCCGCGGGACGGCTCCGAGCTGCCGATCGGCGGTTGCGTGGTCCCGGCCGACTTCCTGCTCGCCGTCGGGTTCAAGACCGTCCGGCCGCACCACCTGTTCCCCCGGCTGCGGCTGGAGCTGCGCAACGCGCTGTCGTGGCGGGAGGACGTCGAGGTCGCGCTGGAGCGGCTGCTCGGCTCGATGAACCCAGAGCCGGCGTTCCGGCCGGTGTAGTGGCCGGCGTTCCGGCCGGTGTAGTGGCCGGCGTTCCGGCCGGTACAGCTGCCCGCGTTCCGGCCGGCGTGGCGGCGGCGGTCAGGCCCGCAGCCACTCGGGGATGCGCAGCACGCCGGTGACGGCGTCGTCCTCCGGTGCCAGGTAGAGGCGCTGCACCGCGGCACCGATCGCCTCCGCGAGCGCGTCCCGGAAGGCCGGGTCGGCCAGCCGTGCGGCATCCCCCGGGTGGGACAGGTAGCCCACCTCGACCCGGACCGCGGGCATCCGGGTCCTGCGCAGCACGTCCCAGGTCTTGGGGTGCACCCGGCAGTCCACCAGGTCGGTCCGGGCGCAGATCTCGCGCTGCACGAGGTCGGCGAGCCGCTCGCCGACCGCGGAGCGGTGGCCGTACTGGTCGTTGCCGTAGTAGTAGGTCGCGACCCCGGAGGCCGCGGGGTTCGGGTGCCGGTTGACGTGCAGGGACAGCAGCAGGTCGGCGCCGGCGGCGTTGGCGAAGCTCGCCTGGTCCTCCTCGCTGGGCCCGTCGTGCGCCGAGCTGTCGGGCCCGCGGGTCAGGAACGCCGACGCCCCGGTGGCACTGAGCCGGCCCTCGAGGCGGCTGGCGATGTCGTAGACGAGGTCGTGGCCGGCGGGGCCGGGCTCGTCGCCGCGAGCCGGGTCGATGATGACGAGCTTGCCGGCCAGGGCGGGGCCGGCCCGGGTGATGGCCTCGGAGTCACGCATGGCGTGCGGGCTGCCGCCCACCACCGTGCGGGACAGCTGGGTGAGCGCCTTGAACGTCGCCGGTCCGCAGGTGCCGTCGGCGCCGACGCCGATGTTGCGCTGGAACTCCCGCAGCGCCTGCTCGGTCTCGACGCCGAACAGGCCGTCGACCCGGCCGCAGTCGAAGCCCATGTCGAGCAGCCGCTGCTGCAGAGTCGCGACGTCGTCGCCGGCCATCAACCGGGCGGGCACGAAGAACAGGATCCGGTCGCCCAGTCGCCACCGGGCCTCGTCGAGGGCGAGATACGTGCGGGCACCGACGACGCCGTCGACCGAGATGCCGCGGGCCTGCTGGAAAGCCCGCACGGCGCGGTCGGTCGACTCGTCGAACAGGGCACCCTGTGGGTCGAGCAGCTCGGCGCCCTCACCCTCGGCGAGCAGCCCGAGCACGCCGAGCTTGGACCGGATCTCCGCGACGGCGGGGCCGTTGTCGCCGCGCCGGTACGCCGGAGTGCTGCCGGCACGGTCGTGGTCGACGGGCGGGCGGTCGGAGGGCATGAGGCGGGCGCTCCTACGGGCTCGGCGGGCGGATGGAACGGCCGGAGGTCAGGAAGCGTACCCGCGGTCCGGACACCCCGTCTCGCCCGACCGGCCCGAGGACTGCCGCGGGCAGCGCCATCCGCGGCGGCCGTCGACCGGCTCCGGACACGGCACGGCGCCGCCGCCCGGAGGGGCTGCGGCGCCGCGGCCGAGGCACTCAGATGAACTCGGCGAGGTCCTTGAGCAGCATGGCCTTCGGCTTGGCGCCGACGATGGACTTCACGACCTGCCCGCCCTGGTAGACGTTCATGGTCGGGATCGACACGACGCCGTAGTCGGCGGCCGTGCGCGGGTTCTCGTCGACGTTCAGCTTCACGATCTCGATCTTGTCGGCGTGCTCGCCGGCGATCTCCTCGAGGATCGGGGACACCTGGCGGCACGGCCCGCACCACTCGGCCCAGAAGTCGACGAGCACGGGCTTGTCGTTCTGCAGCACCTCGGCGATGAAGGTCTCGTCGGTGACGGTCTTGGCTCCCACAGGAGCTCCTCTCGTGGTCCTCGGGCGGTGTCGGTGGTGCTGGTGAGGCAGGTCGTGCAGATCGTGCTGGCGATGCGGGTAGGTCGGGGGCGTGCTCAGACGGTCACGCCGGCGGTTGCGACCTGGGCCGCGCCGCTCCCGGCGTCGTCGAGGGCGGCGAGGTAGCGCTCGGCGTCCAGGGCGGCGGCGCAGCCCGTGCCGGCCGCGGTGATCGCCTGGCGGTAGCTGTGGTCGACCACGTCGCCGCACGCGAAGACACCGACCAGGTTGGTGCGCGTCGAGGGGGCGTCGACGAGCAGGTAGCCCTCCTCGTCGCGGTGCACCTGGCCCTGGAAGAGCTCGCTGCGCGGGTCGTGCCCGATCGCGACGAAGAAGCCGGTGACGTCGAGCCGGGTCTCCTCGCCGGTGGTCAGGTCGCGCACGGTCACGCCGTCGACCTTGGTCTCGCCGTGGACGTCGACGACCTCGCTGTTCCACCGGAACCGGATCTTGTCGTTGGCGAACGCGCGCTCCTGCATGATCTTGGAAGCGCGCAAGGTGTCGCGGCGGTGCACGACCGTCACGCTGCGGGCGAAGCGGGTGAGGAAGGTGGCCTCCTCCATCGCGGTGTCGCCCCCGCCGACCACGACGATGTCCTGGTCACGGAAGAAGAAGCCGTCGCAGGTCGCGCACCAGGAGACGCCGTGCCCGGAGAGCCGCTTCTCGTTGGGCAGGCCGATCTCGCGGTAGCCGCTGCCGGTGGCGATGACGACCGCCCGGGCGCGGTGCTCGCCGCCGCTGCCGTCGGTCACGACCTTCACCTCGCCGGTGAGGTCGACGGCCGTGACGTCGTCGGTGACGAGCTCGGCGCCGAAGCGCTCGGCCTGCTTGCGCAGGTGGTCCATGAGATCGGGACCCATGACGCCCTCGGGGAAGCCCGGGTAGTTCTCGACGTCGGTCGTGTTCATGAGCGCGCCGCCGGCCGTGACCGAGCCCTCGAAGACGAGGGGGGACAGGTTCGCCCGGGCGGCGTAGATCGCGGCGGTGTAGCCGGCCGGCCCGGAGCCGATGATGATCACGTTGCGTACGTCGTCCACTGCGGTCCTGCGCCTTCCGTGACGGGTCCGCCCGGTCCGTCCCTGGGCGGCCGGGCAGTCATGCTCGTCAACCGATCCTAGGGGGCGGGCATTCCCCGACCGGCGGCCTCAGGACCGTGGCACGCGGAGGAAGTCGAGGAACAGCCCGGTGGGGCAGTCCGGGGCCACGACGTACACGTCCAGGGCTGCCCGGTCGTCCGCCGCCGGGAACACGAGGACGGCCGCCGGCTTGCCCTCGTAGGTCGCGAGGTCGACCGCGAGCGGCTGCACCACGGGTCCCCCGTCGGCGAGGGTGACGACGCACGCCTGCAGGGCCGCCGGGTCGGCCAGCCGGGAGGCCGGCCCCGCCGCGGCCGCTTCTGGCGGGATGCTCGGCGCGCCGCTCAGCGTCCCGACGGACGGCGACGGGGTCGCGCCACCGGCGTCGTCGCGGGCCGCCGCCTTCCGGTCGAGCTGCGTGAACGCGGGTCCGTAGGTGCCCGCCGCGAGCAACGGTGCCGCCGCCGTGAGCGTGCCCGTGGTCCAGTTGCGGCCGCTCGCGGTGACCGGTGCGCTGGCTGACTCGGCCGCTGCGCTCCCGCCGGCAGAGTCCGCGGCACCGCTGCTGCCGGCACTGGTGCTGTTCCCGCCGCCCCCGTGCGGGAGTGCCGAGATCCCGATCGCCCCGGCGCCCAGGACGAGGACGACGGCCGCGGCCGCCTGCAGCAGGCGCATCCCGCGCACCGGGCCGCGTGCCGCGGACAGCTCCGGCGTGATGGTCCGGGTCGCCGTCGGTACGTCGGGGCGGACCGCCTCGGCCGCCAGCGCGCGGTCCAGGCGGGCAGCCACCAGCTCGGGCATCGGCCCCACGTCGCCGGCGGCGGCGAGCAGCGCGGGGAGGTCGGTGAGCGAGGCGAGGTCGGCACGGCAGTCCGCGCAGGCCTCCAGGTGCCGCCTGGCGGTGGCCTCGCCGTCGCCGTCGAGCAGCCCTTCCTGGAGGTCGGCCAGCGCATCGGCGTCCAGGTGCCGCGAGTCGGGCTGCTCGCTCATCGCTGACCTCCGTCCGGGGTGTCGGGTGCTGCGGGCAGTGGTGCGGCCGGGGAGCCGGGGCTCCCCGCTGCCGTCCTCGGTGGGACGTCGGGGCCGGTCTCGCGGTTCCGTTGCGTCAGCAGCGGCAGCAGCTTCGCCCGACCGCGGGCGCAGCGGCTCTTGACGGTCCCGACCGGGCAGTCCAGCGCCTGCGCGGCGTCCTCGACCGACCAGCCGTACATGTCGACGAGGACCAGGGCACCGCGCTGCTCGACCGGCAGGGTGGCCAGCGCAGCAGTGACGTCGAGGGCCGTGGTGCGGGCGGCCACCTCGTCCCGCCGGTCGGCGACCTGGAGGCTGTCGTGCTCGGGCAGCGGATCGGCCGGCCGGGCGGCCCGCCGCCGGACCCGGTCCAGGCAGGCGTTGACCACGATGCGGTGCAGCCAGGTCGTGACCGCGGAGTCGCCACGCCAGGCCGAGGTCCCCCGGCCGGCCCGGAACGCGGAGAGCAGGGCGTCCTGGAGGGCGTCGGCGGCCTCCTCGTGGTGGCCCAGGGTGCGCAGCGCGACGGCCCACAGCCGGTCCCGGTGCCGGCCGACCAGCTCGCCGAACGCGTCCGGGTCCCCCTCGGCGTGCGCCTGCAGGAGCTCGGCGTCGCTGCGCCCGCCGTCGCTGCCGTCGTGCACTCGACCCACCTCGCCGCCCGGCCCGGTGCCGGGCCCACCCAGCGTAGGTCGACAGGTCCGCCCGCCGGATGAAGCGCGCCGCGGAGCCGGGTCAGCGGGTGATGGTGACTTCCTGGACCTGGCCGCGGTAGCCCTTGCCGTCGGCGGGCAGCGACGTGAGCCAGACGAGCACGTAGCGGGCGGTCACGTCGTCCTGCGGGCGGAGCACCGCACGCCGGTCGACGTCGGACGCCGTCGCCATCAGGTCGTAGTCGTCGAGGGCGGCGCCCTCCCGGTCCGCGGTCCGGATCTCGAGGTCGGTGGCACCGACGGTCCGCACGGTGACCGAGCCGAGGGGAGTGGGCTCGCCGAGGTCGAGGACGAGACCGACGCCGTCCTTGAGGCCGCCCGGCCCGAACTGCTCGTTGTAGGACTTGGTCGTCCACGCGGTGGAGGTCTTGCCGTCGACGGCCCGCTGCGCGGCGTAGCCGTTCTCGTCGCCGTTGCCGTCCGGGGGCGGGTCCAGCGTCGACACTGCCTGGACCGTCACCGGGTCACCCGTCGCGGCCGCCGGGCCGGACGGCGAGCTGGTGCTGTCCGGGGTCGTGGCGTCGGCGCTGTCCTCGCCGCCCAGCCCGGTGATCACCTGGCCGAGCGCGAGGGCCAGACCGACGCACAGCACGAGGGCCACCGCGCCCCACGCGAGCACGGTGGTGCGGCCGGGACGGCGGCGGCCCTGGTCGTCGTACGGCGCCAGCCGGCCGGGCGGGAACGAGTCGCTGCTGCCTGCCGGCGGTCGGACCGCCGGGACCCGGGTCGTGACGTGCGCGTCGCCGAGGGCGGCCGCCAGCGCCGCGGGGGTGCGGACCGCCGGGCCGGCCGTCCCGGGGACGTCGAGGGCGCGGCTGACCAGCTGGTCGATGTCGTGCGGGATGCCGGCGCGCACCTGCCGCGGGCTGCAGAGGGCGTCGCCGTCGTGCGGGGCGGCGGCGAGCCCGGTCGACTCCGGACCGGGCCACCGCGCGGTGAGGGCGGCGTAGCCCACCGCGGCGACGCCCTGCGTGTCACGGTGGGCGGCGTCGGTCTCGTCGGTGGCCTCGATGCCGCGGACGGCAGCCTCGACGGCCAGCCCGACGATCTTGACCTGGCCGTGGCTGGTGCGCAGGACGTGCTCGGGTTGCAGGCAGAGGTGCGCGAGCCCGTCGCGGTGCGCGGAGTCGAGAGCGTCGGCGATCTCACGGACCAGGTCGCGTGCCTCGGCGTTCGGGAGCGGGCCGTCGGCCAGCAGGTCGGTGAGGTTGGTGGCGCGGACCCACTCGTTGACGACGTACACGACGCTGCCGAGGGGTCCCTCGACCTCGCTGGCGTCGAGCACCCGCAGGAACCGGGGGTCGGTGACGGCGGCCGCGCGGCGGGCGGCGCCGAGGACCCGCTCGGCCTGGCTGTCGTCGGCGCTGAGCAGGCAGACGCCGACCGAGCGGTCCAGCAGCTCGTCGTGCGCGCGCCAGTACGCCGTGCCGCCCGCCTCGCCGAGGTGCTTGTCGAGGCGGTAGCGGTCGACGAGCCTGGTGCCCGGCTCGACGGCGTTCGGCGACACAGCACTCCCGTCGGGACTGACGTTCGGCAGGGACAGGTGGCCCGGGCCCGCGCGAGCGGGTCGGACCATCGTAGGTCCGACTACCCCGGGAACGTGGCTGTCAGTCCTGCCGCCGGCGGTGGGTCCGGCAGCCCTGCCGGCCGGCCTCGCCCGTCGGCGTCAGCTCTCGACGCTGCGGCCCTGGGCCGTGCGGCTGATGTGCGCCCAGCCGGCCGTGCGGTGCCACCGGTAGAGCAGCAGGGTCTTGGCGTCGCGGCTGATGACCAGGTGGACGGTCCCGTCGGGGTCGATGAGGAAGCCCTTGGTCGAGACCACGTTCTCGGCGTTCTGGTCGGCGGCGGCGGTGACGGCGGCCTCGTAGGCCGACTGCGCGTTCTTCGTCTGGTCCCAGGTGGCGGACGCCTCCTGGGCGGCGTAGGAACCCTGGTCGGCGACGCTGGCCGTGGTGGTGCCGATCGAGAGGGCCTCGAACAGTGCCAGGCCGACGACGGCGAACACCACCGTCAGGCGGGTGAGCCAGCCCAGGACGATGTCGCCCCGGTCGCGCTCGGACGTCGGGACGGGCGGGACGGCGCGGAGGACGCGTCGCACGGCAGCCTGCATGGTGAGCACATCGGCCGGTCCGGCGCCGGGCTTGAGGCCGGCGCGTCAGCTGCCCAGGTCGTGGGCCGGTGTCGGCGGTGCGTCAGGTCGCCGCTCGGCCGCGGACCCGGCCGAGGAGCTCGGTGAGCTCGCGGACCCGCATCGCCCGGGCCAGCAGGACGTAGCAGACCAGCAGCACCAGCCCGCCCGCCGCCAGCGCGGCCAGGGATCCGAGGAGGCCGTCGCCCACGAGCCGTCCGACCACCCACGAGGCCACCCAGCCGAGCGCCGCGGCCGGCACCGCGGCGACCACCAGCCGGACGTAGTGCCGCAGCACCGCCTGGCCGTCGAGTCCGCCGGTGCGGCGCCGCAGCAGCGACGTCGACAGCGCCAGCCCGCCGACGTAGGTGAGCGAGTACGCCAGGGCGACGCCGGCCATCCGCCACCGCACGTCGAGGACGGCGTAGGCCGCGAGCGCCAGCGCCACGTTCGTGGCGGCGATGGCGACCTGGAGGAGGAACGGCGTCCTGGTGTCCTCGAAGGCGTAGAAGCCCCGCAGGGCGACGTACTGCGCGGAGAAGGCGGGCAGGCCCAGGGCGAACGCTGCCGCGACCACCCCGATGTAGCGGGCGCCGGCGGTGGTGACCTGGGGGTTGTCGAAGAGGATCCCCGTCAGCTGAGGACCCAGTGCCACGAGTCCTGCGGCCGCGACCACGGTGCCGACGCCGGTCAGCCGCCACGCCTCCGACAGCGAGGCGCGGACGGCGGCGAGGTCGCGGGCCGACGCCTCCCGGCTCATGCGGGGCAGGACGCCGGTCATGACCGACACCGTGATGATCGAGTGCGGCAGGACGAAGATGAGGTAGGCGTTGGAGTAGGCGAGCAGGCCGACGCCGGTCGTCAGCCCGGCCGCCTTCGCTGACGTGCTGGTGGCCACGCCGAGGTTCACGATCACCGCGTAGGCGACCTGGTTGACCAGCACGAACAGCAGGGTCCAGCGGGCCAGATCGCCGGCCCGCCGCAGGCCCACTCCCCGGGGGTCGAGCCGGGGGCGGAACCGGAACCCGCTGCGTCGCAGCACCGGCAGCAGGACCAAGGCCTGCGCGGCGACGCCCAGGGTCGCTCCGCCCGCCAGCAGCGTGACCGCCCCGGTACCGAGCGACGTCGGGTCGTCGACGTCGATCTCGAACGCCGCGATGAAGACCAGCCCGCTGACGATCGCGATGATGTTGTTGAGCACCGGCGCCCACATCATGGGGCCGAAGCTGCCGCGGGCGTTGAGGACCTGGCTGAGCATGGTGTAGACGCCGTAGAAGAAGATCTGCGGCAGGCACCAGTAGGCGAGCAGCGCGGTCACGTGCGCGTCCGCCGCGGCCGGCTCGGCCATCACGGTGTAGAGACCCACCACCAGTGGCGCCGCGAGCGTCGCGACCAGGGTGATGCCGGCGAGCACCAGGACGGCCAGGGTCAGCAGCCGGTCCGTGTACTCCTGGGCCTGCTCCTCGCCGCCGCGCATCGCGCGGACCAGCTGCGGCACGAACACGGCGTTGAGGACGCCGCCGGCCAGCAGGATGTAGATGATGTTGGGCACCGTGTTGGCGACCTGGAACGTGTCGCCGGTCAGGGCGGTGCCGATGGCGGCAGCCAGGACGGCCGCCCGCACGAAGCCCAGCGCGCGGGACGCGACCGTCCCGGCGGCCATCACCGACGAGGCGCGCAGCAGCGATCCCGCCGGCGCCGGGTCGGCCTGCTCGATCGGGTCCGGGGACGCGTCGGCCGGCTGTCCGGACGGGGTGGTCATCGGGCCGTCACCAGCTCATGCCGTCACGTCCGCAGGCTCCTCGGCGGACTCCGGGTCGGGGTCGTCGGGGTCGTCGGCCGCGTCGGGGTCGCGGCGTCGGACCCGCCGCAGGACCCGCACCCCGGCGGCCAGGAAGAGCACGACCGCCGCGCCGATGGTGATGACGAGGGCCACGGTGCCGATCTCGGTGACGCGCACCCGCAGCGCCACCGGCTGGGCGTAGAGCGCTCCCCCCGGGGTGCGCAGGCTGGCCTCCACCACGACGAGCCCGCCGGCCACGGCGCTGGCCGGCACCTCGACCTGGACCTTCTGGTTCGGGCCGAGCGGGGGGACCTCGACCCTCTCGAGGCGCAGCCGGGGGGTCTGCGGCTCGAGCCGGAGCACCACGTCGACCGGCTGCCGCAGCTCGTTGATGAGGGTGACCGGGATCTTCCCGGACTTGCTCCCGAACGTGAAGTCGCCCGGCTGCACGCGGACCCGGCCGCGGAGGTCGGTGAGGTAGTCGCGCTCGCGGGCGTTGCGGTTCACCCGGGCGCCGTCCCGGCCACGCCAGTACGACGACTGGAGCCGCAGGTGGGAGGACTGCAGCCGCGGGACCAGCCGGGTCTTGTCGGTGAGGATGCCGGCGAACAGGGACACGTTGGACCGGTAGGTGTCCAGCGCCCGCAGCCAGCTCTCCGGCAGCTCGCCGCGCCGCTCGGCGCGCGGGTACCGCAGTCGCTCGCGGTCGACCTCCGGCGGGGTGTCGGCGGCCAGCTCGGGGAGGGTCACCGGCGCAGCCCAGGGCGCCTCGGCGACGGTCACGAGCTGGTCGAGGAAGGACTGCGACGGGCTCCAGCGCCGCGGCGGCATCGCGACGATGGTGCGGGCCGTCCCGGTGCTCGGCAGCTCGGCAGCGATCATGGCGGTCTCGGCCACCAGCCGCTCGCCGGCGAGCACCCCGCTGCCCTCGGCCGGCGCGGCCGCGAGCTCGGTGGCGAGGCCGGGGTCGGCCAGCAGCCCGGCCACCGGACCGGCCGCCGAGGACAGGCGGGCCCGTCCGGACGGGGTGTAGCTGAGGTCGATGGTGGTGGGCAGGGCGCGCCCGTCGAGGACGACGCCGGTGGCGCCGGACCTGGCCAGCGCCCCGAGCGTGTCCCGGTCGGCGTAGCCGGCCACCGGCCAGGCCACGTCGGGGACGAGGCTCGCGGCCGGCAGCAGCCGGGTCAGCGTGTCGGCGCCGACGGTGCGGGCCCGCGCGACCTCCGCCGGCGCGCCGTGCCGGACGATCGCGACGACGTCGGGGTCGGCGTACGGCAGCGGCAGCACCTGGGCGCCGGCGGTGGCTGCCTGCAGCGCCTCGAGCCAGGACCGGGCCAGCCCGGAGCCGCCGCCGGGGACGGTCGACCGGCCGCCGTCGGCGACGACGCGGTAGCCGTCGGCCATGTCCTGGACGGTCTCGACGAGATCGGGGTCGATCGCCCAGGTGACGGCCGCGCCCTGGTCGAGCCGGGTTCCGGCCTGCAGCAGCCGGTCCAGCCGGCCGCCCGGCGCGAGGCTGGCGGCCAGCGAGTCGTCGGCGAACACGCCGTTGGCCAGCCGCACCGGTGCGCCGACGAGCGGCCACAGCCAGCTGAAGCCCGTCGGGCTCAGCCCGACGGTGGGTGGCGACCAGGGCAGCAGCGACCGGACGAGGGCGACCCGTCCGGGCTCCTTCGTGCCCTTGCCGCGGGCACCGACGACCTCGACGCCGAGGGCGTAGACCCCGAACCCGTCCAGTGCCGGCACCTGGTCGAGGGCCTTGACGAGGTCGAACGGCGCGCTGCTGCCGGGCCCGAGGTCGGGCAGGGTCACCTCGGCCACCACCTGCCCGTCGCGGCTGGCGACCTGACCGGCCATGACCGCGGCGAGCTCGGAGCGGCTGCCGAGCCGGGTGTCGGACAGCCGCAGCCGCACCGCGATGTCGCGCAGCACCTGACTACCGGAGTTGGACACGGTCCCGGTCACCTGCAGCGTCGACCTGGTGGTGCCGATGGCCGGCGACTGGCCGAGGACTTCGACCTGTACCCCGCCGGCCGCGGTCGCCGGGACGGTGCCGACGACGGCGAGGGGCAGCAGCACCATCAGGGCCGCCGCGGCGGCGAGGGCCGCCCGCGCTGCCGGCCGGGGGCGGGCATCCTGGCGGGGGCGGCGTCCGGGTGACGGGGGTCGCGCCGCCGGGGGTGTCCCCGTGGCGCTCGCCGTCATCTGGCGCTTCTTCGGCGCAGGTCACTCATGCGGAGTCCGCGAGCAGGTCGGCCGCGGTCTCGGCGAGGCGCCGCTCCCCGGCGTAGGCAAGCCGGCTGTGCAGCTCGGTGAGCGGTACCCAGGCGACCTCGTCGACCTCGATGTCGTCGTCGGACAGCTCGCCGCCCGAGGCCTCGAGGAGGTAGTGGTGCACGGTCTTGTGGATCCGCCGGTCCTCGGCGACGAACCAGTAGTCGATGGTGCCCAGGGCGGCGACCACCCGGCCCCGGATACCGGTCTCCTCCTCCACCTCACGGACGGCGGCGTCCTCGTGGGTCTCGCCCTCCTCGACGTGGCCCTTCGGCAGCGACCAGAGCAGCCGGCCGCGGCGGTCCAGCCGGCCGATCAGCGCGACGCGCGGTGGGTCCTCGGTCCGGTCGACCACGAGGCCGCCGGCGGAGGTCTCCTCGACCTTCCGGAGCCCGCGCGCCCGCCGCGACGCCGCCTCGGCGCCCCGGCGGCGGCCGGGCGGGCGCCGGCGCGGCGTGGGGGCGGTGGTCATCCATCGATCGTAGCCAGCGGCGACGGCCGGCCCGGCGCGCCCGCGGCGGCGTCCGGCAGCCGGGCGCGCCGTACCCTTGGCCCCCGTGCCCGACGTCCCCGCGACCCCCGCGACCCCCGCGACAGCCTCGTCCCGCGAGCCGTCGCTGGCGGCCGCCCGCCGCCGGCTGGCCGAAGGCCTGGTCGACCTCACGACCGTGCTGTCCGACCTCGTCGACGCGTTCGTCGCCGGCGGCCACCAGATCGCGCTGGTGGGCGGTCCGGTGCGCGACCTGCTGCTGGGCCGGCGGGCACCGGACATCGACCTCACCACCGACGCCCGGCCCGAGGTCGTGCGCGAGCTGCTCAAGCGGTGGGGCGACGCGTGGTGGGACGTCGGCATCGCCTTCGGTACCGTCGGCGCCCGCAGCGGCGAGCACCTCGTCGAGGTGACGACGTACCGCGCCGATGTCTACCGCCACGACTCGCGCAAGCCCGAGGTGTCCTACGGCGACTCCCTCGAGGGCGACCTGCTGCGGCGCGACTTCGCGGTGAACGCGATGGCGGTCGACCTGCGCACCTCGGTCTTCGTCGACCCGTACGGCGGCCTCGACGACCTCGCGGCCAAGGTGCTGCGCACGCCCGGCCCGCCGGAGGTGTCCTTCGCCGACGACCCGCTGCGGATGATGCGGGCCGCGCGGTTCGCGGCGCAGCTCGGTTTCACCGTCGACCCGGCGGCCCTGTCCGCGATGACGCAGATGGCCGACCGGATCGAGATCGTGTCCGCCGAGCGGGTGCGCGACGAGCTGTCGAAGCTGGTGCTGGCGCCCGACCCGCGCGCCGGGCTCGGGCTGCTGGTGGCGACCGGGCTGGCCGAGCACGTGCTGCCCGAGCTGCCACGGCTCGCGCTGGAGATCGACGAGCACCACCGGCACAAGGACGTCTACGAGCACACCCTGACCGTGCTCGAGCAGGCGATCGTCCTCGAGGGCACGGTCGGTGCCGGCGAGCCGGACCTCGTCCTGCGGCTGGCCGCGCTCCTGCACGACATCGGCAAGCCGAAGACGCGCAGGTTCGAGCCGGGTGGCGGCGTCTCGTTCCACCACCACGAGGTCGTCGGCGCCAAGCTGACCCGGAACCGGCTGAAGGCGTTGCGCTACCCCAAGGACGTCGTCGAGGACGTCTCGCAGCTGGTCGAGCTGCACCTGCGGTTCCACGGGTACGGCACCGGCGCGTGGACCGACGCCGCGGTACGCCGCTACGTCGCCGACGCCGGGCCGCTGCTGCCGCGCCTGCACGCGCTGACCCGGTCGGACTGCACCACCCGCAACAAGCGCAAGGCCACGGCGCTGTCCCGGTCGTACGACGACCTCGAGGAGCGGATCGCCCGCCTGCGCGAGCAGGAGGAGCTGGACTCGATCCGGCCGGACCTCGACGGCAACGCGATCATGGAGCTGCTCGGCGTGCCACCCGGCCCGGTCGTCGGGCGGGCGTGGAAGCACCTCAAGGAGGTGCGGATGGAGCAGGGGCCGCTGTCCCGCGACGCCGCCGAGGCCGAGCTGCGGGCCTGGTGGGCCACCCAGCCCGACGCCCGCCCGACCTGACCCTGTGCCCCCGAGCCCCGGCTCCCGCACCGTCCGGCGATCACGTAAACGTGATCGCCGGTCGCCTTGCACGGGTTGCACGCCGTGCAGGGCGACAGCAGGCCATGTCCAGTCCGACGGCTAGACGCTCGGCTGGCGCACCGCTGCGGGGGTGCGCGCGGTGAGCCGGCGGGTGGCGCGGGCGTAGACCACGGCGGTGAGCACGTAGCCGCCGGCGATGACGGCGTAGACACCGCGGGAGTTGCCGTCGGCGGGCAGGACGGCGGCCCCGAACGCGGCGGCGGAGACGAAGGCGATGTTGAAGATGACGTCGTAGAAGGAGAAGACCCGGCCGCGGTAGGCGTCGTCGACCGAGGTCTGCACGATCGTGTCGACGCAGATCTTGGAGCCCTGGGCGGCGATGCCGAGCACGAACGCACCCACGTACAGCAGCCACTCGACGATCGTCACGACGAACACCGCCTCGGCGGCCGCGGCCATGGCGAAGCAGATGGTGATCCAGGACTGCTTGCGGATCCGTTGGGTGATCTCGGGCGTGACCACCGCCGCGAGGAAGAAGCCGGCCCCGGACGCCGCGAAGACCCCCGCCAGCCCGGCGAGCCCGGCGTCGACGTCGTCGGGGTCGTGGAAGTAGTTGCGGAAGAGCAGGATCGCGGAGATGGTCGAGACGCCGTAGAAGAACCGGTGCGCGCCGATCGCTGCCAGTGCGTGGCCGGCCGGCCGGTGCGACCACACGTGCCGTGCGCCGTCGGCCAGGCCCAGCGCCACCCGGCGCACCGCCTCGCGGGTCCGGTCCGGCTCGCCCTCGAGGTCCGGGCCGAGCAGGTCACGGTCCATCCGGGCGGCGAGCGCGCCCGCGACGGCGTACGCCAGCGCCGCCACTACGATCACCTCGGCGTCGGCCGCGGTCCCGTCACCGAACAGGCGTTTGAGCGCGAAGCCGGCACCACCGCCGGTGATCGCGACCACCGTGCCGGTCGTGGTCGACACCGAGTTGGCCATCACCAGCTCGTCGCGCGTCACGACGTGCGGCAGGGCGGCGGACAGGCCCGCCAGGAAGAACCGGTTCACCGACAGGCAGGCCAGCACCGCGGCGTACAACGGGAAGCCGGTGACGTCGGCGGCGCTCAGGGCGGCGACGCCGAGCACCATCCCGGCGCGGACCAGGTTGGCGTAGACCAGGACCTGCCGGCGCCGCCAGCGGTCGAGCAGCACCCCGGCGAACGGCCCGACCACGGAGTAGGGCAGCAGCAGGGTCGCGAACGCCGCGGCCACGCTGCCCGCGGAGGTCTGCCGTTCCGGGGAGAAGAAGAACAGGCTGGCCAGCGCGGCCTGGAACGCACCGTCCGCGGCCTGCGAGGTCAGACGGGTGGCGAACAGCCGCCGGAAGTCGCGGTGCCGGACGACCGCACGCAGGTCACCGGCGAACGACATGGCCTCAGGCTACGGGCGTTCGTCGACCGGCTCGTGCGCGTCTCGCGGGGTCAGGCTGCACGGCCCGTGGCACCACCCACGGCAGCACATGATCCACAGTGGTTCCGTTGGAAAAAGTCCAATGGAACCACTGTGGATCACGGGTCGGGCGGGTCACGGCCGCGACTACCGGTTCACGCCCCTCCTCCAAGGCCGCACTGAGGGCCACCACCCGCTCACGTGCACGTGACGACACCACCCACGGCGCGGCCCGTCACGACGACAGCGGAGCCAGCACGCAGAACGACCCGGCTCCCGTGGGGGGAGCCGGGCCGTCCGGTGCTGCAGGTGCCTACTGGTGGCGGATCAGCGCTCGATGGTGCCCGCGATGAACTGCTCGACCAGGTCGCGCGCCATGTCGTCGTCGTGCTGCACGGGCGGCGACTTCATGAAGTAGGACGACGCCGACAGGATCGGCCCGCCGATGCCGCGGTCCATGGCGATCTTCGCGCAACGGATCGCGTCGATGATGACGCCGGCGGAGTTCGGGGAGTCCCAGACCTCGAGCTTGTACTCGAGGTTGAGCGGCACGTCGCCGAAGTTGCGGCCCTCGAGGCGGACGTAGGCCCACTTGCGGTCGTCCAGCCACTGCACGTAGTCCGACGGGCCGATGTGCACGTTGCGCGCGGAGAGCTTGTTCTCCATGTTGCTGGTGACGGCCTGGGTCTTCGAGATCTTCTTCGACTCGAGACGGTCGCGCTCGAGCATGTTCTTGAAGTCCATGTTGCCGCCGACGTTCAGCTGGTAGGTGCGGTCGAGGATCACACCGCGGTCCTCGAACAGCTTCGCCAGCACGCGGTGCGTGATGGTGGCGCCGACCTGCGACTTGATGTCGTCGCCGACGATCGGGACACCGGCGTCCTCGAACTTCTTCGCCCACGCGGGCGTGCCGGCGATGAACACCGGGAGCGCGTTGACGAAGCCGACCTTGGCGTCGATGGCGCACTGCGCGTAGAACTTCGCGGCGTCCTCGGAGCCGACCGGCAGGTAGCAGACGAGGACGTCGACCTTCGCGTCGCGCAGGGCGGCGACGACGTCGACGGGCTCGTCGTCGGACTCGACGATGGTCTCGCGGTAGTACTTGCCGAGACCGTCGAGGGTGTGACCGCGCTGGACCGGCACGCCGAGCGGCGGCACGTCGGCGATCTTGATGGTGTTGTTCTCGCTGGCGCCGATGGCCTCGGACAGGTCCGTGCCCACCTTCTTGGCGTCGACGTCGAACGCCGCGACGAACTCGACGTCACGCACGTGGTACTCGCCGAACTGCACGTGCATCAGCCCGGGGACGCGGCTCTGCGGGTCGGCGTCCTTGTAGTACTCGACGCCCTGGACCAGTGACGCGGCGCAGTTGCCGACGCCGACGATGGCCACTCGTACCGAACTCATGGGTGCTCCTTCTCAGTGATCTTCACGTCGTGCCCGGTGCGGCAGGGGTCGCCGTTCCGGGCGCGGGAGGTCGTACGTCGGTGGTGCCGGCCGCGGGCTCCTCGGACGGGCGGTTGCGCCGCTCGTCGTCGATGAGCTCGGAGAGCCAGCGGACCTCGCGCTCGACGGACTCGAGCCCGTGCTGGTGCAGCGCGAGGGTGTAGCTGTCGACCCGCTCCCGGCTGCGCGAGACCGCGCTCCGGAAGCCGGCCACCCGCTCCTCGAGGCGCGACCGGCGCCCCTCGAGGATCCGCAGCCGGGTGGCTGCGTCGGTGCGCCCGAAGAACGCGAAGTGCACGCCGAAGCCCTCGTCGTCCCACGCCGAGGGGCCGCTCTCGTCGAGCAGAGCCGCGAAGTGCTCCTTGCCGTCCGCCGTGAGCTGGTAGACGATCCGGGACCGCTTTCCGGTGGGCCCGGAGTCCTCGACCTGCTCCGTGATGAACCCGCTCGCGGCCAGCTGCTTGAGACACGGGTACAGCGAGCCGTAGGAGAACGCCCGCAGTGCACCCAGCGTGGCGTTGAGCCGCTTGCGCAGCTCGTAGCCGTGCAGGGGTGCCTCGTGCAGGAGCCCGAGGACGGCGAACTCGAGGACGTCGGACCGCTTGGCCATGGCCGATCCTCCTCGGGAGACGCCGCTGCGAGCGGGACTGTGGGTGGCCCGCTGCCGACCGGTCCGGTCGGCTCGATGTATCGGGCTGATACATCGGAACGATAGGCGGCGTCCGGTCCAGGTGCAAGCCGGGTCGATCCGGGACGACGTGTTCCGCGTCCACGGGTGCCGGTCGTAGGCTCGACAGGGTGTGGTCCCAGCGGTCGGTCGTCGACTACGGGCTGGCCCGCCGCGCGACCCTGGAGTCGCTGCTCGGCGGCGGCCCGACCACGCCGGACGACGTCTGCGACGCCCACCCCTACCTGCGCCGCGCGGCGCGGTTCCACGGCGAGCCGACCGGCCGCGACTGCCCGCTCTGCCGGCACGTGCGGTTGGCCGAGGTGGCCTACGTCTACGGCGAGCAGCTCGGGCCGTACCAGGGCCGGGTCAGGGCCCGGGCCGAGCTGGCGGCGATGGCTCACGAGCACGGCGAGTTCCGGGTGTACGTCGTGGAGGTCTGCCTGGGATGCGGATGGAACCACCTGGTGCGGTCCTTCGTCCTCGGTGACAGGGTCGACCGGCGGGCCGGCCGGCAGGCCGATCGCTCCGGGCGCCCGGCTCGTCCGGCGCGGCGCGCGAGTTCCGGGACGGCGGGCGAGGGGTAGTCCCCGGGACGTCGTTACCCTGACGAGCCGCCGCACCCGGCCCGCCCGCACGACTCGTACCGCCCGCAACCCGACCCACCCGCTGCCTGCCCTCCGCGCCGAAGGACCGCCACCCCCTGTGAGCACCCCGTGAGAGTCGACTACCCGCGCGCGCGGTACGACGGCGTCCGCCGGTACCTCCCGTCGTTCAAGCAGTGGCTGGCCCTGGCGGGGGTGGGGTTCCTGGCCGTCGTCGCGCTGCTCGGCGTGGCGTACGCGGCCACCGACATCCCGGCTCCGAAGTCGCTGATCTCGGCGCAGACGACGATCGTCTACTACGACAACGGCAAGACCGAGATCGGCCGCTTCGGCGACCAGAACCGGATCATCATCCCCCTCGACCAGGTGCCCGACCACGTGCAGAAGGCCGTGCTCGCCGCCGAGGACCGGACCTTCTACGAGAACCGTGGCATCTCACCGACCGGCATCGCCCGGGCGTTCTGGTCCAACCTGCGCGGCGGCGCCACCCAGGGCGGCTCGACGATCACCCAGCAGTACGCGAAGAACGCCTACCTCTCCTCGGAGCGCACCTACACGCGCAAGTTCAAGGAGTTCTTCATCGCGGTGAAGCTGGCCCGTCGCGACGACAAGAACAAGATCCTCGAGGACTACCTCAACACGATCTACTTCGGCCGTGGCGCCTACGGCATCCAGACCGCGGCGCAGACGTTCTTCGGTGTCGACGCCAAGGACCTCACGGTCGAGCAGGGCGCGGTGCTGGCGTCGGTCATCCGGTCGCCCGCGGGCTATGACCCGGAGAAGTACCCCGACCGGCTCAAGTCCCGCTTCGACTACGTCCTCGACGGCATGGTCGCCAAGCGGTGGCTGAGCGCCGGCAAGCGAGCCGGCATGGTGGTGCCGCCGCTCGCCGAGGCCGGCAAGCCGCGCGGTGGCCCCACCTACTACCTGATGGATTCCGTCCGCCGGGAGCTCAAGGCCAACGGGTTCAGCGACCAGGACATCGACCTGGGCGGCCTGCGCGTGACGTCGACGTTCGACAAGCGCTCGCAGCGCGCCGCGGTCCGCGCGGTCCGCCAGGAGCGGCCCCGCGAGAACGCGCGCAACGTGCACATCGGCCTGTCCGCGGTAGAGCCCGGCACCGGTGCGGTCGTCGCGATGTACGGCGGCTCGACTGCGGGCGGTCTCAACGAGGTGACGCAGGCCCGGGTGCAGCCCGGCTCGGCGTTCAAGCCCTTCACCCTGGCGGCAGCGCTCACCGACGGCATCTCGCTGAAGAGCCGGTTCTCCGGCAACTCGCCGTTCGACGTGCCGGGAACCGACAAGGAGGTCAACAACGAGTTCGACCGCAGCTACGGCTCGTCGATCGACCTCGTGCGCGGAATCGAGCAGTCCATCAACACCGTCTTCGTGGACCTGAACCTGGAGATGGGCCCGAAGAAGATGGTGCAGGCGGCGATCGACGCCGGCATCCCCGAGGACACCCCGGGCCTGTTGCCGAACGCCGTGAGCACCCTGGGCACCGCGTCGGTGCACAACATCGACATGGCCAATGCCTACGCGACGTTCGCAGGAGGCGGCGAGCGCGCCACCTGGCACGTCGTGCAGGAGGTCAAGGGGGCGAACGGCGGCACGCGGTACCGCGCCGACGACAGCACCGAGCGGGCGTTCGACAAGGACGTGGTCGCCGACGTCGACTACGCGCTGCAGCAGGTGGTGCGCAACGGCACCGGCACCGAGGCGCGCAGCCTCGGCCGCCCGGCCGCCGCCAAGACCGGCACCGCGGCGCTGCGCCCCGACACCACCACGTCGGCCTGGTTCGTGGGCTACACGCCGCAGCTCGCGGCGGCCGTCGACTTCTACAAGGGCACCGGCAAGGCCGACCTCGACGGCGTCGGTGGCCTGTCGACGTTCTTCGGCGGCGAGTACCCGGCGCGCATCTGGACGGCCTTCATGACCGCCGCGCTGCAGAATAAGGACGTCGTGCAGTTCCCGCCACGGGCCGACGTCGGGGAGGCGGTCAACCCGCAGCCGACGTTCACCCCCACCCCGTCGGAGTCGTCGACCACGCCGTCCGAGACCCCGACACCGTCCGAGACGGCGACGCCGTCCGAGACGGCGACGACCCCGGCTCCTGGTCCGTCCAGCACGCCCCCGGGGCAGGTGACGCCCCCGCCGACCGGAGGCGTCACCGTCTCGCCACCGGCTCCCGGCGGGTGAACGCCGGCGAGCTGGTCGCCCCCTCGCGCGACGACGCCGTCGTCCGCCTGGGCAGCGAGGTGGTCGGCGGCCCGCTCGGCCGGCGCGCTTCGGCCCACCGGCGGTGGTGGACGCCGCTCCGCGTGCTCATCGCACTGACGTTCCTGACCTGCGGCGTCGGCCTGGTCCAGAAGGACTGGTGCCGCGACCACGGCTGGGCGGCACCGGGCGTCTACAGCCACGGCTGCTACAGCGACGTGCCGCCGTTGTACTACGGGCGCGGTCTCGCCGACGGCGAGGTGCCGTACATCGGGCAGGTCGGCGACCACCAGGTCGAGTACCCCGTCCTCACCGGGGCGGTGATGTACCTCACGGCGCGGCTGGTGCCCGAGGGCGGGACGCCGGACAAGCGGTCGCGGTACTACTTCGACATCAACGCGCTGGGCGCCGCGATCGCTGCGGCGGTGGCGGTCGGTGCGACCGCGGCCCTGTCCGGCCGCCGTCGCTGGGACGCGGCGATGGTCGCCACCGCGCCTGTCCTCGCACTGACGGCGACGATCAACTGGGACCTGTACGCCGTGGCGCTGCTGGCGCTGGGCATGCTGGCATGGGCCCGGGAGAGACCCCTGGCCGCCGGCGTGCTGATCGGGCTGGCCGCGGCCACCAAGTTCTACCCGCTGTTCGCGCTCGGCCCGATCCTGCTGCTGTGCCTGCGCGCCGGCCGGATGCGCGAGCTCTGGGCGACGGTGGTCGCGGCGGTGTGCGGGTGGTCGGCCGTCAACGTGCCGGTGATGCTCGCGGACTTCGACGGGTGGTCGAAGTTCTACCGGCTGTCCCAGGAGCGCGGCGCCGGCTTCAGCTCGATCTGGTTCGTGCTGAGCCAGCAGGGCCACCCCGTGCCGGAGGACCGCCTGAACCTGCTCGCCGGTGGCCTGTTCGCGCTCGCCTGCGCCGGGGTCGCCCTGCTCGCCCTGGTCGCACCGCGCCGACCACGGCTGCCGCAGCTGGTCTTCCTCGTCGTCGCGGCGTTCCTGCTCACGAACAAGGTCTACTCGCCGCAGTACGTGCTGTGGCTGCTCCCGCTCGCCGTGCTGGCGCGCCCCCGGTGGCGCGACCTGCTGATCTGGCAGGCCGCCGAGGTGGTGCACTACGTCGGTGTGTGGATGCTCATCGTGGGCTACCCGCCGGGCAAGCCGGAGCGCGCGCTGTCCGACGACGGCTATGACCTCACGGTGCTGGCCCACGTCGTCGCGACCCTGTGGTTGATGGCACTGGTGGTCCGCGACGTCCTGCAGCCCGAGCACGACCCGGTCCGCACCCCGGCTCCCGGCTCGGTCACCGACGGCGCCGGCCCGGACGGAGCGGCCGCCGACGTCGACGACCCCGCCGGCGGCGTCCTCGACCACGCACCCGACTCGCTGCGCCTCGTCCCCGTCCGCTGACCCCCCCTCGTCCGGCGATCACGTAAACGTGATCCACCGTCGCCTTGCACGGGTTGCAGCCCGTGCAAGGCGACAGCCGGCCGTGTGAAGCGGCGGCCGCGTCGCGCGGCTGTGGACAGTGCGGACGCCGCGATCGCGTTCCGGTGGCAACCTGCGCGGATGAAGCACCTCGCCGACCTGCATCCCGGTCTCGTCGTCCAGATGGACCGACAAGGGGGCGTGTTCACCGCGGCGCAGGCGCGAGCCGTCGGCCACACGGAGTCGCAGCTGCAGGTGATGCGTCGGCGCAAGGTCCTGGTGTCGGTCCGGCGGGGCGTCTACGCCTGGACGGCGGCCTACGTCGCAGCTGATCCGCCGACACGGCACCAGATCGACTGCGCCGCGGTCCGCCTGACGCTGGAGGCGCCGGCGGTGCTGAGCCACCAGAGCGCCGGCGTCTTCCACGCGCTGGACATGCTCGACGCGGACCTCTCGACCGTGCACGTCACCCGGGGGGAGACATCCGGTGCGCGGCAGGAGGCAGGCGTCCATCACCACGTCGCCGAGATCCCCGACGAGCACCTGCTTGTTCGAGCGGACGCCTGGGACGTCACGACTCTGGCCCGGACTGCGGTCGACATCGCCCGCGGCACCGACCGGTACGAGTGCGCTGTCGCCGCTTTCGACTCCGCCTTGCGACAGGGTGTGCCGCTGTCCGAGCTGCGCGCGGTCGTCGACCGGTGCCGCAGCTGGCCCGGCGCCCGCTTCGTCTCCACTGCTCTCGGATTCGCCGACGGCCGGGCCGCAAACGCCGGCGAGTCCTGGTCGCGCGTGGTCCTGGCGCAGCAAGGCGTCCCACCCGACGATCTGCAGGTCGCCGTCTACGACGCCGACGGCCTGATCGGGTACGTCGACTTCACGTGGCAGGGCGTCGTCGGTGAGTTCGACGGTCGGTACAAGTACGGCCTCGGGGTGGACGGCACTGGTGGTGCGTCCGACGCGCTGTGGGCCGAGAAGAAGCGGGAGGACCGGTTGCGTGCGCAGCGGGAGGTGGTGCGCTGGACCGTTGCCGACCTGCACCAGCCGGCCCGTCTCGCGGCCCAAGTGCTGTCCGCCCAGGCGCGAGCCCTGTCGCGCCGAGACCCACCGGGCTGATGGTTCACACGGCGTACCGGTGCCTTGCACGGGTTGCACGCCGTGCAAGGCGACGGTGGATCACGTTTACGTGATCGCCGGCCGGCGGGTCGGACGACACCGGGGGGGGCGGGGGGTCAGGTCGGCAGCGGGGCGACGCGGTCGGGATGCAGCGTGGTGAGCCGGGCGTCGCAGTCGAGCTCGGCACCGATCGCCGGCGGGGTCACCGACGCGGGCAGCAGGAGCAGGGAGACGTGCATGTGCGGCGGTTCGGCGAACCAGCGCTGCTTGCCCTCCCAGCGGAACGGCGACAGCGCCAGGTTCGCCGCGGCCAGCGTCCCGACGGCCAACGCCTTGCTGCGCCCCACGGGGCCGCGTACGGTCCGCGGCGCCTCCAGCGCGACGCCGTGCGCCGTTCCACCGCTGACGACGACCAGGTGGCAGTCGCGCGTCGCGCGACGGCGGCGGTAGCCGTAGTGCGTGCCGCGGGAGAGCGGGTGCACGTCGAGCACGGTGCCGCGAGCCTGCAGCGCACCCCGGTCGCCCAGCCAGAGCGAGGTGCCGATCCGCGGCCGGAACGTCGTGCCCGGGAAGTCCGCGCGCAGCCCGTCGAGCTCGCGTGCGGTGAGGTGGCTCACCCAGGCCACCCCGGTCGGTACGCCGGCCGCCGTGAGCCGGCGCAGCCACGACGACACCTCGTCGGCCGGCCGGTAGCCGCCGTGCCGGTCCATCGGGAGGTGGAACGCGATGCCCTCCAGGCGCACGCCGCCGAGCCCCGTCGCCAGGCCGTCGACGTCGTCGGCACCCAGCCCGTGCCGGTGCATCGACGTGATCGCCTCGACGACGACCCTCGCCCCGCCACCGGCACGCAGCGTCTCCAGGTGCGCGACGGTCTGCAGCACCCGCCCGGTGTCGTCGGCCGTCGCCGCCGGGTACGACGGGGTGAGCACCAGGACGTCGCCGGGGAACGCGGCCGCGACCTCGGGCAGCTCGTCGGCCGTGCCGACCGCGACGGTGTCGACGCCGAGCAGCGCGGCCTCGGCCGCGAGGCGACCGTTGCCCACGCCGTACCCGTTGCCCTTGACCACGGGCACGATGCCGGGGGTGGACGACACGACATCACGCAGGTGCCCGCGCCAGCGCGGCTCGTCGACGTACAGCGTGAAGGTCACCCGCTCACCGCCGGCTCAGGTAGAGCTCGAACGCCTTGAAGAGCACCTTGTTGAGCGGGAGGTCCCACTCGCCGACGTACTCGACGGCCTCGCCGCCGGTGCCGAGCTTGAACTGGATCAGGCCGAAGTGCGGGTCGTCGTCGGCGAGGGTGTCGGTGATGCCGCGCAGGTCGTAGACCGTGGCTCCGGCAGCCTTCGCGTCGCGCAGCATCGCCCACTGCACGGCGTTGGACCCGCGGACGTCACGCTTCGCCGTCGACGACGCGCCGTAGGAGTACCACGCGTGCTGACCCACGCGGACCATCGTCGTGGCGGCGACGAGGTCGCCCTCGTGCTCGGCGAGGTAGAGCCGGATCCGGTCCGGGTCCTCGGCGCGCATGGCGGTCCACATCTGCTGGAAGTACGACAGCGGGCGGCCGGTGAAGTGGTCCCGCTCGGCGGTCTCGAGGTAGAGCGCATGGAAGGCGGGCAGGTCCGTCTGGTCACCCTGGCGGACGACGACGCCCTGCTTGTCGGCCTTCTTGATGTTGCGCCGCCACAGCTGGTTGAAGCCCTTCAGCAGCTCGTCCTCGTCGCGGTCGGTGAGCGGCACCTGGAAGACGTACTGCGGCTGGCCGGCACCGAAACCGGCCCGGGGGTCCGGCGCCCGCCAGCCGAGCCGGTCGAGGGACGCGGCCACCCGGTCGCCGGTCGGGTCGGTGGAGTCCGGCGGGACGTCGGCGAGCCGGGCGGCGCTGCCCTCGGCGATGGCGGCCTTGACGGTCGCGGCCGTCCAGCGCCGCCGTGGCACGGGCGGCCCCATCTTGATGCCGAACGCGCCCTTCGCCCTGAGGTGGGCGACCATCGGCGCCAGCCAGGCGTCGAGGTCGTCGGCGGCCCAGTCCAGCAGCGGACCCTCGGGCAGGTAGGCGAGGAACTTCTGCACCTTGGGCACCTGGCGGAGCAGCACCACGCCGGCGCCCACCAGCACGTCCGGGTTCGCGTCGTCGTACCAGCCGAGGAGCTCGCTGCCCCACTCCTGCTTCACCGCGGCCCACGACGGGCACTGCAGGAAGGACGCGGACGGCTGCGAGGCGACGTACGCCAGGTGCTCGGCGCTGCTGATCGGACGGACGGCGAGCGCCATGGGGCGACGGGCTCCTCGGCGAGGGGGCGACGGGGGTCGAGCGGTCGGCCCGAGGCTACCCAGCGACCCGGCCCCTGACGCGCGACGGCCGCCGCCCCGGGTGTCCGGGTGCGGCGGCCGTGGGCGCGACGAGCGGGGAGAGCCCAGGTCGAGCCGGGCGGTGCGGAGCGGTCAGGCCTTCTGCAGGACCGCCTGGGCCTCGATCTCGATGGTGATCTTCTTGGAGACCAGGACGCCGCCGGACTCCAGCGCGACGTTCCAGGTGAGGCCGAAGTCCTCGCGGTCGATCTCGGTCTTCGCGGTGATCGCGAGCTTGGTGTTGCCGAACGGGTCGTTGGCGACGCCGTCGAGCTCGACCTCGAGCGACACCGGGCGGGTGACGTCCTTGATGGTGAGGTCGCCCTCGACCACGAGGTCGTCGCCGTCCCGCGAGACGACCTTGGCGTTGCCGAAGGTCATCGTCGGGTAGGTCTCGGCGTCGAAGAAGTCGCCGGAGCGCAGGTGCGCGTCACGGTCGGCGGTGCCGGTGTCGACGGAGGCGATCTGGATGGTCGCCTCGGCGGTCGAGGACGCGACGTCCTCGCCGATGGTGATCGAGCCGGTGTACTCGCGGAAGGCGCCGCGCACCTTGGTCACCATGAGGTGCCGGGCGACGAAGCCGACGCGGGTGTGGGTCGGGTCGATGACGTAGGTGCCGGCGGCGGGGAGGCTGCGGCCGTCGACGACGCGGAGGCCTGCGGTCTGGGTGGTCTGCTCGGTCATGGGGAGTTCCTTCCGGAGGTGCTGAGGAGGTGTCGGCTGCTAGAGCAAATATTGCGCGCTCAACATTCCCGTTGTCAAGTAGATGTACACTCGGCGCATGCAGGACCGACCTCTGGACGACGAGCGGCTGACCCTCATGGGCCTGCTCGCCGAGACCTGGGCGTCCCTGTCGGCCCGGGGCCACACGCAGCTGGCCGACCACGGGCTGGCCCCCGCCGAGTTCGATGTCTGCCTGCGGCTGGCGCGCTCCCCCGAGGGCCTGCTGCGGATGAGCGACCTGACCGCCCAGACCACGCTCACCTCGAGCGGCATCACCCGGGTCGTCGACCGGCTGGTCGAGCGCGGCTGGGTGACCCGCCGGTCCTGCGCCACCGACCGGCGCATCACGTACGCGGTGATCACCGACTCCGGCCGCGCGTTGCTCGACCAGGTCCTGCCGGGCCAGATCGAGCTGATCGAGTCGTGGCTGGTCGAGCCGCTGCGCGCGAGCGGGGCGCTGTCCGACTTCGAGGCGTCGCTGCGGGCCGTGCGCGACCACGCCGCGCCGTGCGCCACCGCCGGGGCCGACGGCGCCGGCCTGGCCGGGCTGCCGGCAGCGCGCGCCGCGGCACCGGCCGAGCCCGCCGAGGCCAGCGCTCCCTGACGGGCCGGGCCCGGTCGTCGGGCTCGCGTCGTGCTACGCCGGCAGGCGCTCCCGCAGCCAGTCGATGTCGGCGCGTTGGCCGTCGACCCCGCCCGGCGTCTCGCACACCACCGGCGCCCCGGCGGCCGAGACCACCGCGAGCAGGTCGTCGCCGTCGATCCGGCCGGACCCGAAGTTGGTGTGCCGGTCGGCTCCGGAGTCGAACGCGTCGCGGGAGTCGTTGGCGTGCACCAGGTCGACCCGGCCGGTGACCGCCTTGACCCGGTCGACGACGCCGGCCAGCTCCTCGCCGCCGGCGTGCGCGTGACAGGTGTCCAGGCAGAACCCGACCTTCTCGAGGACGGCCGGCTCCAGCCGGTCCTCGAAGACCTCCCAGAGCCTGGCCAGCCGGTCGGTGCGCCGGGCGATGGCGCCGTCGCCGCCGGCGGTGTTCTCGATGAGCACCGGGAGCGGCGGCTCCCACCGCTCGAAGGTCTTGGCCCAGTTGTCGAAGCCGCCCTCCGGGTCGTCGTCCTTCAGCACGTGGCCCCCGTGCACGACGATGCCGAGCGCCCCCAGATCGGCCGCCGCGGCGGCGTACGTCGCGAGCAGCTGGCGGCTGGGGATGCGGATCCGGTTGTTGGCCGTGGCCACGTTGAGCCGGTACGGCGCGTGGACGTAGACGTCGATGCCGGCCTCGGCCACCGCGGCGCGCAGCCCGTCGAACCCGCCGGGGTGGGCCACCGCGGGGTCCTTCCAGCCCTGGGGATCACCCAGGAAGATCTGCACGAGGTCGGCCCCCCGGGCGGCCGCCTCGGCCACCGGGTCGACCGGGTCGACGTGGGCACCGATCCGGATCCGATGGGCAGTCGTCATGTCCGGTGACGATACGACCGGGGTCGGACGCTCGGGAGCGCCGAGGGGGGCGCCCTGTGGACGGATTTCCCGCGGTGCCGCGCGGCCGGGTAGCCTTCCTCCCCTGGTACCTGCCCACGCAGTCCCGGTCCGTGCTCGCACAGGCCCGGGCAGGCGCCGGACGCACGCACTGTTCCGAGTCACATCGGGCAGGAGCCCTCCTGCCACGGAGAGACCGTGGCCGCCGAGTCCAGAGGAGGTGGGTTGTCAGCATGCGTCACTACGAGCTCATGGTCATCCTCGACCCCGACATCGAGGAGCGCACCGTCGCTCCCGCGCTCGACCAGTTCCTCACCGTCGTGACCAACGACGGCGGCAGCGTCGAGAAGGTCGACATCTGGGGACGTCGCCGGATGTCGTACGAGATCCTCAAGAAGGCCGAGGGCATCTACGCCGTGGTCGACCTCCAGGCCGAGCCGGCCACCGTCAAGGAGCTCGACCGGCAGCTGAACCTCAACGAGGCGATCCTGCGCACCAAGGTCATCCGTCCCGACCAGCGCTGACCCCAGCGTCAGCCCACTGGTCAACTCCCACCGAAGCGAGGGGCCCTCTCCATGGCCGCAGGCGACACCGTCATCACCCTCGTCGGCAACCTCGTCGACGACCCCGAGCTGCGCTTCACGCCCAGCGGCGCGGCCGTGGCGAAGTTCCGCATCGCCTCGACGCCCCGGTTCCTGGACAAGCAGACCAACGAGTGGAAGGACGGCGAGAGCCTCTTCCTCTCCTGCAACGTCTGGCGCCAGGCCGCCGAGAACGTCGCGGAGTCCCTCCAGCGCGGTATGCGCGTGATCGTGCAGGGCCGCCTCAAGCAGCGGTCGTACGAGACCAAGGAGGGCGAGAAGCGCACCGTCTACGAGGTCGAGGTCGACGAGGTCGGCCCCAGCCTCAAGTCCGCCACCGCGAAGGTCAACAAGACCACTCGTGGCGGCGGAGGCGGCGGCTTCGGGGGCGGCGGCGCCGACAACGACCCGTGGGCCTCGGCCGCGCCGGCGGCTGCCGGCAACGCCGGGAACGCCAACGCCCCCGGCGGAGGCGGTGGGGGCTGGAGCGCCCCCGGCACCGCCTCCGACGAGCCGCCCTTCTGACCCACCCCGCGACACGTCAGCCCGAGACGCCGGACTACCGGAGTCGGCGGCTGACAGGTCGACGGAGCACCTGACCACCCGTCCTGATGGACCATCCCGGCGAACGCCGGGCATCCGAAGTCTGGAGCACCACGATGGCCAAGCCACCGCCCCGCAAGATCAAGAAGAAGGTCTGCCAGTTCTGCAAGGAGAAGGCCTCCTACGTGGACTACAAGGACACCGGCCTGCTGCGGAAGTTCATCTCCGACCGCGGCAAGATCCGCGCCCGCCGCGTCACCGGCAACTGCACCCAGCACCAGCGCGACGTCGCCACGGCCGTGAAGAACAGCCGTGAGATGGCGCTGCTGCCCTACACCAGCACCGCGCGCTGAGGGGGGCGACCGACATGAAGCTCATCCTCACCCAGGAGGTCGCCGGCCTCGGCGGCCCGGGCGATGTCGTCGAGGTCAAGGACGGCTACGGCCGCAACTACCTCGTGCCGCGCGGCGCCGCGATGCGGTGGACCCGTGGCGGCGAGAAGCAGGTCAGCTCGATCAAGCGCGGCCGTGAGGTGCGCGAGGTGCGCGACCTCGGTCACGCCGGCGAGCTGAAGACCGAGCTCGAGCGCCTCAGCCTCAAGCTCCCGGTCCGGGCCGGCGCCGGCGGCCGGCTGTTCGGTGCCGTCACCGGCACCGACATCGTCCAGGCCGTCAGCAAGGCCGGCGGCCCGGCAGTCGACAAGCGGCGGATCGAGATCGGCCAGCCGATCAAGACCGTCGGCGACCACCAGGTCACGGTCCGGCTGCACCCCGAGGTCGTCGCGACGCTCACCCTCCAGGTCGTCGCCGCGGCCTGACCGCACGGGCACGACGTACCGACGTCGAGGGCCCCCGCCGCCTCCGGGCAGCGGGGGCTCTCGCACGTCCGGGGCCGCTCGCTAGGGTCGTCGCCCGTGCCTGACAACTCCGCGTGGACCGCCCCTGCCGTCGAGCGCTCCGACTACCCGATGGTCGCCGGCGAGGTCGACGCGGTGACCGGCTTCCTCGAGTGGCACCGCGAGACTCTGCTGGTGAAGTGCGCCGGGCTGACCGGGGAGCAGCTGGCCGAGCGCGCCGTGCCGCCGTCGTCGATGTCGTTGCTCGGTCTGCTCCGGCACCTCACCGAGGTGGAGCGGATCTGGTTCCGGGAGCGGGTGGCCGGCGAGGACGCGCCGCCGCCGTACAAGCGGCCGGACAACTGGGACGCCGACTTCGACGACCTCGACCCGGCCGACGGCGAGGCGGCGTACGCGCGCTACCTGGCGGAGTGCGACGAGGCGCGCCGGGTCGCGGCCGGCAGGTCGCTGGACGAGCAGGTCACCACCACCGACCGCCGCGGCAGTACCTACACGTTCGACCTGCGCTGGCTGATGCTGCACATGGTCAGGGAGTACGCGCGGCACCTCGGCCACGCGGACCTCCTCCGCGAGCAGGTCGACGGCGTCACCGGCGACTGACCGCCCGGCGGCCCGCGAGTGGGAGCAGGGGTCGAGCGGGGCGAGCGGGACGACGTCCCCGCCTTCGTTGCCGGCCCGGGGTCGACGGTGACCAGCGCGGCCGCCTACCGCCGCGTGGCGCGGGACGCCCGGTCGCCGAGCTGGTGGCCGGGGTCGAGGTCCAGGTCGAGGTCGAGCAGATGCAGCAGGGCGGCGTCGATCACGTAGCGGGCCATGCCGAGCGTAGGCGCGACCGTCGGCGGTCGGGGCTAGCGTCGGCCGGCATGACGGACACCTGGACGGCCCCCGCGGTCGATCGCACCGAGTCACCGAACATGGCCCCCGAGCGTGAAGCCACCGAGGCCCTGCTCGACTACTTCCGAGCGACGCTGTTGTGGAAGTGCGCCGGCCTGACCTCACAGCAGCTCAAGACGCGCTCCGTGCCGCCGTCGACGATGTCGCTGCATGGCCTGGTCCGGCACATGGCCGACGTCGAGCGGGTCTGGTTCCGGCAACGGCTGGCCGCCGAGCCGGGCCTCGCACCGCTGTACTGGACCGAGGAGCATCCGGACGGCGACTTCGACCTGGTCGACGACGCCGACGCCGAGGTGGACCTCGCCACCTACCGCGCTGAGGTCGAGGCCGCTCGCGAGGTGCAGGCCCGCAAGCAGTACGACGACACCTTCGTGCTGCCCCGCCGAGAGGGCCCGGGAGAGGTCGAGATCGACGTCCGGGCGCTGGTGCTGCACATGATCGAGGAGTACGCCCGCCACTGCGGCCACGCCGACCTGCTGCGCGAATGCGTCGACGGCTCGACAGGCGACTGACCGCGGCGCTGTTGTGTCCGGCCGTCGTGCTGGCATGTGGGCATGAACCCCGAGTCCCTGGTGGCCGACACGGAGCACGAGCTGCGCCTTCTCGCGAGCGCGCTCACTGAGCCGCGACCGCGCGAGTGCCTGCTCTGCTACGTCTACCGGATGCTCGAGCACGGCTGCACCGGCCACCGATGGACGGCTCGCTACCGCGACCTGCGCGCACCGCGGGCGACGGGGCTGGAGCGCCGGTTGGGCCAGCGGGGGGGCTACTGCGACTGCGAGATCTTCATGAACGCCTACGAGCCGGTGCGGAGGCTCTGGACCGTCCCGACGGCGCCCTCGTCGCCACCCGCGGACGGCCCTGTCGACGGGTACGACGACGAGGCCGAGCCCGAGGAGGACGAGCTGGTGCCGCCCGACGAGCTGCCACCGTGCCTCGGCGTCCGGGCGGGGTCGACGCAGGGCTGCGCACACTGGGTCCGGCAGTGGCGGGGCAGGTGGTGAGCGTCGGGCCGGGCTTCCTCAGCGCGTCGGCAGGGTCGCGCCGGTCACCATCCAGCGACCGCCGAGCCAGCGCGGCACCAGCGTCAGCAGCCGCACCAGCAGGAACCCGTCGAACGCCCACCACAGCGCGACCAGCCCACCGTCGGAGGCGAGCACCAGCAGCGCGAGCGGGCTGAACGCCAGCAGCGTCACCACCCCGGCGACCGCGAGGTAGCGGCCGTCACCGGCGCCGATCAGCACCCCGTCGAGGGCGAAGACCACGCCGCACACCGGCTGCGCCACTGCGGCGACGACCAGCACGTCGGCGAGCAGCGCGCGCACCGCCGGGTCGTCGGTGAACAGCGGCACGAACGCCGCCCGGAGGGCCAGCAGCACGGCTCCGAGCACGACGCCGGAGAGGACGCCCCACTCGACCATCCGCCGGGTCGCCGCCCGCGTTCCCGGGACGTCGGACGCGCCGAGGTACCGTCCGACGATCGCCTGCCCGGCGATGGCGACCGCGTCGAGCATCAGGGAGAGGAACAGCCAGATCGTGAAGGCCACCTGGTGCGCGGCCACCGCGACCGTGCCCGCCGCGGTGGCGACGTACGTCATGAGCAGCAGGGCCGCGCGCAGCGTCACCGTGCGGACGACCAGCGGCAGCCCGGCCCGGCCGGCGGCGCGGATGCCCGGCAGGTCCGGTCGCAGCGACGCGCCCTCGCGGCGGGCACCGCGGACCACGATGGCGAGGAAGGCTGCGGCCATCCCTACCTGCGACAGCACCGTCCCCAGGGCCGACCCCGCGATGCCGAGCCCGGCGCCGTAGACCAGCGCGACGTTGAGGACGACGTTCGCGCCTGCGCCGACCGCCGCGACCACCAGCGGGGTACGGGTGTCCTGCAGACCCCGCAGCACCCCGGTGGCCGCCAGCACGGCGAGCATCGCGGGCAGCCCGGCGAGCGACACGTGCAGGTAGGTCAGGGCGTACGGCGCGGCACGGGCCGACGTGCCGAACGCGTCGACCAGAGGCCCGCCGACCACCGCCAGCAGCACCGCCAGGAGGGCGCCGAGGGCGACCGCCAGCCAGATGCCGTCGACGCCCTGCGCGACGGCCGCGCGGAGGTCGCCGGCGCCGACCCGGCGGGCCACCGACGCGGTGGTGCCGTAGGCGAGGAAGATGCAGACCGAGACGGCGGTGGCGAGCAGCGCACCGGCCACCCCGAGCCCGGCCAGCTGCGGGGTGCCGAGGTGACCGACGATCGCCGAGTCGGCGAGCAGGAAGAGCGGCTCGGCGACCAGGGCGCCGAAGGCGGGGACCGCGAGCCGGAGGATCTCGCGGTCCTGCGCCCCCCGGCCGCCCCGGCCGGGCACCGCCTCCGGGTCGGCCGGGTGTCCGGATCGCGGGCGCACCGTCCGGATGGTAGACACCTGGGCGAACTTTCTCCGGTCCACAGGCGGTGGACGGCAACGCTGCACGCCGCGGGCGGTCCGGCGCGCCGGCCGGGCGCGTCGTCCACACCTCCGTCCACAGGTGCGTGCACGGACCTGCGCCTGCGGTCCCCATCCCGGCGGCCCTCGTCCACAGGCGGTCCACAAGGGGAATTCGTGCCCAGCTCGAGGGACCCGTAGCGTCGCGCCGTCCCGCGGGAGGGTTGTGTCCGGGGTCCCTGGCTTCCTGGGGGCGCACGCAGGGCCGTCGGGGCGCGAGAAGGGGTGGAGTGGCTGTGAGCATCGCGGAGTTCCCCAGCGCGCCGTCGGCCGGCGAGCTGATCCGCACGCCACCGCAGGACCTCGCCGCGGAGCAGTCCGTGCTGGGGGGCATGCTGCTGTCCAAGGACGCCATCGCCGACGTCGTCGAGGTGGTCCGCGGCCACGACTTCTACCGCCCGGCCCACGAGCTGGTCTACGAGGCGGTCCTCGATCTCTACGGCCGCGGCGAGCCCGCCGACGCCGTCACGGTGTCCGCCGAGCTGCAGAAGCGCGGCGAGCTCGGCCGGGTCGGCGGCGCCCCCTACCTGCACACCCTGCTGCAGTCGGTGCCCACCGCGGCCAACGCCGGCTACTACGCGAAGATCGTCCGCGAGACCGCCGTCCTGCGCCGGCTGATCGAGGCCGGCACCAAGATCGTCCAGATGGGCTACGCCGGCGACGGGGACTCCGACGACATCGTCGACGCCGCCCAGGTCGAGGTCTACAACGTCACGGACCGTCGGACCTCCGAGGACTACGTGCCGCTCTCGGCGATCATGGAGGGCACCCTCGACGAGATCGAGGCGATCGGCTCGCGCGGTGGCGAGATGGTCGGCGTCCCCACCGGGTTCGCCGACTTCGACGAGCTCACCAACGGCCTGCACCCGGGCCAGATGATCGTCCTCGCCGCGCGGCCCGCGGTCGGGAAGGCCCTCGCCCTCGACACGCCGCTGGCCACGCCGACCGGCTGGACGACGATGGGCGACGTCCGGGTCGGTGACGAGCTGCTCGGAGCCGACGGTCACCCCACCAGGGTGGTGGCGGCCACCGAGGTCATGAAGGGCCGGCCGTGCTACGAGGTCGAGTTCGCCGACGGCGCCGTCCTCGTCGCCGACGCCCAGCACGAGTGGCTCACCGAGGCGGATGCCAGTGGCGTGGCGGCCGTCCGGACCACCCGTGAGCTGGCGGCCACGTTGTTCACCTCCTCCGTCAGCGGCGTCGAGCCCCGTCACCGGGTGCGCAACGCCGCAGCGCTCGACCTTCCCGGCGTCCTGGTCCCGCACGCGCCCTACGCGGTCGGCGTCGGGCTGGCGCTCTCGGTCTCGGGCGGTCGGGTCTCGGCGGAGGTCGCCGTCCAGCTCGACGACGAGGATGACGAGGGTGCGGCTGCGCTGACGGCCGGTACCGCCGGTCGCGTCCCGCGCGACTACCTCCGCGGGTCGATCCGCCAGCGGTCGGACCTGCTGGCCGGCCTGCTGGACCAGCTCGGCGACGTCACCGAGCGCGGTTGCGTCGTCGTGCCACGCCTCACCACCGGCCTCGCGCTCGACGTGGCCGAGCTGGTGACCGGTCTGGGGCACCAGTGCCGGCTGCTCACCGACGGCTCGGCCTCCGTGGACGTGACGCTCT
The DNA here is from genome assembly GCA_963784645.1 of uncultured Actinomycetota bacterium. Lineage (GTDB taxonomy): Bacteria > Actinomycetota > Actinomycetes > JACCUZ01 > JACCUZ01 > JBBRVW01. Next base: position 311,974 of record CAWARY010000002.1, on the reverse strand, counting down.
GCGCCGACGCCGACGTGTTCCGGACAGAGGGCAAGCGCCTGGAGCACAAGCGGCGTCGTCAGGACCGCACGCAGGACTCCTACCGCGCGGTCGTCGACGTCCGCGCGGTGGCCAGTGTTCCGGTGCGGTGCGTCGAGGTCGACAACGCTGACCACCTGTACCTCGCCGGTCCGGCCATGGTGCCGACGCACAACTCGACTCTCGGACTCGACGTGGCGCGGAGCGCCGCGATCAAGAACAACATGACCACCTGCATCTTCTCGCTGGAGATGAGCCGCAACGAGATCACCATGCGCCTGCTCTCCGCCGAGGCGCGGGTGCCGCTGCACCACATGCGGACCGGCCGGCTGACCGACGACGACTGGACCCGGCTGGCCCGCCGGATGGGCGAGGTCTCCAACGCGCCGCTGTTCATCGACGACTCGCCGAACATGTCGATGATGGAGATCCGCGCGAAGTGCCGGCGGCTCAAGCAGCGCAACGACCTCAAGCTCGTGATCATCGACTACCTCCAGCTGATGTCGAGCGGCAAGCGGGTCGAGAGCCGCCAGCAGGAGGTGTCGGAGTTCTCCCGCGCCATCAAGCTGCTCGCCAAGGAGCTCGAGGTCCCGGTCATCGCTATCTCCCAGCTCAACCGTGGCTCCGAGCAGCGCACCGACAAGAAGCCGCAGATGTCCGACCTTCGCGAATCCGGTTGCCTGCCGGCGTCCACCCGCGTCCTCCGGGCGGACACCGGCGCCGAGGTGACGATGGGCGAGCTGTTCGCCGGGGGCGCGCGCGACGTGCCGGTGTGGTCGCTGGACGACTCGCTCCGCTACGTCCCGCGGGTGATGACGCACATCTTCTCCACGGGGCGGCGCGAGGTCTTCGAGCTGCGGCTCGCCTCGGGCAAGACCGTGCGCGCGACGGCCAACCACCCGTTCCTCACCTACGACGGGTGGCGGCCGCTCGGCGAGCTCGAGGCCGGCAGTCGGCTGGCCGTCCCCCGCCACGTGCCGGCACCGTCGGAGACGCGGACGACCTGGGCCGACGACGAGGTCGTCATGCTCGGTCATCTCATCGGCGACGGTTCGTTCGTGCGGCGCCAGCCCCTCCGGTACGCGAGTGTCGACGAGGCCAACCTCGCTGCGGTCACCCAGGCGGCCTGTCACTTCGGCATCACCGCCGTTCGCGATGACCATCCCGCTGCGCGGTGCACGTCGCTCCGACTTCCGGCGCCGTACCACCTGACGCACGGTCGGCGAAACCCGATCGCCACCTGGCTCGACGGTCTCGGGCTCTTCGGCGCGCGCAGTCACGAGAAGTTCGTGCCGGCCGAGCTCTTCAACCTGCCCAAGCGCCAGATCACCCTCTTTCTGCACCACCTCTGGGCGACGGACGGGTTGGTCACCGTCAACAGGAACGGCCGGGGCGGCCGCATCTACTACGCGTCGACCAGCCGCCGGCTCGTCGACGACATCTCGCGGCTCCTCCTCCGGTTCGGTATCTCGGCTCGGGTCCGTCGCGTACCGGCGAGGACGCCGGACGGCCGCGACGGCTGGACGCTCGACGTCTGCGGGGGCGACGACCAACGGCGGTTCCTGCAGGAGATCGGCGTTCACGGGGCGCGTGGCGAGCAGGCTCGACGGCTGCTGAGCATCGTGCGCGACGTCAAGCCCAACACCAACGTCGACACGGTTCCGGTCGACGTCTGGGACCGTGTGCGCAGGGTGCTCGCCGACCAGAAGATGACCCACCGGGCGTTCGCTGCGGCGATGGGCACGTCGTTCGGTGGGAGCACGCTCTGGAAGCACGCACCGAGCCGCGAGCGACTGGGCCGGGTCGCAGCCCTCCTGGGTGACGCCGACCTCGAGATGCTCGCCACCAACGACGTCCTCTGGGACACCGTGGTCTCCCTCACCCCAGTCGGTGAGGAGGAGGTCTTCGACGCGACGGTGCTCAACGGGCACAACTTCATCGCCGACGGCGTTGCCGTGCACAACAGCATCGAGCAGGACGCGGACATGGTGGTGCTGCTGCACCGCGAGGAGCTCTACGAACGCGAGTCACCGCGTGCGGGCGAGGCCGACTTCATCGTGGCCAAGCACCGCAACGGCCCGACGGCCACCATCACCGTCGCCTTCCAGGGCCACTACTCCCGCTTCGTCGACATGGCCCAGAGCTGACCGGTCCGGCAGCCGACGAGGTGACGGCGCGGGCTGTCCCGGCCCGAGCATGAGTACCGCGGCTCAGGTGGACCGGACCGCTCCCGGCCAGGCTCAGCCCATGACCCGACTGCGCCTGCTCGCTGTCCCGTTGCTGATCGCCCCGCTGGTCGCGGGCTGCGGCAACGCGATCACCACCGACATGGTCGGCATGGCAGCGGTGAGCGTGGACGCGGACGGGGCACCCGTGCTGCTGGTCCGGGCCTGCACCGCCGACGTCGACACGGTCCGGGTCTTCGGCTCCCGGGCGGGCCTCGAGCAGGACCAGCCGAACCCGGCGCTCGCCGCCTGGACCACGAGCAGCCCGCGGCGCGGGACCGTCACCCTGCCGGCCGACGGCGCGCCGGCCGGCTGGGCGCCGGACCCGACGGCCGGATCCGGGCTGACCTTCGCCCCGAACCGTCAGTACATCGTTCTCGGCCAGGCGTCCGCGGCCGACGCCGAGGTGACCCAGGTGGACTTCCGCGGGCGGGACCTCCGGGCGCTGGACCCGGAACACGTGCTCGTCCGGCATGCCCGCACCTGGACCCGGGAGCGCTTCGACCGGCACGCCTGCGACGGGCTCGGCGGCGGCTGACGGCAGACCGCTGCCCGGCTGATGCTGACCGTGCCCGCCCCGGCGCGCGGGTCTGGGGTCCTGACGCGGACGCCGCACGGCGGTCAGGGGGTGCTGTCGCGCACCCACTCCATCCGCAGGTCGACCGACGCGTCGAGCAGCAGGTTGAGCACCGGGCAGCGGGCCTCGGTCTCCTCGACCACCGCCCGGAGCCGCTCCTCGGACTCGTCCGTGGCGACGACCGCCCGCACCCGCACCGTCTGGAAGTGCGGGCGCACGGTCCGGTCACCCTGCCTTCCCCGGATGTCGATCGTGAACGCCGCCTCGAAGTCCAGCGAGTCGTAGCTGAAGCCCATCTCGGTGGCGGTCCGGCGGAAGGTCACCGACTCGCAGCCGCACAGGGCACCGAGGACGGCCTGCAGGGGGGACGGCCCGCCGCCCGAGCCGCCGTGGGCGACCGGTTCGTCGAGCACCACCCGCCCGTGCTCGCCGGCGTCGACGACGGTGCGCATCGTCGCGTCGTTGTGGGCGGTCAGCGCCTTGCGGCGGACGGCGTCTGCCGGCGCCCGGACCGGACCGGCGACTTTCGTGCTCACGGGGCTCCTCGGGCTCGACCCGCCCGGGTTCTGCACACGATTGCAGTCGGGCGAGGTGTCAGTCACCCACACCCCGCGCGACCTCGTCAAGCACCACCGGATGCGTGACCCGGGCAGCCTGGCGAGATGGTTCCCGTCGTCAGGGGCAGCCGCCGAGCACCGGGGTAAGCCCGCGGTGAGAGTCCGGTCACCCGAGGTGAGAGGCCCGCCATGACGCCACGACCAGCGGTCATCGTCTTCGACGTCAACGAGACCCTGTCCGACATGTCGCCGTTGGCGGCGCGGTTCAGCGACCTGGGCGTGCCGCCCCTGCTCGCGAAGGTCTGGTTCGCCTCGCTGCTCCGCGACGGGTTCGCACTGACCGCCGCCGGCGGCAACGGCGCCTTCGCCGATGTCGGTGCCGAGGGCCTGCGCGTCCTGCTCGCCGGCGAGGACCTGGACCGTGACGTCGATGCCGCCGTGGGTCATGTGATGGCCGGTTTCGGCGAGCTCTCGCTGCACCCGGACGTCTCCCCCGGTGTGCGCGCGCTGCGGGCGGCCGGGCTCCGCCTGGTCACCCTCAGCAACGGTTCCACGCAGGTCGCGGACAGCCTGTTCGCCACCGCCGGGATCCGCGACCAGTTCGAGGCGCTGCTGTCGGTCGAGCAGGTCGGGGCGTGGAAGCCGGCGCGGGCGGCCTACGAGCACGCCGCCGCGTCGTGCGGCGTGGAGCCGGCAGAGCTGATGCTCGTGGCGGTGCACCCGTGGGACATCGACGGTGCCGCGCGCGCCGGCCTGTCGACGGCGTGGATCGACCGTGCCGGTGGGCGGTACCCCGGCTACTTCACCCCGCCGACCCACACCGTGGCCAGCCTGCCGGAGCTGTCCGCGCAGCTGACGGGCTGACCGACACCGGTCAACAGCGCACTCGACGAGGCTGCACCCCGGAGACGCTCGTCCCGGTCAGGTGGGTGTCGTCGGCGACGTGAGCCAGGCGGTGAGGAACGGTCCCCAGTCCTGACCGGTGCGGGCGTTCAGCCACGCGACGTAGTCGTCGCGGCCGACGCTCGCGAACCGGTGCTCCTGGGGCCAGTCGCGCCACAGCTGGTCGAAGCGGTCGGCGCCCAGCTCGCTGCGCATGGTGTCGAGCATCAGCGCCCCGCAGAGGTAGACGCAGGCCTGGCCGAACTCGAGCCGGTGGTACGCGCCGGGCGGTCCGTCGCGCGTACGCAGCCGTGCGTCGTGGTCGAGGAGGTACGCGCGGACGTCGGCGGCAGTCAGCCAGCCGCGCGACACCTCCCAGCGCAGCTGGGTGTACATCGCGAACGACTCGTTCAACCAGAGGTCGGGCCAGGTGGTCGGCGTGACCGTGTCGCCGTACCACTGGTGCGCGTACTCGTGCAGCAGGTCGGACCGGAACGTCAACCGGTCCGCGACCAGACGGCTGCCCATCGTGACCAGCGTCTGGGTCTCCATCGCCGAGTCGCTGGGCACCACGACGGCACCGAGTCGGTCGAACGGGTAGGGGCCCAGCTTCGACTCCAGCCAGCGGATCATGGCCGGGGTGCGTCGCAGCTCGGGCAGCGCCCGCTGATCGCTGCGCGGCAGCCAGTAGGTGAGCGGCAGGCCGTGCGGGCCGCGGTCGCGGTAGCGGACGTAGTCGCCGATGGCGACCGTGACCAGGTAGGCGGCCGCCGGGCTGGCCAGGTGCCATCGGGTCACGGTGCGCCTGCCCGAGGAGCGCCGCCCGGTGAGCCGGCCGTTGAAGACGCCGACCATGCCGCGCGGCGCCGAGATCCGCGCGTCGTAGAGCGCCTTGTCCGCCGGCTGGTCGTTGACGGGGTACCAGGTGAACGCGCCGAACGGCTCCTGCATGGTCCAGGCCTCGCCGCGCGTCGTGGTGGTCCAGCCCACTGCCTGCACGTCGCTGCGGGTCGAAGGAGCGGTGACCGGGCGGGGCCGGCCCCGGTAGGACACCAGCAGCGTGTGGCGGCTCTCCGCGGCGAGCGGGCCGGTGTCGACGACGAGGTCCTTGCCGGCGTGCCGGTACGGCGCCGCGTGCCCGTCGAGCCGTACCGCGCGCACGTGCAGCGGGTCGGCGAGGTCGAGCCGCACCTGCGACTCGGCGACCGGGGCGCGGAACCGGATCCGGGCGACCCCGCGCAGCACGTGGGACCCGGCCGACCAGTGCAGCCGCAGCCCGTAGTGCAGCGCGTCGATGCTGGGGTCGCCCTTGCTCGGGTAGTAGGGATCCGCACGTGGCGACGACACCGCGACGTCGTCCGGCCGGGCGGGGAGTGCTGCGACCGTCGGCGCACCGAGCAGCCCCGCCCCTGCGAGCAGACCTCCGGCCGTCAGGACCGCTCCCCCGCGCGCCCACGAGCCGGCGCTCCTGCTCGGACCCATGACCGACCTCCCCCTGCAGCCGACGGGCGGCAGCACGCATCGCCCGTGCGGGCACGGCCCCAGTGGTACTCCACCGGACGCTGCGCTGTCACCCGTCCCGGCGTTCGCCCCGCCGCGTTCACCCGTCCGCCGCGCCGGCGGGTGGCGCACGTCACGGTCCAGAAACGGTCCGGCAATGCCGATCCAGGACAGTGGGACCAGCGACCCCGGCCAGCAAGGACCAGACCATGCACCCGCAGCACCTGCCCGACATGGGCACCGCGCCGTCCGAGCTCGCCGACGTGCGCGAGCTGCGCGTCGCCGCGCGCGAGATCCGGCCGGGGGACTTCCTGCCGCCGCAGCCGGCGCTGCACGGCACCCGCTTCCGCGACCTCGGCTTCGCCGTCGGCGGTTCGGAGCGAGACGTCGCCGAGCTCGCGGTGCTCTCGGGCCGGATGCTCGTCTTCGGCCCGCACGGCACCCTCGACTCGCTCGCCGTCGACAGCGACGTGGCCGTGCTGCGCCCGGTCGACCGCTGCTGTGCCTGAGCCTCGACGGGCGCCGCACGACGACGTGTCGCCCACGGCCGGCGCAGGACGCCCCACGTAGCCTGGTCCCGTGACGAGAGACGGTGGATCCCACCGTTCGGGCGCCCCGGCGGCGTCGGCGGGCCGGTCGGCCGCTGACGTCTACACCCACGGCCACCACGAGAGCGTGCTGCAGTCGCACCGCTGGCGCACCGCCGAGAACTCCGCCGGCTACCTGCTCCCGCACCTGCGCCCGGGCACCGACCTGCTCGACGTCGGCTGCGGGCCGGCGACCATCACCGCCGACCTGGCCGCGCGGGTGGCCCCGGGCCGGGTCGTCGGTGTCGACCGCTCGTCGGTGGTGCTGCACGAGGCACGGCACACGGCGCCCGGCGTCGACCTGCGCACCGGCGACGTCTATGCCCTCGACCTCGGCCCCGACTCGTTCGACGTCACCCACGCCCACCAGGTCCTGCAGCACCTCACCGACCCCGTGGCGGCCTTGCTCGAGATGCGCCGCGTGACTCGCCCCGGCGGGCTGGTCGCCGCCCGCGACGCCGACTACGGCGCGTTCACCTGGTGGCCCGAGCTGTCCGGCCTCGACGACTGGCTCGCGCTCTACCACGCGGTCGCACGGTCCAACGGTGCCGAGCCGGACGCGGGCCGTCGGCTGCTGTCCTGGTGCCGTCAGGCCGGCCTCACGGACGTCACGGCCAGTGCCTCGGTCTGGTGCTTCGCGTCCCGGACCGACCGTGAGTGGTGGTCGCGCAGCTGGGCCGGCCGCGTGACCTCCTCGGACTTCGCGGTCCAGGCCCGCGAGCGCGGCCTGGCCACCGAGGCCGACCTCCAGCGGTTGGCCGAGACGTGGCGCGAGTGGGGTGCGGACCCGGACGGCTGGCTGACGATCGTCCACGGCGAGGTGCTGGCCAGGGCCTGAGCGGCGGCCGGGTCGGCCGAAGGTATTCGGCCGCGCGGGTGAGAGGGATCAAGGCGCAGACCGATCCCGACGATGCAGTGGTCGTGACACTCGTCTCGCCACTCGATCAGCGCCGGACGGCACCGGACGGCCCGCAGCGGCCCCCGGCACCGCCGGCGGCCCCGGCTGCGCGCTTCGGGGTCACGGTGCCCGAGCGGTCGCCCGAGCTGGCGCACATGACGCTGACCCGGTTGCGCACCTACCGCCGCACCCTGCTCGACGAGGAGCTCCGGGCGTCCTACTGGCGGCGGCTCATCCAGGCCCGGCGCGACCTGCTGCGGGCGGACAACCGTCCCGGCGACCGCCCCGCGCTGCTGGAGTCGCTCACCGAGCAGCGCGGCACCAAGGGACGCCAGGTCATCCTCACGCTGCACCCGGACGCCGGGATGCCGATCCTCCCGCACCTGCCGGACCTGTGGGCCAGCGGCGTCGACGAGGGCACCGTCCAGAGCCGGGCGGAGCTGTTCACCCGGCTTGCGTCGGCCGAGAGCGTGCTGTCGTCCTACCGCGAGGCCCTGCACCGCCGGCTGGACCGGGCGACCGCCGACCTGGTCGCGCGCTACCACGCCGACCCCACGCAGTGCTTCGTCGCACTGCCCACCTGCAGCTGACTCCGCACCGCGCCACCCGCCGTCCGTCGACCACGTAAACGTGGTCGACTGTTGCCTCCCACGGGTTGCAACCCGTGCAAGGCAGCGGTGGATCACGTATACGTGATCGCCGGACCGGGGCCGGCTGCGGCGGGCCGGGCGGCCTAAGGTGACGGCGTGAGCAGGGACGAGAAGACGGACGTGCCGACGACCGGACCGCGGCTGCGCGCCGCGCTCGACGGCATCCCGACCTACAAGCCCGGGCGGCCGGCCGCGTCCCACGACGGCAGCCCGGCGTTCAAGCTGTCGTCGAACGAGAACCCCTACCCACCGTTGCCCTCGGTCCTCGACACCGTGCGCCGCGAGTCGGAGTCGTTCCACCGCTACCCCGACATGTTCTCGACCGGTCTGAGCCAGGCGATCGCGGACCGGTTCGCCGTCCCCGTCAGCCATGTCGCCACCGGCACCGGTTCGGTGGGTGTCCTGCAACAGCTGGTGCAGGCGACGGCGGGTCCCGGTGACGAGGTGCTCTACGCCTGGCGGTCCTTCGAGGCCTACCCGATCGTCGTGCAGGTGTCCGGCGCGCGCTCGGTGACCGTGCCGCTCACCGCCGACGAGCACCACGACCTCGACGCGATGCTCGCGGCGGTCACGCCGAAGACGCGGCTGGTGCTCGTGTGCTCGCCGAACAACCCCACCGGCACCGCCGTCCGCCGGGCCGAGCTCGAGCGGTTCCTCGACGCCGTGCCGTCCGACGTCCTGGTCGTGATCGACGAGGCCTACCGCGAGTTCGTCCGCGACGCCGACGTGCCGGACGCCCTCGACATGTACCGCGAGCGACCGAACGTCGCGGTGCTGCGGACCTTCTCCAAGGCCTACGGCCTGGCCGGTCTGCGGGTCGGTTTCGCGGTCGCGCACGAGCCCGTCGCTGACGCGCTGCGCAAGACGGCCGTGCCGTTCGGGGTCAGCTCGCTCGCGCAGGCCGCGGCCACGGCGTCGCTCGCCGCGGAAGCGGACCTGCTGGAGCGGGTCGACGCGCTGGTCGAGGAACGGACCCGCGTGCAGACCGCGTTGCGCGAACAGGGTTGGACGTCCGTGCCGGAGTCGCAGGCGAACTTCGTGTGGCTGCGGCTCGGCGACCGGACGGCCGAGTTCGCGGCGGCGTGCGAAGCGGCGGGCGTCGTGGTGCGTCCGTTCCCCGGCGAGGGTGCTCGGGTGACGATCGGCGAGCGCGAGGCCGTCGACCTCTTCCTCCAGGTGGCCGAGGGGTTCGTCACCGGCTGAGCGCTCCACGCCGGACCCGATGTGGGTCCACTCGCCGCCAGGTGAGATGGTCGGAACCGTGCGACTCGACCACCTCTCCTACGCCGCCGGTCCGGACGGACTCGGAGCGACGGCGCAGCGGCTCGGCGCGACCCTGGGCTCGGGCTTCCGCGACGGCGGTCTGCACCCGCGGTTCGGCACCCGGAACTTCGTGCTGCCACTGGCCAACGGCGTCTACCTCGAGGTGGTCGCCGCACTCGACCACCCGGCGTCGGACAAGGCCCCGTTCGGGCAGGCCGTCAAGGCGCGCACCGAGGCCGGCGGCGGCTGGCTGGCCTGGGTCGTGGCGGTCGACGACCTGGCCCCGATCGAGGCCCGGCTCGGCCGGTCGGCCGTCGACGGCCACCGGCGCCGCCCCGACGGAGTCGACCTCTCCTGGCGGCAGATCGGGGTCCTCGACCTGCTCGACGACCCGGCCCTGCCGTTCTTCATCCAGTGGCAGGGCGATGCGGCGCTGCACCCGGCGGCCGACAACCACGGCACGCACGCGCCGGGCATCACGGCGGTGGAGATGTGTGGGGACGCCAGCAAGGTGGGCGACTGGCTCGGCGAGCCGGTGGCCAAGGCCGAGTTCCCGATCGACTGGGTCGAGGCCGACGACCCCGGCCTGGTCGCGGTGCACTTCAGCACCGAGCGCGGCGTCGTCCGCATCGACTGACCGCCACGCGCTCACTGGGACCGCCGTCCCCAACGCCCCGTGCCGAGTTGATCACGGAACCGTGATCAACTCGGGTGAACCGTGGCTTGCACGCCGCGGTCGACCCGAGATTCCCGCGGTAGGGCGCAGCAGCCGACGGGCGTAACCCGCTCGCCGTCACGACGCCTCCCGCCTAGGGTCGTACGTCGTGTCCGGCACCTCTCCTGACGGCGCGGTCGCGCTCCGCGCGGTCGGCTTCGCCCACGGTCCGCACGTCGTGCTCGACGACGTCAGCGTGGTCGTCGGAGCCGGTAGCCGGCTCGCCGTCGTCGGGCCGAACGGCGTGGGGAAGTCCACGCTGCTCGCCCTGCTCGCCGGTCACCTGCGGCCCGAGACCGGCAGCGTCACCCTCTCACCGCCGACGGCGACCGTCGTGCTGCTCCCGCAGGAGCGCGACCGCAGACCGGGCGAGAGCCTGCGCGACTACCTGGGCCGGCGCACCGGGGTGACGGCGGCCGGCCTCGCGATGACCGGCGCTGCGGACGCGATGGCCGCGGGGCGCCGCGGCGCGGATGACGTCTATGCCGCCGCGCTGGACCGCTGGCTGGCGCTCGGTGGCGCCGACCTCGAGGCGCGGGCGTCGCTGGTCCTCGACCGGCTCGGCCTCACCGCCGACCTCCTCGACCGGGAGACGACCTCGCTGTCCGGCGGGCAGCTCGCGCGCTGCGGCCTCGCGGCGGTGCTGCTGGCCCAGCCTGACGTGCTGCTGCTCGACGAGCCGACCAATGACCTCGACGTCGACGGACTGGCGCTGCTGGAGTCGTTCCTCGAGCGTCGCAGCGGTGGGCTGGTGGTCGTCTCGCACGACCGGGTGTTCCTGGAGCGGGTCGCCACCGACGTGCTCGAGCTCGACGAGTTCACCCACCGCGCGACGCCGTACGGCGGCGGCTTCGCGTCCTACCTGGAGGAGCGCGACCGGGCGCGGGCGGCTGCCCGTGCGGCGTTCGAGGACTACGACGAGCAACGGAGCTCGCTGGTCGACCGGGCCCGCCGGGAGAAGGAGTGGGCCCGGCAGGGGCAGGCGCGGGCCAGCAGCTCCCGGGCGATGGCGGCGGAGCCGGACAAGAACATCCGCGCGCACCGGACTGCCGGTGCTCAGGCTCGTGGTGCGGCGGCGGCCAAGGTCCTGCGGCAGCTCGACCGGCTCGAGGAGGTCGACGACCCGCGGGATGCCTGGCAGCTGCGGCTGGCGCTGGACCCGGCGACCCGTGGGCCGGACGACGTCGCGGGGCTGGCCGCCGCCGTCGTGGAGCGCGGCCGCTTCGTCCTCGGCCCCGTGGACCTCGCCGTCCGCCGCGGCGAGCGGGTCGCGGTCACCGGGCCCAACGGCTCGGGCAAGTCGACGCTGCTCGCGGCACTGCTCGGCCGGCTGCCCGTCACGTCGGGCCGGGCGTGGCTCGGACGCAGCGTCGTGGTGGGCGAGGTCGACCAGGTGCGCCGCACGTTCCCGCCCTCGGTGGCGCTGGTCGACGCGTTCCGCGCCGCGACCGGGCAGGACGTGGCCGACGCGCGCACGCTGCTCGCGAAGTTCGGCCTCGGCGCCGACGACGTGCTGCGACCGGTGGCGACGCTCTCGCCGGGCGAGCGCACCCGCGCCGACCTCGCCCTGCTGATGGCGAGACGGGCGAACCTGCTGGTGCTGGACGAGCCGACCAACCACCTCGACCTGGCCGCGATCGAGCAGCTCGAGGAGTCGCTGGGGACCTACGACGGGACGCTCCTGCTCGTGACGCACGACCGGCGGCTGCTCGACCGCGTCCACACCGACCGGCACCTGCGCGTCGAGGCCGGACAGGTCCACCCCACGACCCCGTGATCATGAAGGTCCGTCAGGGCTCTATCCCCGAGGAACGTTCATGATCACGGGGGTGGTGTCCACGATCGGCGTGCCGTCCTCGCGCAGCCGACCCGCGGCGTACAGCGCGGACACGGCGATCCCGGCCGCCATCACGGCGAGCAGCACCCGGAAGTCGACCACCGCCACCAGTGCGGCCCCGACCGCGATGGAGAGCACCTGCGGCACCCCGAACGCCATCTCGAACGTCGTGAACACCCGACCCTGGATGGCCGGCGGGGTGCGCCGCTGCAGCAGCGTGGTGAGGCAGACCGTCACGACCGGCAGCCCGACACCGAGCAGCACCATGCCGGCGGTGACCGCGAGCACCGACGGGACGATCTGCAGTGCCGCGCCCGCGGCGATCAGGCCCAGGCCGACGGGCACCGGTCGGAGGTCCCCGGTCCGTGGGATCAGCGCGGTGATGGCCAGCCCGCCCAGGACGGCTCCCGCACCCATCGCGGTCTGCAGCAGGCCGAGGAAGGTCACCGGCTTGTGCAGCCCGTCGTCCACGACAGCGAAGAACACCGACTCGGCGAGTCCGAGCGCGAGCATGCAGATCACGACGACGACGACCGACGCGCGCAGGACCTGCGTCGACCACAGGTGCCGGGCGCCCTCGGTGACCCGGCTCCGCAACGGTTCGTGCCGCTCGCGGACCGGCGTCGGCTCCGGGGTGCGGATCGCCAGCAGCACCGCGGCGGACACCACGAACGTCGACGCGTCGAGCAGCGCTGTGGCGCCACCGCCGAGCCAGGCGTAGAGGCCCGCGCCGGCCGCCGGCCCGACCAGCCGCAACGCCTCGCGGACGGTGGACAGCGAGCCGTTGGCCGGCCCGAGCTGGCTCTCGTCGAGCATGGTGTGCAGGAACGCCGACCGCGCCGAGCCGAACAGGATCAGCGACGCGCCGTAGAGCAGCGCGACCAGGTAGATCAGCCAGAGGTCGCCGCGGTCGTGCACCAGCAGCAGGAGCAGCAGGGCGGCGGCGGTGGCGGCGTCGACGGCGATCATCACGTGCCGTCGCCTGAACCGGTCGATGATCACGCCGCCGAGCGGCGCCACCAGGGCCGGCAGGCCGAGCACGGCGAAGACACTGCCGGCGATCGCGTTGGACCCGGTGAGGTCCTTGGCCCACATGCCGAGGGTGAGCAGCATCGCGGTGTCGCCGAACATCGACAGGGTCTGGCCGATCAGCAGCAGCCGGAAGTCCCGGTGCCGCAGCAGCTCACGCATCGTCGCTGCCGTGGCCGCCGCCGTCGCCGACGGGGTCCGGCCGGGGGAAGCCGTGCGCGAACATGTGCACCAGCCGCGCCCCCACGGGCCGGGTCTGCGGGTCGCGCAGCCGCTCGACGTACGGCGCCCAGGCGTCGAGCAGCGCCTGCCCGATGCCGGCGAGCTCCTCGGGCGTGAGCCACCCGCCGAAGTTGGAGTGGATCACGGCTTCCTGCCACTCGGCCGGCAGATCGCCGCTGCGCGCCAGGTGGTCGGCGAGGAGCGCGGCATCCCGGCGGCGCACCTGCGCCGCGAGGGTCTCCCCCGCCGCCCGGGTGCCCGCCTCGACACCGGGCCCGGTGCGCCAGCGGTTCCCGACCGTCACCGCGCGCCACGGCCGCTGCCGGCCGGCGCCACCCCCCGCCTCGGTGACGAAGCCGTACTTCGCCAGGGTCCTCAGGTGGAACGAGCAGGACGACGGCGACTCGTCGACGTGCTCGGACGCCTCGGTCGCCGTCATCGGCCCCCGCAGCGTCAGCTCCTCCAGCAGCCGGAGCCGCGTCGGGTGGGCCAGCGCCCGCATCGCGAGCGGGTCGCCGTCGAGGTCGCGCGGCTGCAGCTCCGCGGCATCGGGCCGATCGGTGCGCGGCTGGGGCGTCGACGGTTCGCTAGACACCTTTCGAAAGTAAGCCTTCGAAAGGAGTGCGTCAAGAAGTGGCGCTTCCACCTCGGTCCTCGTCGAGGGCACCCACGACGACCGTGCCCCCGAGGTCGTCGTCGGTGACCACCCTGGCCGTCAGGCCGGCGGCGGTCGCCGCGGCGGCCAGCGTCCCGGCCTGCCGGCGGCTGGTCTCCACCAGGACGTGGCCGCCGGGCGTCAGCCAGGCCGGTGCCGCCGCGACCACCCGCCGGGCCACGGCCAGCCCGTCGGCGCCGCCGTCGAGCGACACCGCGGGCTCGTGGTCGCGGGCCTCCGGCGGCATCAGCGCGATCGCGGCCGTCGGGACGTACGGCGTGTTGGCGGCGAGCACCGCCACCCGGCCGCGCAGCCTGGCCGGCAGGGCGTCGGCCAGGTCGCCCTCGTGCACCGTGGCGCCCACCGCCTCGAGGTTGCGGCGGGCGCAACGGACCGCGGCCGGGTCGACGTCGGCCGCGTGCAGCTCCAGGCCCGGGACGGCGCCGGCCACCGCGAGCCCGACGGCGCCGCTGCCGCAGCAGAGGTCGACCACGACGTCACCGGGCCGCGCCAGGCCGGCCGCCTCGCGGGCCAGCAGCTCGGTCCGCCGGCGCGGCACGAACACACCCGGTGCGACCGCCACCCGGAGCCCGGCGAACTCGGCCCAGCCGAGCACCTGCTCCAGCGGCTCGCCGCCGGCCCGCCGCCGGAGGAGTGCCTCGAGCTCCTCCCCCGTGGCTGCGGCGAGCAGCAGGTCGGCCTCGTCCTCGGCGAACACGCAGCCGGCCGCGCGCAGCCGCGCGACCACGTCCGACCCGGGAGGCCCGTCGGTCACGCCAGCTTCAGGTCGACCACGGGGGTCAGCCGGGCGCGACCGGCCTTGTCCCGGCCGGCCTGCTCGATCACCAGCTGGGCCGACCGCCCGTCGAGCAGCAGGGTCGCGATCTCGTTGCCGTAGTAGGGCCCGGCGATCCGGTCCCAGGCGAGCTGCTGCTTGGGCACCCGGGAGAACAGGCCGAGCAGGAACCGGGTGAACCGCTCCGCCACCCGCGACCAGGAGATCCGGAAGGCGACCTTCATGAAGCCGGGCACGTAGTTGTGCACCGGCGAGCAGGTGAGCTGGTAGACCGGCGTGGTCACGTGCTCGTCGAACCTGGCCCGGGCGGCGTAGGCGTGGTGGACGTCGCCGGAGAGCACGCAGATCGAGCCGGGCGGGGTGCCGTCCGGACCGGCGTGCTCCCCGCGGCCGACGGCCGCGAGCAGCGCGGAGAGCCGGTCGAAGGACTCACGGAACGCCGCCCAGTGCTCGAGATCAGCAGCGCGGCGCATCTTCTCGGCCCACCCCGCCACCCTCGGCCCGCGCGAGCCGCTGGCGACCACCTCGTTCCATGCCTCGATGTCGTGCAGGGCCCGGGCCATCAACCAGGGCAGAGAGGTCCCCACCAGCAGGTGCTCGTAGTCACCGTCGACCTGCTCCTCGATCCAGCGGAACTCGGCGTCGGACACCATCGAGCGGTCGTCGGAGTCGAGCATCCGGCCGCAGCGGGAGTCGATGACGAGCAGCCGCACGTCACCGAGATCGCGCCGGTAGGACCACTGCGTGCCCTTGTGCCCGTCGGCCTCCCTGTCGGCCTCGGCGGCGAACTCCCGCAACATCTGCTCGCAGTCGCCGTCGTGCCTCCTGACCCGCTGGTAGAGGTCGTTGCCGGCGAGACCCTCCGGCGAGAGGTTGCCGAGATGCTGGTACACCCAGTACGACGACAGCCCGCCGATGATCCGCTCCTCCCACCACGAGGTCGCCTGCATGTCACGTCGCCAGGCGGCCGAGGTGTTCCAGTCGTCGATGACGTCGTGGTCGTCGAAGATCATCGACGACGGCACGCTCGACAGCAGCCAGCGCACGTGCGGATCGGTCCAGCTCTCCTCGTAGAGCCAGGTGTACTCCTCGTAGTCCTTGATCTGCTCGCCCGGCTCCACGGTGATGTCCCGCCGGGCGCGGATCCTCGCGCGGATGTGCGGCGAGGTCTCGTCGGCGTAGACCTGGTCGCCGAGCATGAGGACCTGGTCCGGCCACCGGTCGTCGGGCAGCCGCGCCATCCGCTGGGCGTAGGTGTCCAGCGCGTCGGGGTCGAAGTGGCTGTCGCCCTCGACGGCGTCCGGTGTCGCGTAGCGGCACGAGCCGAACACGATGCGGAACGGCGTGCTGGGATCCATCGTCCGGATCCGCGGGGGCGGCAGCTCCGAGTCGTCGGGCGGCCACACCCGCCGGCCGTCGAGACGGACGTCGTACGGCGTCCTGGTGCCCGGCTCGAGGCCGTCGACCACGACGAGGGCGTAGTGGTGCCCGGCCACCGTCCAGGTGGGCTCGGTCCGGCCGAGGACCTCGACGGTGCAGGGGGAGTCGGTCTCGACCCAGATCGTCGCGTCGGTCCGCCCGACGTGCCGCAGCAGGGGCCCGAGCACGAGGGCGGTCATCGCACGGTCACGACCGGAGGTCTACCACCTCGGCGCCGGCGCCAACCGGCTGCGGCTCCGCCCTCGCGCGGCGGCCCGGCCGCTCGGACCGCACGACCAGCCCGACGCCCGCCACCACGACCGCACCGCCGGCGAGGACGGCAGCCGTCACGGGCTCGTCCAGCACGAGCGCACCCAGCGCGACGGCGACGACCGGGTTCACGTACGCGTAGGTGGCGGTGAGCGAGATCGGGGCGTTGGCCAGCAGCCAGACGTACGCCGAGAAGGCGACCAGTGAGCCGACCAGCACCAGGTAGACCAGCCAGGCCCAGGCCGCGCCGGACACCGCGCCCAGGTCGAGGTCGGCGAGCTCGCCGGTGGCCGAGCCGGACAGCACCAGTCCGGCCCCGCCCGCAAGCATCTCCCAGGTCGTCGCGACGAACGCGTCGGCCGGCATCGCGATCCGGCTGCTGAGGAAGGAGCCCAGCGCCCAGCAGGCGGCGGCCACCACGACCACGACCAGACCCCCGGCGCGCACCGGGGTGCCGTCGGGCGACTCCAGGCCGCCCGGCAGCACCAGCACCGCGATGCCCACGAACCCGACGAGGGTCCCCAGCAGGGTGCGGCCCGCCACCCGGTCGCGAGCCGCCCGGCGCAGCACGACGAGCCAGAGCGGGGTCGCCGCCACGAGCAGGGCCGCGATGCCCGAGGGCACCGTCTGCTCCGCCAGCGCCACCCCGCCGTTGCCGCAGAGCAGCAGGAGCAGCCCGACCAGGGCAGCGCCACCGAGCTGCCGACGGGTGACCCGCAGGGCGGACCGGCCGCGGCGGAGCGTGAGGAAGGCCGCCAGCAGGACACCGGCGGCGAGGAACCGCGCGCCCATCGCGAGCAGAGGCGGAGCCGTGTCCACGACCACGCGGATCGCGAGGTAGGTCGACCCCCACACCACGTAGACGGTGACCAGCGCGCCCCAGACCGCCAGGATCGACGGTGCAGCCGCCGGGCGCTGTGTCATGAGCGTAAGCCTACGTGACTCCTGTCGGCTGCGGGAGTGGGGACAGGCTTGACGGAGGCGTTACCTGATCGGGGCCTCAATCATCCGATCGGACCTGCCGAGTGTCCTTTTAGCCACTTATGGTGGTCACGTCGTCACCACCTGTGCACGACAGGTGCAGGACATCTGCCATCATCAACCCAGAACACTCACAGTCCGTGGACGGGGACATGACCAGGCGAACCAGCGTGGACGCCGGGGTCGACGCCGGAAGCACGACCGGTGTCGCGACCGCGCTCCTCGCGCTGCTCAGCGCCGGGACCCTGGCCACGCTGGGGGTCGTCACTGCGGGCGAGGTGCGCGATGTCGGCCGTGGCCCGGCCCCGGTCGTGAGGCCGGACGCTGTCCGGGCCCCGGCCCCGATCGCTCTCACCCCCTCCCACAGCTCCCCGCCTGCCGGCGGAGGAGCCGGCGGCGACGGGAGCGGTCGCCGCGGCGGCGGCGGCGTCGAGTCCCTCCCGGGGGCCGTGCTCGGCGGCGGCACCGGTGGCACCCGGCCGGTGCTGTCCGGAGCCGGTGGCGGGCCGTCCGCCGGACCGGCTCCCGTGCCGACCCCGGTGCCGACCCCCCTGCCGACCCCGGTGCCGAGCGACCCGACGCCGGCTCCTGCACCGAGCGTCCCGACTCCGGCGGTGGAGGCGACCGCCGGCCCCGTCTTCGCGAGTCTCCCCCTGCCGCTCGCGACCCCCGAGACGAGCGTGCTGGGCGAGAAGGCCGGCCGGGGTCTCGGTCGGCTCGAGCCGGCCAAGCCCGCCAAGCCCGGCCAAGCCCGCCAAGCCCAGCGAGCCCGCCCGGGTGGCGGCCGGGACCGCCCGGGTGGCGGCCGAGACCGTCGCCGCCGCGCAGGCGCGGCGCCCCGGTCGGCCCGCCTCCGTCCCCCGCGGCCGGGCGGTCGGCCACGGCCACGGCCACGGGCAGCCCGCGGTGACGCCCGTCGGGCCGCCGACGGCCTCCCCGTCCCCCACGATCGTCGAGCGCACCGACGACTCGTCGCGCGACGACGAGCGGCGCGACGACAAGCGGCGAGGCCCGAAGGGCGGCAGCCACGAGCGCGGTCACGGCGCCGCCACCGTGCCCGTCCCGTTCTCCCCCCTGCCGACCGCTCCGACCGCTCCGACCGCTCCGACCGCGCCGACCGCTCCGACCGCTCCGACCGCGCCGACCGCGCCGACCGCGCCGACCGCGCCCGGCTACGGCCACGGAAACGGCCACGGAAACGACAGCAGCCACGACGACGACAAGGCGCACGGGCACTCCTCGCACTGACCGGGCGCCGCCCGTCGTCCCGCGCCCCGCTCTCGACCGGTCCGACCGCGGGGCGGGCTACGCCGACCGGGGGCTCCGGGTCGTGGGTCCCGCCCCGGCGCGGGTACGTTGTCCCCAGTCGTCTCACTCTGTGAGCGGGACGCACGTCTGCAGCCAGCCCGCCCGACACCTGTCAGCACCGGGTACGGCGCCGAGCCCATCAGTCGCGGCGCGCACCCGACCACCTTCCGGCCCAGCGAGCCCGCGGCGACCCCGCGGACGCCGGGCCGGGTCGCCCGAGGAGTGCCCGTGACCCCCAGCGCCGACCGCGCCGAGACCCCCGACGGCACCGCCGTCGGCGTCGCCGTCCCCCCGCCGAGCTCGAGCGAGCCCGAGCTCGTCCAGCTGCTCACCCCCGAGGGCGAGCGCGTCGAGCACTCGAGCTACTCCCTCGACATCAGCGACGAGGAGCTGCGGGGGCTCTACCGCGACCTGGTGCTGGTCCGCCGGGTCGACGCCGAGGCCACCGCGCTGCAGCGGCAGGGCGAGCTCGGCATCTGGGCCAGCCTGCTCGGCCAGGAGGCCGCCCAGGTCGGCTCCGGCCGTGCGATGCGCGAGGACGACTACGCCTTCCCGACCTACCGCGAGCACGGCGTCGCCTGGTGCCGCGGGGTCGACCCGCTCAACCTGCTGGGGCTCTTCCGGGGGGTCAACCACGGCGGCTGGGACCCCAACGAGAAGAACTTCCACCTCTACACGATCGTCATCGGCGCCCAGACGCTGCACGCCACCGGCTACGCGATGGGCATGCAGAAGGACGGCTCCGACAGTGCGGTCATCGCCTACTTCGGTGACGGCGCGACCAGCCAGGGCGACGTCAACGAGGCGTTCATCTACGCCAGCGTCTTCAACGCACCGGTGGTCTTCTTCTGTCAGAACAACCAGTGGGCCATCTCCGAGCCGATCGAGAAGCAGTCCCGCATCCCGCTCTACCAGCGGGCGATGGGCTTCGGCTTCCCCGGCATCCGTGTCGACGGCAACGACGTCCTGGCCGTGCTCGCCGTCACCAGGGCGGCGCTGCAGAACGCCCGGGAGGGCAGCGGCCCGACGCTGGTCGAGGCCTACACGTACCGGATGGGCGCACACACCACGTCCGACGACCCGACGCGCTACCGGCTCACCGACGAGCTCGAGTCGTGGAAGCTCAAGGACCCGATCGAGCGGGTGAAGGCCTACCTCGTCCGCACGGGTATCGCCGACCAGGCGTACTTCGACGAGATCGAGGCCGAGTCCGACGAGCTGGCCGCGCACGTCCGCAAGGGCTGCCTGGAGATGGTCGACCCCGAGCCGCTGTCCATCTTCGACCACGTCTACGCCGAGCCGCACCCGCTGATCGACGAGGAGCGCGAGCAGTTCGCGTCCTACCTCGACACCTTCGAGGGGAGTGCGCACTCATGAGTTCCCCGACGAGTCGCTCGCTCGTGCCCGCCGTCGCGGTGGGTCGTCCCGTCCGCTCACGATTCGCCGGGGGCCCCCAATGACGACAGTGACTCTGGCCAAGGGCATCACCATGGGCCTGCGCAAGGCCATGGAGCACGATCCGAAGGTGCTCGTCATGGGCGAGGACGTCGGCAAGCTCGGCGGCGTCTTCCGCGTGACCGACGGGCTGCAGAAGGACTTCGGCGAGGACCGGGTCATCGACACCCCGCTCGCCGAGTCGGGCATCATCGGCACCGCGATCGGTCTGGCGCTGCGCGGCTACCGGCCGGTGTGCGAGATCCAGTTCGACGGCTTCGTCTACCCGGCCTTCGACCAGATCGTCAGCCAGCTCGCGAAGATGCGCGCCCGCGCGCTCGGCAAGGTCAGCCTGCCGGTCGTCGTGCGCATCCCGGTCGGCGGCGGCATCGGCGCGGTCGAGCACCACAGCGAGAGCAACGAGGCCTACTTCGCGCACACCGCGGGCCTGAAGGTCGTCGCGTGCTCGAACCCGGTCGATGCCTACTTCATGGTGCAGCAGGCGATCCTCTCCGACGACCCGGTCATCCTCTACGAGCCCAAGCGGCGCTACTGGGAGAAGGCCGACCTCGACGAGTCGCTCACCCTCGACTCCGCGCTGTCGCTCTACTCGGCCCGGGTCGCCCGCGAGGGCACCGACATCACCGTCGCGGCGTACGGCCCGATGGTGAAGACCTGCATGGAGGCCGCCACCGCGGCCGCCGAGGAGGGCACGTCCATCGAGGTGGTCGACCTGCGGTCGCTGTCGCCGCTGGACATGCCCACGCTGCGGGCGTCGGTGGAGAAGACCGGCCGGCTGGTGGTCGTGCACGAGGCGCCGGTGTTCCTGGGCATGGGCTCCGAGGTCGCGGCGAGGGTCACCGAGCAATGTTTTTACGCCCTCGAGGCACCGGTCCTGCGGGTCGGCGGGTTCGACACCCCCTACCCGCCCAGCCGGGTCGAGGAGGAGTTCCTCCCCGACCTCGACCGGGTCCTGGACGCCGTCGACCGCTCGCTTTCCTACTAGGAGTCAGCAACCGATGAAGCAGTTCAAGCTCCCCGACGTGGGCGAGGGCCTCACCGAGGCCGAGATCGTGTCCTGGAAGGTCAAGCCCGGCGACACCGTCAAGGTCAACGAGATCATCGTCGAGATCGAGACGGCCAAGTCGCTCGTCGAGCTGCCCTGCCCGTTCGCAGGCACCGTCACCGAGCTGCTCGTGCCCGAGGGCACGACGGTCGACGTCGGCACGCCGATCATCACCGTCGACGACGGCACCGGTGCCGCCGCGCCGGCGGCGCCCGCGGCACCGCCGCGCGACGACATGGCCCCCGCGGTCCCGGATCCGACGGCGATCGGCACGCCCGGCGCCGAGGAGGCGGTCGAGTCCGGCCTGATCGGTGGACCGGCGCCCGGCGGCCGCACCGCGGTGCTCGTCGGCTACGGCCCGAAGACCACCACGGCCGCCCGCCGCCCCCGCAAGGGCGCCACCCCGCTGAGTGCCTCCGCCGCCACCGCGCGACAGGCGGTGCAGACCTCGATGATGACGACGCCGACCCCGGTGCAGGAGCCGGCGGTCGACGACGTCCCCGACGCGGTCCCCGCGCACACGGTCCCTGGCGGTGCCAATGGCTCCGGCGTGCGCGTGCTCGCCAAGCCGCCGGTGCGCAAGCTCGCCAAGGACCTCGGCGTCGACCTCACGACGGTGACCCCCACCGGTGACGGCGGCGTCGTCACCCGCGCCGACGTCGAGCGGGCCCACCTGTCAGCCGGAGACGCCGCTGTACCGGCGCCTGCGGCTGACAGGTGGTCGGGGGAGCGCGAGACGCGGGTGCCGGTCAAGGGCGTCCGCAAGATGACCGCGCAGGCGATGGTGTCCTCGGCGTTCACCGCGCCGCACGTGACCGAGTGGGTCACCGTCGACGTCACCCGCACGATGGAGCTGGTCGAGAAGCTGCGGTCCGACAAGGACTTCCGCGACGTGCGGGTCAGCCCGCTGCTCGTCGTCATGAAGGCGATGCTGCTCGCGGCCCGGCGCAACCCCGGGATCAACGCAGCGTGGGACGAGGCGGCGCAGGAGATCGTCGTCAAGCACTACGTCAATCTCGGCATCGCCGCGGCCACCCCGCGCGGGCTCGTCGTCCCGAACATCAAGGACGCCGACCGGATGACGCTGCGCGAGCTGGCCGAGGCGCTCGGCACTCTCGTCGACACGGCACGGGCCGGTCGCACCCAGCCCGCCGACATGACCGGCGGCACCATGACCATCACCAACGTCGGTGTCTTCGGAGTCGACGCGGGGACCCCGATCCTCAACCCCGGCGAGTCGGCGATCCTGTGCTTCGGCCAGGTGCGGCCGATGCCGTGGGTCCACGAGGGTCAGCTCGCGGTGCGTCAGGTGACCCAGTTGGCGCTCTCGTTCGACCACCGGATGGTCGACGGCCAGCTCGGTTCGATGTTCCTCTCCGACATCGCCCGCGTCCTCGAGGACCCCGCGACCGCCCTGCTCTGGTAGCCGCCCACCCACCCCCCACCCCCCGCCGTCGATCACGTAAACGTGGTCGACTGTCGCCTCCCACGGGCTGCAACCCGTGCAAGGCGACGGTGGATCACGTAAACGTGATCGCCGGGCCGGTCAGCGCAGCTCGAGGGCGCGGCGCGGGCAGCCGGCGACGGCCTTGCCGGCGGCCCCGAGCTCGGCGTCCTCGAGGTCGCGGTCGGGCACCATCGGGTAGCCCCACGAGTCCAGCCGCACCAGCGCGGTGGCCAGGTGGGCGCACATGCCGACGCCGTCGCAGGCGACCGGGTCCACCCGGAGCCGACGGCGGGCGCCGACGCGGCGGGTGCTGGTCACGACCCTGCCGGGACCGGCAGCAGGGCCTCGGCGTGCGCCGCGCCGCACGGACGGTGGCGGCGGTGCGCGTCGACGTCCCGCGCGAAGGTGAGCAGTGCCGAGCGCACCATCCGCACGGCACCGTCGGGGTGGTGGCAGGCCCCGCGGCCGTCGATCTCGCCGGTCCAGCGACGGAGCCGTTCGACGTCGGAGCGTCGGGCGTCGCCGGTACGCAGCCGTTCCAGGACGTCGGCCAGGGCAGCGAGCCCGAACACGCACGGCCCGCACTGCCGGGCGCTGCTGCCGGCGAGGTACGCCGTGAGCCGGGCCGTCTCGGCCACGCCGCACGCCCCGGCCGGGAGCGGTGCGAGGACGCCCGCGCCCATCGACGTGCCCGCGGCACGGAGCGCGCCGGGTGACAGCTCGAGATGGGCGGCCTGGTCCCAGGGCAGCCAGCTGCCGCCGTACCCGCCGAGCAGGATGGCGGCCGGCTCGACGTCGACGGGCCAGCCGGCCAGCAGCAGGGCGACCCGCACAGGTGCCCGGGCGTCGACCTCGAGGACGGTCCGGCTGCCGTCCGCCACGACCGTGACGAGGGCGGTCGCCCGATGCGCCGCCGCGCCCGTGCGGGCCAGCAGCGCCGTGCGGGCCAGGGTCTCGACGTTGTGCACCAGCGTCGGGCGCCCGTCGACGCCCTCGACCGCGGCGGGTACGCGTCGCGTCATGGGGAGTGCCGGGCCACCGGAGAGACCACGGACGACGGCGCCGGACTCCCCTGCGAGGTAGTGGGCGGGCGCGGACACCACCCGCACCCGTGGCTCGCGCAGGCCGGCGGCGCGACGCTCGGCCACGGCCCGGTGGACGGCGACGTGCAGCAGGTGCGCGTCGCCGTGCAGCCACAGCACGGTCTCGTCGGCACCGACGGCGGCTGCCGTCTCGGCGAGCCCGTCGAGCACCAGGTGCGGCCGGGTGGCGAGCAGCAGCTGGTCCTTGGCGCTGGCCGGCTCGCCCTCGGCGCCGTTGGCCACGACCAGCGGTGCCCGTCCGGAACGGGCCGACTCGCGTACGGTCCGCCACTTCGCGGCGACCGGGAAGTGGCCGCCGCCCTGCCCGGTGAGGCCGATCTCGTCGACGGCGGTGAGCAGGTCGTCGGCGGCACCGGCCGGACCGTACGTCGCGAGGTGGGTTGCCAGGTCCTGGGCCGCCGGCCCGGCACCGAGCCCGGTCAGGGGCAACCGCACCGGGTCGGTCAGCAGGGGCAGCGGGCGCCTGGCCGGCGCGTGGTCGGCGTCGGTACGGCGCGGGGCCGTCGGCCGGCTGGTCACCCGGCCCGCCGTTCGTCGATGCCCGGCAGCGGCCGCAGGCCGTTCCGCACGGCGACCGTGGACGAGCCGGCGAGCTCCTCGACCTGGTCCGCCGGCGTGCGTGCGGCGTAGCGCCACCCGGCCAGTGCCAGCACTGCTGCGCCGGTCACCAGGTAGAGCCACAGGAGCTCACCGGCGTCGACGCCGGTGAGCACCCCGTGCCCCCAGACCAGGACGAGCGACCCGGCGGCCACCTTGTGCACCGGCCACCAGACCCGCGACACCACGCGGTGCCCGGACAGGGCCGCGGTCAGCCCGGCCAGCGCCCCGGCGTACAGCCCGACGACGCCGAGCGTGACCGGGACGGGACGGTAGGACGAGCCCATCGGGACGAACGTGCCGCGCCAGCCGACACCCGCATAGCTGTCGGTCGCGAGCACGACCACGTGCAGCGCGGTCAGCGCCAGGGTGAACACCGCGAGACTGACGTGCAGCCGGATCCGGGTCGCCGACGACGGGCGGCGCAGGCGCGACCGGGCGGGGTGCGACAGGACCAGGCCGGTGACGACGAGCAGCACGAGCAGCAGGTACGCCGCGATGCCGCCGGCCCGGCCGATGATCCATGGTGCGTTGCGGTCGCCCGACACGGCGCCCGCGGTACGACCGACCAGCCAGCCGGTGACTGCGGCGCTGGCGGCGCAGCCGAGCACCACGGCGACGGCGACCGAAGCGCGGCGCAGCCGCCGCGCCGGGCCGGCCCGGTGCTCGGTGCCGGACACGTCAGAGGACATGCGGTGCCTGCCACACGACGTACGGACGCATCGCCCGGCTGAGCCCGACGACGCCGTCGTCGTCGACGAGGAGCGCCGCCAGCCCGCGCTCGTCGGCGACCTGTCGTACCTGGCCGCGGCCACCGAGGAACAGGGACTTGCTCCACACCTCGCAGGTGGCGGGATCGGCGCCCACCACCGTGACCGACAGCAGCCCGTCACCGCCGGGCCGACCGCTGCGCGGGTCGATGAGGTGGTGCACCCGCTGGCCGTCGACGGACCAGTTCCGCACCCGGACGGAGGACGTCGCGCACGCGTTGTCCTCGAGGCGCAGAACGGCGACCGGGTCGGTCCCGCCGCGGGGGTCCTCGACCGCGACCAGCCAGCCGTCGCCGTCCGGCCCGGCGCCGGCCGCGTGCAGGTCGCCGCCCGCGTCGACGAGGACGGCCCCGCCGGTGCAGGCCAGCTCGGCGGCTGCCCAGCGGACTGCGAGACCCTTGCCGATGCCGCCGAGGTCCACGGGTGCCGGGCCGAGGCGCACCCTGCGTCGGGCTGCGTCGAACGCCGGCCGCCAGCGCCGCCGCCCCGGTGCCGTCGGGCGGTCGCCGGTGCCGGACAGGGCGGGCGCGCCGGACTCGAACGACAGCGACCGGTCGTAGCCCCAGGCGCGCAGCGTGTCGAGCACGCGCGGGTCGAACAGGCCGTCGGTGGCCTCGTACGCGGCTGCCGCCTCCAGCAGCGCGTCGAACAGGGTGGGCGGCACCTCGTGCCAGCGGCGCGGGTCGGCGTTGACCCGCATCAGCGGGCTGTCGGGGTCGAAGCGGGTGCAGGTCGATGCCACCCGTTCGATGGTGTCGATGGCCCGGCGGAGCGCTTCGGTCGCGCCCGGCCCGGGGTCGACCACGCGCAGCGTCACGTCGGTCGCCATCGACCGGAACCGGTGGCCCTGCTCGCTGCTGCCGCCGGTCCGCGCAGCGGGTGGGGCCATCGTGGTCACGAGGCGCCGGTGGAGGTGTGGCTCGCCGGAGCCGGCGCCGGGGCGGGCGCCGGCGCGGCCGGCGGTGGTGCGGCGACCGACCGGGACCCGCCCGACGTGCTGGCACGCGTGCTGCTGGATCCCGACGAGATCGGGCCGGAAGCCCCGGCAGCCACTCCGGGGGCGACGGGGGCGACGGCCGGCAGGGGCGCCGTACGGACCCGCTCGGTGCGCGTACGCAGCCGGGCCAGCCGGCGCTCGAGCCGGGTGACCTGCCGGTGCAGGGTCGCGGCCCGGTCCTGGACCGCCGCGCCGGACGACGACGGCGTCGTCGGGCCCGGGAGTGGCGCGGCCGCTGCGGCGGAGGGGTCCGCAGCGACCGCGCCGGCCGGCGGGTGCTGCACGGCCCACCCGGTGGCCAGAGCCAGGGCTGCCGCTGCCACCGGCGCGACGGCCGCGGCCGTCCGCCAGCCGGCAGCGGTGCCCCGGCGGTCAGTCATCGCTGTGGTCGTCCGAGGCGTCGTCGCTCGCGTCCTCGTTCTCGTGGTCGTCGCCGTCGTCGGAGGCGTCGTCGCCGTGCTCGCCGTGGTCGCCGCTGACGGAGGCGTCGTCGCCGTGGTCGTCGCCCGACTCGGCCCGGGAGCCGTCGTGCGAGGCGTCGTCGCTGTCGTCGCTGTCGTCGCTCGCAGCTGCAGGGGTGCCGCTGGAGCCGGCAGCGGCGGCGGCGGCAGCTGCGCGCGCCTGCAGGGCGGCGGCGACCTGTGCCGCGTGCACGGTGCGGGCGTGCTCCAGGCGGGCCTGCGCGGCTGACAGTCGCTCCTGGAGGCGGCCGGCCCGGCGGCCCATCTCGTCCACGTACGCCACGAGCTCGGCGTCGTCGCCCGTGGTACCGGCCGCGGCGACGGGTGTCGTCCCCGACGAGACGGTCGAGCCGGCGGCTTCCGTGCTCCCGGTCCCGGTGTTGATCCCTGCGACTGCGGCGCCGGCGCCACCGAGCAGTCCGGTGGCCACGGCCACGGTGAGGGTGATGCGGCGGGACCTTCTCATGCGGGCTCCTCGGTTCGGTGGTGCGCTCCTCCACACCGTCGGGCCCTCCCCGGCTGTGGACAAGGGCGTTAACCACCGCTTATCCCCCTGTGGGGCGGGTGTTGAGACGGGGCCGCGTCGCCGCGGCGACGTAGCCTCGCCGTCGTGGGGGTCGCCGTCGCACTGACGTTGCCGGGGCTGGTCCTCGCGCTGCTCGCGGTGGCCGCCGTCGACCAGCTGCTCCTCCGGCTGCGCCACCGCGGCGTCGTCGCGTGGCGTCCGGACAGCCAGGTCTCCTCGACCGGGTTCGAGCTGCTGCACGCGTCCTTGTCGCCCGGTAAGGCCGACGAGCTCGCCGAGCGGCAGAAGCAGGAGCTGGTGCGCGACGAGGACGACGACGGCGCACCGCCGCGCAGCACCGTCGATCTCGACGGCGGCGTCGCGCGGATCCGGCTGCCCCGGCACTGAACCGTTCGGGGCTCCGGCACCGACAGGGAGGGCGTCACTCGTCGTCGCCGGAAGGTGCTCGCCATGTCCGTACGCCGCTCCGCCGTCCTCGCCGCTGCCGCCGGTCTCGGCACGGCACTCGTCGTCGCGGCCGCGACCGCGCCCGCGGGTGCCTCGGTCGGCCCGGTCGACGCCGGGGGGCGCTTCGCTGCCCCCGCGGACGCGACGACGGCGTTCACCTACGACCCGGCGCAGGTGCCGGTCGGCGCCGGGGTCGCGGTCCGCGCGGTCCCCACCGGCAGCGGCCGGACCGTCGTCACCCTGCATGCGTGGGGCCTGCTGCCGGACGAGACCTACGGCGCGCACGCGCACTACCTGCCCTGCGGCGCGACCGGAGGAGCCGCTGGCGCGCACTACCAGAACGCGCCGGACCCGGCCGTGAGCGGCAGCCTCACGGTGGCCTCCACCGACCCGGCGTACGCCAACCCGGCCAACGAGGTGTGGCTGGACCTGGTGACCAACGCGGCCGGCAACGGGCGCGCGCAGACCGTCGTCGACTGGCCGTTCCGGCCCACCGCGACGGGTGGGCCACGGGCGGTGATCCTGCACCTCAACACGACCAGCGCCGGCGGCGCCGTGCCGGCCGGCAACGCCGGTGCCCGGCTGGCCTGCGTCACGATGCCGTTCTGAAGGGCGTGCGGACAGCGGCCGAGCGGACCACAGTGACACCCGTGGCCGACACCACCGACGACCAGCCGAGCGACGCAGTCCTGGTGCGCGCCGTGGCCGCCGGCGACCGTGCTGCGCTCGAGACGTTGTACGCCCGGCATGCGGCCTGGCTGCTGCTGCGCCTGACCCGGCGCTGCAACGACACCCAGCTGGTCGACGAGGCGGTCCAGGACACGTTCGTCGCGGTGTGGAGGGGAGCGCGACGGTGGACCGGCGAGGGGGAGGTCGCCGCCTGGATCTGGGGGATCGGGATCCGCCGCCTCATCGACCAGCTGCGCGGCCGTCCACGCCCGACCGTCGAGCTGGTCGACGAGGCGAGGACGGAGCCGTCGGCGGAGGAGCGGGTGCTCGCCGGAGTGGAGTACGGCGACCTCGCCGGAGCTCTCGGCCGGCTCTCCCCCGAGCTGCGTGCCGTCGTCCAGGCGACCGTCCTGGACGGCCTGACCACCCGCGAGGCCGGGCTCCTGCTCGGCCTGCCGACGGGGACCGTGAAGACCCGGATGATGCGCGCCAAGGCGCAGCTGCGAGAGGCACTGGCATGAGCTGGCACATCGACGAGCCGACCCTGGCCCGCTACGTCGCGGGGGAGACGTCCGCTGCCGTGGCCGCCTCGGCCGAGGCGCACCTCACGACCTGCACCGACTGCCGGGCCCGCCTCACCCCGCGGGTCGACCGAGGCCGGCTGGACGCGATCTGGCACGGCGTGGACGACCGGGTGCAGCTCGGGTCGCTGCCGTGGTTCGAGCGGACGCTGGTGCGGGTCGGCGTCGGCGAGGACTCGGCCCGGCTGCTGGCCGCGACGCCGTCGCTGACCGCGTCCTGGCTGGCCTCGATCGCCGTCGCGGTGCTCTTCGCGGTGGCGTTCGCCGGCAGCTCCCGCGAGGGCATGCTCGGCTACCTGACGCTGGCGCCGATGCTGCCGGTCGCCGGCGTCGCCGCGGCGTACGGCCGGCTGGCCGACCCGGCGCACGAGCTGGCGGTCGCGGCGCCGTACTCGCTGCTCCGGCTGCTGCTGCTGCGCAGCCTCGCGGTCGTCGGCAGCACCGTCGTGATCGTCGGGCTCGGCTCGCTGGCCCTGCTCGGGCACGGCTGGACGGCGGTGGCCTGGCTGCTGCCGGCGCTCGCGCTGTCCGTCACCACCCTGGCGCTCTCGGCCCGGATGGCCCCGGTCTGGGCGGCCGCCTCGGTGCTCACCACCTGGGTCGCCCTGGTGCTCGCCGTCCGCCGTGCCGACGACGACCTGGCGGCGTTCGGCGCCGTCGGCCAGCTCGTCGCCCTGGCCGTGGTGGCCTTGGCCACCGCGGCGCTCGTCCAGCAACGACCCGTCTTCGCCTTCGACTCGAGGAGATCTGCATGACCGGGGTGCGCGTCACCGACGTGACCAAGTCGTTCGGCCGGACCCACGCCCTTGCGGGGGTGTCGTTCACCGCAGGTCGCGGCGTCACCGGCCTGCTCGGCCCGAACGGCGCCGGCAAGACGACCCTGCTGCGGATGCTGGCGACGGTGCTGGCGCCGGACGGCGGCAGCCTGCAGCTGCTCGGCCGCGACCCGCAGCGCGCTGCCGACCGGCTGGAGATCCGTCGCCGGCTGGGCTACCTGCCGCAGGAGCCGGGCTTCCACCGCGGCTTCACCGTCTTCGAGTTCGTCGACTACGTGGCGATCCTCAAGGAGCTCACGGACCGTCGGGCCCGGCACGACGAGGTACGCCGGGTGATCGAGCTGGTGGGTCTGTCGGAGGTCTCCGGCCGGCGGATCCGCGCCCTGTCCGGTGGCATGAAGCGCCGGGTCGGCGTGGCCCAGGCGGTGCTCGGAGACCCCGAGCTGGTCGTCCTCGACGAGCCGACGGCGGGTCTGGACCCCGAGCAGCGGCTGCGGTTCCGCGACCTGGTGTCGCGGATCGGTGAGGGCCGCACCGTGATCCTGTCCACCCACCAGACCGAGGACGTCGCCGCGCTGTGCGCGCACGTGGTGGTGGTCGATGGCGGCCGGGTGGCTTTCGACGGAACGCCCAGCGAGCTCACGGCCACCGCCCGTGGCCGGGTCTGGCTCGCGGCCGAGCGGGCGGCCGGGGCGCAGATCGCGTGGCGCACGGCGGACGGCGATGTGCGCAACGTCGGCGGCCACGCCCCGGAGGGGGCGCACGTCGTGTCGCCCTCCCTCGAGGACGCCTACCTGCTGCTCGTCGGCGACGCGGCGACTGAGGCGGCGGCATGACCGACCTCCTCCTGTCCGGCCAGGGCCGGCGCCCCGCGGTCGTACAGCCGCCGACGGTGGCCGGCCCCTGGGCGGTGGTGCCCGACCTCGCGCTGCGGCACGCGTCGCGCATGGTGCGGCACCCGGTGCTGCTGCTCGGCGTCCTCTGGTACCTGCTCGTCGTCGGGGTCCCGCACCTGCCGAAGACGCCGTACGACCAGTACTCCATGGTCACGGGCATGGTGGCGTTCGCGCTCGGACCGCTCGCCTTCTTCGCCGCGAACCTCGTCGCGAGCGCCGGCCGGCGGTCCGGCGCCGACGAGTGGACGCCCAGCCTCCCGCTGCCCGCGCTGCACCGGACCTGGGCGCTCCTGATCGCGTGCCTGGCACCGGCGGCGCTCGCAGCCGTCCTCGACCTCGTGGTGGTGATCGCCATCAAGGCCGACGGCGGCCTGATCTTCCCGGTGCAGTGGCAGCACCTGGCCACCGTGCCGGTGACCGTGCTCGGCGCAGCGGTGCTGGGCGTGGCGGTCGCGCGGCTGCTGCCCTGGCTCGGCATGCCGCTCCTCGTCGCCGTGGGCCTGGTCGTGTTCAACTTCTGGGTCTCGGAGCGAGGTGCCTACCTCGGCTTCTACGTCGACTTCGCGGTCTGGACCCGCAACGACGTGATCCCGGCCATGACGCCGGGATCGCCGGGGTGGCACCTGCTCTACCTCGTCGCGCTGGTGGGTGTCGCCGCCTGCGGCGCGCTGCTGCGCGATGGGCGCCGCTGGTGGGCGCCGTTCCTCACCGGTGCGGCTCTGGGTGTCGTAGTGCTGGTGGCCGGCGCGGCGCAACTCCCGTGAGGTCGGCCCGGCTGCCCCAGCTCCGTGAGCTCGCGCCGGCGCTGGCGCGAGCGGTCCGGTGGCAGCCGGTGCCGGCTGCGGCGGTCGTCGCCGCCCTCGTGCTCTGGTGGCGGTCCGACCGGCCGCCGACCGCCGGGGACGCGGTGTGGATGCCGCGGATCGTCGCGCTGCTGCTCGCCGTCGCGCTGTCGTTCGCGCTGGACGACCGGACCCGCTCGTCCCTCGGCGGGGTGCCGGCGCCGCCCTGGTGGCGCGCAGCCGTCCTCCTCGTCGTGGCGGGGGTGCCGGCGATCGGGGCCTGGGCGATGGCACTCGTCTGGGTGGACCACCGGGTCGGCGGCGGGGTGCCGGTCGCCGGGCTCTGCCTCGAGGCGGCGGCGCTGGTGGCCGCGGCGGTGGCCGCCGCGGCCTCGCTGGCGCGGTGGTGGGACGTCGCCGAGCCCGGAGCCGTCGTCGCGCCGGCGCTGCTGGTCACCTCGCTTCTGCTCCTCCAGCTGCCGCCGCGGATCGCGCTGGCGGTGGCCACCGGGCCCGACTGGGCGGACGCACACCGGCGGTGGGCGGTCCTGCTCGCCGTGGCGGTCGTCGTGACGACCGCGGCCCTGCGCGACCCGGCAGCACGACCGCCGTGGCGGTCCCGGGCCCTACGGCGCGATCGCCAGGGCGCCGAGGACCCGCCGGCCGAGGTCCTCGTCACCGACGACCTCGACGTCCGCGTCCCCGGGCCCCAGCCGTCCGCAGGCGAGCAGCATGAGGGTCTCGTCGGACATCCGTAGCGTCACGGTGGCGTCGTCGCGGACGCCGTCCGACGGCTCCGGCCCGTCCTCGCCGACCACCACGGTGACCTGACCGCCGAGTGGTCCCGGCGCGTCGATGGCGTACGACGAACCGGCCGGCACCTGCGCCCGGTCGGTGGCAAAGAACGGCAGCAGCGCCATCGTCTGCTCCCGCGCCACCCGGGTGGCCGGGCCGGTGGTCGACGGCTCGGCACCGATGGCCCGCCGGACGTCCTGCCCGTGGGTCCACACGTCGAGGACGCGGATCGGCAGGAACCGGGCCAGCGGCGCCGGGCTGCCGAGCGTCCCGTCGACGACGGTCTCCGGGTCGAGGTCGGTGGCGCGCAGCTGCGCGAGGTGCTCGTCGACCGCCACACCGAGCCGTGCGACGAGGTCGGCCGGCTCGACGTCGCGCAGGGCGGCGATGCCGTTCTCCATGTGCTCGCCCGAGGGGTTGCGGACGTGCGCCGGGTACGTGTCCAGTCGCGGTGGCAGCGGCTCGCCGCCGAGCTGGAGCTCGAGGGCGAGCACATGGGCCACCTGCTCGCGGACCGTCCAGCCCGGGCAGGCGGTCGGCGCCGTCCACTGGTCGTCGCGCACCGTCGACGCGAGCTGGTGGAACGAGTGCAACGCGTCGTCGTACGCCTCGAGGAGGGACTGCATCTCGGCGGCCATGCGTGCGAGGCTAGGCCGCGTGCGCGTCCACGTCATCCAGCTCTCCTACGGCGACGACGAGTCGACCCCGGCCCGGACTGCCCGGGTCGTCGACCTGCTGCGCGCCCAGTCCGGCGCCGACCTCGTGGTGCTCCCCGAGCTGTGGCCGAACGGCGGTTTCTCCTACGACTCGTGGGACGGCACGGCCGAGACGCTGGACGGGCCGGTCGTCACAGCACTGCGCACGGCGACCCGCGAGCTCGGCGCCACCGTGCACATGGGCTCGTTCGTCGAGCGCGACGAGGCGGGCCGGCTGTTCAACACCTCGGTGCTGCTCGGCCCGGACGGTGCCGTCCTGACGACGTACCGCAAGGTGCACCTGTTCGGTTTCGGCGAGGGCGAGCCGAAGCTGATGACACCCGGCGACGGCCCTGTCGTCCACGGCCGGTTCGGGCTGGCGACCTGCTACGACCTGCGGTTCCCCGAGATGTTCCGGGCCCTGCTCGACGCGGGCTCCGAGGTCGTCCTGATGCCGGCGGCCTGGCCGGCCAAGCGGGTCGAGCACTGGCGGCTGCTGGCGCGGGCCCGCGCCGTCGAGGACCAGTCCTACGTCGTCGCGTGCAACACCGGCGGGACACACGCCGGCGTGCCGATGGGTGGCCGGTCGGCGGTGGTCGACCCGTGGGGCGAGGTGCTCGCCGAGGCGGGCGACGGCGAGGAGGTCCTCGTGGTGGACCTCGACGACGGGCTGGTCGCCCGCACGAGGTCGAGCTTCCCGGTGCTCGCCGACCGCCGCCTCTGACGCCGCGTCAGACTGCGTTGGTCGCGGCGGCCAGGTCGAGCATGAAACGCGCCGCCGCAGCCCGCTCCCGCGCGACCCGGACCTTCTCCTCGGTGGGCTGCCCGTCAAGCAGTTCGAACGGGATCGCGGACAGCCCGGTGAAGAGCAGCATGAGCAGGGCGTGGGCGCGCCGGACCACGTCCAGGTCGACCGTGACCCCCTCGACAGCGAGCCCTTCGACGTACGCCGGCAGGCAGGCGGCCTCGAGGGCCGGCAGCTCGCTGGCCGCTCGCTCGCCCATCTGCACCTCGCCGATCAGCAGCTGGGTGAGGTCGAAGCCGACCGGCCCGCGGCCCCAGAAGCCGAAGTCGATCAGGACGAAGCCGTCGTCGCTGCCCCGGCGCACGAGCAGGTTCCGGGTGCAGGCGTCACCGTGCAGCGTGAGCACCGGCACGTCGTCGAGCTCCGCCAGCCGGCCGAGCATCGCCTCCGCGGCGGCGCGCATGTCGTCGCGCAGCCGTTCGTCGAACGCGGGAGCAACCACGGGGTGCGCCCAGACCTCGTCGTCGCGCAACACGGGCAGCACCTGTGCCTCGAACCGGCCGAAGTAGTAGCTGCGCACGACGTCGGGGACCTCGCCGAGCGTGCCCAGCGGCGCCACCCTGTCGCTCGCCGCCAGCCGGCCGAGCAGGTGCGCGGCACGGGTGAAGCGGTCGACGTCCCACCGCACCGGGTCGACGTCGACGGCCTCCAGCCACACGGCTGCCGACAGCTCGTCGAGCGGCTCGACGGAGTACGCCTGCGGCATCGACAGGCCGGCCGGGAGCCGGTCACCGAGGTCGGAGGCGTAGATCCGCGGCTCGCGCTCCCAGGGCATCGCGGCCAGTGCCGCCTCGCGCATCTGCGCCGGGACGAAGGCGAAGATCGGCGACCGCGACCACGACTGGACCACCTTGACGAAGAAGGCGAACGGCGCGACGCCGCCGTCGTGCCGCGCGGTGCCGCGCACCCAGTAGCGCCCGGCGGTGGTCAGGGCTTCCAGGTCGTACGGCGCCACCTCGGCCTCGACGGACACGATCTCGGCCGACGGCACCCCGAGCTGGTCGGCGACCATCGCTGCCAGCCGACCGTCGTCGACGTCAGCGATCCCCAGCACCGCCTGTCGTGATGGCATCCAGACTCCCTCATAACGGTAAAGCGACCTTACGATCCGACAATAAGGTAAGGTTCCTTTATGAAGTCCGTCAAGGACGAATGGCAGCCAGTCGTCCATGACGACCTCGAGCTGCACGTGCCGATGCTCGCCGGCTGGCTGCTCGGTCAGGTGCGGGGCGTGCTCGCCGAGGAGGACTGGCTCGGCCTCCGCACGTCGCAGTTCCGGCTGCTCTCCCAGGTGCCGCGGGGCGGGCTCAGTGTCACCGAGCTGGCCCAGCCGCTGGCGATGACCAAGCAGGCCTGCGGGCAGCTGGTCACCGAGCTGGAACGGCAGGGCTACCTCACGACCGAGCCCGGGGCCGACGACCGACGGGTCCGCGTGGTGCGGCGCACGCCGGCCGGTGACAGCGCGGTGCACGCCCTCAACCTGCGGTTCCGGCGGCTGGAGCGGCAGTGGGCCAGGGCCGTGGGGCCCGAACGGTTCGCGGTCTTCCGCGCGGTGCTCGAGGAGATCGCTCTCGGTGGGGACCGCCGCACCCCCGGCTGAGCACGCCGCGCGGCCCCGGCCTCGGGCTGCGACCATGGCGGCATGGGACTGGGCGACGGACCGGGCGAGTGGGCCGACTACGAGTGGTTCCCCAGCGGCGGCAGCCGGTCCACCGGCGCGTCGGTCGTCGTCGACGACGGGGCGCTGGCCGCGCTGGTGCTGGCCGAGGGGATCTGGGTCGAGCACGACGCCCCGCGAATCCTGCTCGTCGACCTCGACAACCTGCGGGCCGGCCCGGCCCGCTGGGCGGCCCGGATGGCGGCCGTCGTCGCGCTGGCCCGGCAGGCCGACCACGTGGTGCTCGCCGGCCAGGACGGCGCGGTCCGCCGGGCCCGGCCGCACCTGGCCGAGTTCGTCGCTGACGCTGTGACTGTGCCCCAGGGCAGCGACCTCGCCGACGTCGCCCTGCTGGAGGCGGTCGACACCCTGGATCTGCCCGACGCCCAGGCCCTCGTCGTCAGCAACGACGGCATCTTCGCCGAGCTCGCGGCCTGCGGACCGCTCGTCGTCCTGAGCCCGGGCGGCAAGGCGTTGAGCGCGGCGCTGGCCGCGGCCGCTACCCGGGTGCTGGACATCCAGGAGCTCGAACGCCGCGGATCCGTTCCCGTCGAGGCCTGAATACGCGCATACTGGGGTTGATGACGCCTCCCCAGACTCCGCGCCCCCGCCCAGCCGGCAGCCCGTTCCGGGACCCGGTGCCGCCCGTGATCCCCACGTTCGAGGTCGGCGACCGGGTCACCCACGACAAGCAGGGCATGGGCCGGGTGGTCGAGGTCCAGGTCGACGCGGTCGTCGTCGACTTCAACGACCGGCCGCTGCGGGTCCTCTCGCCGTACACCAAGCTCAGCAAGCTCTAGCAGCCGCCGACGGCCGTCGGGCCGACGGCCGCTAGGTGTACTGCCCAGCCAGGTTGGTCAAGCGGGTGATGGGCGTGGCCTTGCCGATCGCGGTGTGGGGCCGGTGGTGGTTGTACTCGTGGATCCATGCTGGCAGGGCCGCCCGGCGGGCGGCCTCGGAGTTGTAGAACCGCTTGAACGCCCAGCCGTCGGCGAGGGTGCGGTGGAACCGTTCGATCTTGCCGTTGGTCTGCGGCCGGTAGCGCCGGGTCTTCTTCACGGTGATGCCCATCTCGGCGCAGGTATCGGCCCACAGGTGGGACTTGTAGGCGCTGCCGTTGTCGGACAAGACCCGCTCCACGGCGACGCCGCGGACGGCGAACCAGGCCACCGCGTGGCGCAGCACGGCGGTGGCGGTGGCGGCGGTCTCGTCGTCATGGATCTCGGCGTAGGCGACCCGGGAGTGGTCATCGAGCACGGTGTGCACGAACGCGGTCCCCATCTGCGGTTTCCGGTTGGCGCTTCTGGGCTTGCCCGGGGTGCGGGCCCGGTTCGTGTTGCCCTGCACTCTTCCGACATAGCGCCAGCCGCCGCCGTCGGGGACGTTGCCCAGCTTCTTCACGTCCACGTGCAGCAGCGAACCTGGGTGCGGGTGTTCGTAGCGGCGGATCGGCTCTCCCGTGACCCGGTCGAGGTGCCAGAGCTTGTTCAGCCGGCACCGGACCAGCACGACGTGCACCGTGGAGGCCGGCATCGACAGCTTCGCGCCGATCGCCACCGGCCCCAGCCGCTGCTTCCACCGCAGGTGCACGACCTTGCGGACCACCGGAGTCGGGGTCCGGCGCGGGCTGTGGCGCGGACGCGAGGACCTGTCGGACATGCCGTCAGGCCCCAGTTCCCGGTAACGCTTGGCCCACCGGTCAGCAGTGCGCCAGGACACGTCGTAACGCTCAGCGGCCCGGGCCACCGGCCACTCCTGGTCGACGATCAGACGGGCCAGCCGCAGCCGGGCTCGAGGGGTCAGAGCAGCGTTAGCGTGGGACACGAAGACCTCCTGGGTCGTGGAGCGGTTGCTAGGCAGCTCCACTCCACGCCAGGAGGTCTTCGCACATCAAGATCCATCAGATCGTGTCGTCACACGATCTCGACCAACGTCTCTGGTCAGTACAGCTAGGTGCGCACCGGGGCGGTGCTGTCGCGGACCACCAGCTCGGTCGGCAGCAGGACATGCCGCGCGAGCGGCGCCTTGCCCTCCTGGGCCCGCTCGATCGCGTCGGTCAGGGCCGAGGCAGCGGCCCGGCCCTTGGCGGCGACGTCCTGCCGGACCGTCGTCAGCGCCGGCCGCATCCGCCGGGCCAGCGGGTTGTCGTCGAAGCCCACGACCGACAGGTCGTCCGGGACCACGAGACCGCGGTCCTCCGCGGCGCGCACGACCCAGTGGGCCATCACGTCGGAGAAGCACAGGATCGCCGTGGGCGGGTCGGCCAGGCGCAGCAGCACCTCCGCCGCCCGCGATGCGGAGTCCTCAGGCAGGAGGGGCTGGCGCACGACCAGTGGTGTGATGCCGGCGGCCGAGAGTGCGTCGGTCCAGCCCAGCATCCGCGTCGCCGACACGTGGTGCTCGGTCGCGTCCTGCGGCTCGACCAGGACGTTGTGCGGGCCGTTGCGCTCCCCGCTCACGATGCCG
This sequence comes from uncultured Actinomycetota bacterium, assembly GCA_963784645.1. Taxonomy (GTDB): domain Bacteria; phylum Actinomycetota; class Actinomycetes; order JACCUZ01; family JACCUZ01; genus JBBRVW01. The sequence goes on along the minus strand of CAWARY010000002.1, from coordinate 274,615 downwards.
ATGCGGCGGTGACCGAGGTCGACGAGGTGCTGCGCCGCGGCGCGGGCGCCGCCGCGGTCGTCGACGTTGACGCTGGGGGCGTCCGGCGGCGCGTCCTGGTCGACGTAGACCAGGGGGATGCCGCGCCGGACCAGCCAGCCCAGGGCGGCGGAGTCGCCGAGGCAGGAGTAGATGACGGCGCCGTCCATCGGGACGTCGCGCGCCGGGATCCGCGGGCCGGTCACCGACGTCGACACCAGGCTCAGGGCCAGCCCGGTCGGGGCCAGCTCGGCGGTGACGGCGCCGAGGAAGCCGGTGGCCACCTCGTCGGTGAAGGCGTAGCTGAGCGAGTCGGTCATCAGGACGCCGACCGCGCCGGCGCTGCCGCGGGCCAGCGCCCGGGCCGCCGGGTCGGGACCGGAGTACCCGAGCTCGGCGGCCGCGGCGAGGATCGTGCTGCGCAGGCCCTCGGAGAGCTGGTCGGGCTTGGAGAACGCGTTGGACACCGTCATCCGGCTGACGCCGACCTTGTCGGCGACCGTCTGCAGGGTCACGCGCGCCACCCGTCCACCTCCTGACAGCCCCGGCTCCTCCGGGAGGGCCAGCGTAGGCACGGTGCGGTGTCGACCGTCAGGCCGGGGAGATCCGGCTGGCGGCGCGCTGCAGGACGGTCGCGGTCGCCGTCCGGGTGCGGCGCAGCGTGGGCGACCGGCGGGCGGCCAGGGCCGCCGGGTGCGGCTGGACGGGTGCGTGCGGGAGGGCGCTCCCCAGCTCGCGGTCGGCGATCTGGCGGGCGACGAGGATCGTGGCGAGCGGCAGGGTGGTCATAGCGGTGGTTCCTCTCGGGAGAGCGGCGGGTGTCCCGCCCTTCTGTACCGCTAAAGTAGCGTCCTCGTCTGTACCGGTCAAGTAGCGGGCGACGGCGCTCTGTACCGATACAGAACCGTGACCTCCACCTGCCGGTTCCAGCGCCTCGTCTCGGCGGTGCGCGCGACCGGTGCGGCCGCACCCGGGGCGTCCGGGCGGAACACCGGAGGCGGGCGCTCGGTTGCGTGGTTCCGTGACGTCCCCGATCGGTCGCAGTCCTCGCGTGCGCGCCCCCGAGCTTCAGGGTCGCGCCTGGCTCAACACGGGTGGCAGGGACCTCCGGCTCGCGGACCTGCGCGGCAAAGTCGTGCTGCTCGACTTCTGGACCTTCTGCTGCATCAACTGCCTGCACGTCCTGGACGAGCTGCGCCCGCTCGAGCAGGCGTACGGCGACGTGCTGGTCACCGTCGGGGTGCACTCGCCGAAGTTCGAGCACGAGGCGGACCCTTCGGCGCTGGCCGCCGCGGTCGAGCGCTACGAGGTCCACCACCCCGTGCTCGACGACCCCGAGCTGGTCACCTGGCAGCAGTACGCCGTGCGCGCCTGGCCGACGCTGGTCGTGGTCGACCCCGAGGGCTACGTCGTGTCGCAGCTGTCCGGCGAGGGGCACGCACACCTGCTCGAGGCGATGGTCGGCGAGCTGGTCGCCGAGCACGAGGCGAAGGGCACCCTGCACCGCGGCGACGGTCCCTACCTGCCGCCGCCGCCGGCAACGACCGCGCTGCGCTTCCCCGGCAAGGCGGCGGTCCTGCCCGGCGGCACGCTGCTGGTCAGCGACTCCGGGCACCACTCGCTGGTCGAGCTCGCCGCCGACGGCGAGACGGTGCTGCGCCGGTTCGGCGCCGGCCGGCGCGGGCTGCTCGACGGTGCCCCCGGCGAAGCCCGCTTCGCCGAGCCGCAGGGGCTGGTGCTCCTGCCGGCCGAGGTCGCCGCCGCGGTGGGCTACGACGTGGTGGTCGCCGACACCGCCAACCACGTCCTGCGCGGCGTCCGGCTCAACGACGGCAGTGTCACCACGGTGGCCGGCTCCGGCCGGCAGTGGATGCAGGGCGCCGGCACCGAGGACCTGTCCTCGCCGTGGGACCTCGCGTGGTTCGACGGTCGCGTGGTGGTCGCGATGGCCGGCATCCACCAGCTCTGGTCGTTCGACCCGGTCACCGGCGAGCTTGCGGTGCTCGCCGGCACCACGAACGAGGGTCTGCTCGACGGACCCAACGCGGACGCCTGGTTCGCCCAGCCGTCCGGCCTGGCCGCCGCAGGGGGGCGGCTCTGGCTGGTCGACAGCGAGACGTCGTCGCTGCGTCACCTCGCGGACGGTTCCGTGGCCACCGACGTCGGCACCGGCTTGTTCGACTTCGGGCACGTGGACGGGCCGGCCGCCGCCGCACTGCTCCAGCACCCGCTCGGCGTCACGGCCCTCCCCGACGGCTCGGTCGCGGTCAGCGACACCTACAACGGTGCCGTCCGGCGCTACGACCCGTCGACCGGGCAGCTGACGACGCTGCTCACCGGACTGGCCGAGCCGAGCGACGCCGTGCTGCTCGACGGCTACCTGGTGGTCGTCGAGTCCGCCGGCCACCGGCTGACCCGGGTCCGCCTCCCCGACGAGGCGCGGGTCGTCGACGGTGCTGCCCGGCGCACCCACCGTCCGGTCACCGAGGTCGCGGCCGGCGAGGTCGAGCTCGAGGTGGTCTTCTCGCCGCCGGCCGGACAGAAGCTCGACGAGCGCTACGGGCCGGCCACCCGGCTGGTCGTGTCCTCGACGCCGCCGGGCCTGCTCCGCGCGGGCGAGGGCCGCGGCGAGGGACTCACCCGGCGCCTCGTCCTCGACGCGCACGTCGGCGACGGTGTGCTGCACGTCGCCGCCATGGCGGCGTCCTGCGACGACGCTGCCGACGTCGAGTTCCCGGCCTGCCACGTCCACCAGCAGGACTGGGGGGTGCCCGTCCGCCTGGTGGAGGGCGCCCCCGCGGAGCTGCGGCTGTACCTGGCCGGCTGACGATGGACCTGCTCGCCTCCGGCCGCGACTCCGACGTCTACGCGTATGCCGACGGGTTGGTCCTGCGGCGCTACCGCGACGGCCGCTCGGCCGTCGGGGAGGCGACCACGCTGCGTGCCGTCGCAGGCCTCGGCTACCCGGTGCCGGTCGTCCACGACGCCGCCGGCCCCGACATCGTCATGGAGCGTGTCGACGGCCCGACGCTGGCCGAGGCACTGGTCGGCGGCCTGGCTCCGGACGAGGGCGGGGCGATGCTCGCCGAGCTGCACGACCGGTTGCACGCCCTCGACTGGCCGGGCGCCGCCCCGGGCGAGTCGCTGTTGCACCTCGACCTGCACCCGCTCAACGTCATCCTCCGTGGGCGGGAGCCGGTCGTCATCGACTGGTCCAACGCCGGGCCCGGACCGGCCGCCCTCGACGTGGCCATGACCGCACTCATCCTCGCCCAGGTGGTGGTGACCGACGGCCTGCTCGCGACCGTGGGGATAACCGACGACCTCCGGCCGGCGCTGACGCGCCTGCTGGCAGCCTTTGCCGCGGGGGTGGGCACGCCGTACGCCGCCCAGCTCGAGGCCGCCGAGGCGCTGCGCCGCCGCGACCCCTACCAGTCGCCCGCCGAGCTCGCCGCCCTGTCGCGGGCCGTCGACCTCGCGGCGTCGCTGGCCTGAGGCGTTCGTCCCTCCGGCTACTGGCCGCCGGGCGTGCGGGTGATCACGTCGCTGTCCAGCGTGACCGCGCCGTTGCGGGCCAGCATCCTGCCGTCCACCGTCGCCCCAGTCGTGACCGTGATCGACGTCAGAGCGAGGACGTTGCCACGGAGGATCGAGTAGGTCCCGAGCGTCGCCGAGCTGCCGACCTGCCAGAACACGTTGGCCGCCCGCGCACCGTTGACGAGGTCGACGCGGCTGGCCGACGCCGTCACGAGGGTGGACGCAGCCTGGAAGATGAAGACGGCGTCCGGGTCGCCCTTCGCGTCCAGGGTCAGGGTCCCGGTGAGCTCGAAGGTCCCCGCGGCCGAGTCGTACACCCCCGGCGTCCGGGTGGTGCCGCCGAGCTCGGTCGGGATGGTGGCGGTGGTCGCCCGGCCCGCGGCGTCGTCGTACGCGCCGGCCAGGTCGGCCTTCGCCTGCGACGCGACGCCGTCCGCAGCGTTGACGGTGCCGTTGGTCGGGGCGGTCGGGAACCCGGTCACCGCCGTGCCCGGGCTCAGCCCGATCGAGCCGGTGATCGTGGTGCTGCCGGTGTTCGTGATCGCCGACCCGGCGAGCACCGCGAAGCCGGCGGCGGTCCCCAACGAGACCGGCGCGATGCCCGGGGCGGGTACGGGCGCTGTCGAGGTGGTGGGCCCGGGCGTGGGACGCGCTGACTGCACGCTCGCCCAGACCACTACCGCTGGCACGGTCTGCGACGCGGGCACTGCCGGCACGGACGGTGTCCTTGCGACCGGCTGGGTCGTCGGCCCGGGTGCTTCGGGAAGGCTCGCGCGACCGGGCAGGGCAGGGACCCGGCCCGCGGCCGTGCCGGCGAACGACGCCAGCCCGGTGGCCGCATCGCCCGGCCGCGGGCTGCGAGGCGAGTCCGGGCCGGCAGGAGAAGACGTCGGGCCGGCCGGATGCGCGGTGTCCGACGGTGCCACCCCGGCCGAGGCACCGAGAACTGCGGCGTGGCCCTGGCTGCGGGGCTGGGGGACGACGTGATCGGCGAGGACGACCGGGCTGGCCGCCGGGACGGCAAGGACCGCCGCGGTCGTCGCTGCAACCGCCACCGTGGCGGCCTGACCAGCGGCGGCGCTGCCGACCTGCTCGACGACCCGGCCGGCCTCGGCCAGCTGGCGCAGGAACGGCAGGTTCATCAGGAGCGCCAGCGGTCCCACCGCCCACAGCACGCGCGGCAGGCTGGCGCCGAGAAAAGCGCGCACGACGGCAGAGTCCAGCTGCGTCCCGGCCGCGTCGGCCAGCTCACGGCGGGCCGCCGCGACCGACATCGGCCGCTTGTAGCTGCGAGCTGCGGTCATGACCTCGAAGACGTCGGCGACCGCGACGATCCGTCCCGCCAGCGCGATCTCGTGGCCGGCCAGGCCGAGCGGGTAGCCCGTGCCGTCGACCCGTTCGTGGTGCTGGGAGATCGCGGCGCCCCACTCGCCGAGCCACTCCATCAACGGGGCGGCCAGGACCGCACCCTGATCGGGATGGCGGCGGATCGAGTCCCACTCGTCGGAGTCGAGGCGCGCGGGCTTGTTGAGCACGACCGCGGGGACGCCGATCTTTCCGAGGTCGTGGAGCAGCGCCGCCCAGCGCAGCCGGTCGCGCGCCGCCTCGGGCAGGTGCAGCTCGGCGGCGGCGACGTCGGTGAAGACCCGGACCCTCTCGGAGTGGCCGCGGGTTCGCCGGTCGTGCGCGCCCAGCGCGGTGAGAAGTCCGAGGATGCGCGTCGCGGCGTCACCGGCCGACTCGCCGGGATGGGTGCGCGCCCGTTCTTCGAGGATCCGGGTGTGACCGGCCGCCCGCGCCAGCTTGAACCGCGACGGCGCACGGTCCGGGAACAGCATCGTCATCCGCAGGAGCGCGGCGAGCGGGAGGACCCGGCGGAAGATCCGTTCCGCCATGAGGCCCACGACGAGTGCCAGGACGCCCAGGGCGACGATCCGGCTGGCCAACGGCAGGTCGGTCACGAACGGCGCCGCCAGGCGTGTGACGAGGTAGGACCCGCCGACCGGGACCACGAACACGCTCAAGGACAGCGCGCGCGCCAGAACCGGCCGAGCCCTCCAGCGCGTGCGGTCGGACAGAACCGTTCGGCTTTCCCCCACAGCAACGACCTCCGGATCAATCATCGGCAGGTGAAGCTTCGTACCGGCGGGACCATCCGGGTGCCTTCGGGAGCGTGCGCGCTGCATCGCGGGGGCCGGGGCGACGCGCTACCTCGCGTCGACGGCGGCTGAGCGCCGAGCGGGTGCTTCCTCAGGCCGGTGCGGTCCCGCTGGCCAGCAGTCGGCGTACCGGTCGTCGAAGTACTCGGCGGTCATCGACGCCCGTCGCGCACGGTGGGCAGCTTCGTCGTCTGGCCGGCGTAGCCCGGCCGGTGGACGTCCTGCTCGTACCACTGGTCGGTGCGGTCGTCCCAGGCCGAGCCGCGGGGCCGACGGGCCGAGCGCGGCCGGCGGGTCATGACGACCTCCATCACCACGAGCAGGATGCCGGACCAGACCAGGATCAGACCGAGGTCCAGCACGTCGACGTACTCCTCGACGACGGCAGGCGGGTCGACCCCGACGGCCAGCACGCCGCCGACAGCCATGAGGACGAGCGCGGTGCCGATCGACCGTCGGCCGACCCGTGGACCGCCGCGTCGGTCGCGCTGGCGTGGCATGCGCTGCTCCTTCCCGAGTCCCGGACGTGCCGCGGCCGGTGACCCGAGGTGCGGGTCACCGGCCGGCGAGCTCCGTGCGGTGCGGCTAGACGCGGTCGTCGTAGACGCGTCGCTCCTCGACCACGTCACCCCGGGCGCGGTTGCGCGGGCCCCAGATGAACGCGGTCATGATCAGGCCGAGGACCCCGACGATCATGAGGATGTAGCCGATCACGTTGATGTCCAGACCGGAGACGGTCGTGTTCACGGCGAAGGCGAGGATGGCGCCGACGGCGATGAGGAAGATGCTGACCCCGATGCCCATGGGTTCCTCCAGGTGTGGTGCGGGGGAGCGCGGCTGACGAGCCGGGCAACCGACGGGTGACGGCCGCTGGGACCAGTGGTACCCGGGTCGGGCGCTCGCACACCGGCTGCACCCGATCGGCCGCGGGACAAACCTCGCGAAAGAGGTGAATCTCCCACGCACGCGACCAAGTGAGAGCGACCTGCCTGTCCGTGATCCACAGTGCTTCTGCTGGAAAAGATCCAACAGATCCGCTGTGGATCACCGGCAAGCGACCTAAAGGGCGTCCTCCGGCAGGTCCATGAGGGAGTTGTCGATGCTCTCGGCGACCGCCTTCTGCGCGGTGAGCAGCGGCAGCACCTGCGCGGCGAAGAAGCGGCCCGCCGCGACCTTGCCCTGGTAGAACGCCGCGTCCTTGCCGGTGGCGCCCGCCTCCAACGCCCGGGTGGCGACGGCGGCCTGGCGCAGCAGCAGCCACGCCACGACGAGGTCGCCGCAGGCGAGCAGCAGCCGGGTCGTGTTCTGACCGACCTTGTAGATGTTGGTGACCTCCTCGGCGGAGGCGGTCAACGAGCCGACCATCGTGCCGACGATGCCCTGCACGTCCTCGAGCGCCTTGGCCAGCAGGTCGCGCTCAGCCTGGAGGGCGCCGTTGCCCTCGTCGCCCTTCGCGAACTCCTGGATGTCGGTCATCAGCTTGGTGAGCGCCTGGCCCTTGTCCCGCACGATCTTGCGGAAGAAGAAGTCCATCCCCTGGATCGCGGTGGTGCCCTCGTAGAGCGTGTCGATCTTGGCGTCGCGGATGTACTGCTCCAGCGGGTAGTCCTGCAGGTAGCCGGACCCACCGAAGGTCTGCAGCGACTGCGAGCCGAGCAGCTCGTAGGACTTCTCCGAGCCGTAGCCCTTGACGATCGGGAGCAGGAGGTCGTTGAGGCGCACGGCCAGGTCGTGCGCGTCGCCCTGGTCGCCGGCGTGCTCGGCCAGGGCGACCTCGTCCTGGATCGACGCGGTGTAGAGCGCCAGGGCGCGCATGCCCTCGGCGTAGGCCTTCTGGGTCATCAGCGACCGGCGCACGTCCGGGTGGTGGGTGATGGTGACGCGCGGCGCCGCCTTGTCGGTCATCTGGGTGAGGTCCGGACCCTGCTCGCGGGTCTTGGCGTACTCGAGCGCGTTGAGGTAGCCGGTGGACAGCGTGGCGATCGCCTTGGTGCCGACCATCATCCGCGCGAACTCGATGATCTTGAACATCTGCGCGATGCCGTCGTGCACCTCGCCCACCAGCCAGCCGACGGCCGGCTCCTTCTCCCCGAAGGTGACCTCGCAGGTGGTGGAGGCCTTGAGGCCCATCTTGTGCTCGACGTTGGTGACGTAGGCGCCGTTGCGCTCGCCCAGCGCGCCGGTGTCCCAGTCGAAGTGGAACTTCGGCACGATGAACAGCGACAGGCCCTTGGTGCCGGGTCCGGCGCCCTCGCGGCGGGCCAGCACCAGGTGCACGATGTTCTCGGACATGTCGTGCTCGGCCGAGGTGATGAAGCGCTTGACGCCCTCGAGGTGCCAGGTGCCGTCGGCCTGCTGGATCGCCTTGGTGCGGCCGGCGCCGACGTCGGAGCCTGCGTCCGGCTCGGTGAGCACCATGGTCGCTCCCCAGCGGCCCTCGACCATCCGCTCGGCGACCTTGTGCTGCTCGGGGGTGCCGAGCCGGTGGAGCACGTGGGCGAAGGCCATGCCCGAGGCGTACATGTGCACGGCCGGGTTGGAGCCGAGGATCAGCTCGGCCACGGCCCAGCGCAGCGAGGGCGGGACGACGGTGCCACCGAGCTCCTCCGGCAGGTCCATCCGCCACCACTCGGCGTCCATGTAGGCCTGGTAGCTCTTCGCGAACTCCTCGGGCATCGTCACCGAGTGGGTGGCCGGGTCGTAGACCGGCGGGTTGCGGTCGGACGAGAGCAAGGAGGCGGCCAGCGGGCCGCTCGCGAGGCGCTCGACCTCGTCGAGGATGCTGCGCGCGGTGTCCTCGTCGACCTCGGCGTACGGACCGGTGCCGAGCACCTTCTGGCGCCCCAGGACCTCGAAGAGGGTGAACTCGATGTCGCGCAGGTTGCTCTTGTAGTGGCCCATGGTGGGGGCGCGCCCTTCCGTACGACGTGACCGGACGACGGCTACCTACCCGTCGGTAACAACATGATGCTACTCACCGGTAACATTTGGCAAGGACCTCGAGGCAGGGGTCTGGCACCGGCTCAGCGCCATCGGGAGTCCTCGGTGTACTGGGGCGTGGCCGAGCCGAGCCCGGCAGCGCGGTGTCGGTCCTGCCGGCGCCCCGTCAGCACCACAGACGTCACGAAGGCGGCGCCCAGGACCGTCAACGCGAGGATCCAGCCACGCGGAGCGGGCAGGGTCCGCCACTCCATCCGGCCTCGGACGACGAGTGGCTGCGTGCCGTAGCGCAGGGGCAGCTGCCAGGTCGTGATCACCGATCGTCCGGTCGCCGGCCGCGACGCGGTGCCGACAGGGACGCGCGGCACGCGCAGATCGCCGAAGCGCACCGTGGGGCCGTCGGAGGCCCGTACCCACCCGCTCGAGGTGCGCGGTCGTGCCCGCCAGACGCCGGCCCGGTCGACCCGTAGCAGAACCCGGCCGTCGTCGTCGAGCAGCTCGAGCGGGGTCACGGTCGTATTCGTCAGCCGGACGCGACGTCCGTCGACGGAGACGGCGACCTGCACCCCGGCCGGGTGGGGGCGAACGCTGGTCACGACGGTCCGGTAGGTGCCGCGACCATGCGCGGACGCCGGGGCAGCGAGACCTAGCGCGACAGCGAGAACGACGACGGTGAGCGCGGTGACGCGGGCGGTGGCCGTGAGCACGGCAGCCGTCCTGGCGGTGGTGGTCACGAGCGGGTCGTCGGACCGTCCGGGTCCGGGTGGCTGTCCGGTGTCATCGGCGCGATGGGCCGGCCGGGTGGCGGCTCCGCCGTCGCCGGCCGGCTGCGCCGGGAGGACAGCACCATGAGTCCGACCAGGGCGGCTGCGACGAGCACACCAGCCACGATCCACGGTAGGGGACCCTCACTGCGTGGCGTCGTGCCGGCATCGCTCGGAATGAACGCCGCCGACAGGTGCGCGCCGGAAGCCCGTCCCCCGGCGACGTCGAACTCGCCGGACGCGGCCCCGGTGGTAGCGGCCTTCGCGGACACGACGAGCTGCCAGTGCCCGTCGGGGAGATGGGCGGTGGAGGCGAACTCACCCGCGACCCGATCGCTGGGCCGCACCTGGAAGCTGCGGGTGCGCCCGCCGCTGGTCAGCTCGGCGAGCACGTACTCGTTGGCGACCGGCTGCCCGTCGCCGCGGTACAGGACCAGGGCGTGCACGGTGGTGTTTCCGCCGGATCCGTCGACGGCGAGCCAGACCACCGAACGACTGTCGTGGGCGCTCACCGGCGGAGCGCAGGCTACGGAGGTGACGGCGAGACCGGCTACGACCGCGAGCAGTGCGCGCAGCACCCGCGGCCGAGCCCGTCCCCCGGCCGGGCCACCACGCGGCATGAGAACTCCCTCTGCATCGGCGAACCTCACCCGGGGGAGGCCATGACCTTCAGGATGTGGCGCGGCGCCTGAGGAGGGCAATGACCTGTTCGGCCCAGCCGGCGTGGTCCCCCCGACGGAGTCGGATGGCGGCCCGAGGGCGGACGGCAGCGCCTCGGACAGCTGTAGCCACCGGCACGGGTCGTGGCGCTCCGGGCGGCAGTCGTGGTTCTACCGAGGGGAGCATCACGAGGGCGCGCGTCAGGGTGGTGGGCGCGGTCGACATCTCCACGTCGGGCTCCTGGTGCGGGGTCGCGACTCACTCCCCGCAGTGACCTGACGCCCCGCCTCGACCAGTCCTAGGCGGGGCGCCGGCCCTCGACGGGCGGCGCGGAGTACCGGTGGGCGAAGCGAGCCACGTCGTCAGGCGGGTCGGACAGGTAGACGACGACCCGGCAGCCGGGGTCGCCGACCGCGATGCGCTCCTCCAGGACGACGGCGGCGCCGTGGTCCTCGTTGCGCGCCGCGATGCCCCCGAAGACCGAGCTCGTCATCCGGCACAGCGCCGGAGCCATCTTCACCGCATCCCCGAACGGGCACTGCGTGTTGCCCAGGACGATGCGGTCCTCGGACATCTCGATGACCCAGAACCCGCCGTCGATCGCGTGCTTGAGGCGCACGAAGCACTCGGCCAGCTGCTCGGGGGAGAGCCGGTCAACGATCGACCGGGCGGCTCGGAACTCCGCCTCCATCTGCCCGCCGACCGCGAGCCCGACCCGGGCCACGACGTCCTCGCTGACGCCCGGACCGGCGCTGTCCTCCACCGCCTGCGAGAGCTGGACGACCAGGGCGCGCAGGAAGACTTCGCGAGCGAATCCACCCGACGGGGTTGCCTCGTCCAGGTGGGGCAGCACGTCGGACCGGAGGGGGGCCGGGTCGATGCTGCGGGACGCATCCCGGCGCACCGGGAGCTCGGCGGTGATCTCGGACCCTCCTCCGCGACGGGCCGCGACCGCGAGGGCGGGGGCCAGCTGGCTGACGAGGAACAGTCCTCGGCCCCCGTCGCTGTCGAGGTCCGGAACCCGCACCGCGCCGGCCTCCCCGACCTCGGGCAGCTGGAACGACGCCCCCAGGTCCCGGACGACGAGCACGGGACGGTCCTGCAGCCAGGAGAGCTCCACCCAGGCGTGCCCGGTCGTGTGCTCGATCGCGTTGGCGAGCAGCTCGGTGACGATCAGCTCCGCGTCGGAGACGTCGGATCCGGGCGTCGCGTGGCGCAGGAGATGGTCCCGGATCTCGTGCCGGAGCAGGGTGACCGCGGCGGGGTCATCGCCCGAAAGAAACCAGTCCATCTCTCCCGCTTCGCCGCGTCCGCCGGTGCGGGACGCCGTGTCGGCGAGGTTATCCCCGTCCATCTAGGTCTCACGCACCCCTCGGTGCGGCAGTTTCCGGCGGTTCGCCCCGGAGTCACAGGTCGAGCAGGGCGGTCTCCACGGCACTGCGCAGGGCCAGCCACAGCTCGGCCACGTCGGCGGTACTGGAGAGACTGCGTCCGGACAGCTCCTCAACCCGGGACATCCGGTAGACGAGGGTCTGCTTGTGCACGTGCAACCGGGCGGCCGCCCGCTGCCACGATCGGTTCTCCTCCAGGAATGCCTGCAGTGACCGCGTGAGCTGCGTCCCGTGCTCCTCGTCGTAGTCGAGGATCATTCCGAGCACCCGGCGGGCGGCCTCCACGCCGTCCTCACGACGACCCGGCAGGAACATCGAGTCGGTCAGGTCGTCGGAGTGGCGCACCACCGGCAGGCCGCGCTCCCGCGCCCTGCTCAGGGCCCACCCCGCCTCCCGGTGAGCGGCTCCGACCAGGAGGGGATCCTCGAGGGTGTCGCTGATACCGGCGGCCCAGCCGGCCGGCAGCCCTCCGTACAGCTGCCCGAGTGCCTCCCGGTCCGCCGGCAGTAGGACGTACGTCGTGCCTCGGCGGTAGAGCATGACGTGCTCCACACCGGCATCCCCCAGGACATGATGCAGATGGTGGAGCTCCTCGTGGGCGTCGACCTCCGCCCTGGCGCAAGCAGCGACGACAAGGGTTCGGCCGGCGAGTCCCCTTTCGGCCAGGTGCGAGTGCGCCAGCGTTCCGTCGATCTGGTCGTCGACCAGCTGGGCCAGCAGGGTGGCACCCAGCCGGCGGGCCCGCTCACGCTCGGCGAAGACCCAGGTCTGCTGCAACGCGGTCACCGCCGCCGCGTGCCGCAGCACTGTCAGGTCCGGCACCGTGCCGTCGACGACAGTCGCCACCAGGAGCACGGGCCTGGGTCCAGGCACCAGAACGCCCAGGCTGTCCCCGGCGTCACTCTGTAGCACGACGGGCAGCTCGTCCCGGGCCCGGTTGCCCCCCCGCCCCACTTCCGCCAGCAGCCCGCCCGGCACGACGGTGCCGGGGACGAGCGGCCGCCCCGTCACCGCGTCGGCAGCGACCAGCCGTGCGCCCAGGACCTGCTCGAGGGAGCCCAGCAGCTCCCCTAGCCGCATCTCGTGCAGGCTGGACTGCCTCAGGAGCTCGTAGACCCGCACCGTCTGGTCGATCCGTGCCAGCTCCTCCCGCTGGCTGGCGGTGGCGACCGACCGGGCCAGGGCGATGAAGGGGATGTCCCTGCGGGTGAGGAGCAGGGGCAGCCCGAGGCTGTCCGAGGCTGCCACCATCTTCGCGGTCAGGGGCGGCGCGTGCATGTCCTCGCCCACGGCGACGGCGGCGACGCCGGCAGCCGCCAGCGACTCGACGTAGCGCACCTGTTCGGCAGGGCTCCCGGGCACGCCGAGGCCCGTCGTCATGAGCAGGTCGCCACTACCGATCCAGGACCACGGGTCGGGCAGCTCGCACACGTGTGCCCACCCGATGCTGCGATCAAGGCCCCCTCGGCCTGACACGACCCTCGTCGCGAGGTCCGGCAGGGCCACCAGCTGGTCGACGGTCAGCGCCACGAGTCGTCCTTTCGTACGGAACTCGCCGGTCGGTTTGGACTCGCGCACGATTGTGACCGAGATCCACCACGAGCACACTCCCTTCACGACGGCTCGGAGGAGGCGCGTGTGACGGGCAAGGAGATGGGCCGGCTCAGCCGCAACCTCTACCTGGACGGCCGGATGGTGGAGAGCGAGAGCGACGAGACGTTCCCGGTCGTGGACCCGGCCACTGAGGAGCGGCTCGGCGAGGTCGCCGAGGCCACCGATCGCGAGGTGGACGCCGCGGTCGCCGCGGCGAACGCTGCCTGGCCCGGCTGGTGGGCGGTCTCGGCCCTCGAACGCGCGGAGAAGCTGCACGCGGTGGCGCGCGTCCTTCGGGGTATGCGCGCCGAGCTGGCCGAGCTGCTGACCCGCGAGATGGGCAAGCCGTTCAAGGAGAGCGCCGACGAGGTCGACTGGGCGATCACGTCGCTGGACTACTACGCCGAGGTCGGTCGCCACGACCACGGCCAGGTCCTCGGGCCTGCCGTCGCCGGCCAGCTGCACTACACCCTCAAGGAACCGATGGGGGTCGTGGCCGTCGTCCTGCCGTTCAACTTCCCCTACGTCCTGCTCTGCTGGGAGGCAGCGGCCGCCCTGGCCGCGGGCAACGCCGTGGTCGTCAAACCCTCCGAGCACACCAGCCTGAGCACCCTGCGCTTCGTCGAGGCGTTCGAGGGCCTCGGCCCCGGCGTGGTCCAGTGCGTCACCGGAGGTGGTCGGGTGGGCCGGCGGCTGGTCGAGAGCCGGGGCACCCACATGGTGGCGTTCACCGGCAGCGTGCCCACCGGCCAAGCGGTGGCGCGGGCCTGCGCGGAGACGTTCAAGCCCAGCCTGATCGAGACCTCCGGCAACGACCCCTTCCTCGTGATGCCCTCGGCGCCGATCGGCGTCGCGGTCCGCGGCGCAGCCTTCGCCGCCTTCATCAACTGCGGCCAGGTCTGCACCTCCGCGGAGCGGTTCTACGTGCATACCGACGTGTACGACGAGTTCGCCGCCGGCCTGGTGGAGCAGGCGCGCGCGCTGCGCATCGGCAACGGCCTGGACAAGGTCGACGTCGGCCCGATGGTCAACGCCCGGGAGTACGAGCGGTTCACAGGGATCGTCGACCGCGCCGTCGAGCAGGGCGCCCGGGTCCTCTGCGGCGGTCGCCGGCCCGACGGCTTCGACGTCGGGTACTTCTACGAGCCCACCGTCCTCGCGGACGTCACGCCCGACATGGACATCGTGAACGCCGAGAGCTTCGGCCCGGTCGCTCCGCTCGTGCGGGTCGCCAGCTTCGACGAGGCCCTCGAGCTCGCGAACCGGTCGGACTTCGGCCTGGGCGCGAACATCTACACGAAGGACCTGGAGGAGGTCGCGCGAGCCACGACCGGGCTCGAGTCCGGGATGGTCTGGGTCAACGCGCCGCTGCTCGACAACGACGCCGGGCCTTTCGGCGGGCGCAAGCTGTCCGGCACCGGGCGACAGCTCGGGGCCGAGGGGCTCGACCAGTTCCGCCACACGAAGCTGGTCATGATCGATCCGGCTGCTGCCACCCAGGACTTCTGGTGGTTCCCCTACGACGACGCCGAGGCGTACGGCGAACTGAGCTGAAGGGACGATGATGGACCACCCTCTGCCCTCCGACCTGGAGGACCGCATCAGGTTCTACGAGCAGCCGGGCAACGACCCAGGACGCCTCACCCAGGCCGACTGGACGGTGCTGCTCCTCGCCGGGATCGCGCTGCCGGTCGTCTGCCTCATCCTGGGCTGGCTCGTGGGGTGGCCCTCATGAGCACCACGGACAGCACGAAGCAAGCCGTCGCTCGCGAGGGCGAGACCGCCTGGCCGCTGCTCCCGGACGAGCGGCTCTGGCAGCAGCGGCAGCTGTTCATCGTGCTGCTCGTGGCCGCCTCGGCGACCTGGTGCTACATCATCGGCGAGTTCGTCGGCTACTACCTCCCGCTGGGGCCTGGCTTCTTCGCGATGACCGCCGGCGCCATGATCGGCATGCTGCTCGTCACGATGGCCGTGGTCCCGTCGTCCTCGCGCTACGGCATCGACTCGATCCAGTCGGCCGTTCCCCAGTTCGGCCGCAACGGCTGGACCATCACGGTGGTCCTGCAGTTCGTCTCGATCATCGGCTGGAACTCCCTGCTGCTCATCTTCTTCGGCAAGTCGATGGCCGAGTTCCTGAACACCCTGGGCGTCGGCGGGGCGGGGCTGGAGAACTGGATCGTCCCGATCGCGACACTCGTGGCCTGCGCGATCGTCTTCACCATCCTGATGCGCGGTGCCACCGGGCTCGAGCGCGTCTCCAAGGTCCTGTTCTTCTTCGTGGTGGGCGTAGGCGCCTGGCTGATCGTGATGCTCCTCGTCCGGGAAGGCGGCGCGCTCGCTGACGCGCAGCCCGCCTACGCATCGAGCAAGCACCTGGACTTCACCTACGGCATCGAGATCGGTCTGGTGAGCCTGCTCTCGTGGTGGCCGTACATCGGGTCGATGACCCGGGAGGCACCCAGCCCCCGGGTAGCGGTGATGCCGTCGATGCTCGGCATGGGCCTGCCCGTGCCGATCCTCAGCGTGGTCGGCCTGGCGGGCATCCTGGTGCTCGAGACCTCCGACCCGGCACAGTGGCTGACCGACGTGGGTGGCAACTTCTTCGGGGCCCTGGCGCTGCTGTTCGTCATCTGCGCGAACTTCGGTACCGCCACTGCGGGCATCTATGCCTCGACAGTCGGCCTGAAGGCGGTGCCCGGCCTGCGCCGGACACCGTGGAACACGGCGCTGCTGCTCTCCATCGTGCCGGTCGTGGTCGTCGGTGTGTTCCTGCCCGACTGGTTCTTCACGCACTTCGACACGTTCCTGGCCTACATCGGCGTGTTCTTCGCCCCCATCGTCGGGATCCAGATCGTCGACTTCTTCGTGCTGCGCCGTCAGCAGATCAGCATCCGGGGCATCTACGACCCGAGCCGGTCGGGACCGTATGCGTACTGGCTCGGGCTCAACCCTGCCGCGGTGCTGGCCATGGCCGCTGGTGTCGCCACGTACCTGTACCTGCTCAACCCGCAGACGTACACGATCCGCGAGCCCTTCACCTGGTTCGGCGCGTCCATCCCCGCGGCGCTGGTCGCCGCAGCGGTCCACGTCGCGGTGACCGTCCTGCTCGTCCGGCCCAGCGGTCGCGGCGGCTACCAGGCCCCCACCAGGACGGCCGTCCAGCAGCAGCAGCGCTGATGGGCGGGTCCCTCCCTGACCGGGCCCGGGTCGTCATCGTCGGCGGCGGGGTCGTCGGCTGCAGCGTCGCGTACCACCTGGCCCGCCGTGGCTGGACCGACGTCGTCCTCCTCGAGCGCAACCAGCTGACGTCGGGCACCACCTGGCACGCCGCCGGACTGGTCACCCAGGCCCGGCCCACCTGGGGCACCCGAGAGGTGGTCCGGCGCAGCCTCGAGATCTTCCGCGGTCTCGAGGCCGACACCGGGCTGTCCACCGGTTACCTGGAGACAGGCACCCTTCACCTGGCGACCACGCAGGACCGCTGGGAGGAGCTGCGCCGCCAGGCCTCGGCCTCGCTCGCCAACGACATCCGGGTCGAGCTGCTCGGGGTCGACGCGACCGTAGCGCTCTTCCCGTTGCTGGCACCCGACGGCGTGGTCGGCAGCCTGCACTACCCGGACGAGGGACGGGCCACGGCGACCGACACGACGATGTCGCTGGCCCGCGGCGCCCGACAGCGCGGCGTGTCGATCCACGAGAACGTCACCGTCACCGACATCCTGCGCCACCGGGGCCGGGCCACCGGAGTCCGCACCTCCGCCGGCGACATCGAGGCCGAGTACGTCGTCAGCTGCACCGGCATGTGGGGACGCGAGACCGGCGCCCTGGCCGGCGTGCCCCATCCGGTGCAGGCCCTCGCGCACTACTACGTCGTCACCGACAAGATCCCCGGGATCCCCGACCGGATGCCCACCATCAAGTCGGCCGACGACTGGTCCTACGTCAAGGACGACTCCGGGGCTCTCATGGTCGGCTTCTTCGAGCCCGGCAGCCACCCGTGGGCGTCGCGCGGCATCCCTGAGGACGCCGCATTCACCCAGCTCCCGGACGACTGGGACCACATCGGGCCGTTCTACGAGTCGATGACCCGGCGGATCCCCGTCCTGGCCGACGCCGGGATCCGGCTGTTCTTCTGCGGGCCGGAGAGCTTCACGCCGGACGGGCTCTACCATCTCGGACCGGTCGACGCCCTGGCCAACTACTTCGTCGCCGGCGGGTTCAACTCCGTCGGGCTGCTGAGCGGACCCGGTGCGGGCTCCGTGCTTGCCGACTGGATCGTCGACGGCCGGTCCCCGGTCGACATGCCCGAGACCGACCCTCGCCGGGCCATGCCGCACGAGACCAACCGCCGCTTCCTGGAGCAGCGGGTCACCGAGACCCTCGACATCGCCTACGCCATGCACTGGCCGTTCCGTCAGCGGCAGAGCGCGCGGCCGCTGCGCCGCACCCCCCTGCACTCCTGCACCGAAGCCGCCGGTGCGGTGTTCGGCGAGCTCCTGGGCTGGGAGCGGCCGAACTGGTACGCCCGCGCAGGCGACGACCGGACCGAGCGTCACTCCTTCGGGCGGCAGCCGTGGTTCGACCGGTCTGCCGAGGAGCACCACGCGGTGCGTCAGGGCGTGGGCGTCTTCGACATCTCCTCGTACGGGAAGTTCCTGGTGCAGGGCCGCGGCTCGCGCTCGGCACTGCAGCAGATCTGCGCCAACGACGTCGACGTCGCCCCGGGCCGGATCGTCTACACGCCGTGGTTGAACGAGCACGGCGGCATCGAGGCGGACGTCACCGTGACCCGGCTGTCGGAGACCGAGTTCCTCGTGCTGTCAGGCCCGGCCACCGCGTATCGGGACCTGGGCTGGCTGCGCCGGCACACGCACCAGCTCGACACCGTCGCCGTCGCAGACGTGTCCGGGACGATGGCGATGGTCTCCGTGATGGGACCGGACGCGCGACGGTTGCTGGCACCCCTGACCGACGCCGACCTCTCCGACGAGGCCTTCCCGTTCGGGACCTCACGCGAGATCGACCTCGGCCTCGGCTTCGTCCGCGCGACCAGGATCACCTATGTCGGCGAGCTCGGCTGGGAGCTGCTGGTCCCGAGTGACATCGCCGTGCACGTCTGGGAGACGGTGACGGCAGCCGGCGAGCGGCACGGCTTGCGACCGGCGGGCTACCACGCCCTGAACTCCCTCCGGCTGGAGAAGGCGTACCGCAGCTGGGGGCACGACATCTCCGCCGGCGACACCCCGCTGGAGGCCGGCCTCGGTTTCACCGTCGCCTGGGACAAGGCAGGTGGCTTTCTGGGCCGGGGGGCACTGGTGCGCCAACGGGAGCAGGGACTCGGGCGCCGCCTGCTGCAGATCGTCCTGACCGACTCCACGTCGATGCTCTTCCATGACGAGCCCGTCTTCCGCGACGGCGAGCTGGTCGGACGGGTGTCCTCTGCCGCCTACGGCCACACGTTGGGAGGAGCGGTCGCTCTTGCCTACGTCACCGCACCGTCCCGCGACACGCCTCGATCCTGGTTCGAGACCGGTCGCTACGAGGTGGAGCTCGCGGCGGGCGAGCGGGTGCCGGCCCATGTCTCGCTGCGCCCGATGTACGACCCGAAGTCGGAGCGGCCGAAGAGCTGACCACCTGGGTCGGTCGACCGGCACGCGAGGCGGCGTCGACGACGGGCTACGGGGTGACGGGTCGGTGTCAGCAGTCCAGGTCGGTATGTCGCCCCCGCGCTGTGACGGGGCGATCCGCCGACCGTGGGTTCTGCGCGGGTACCGTCCGGGGATGGCTGGTAGCGCGTCGCAGCACTGGGACGCTGTCTACGACCGGACCGCGGGACGTGACGTCAGCTGGTTCCAGGACCGGCCGGAGACCTCGGTGCGGCTGGTCGGCCCGCCGGCCGGGGAGTCGCCGTCGGTGATCGACGTGGGCGGCGGCGCGTCGACGCTGGCCGCGGAGCTGCTGGACCGGGGCTGGACCGACGTGACCGTCCTGGACGTCTCGGCGACGGCCCTGGCCCTGGTGCGTGCTCGCCTGGCGGACCGGCACCCGAGCGCCACGCTGATCGTCACGGACCTGCTCTCCTGGCGGCCCGCGCGCCGGTACGGCGTCTGGCACGACCGGGCGGTGTTCCACTTCCTGACGGCGCCCGCCGACCGGGTCCGCTACCGCGACCTCGTCACCGCCGCCCTCGGGCCGGGCGGGCTCCTGGTGCTCGGCACGTTCGCCGCCGACGGGCCCGGCAGCTGCTCCGGCCTGCCCACGGCTCGGTACGACGCCGACCAGCTCACGGCGCAGCTCGGGCCGGGTTTCGCGCTCGTGCACACGGAGCGCGAGGAGCACCGCACCCCCGCCGGCTCGGTGCAGCCGTTCACCTGGGTGGTCCTACGCCGCACCTGACGACCGCGACCGGCCGTCGGCGGGCGTCAGGGGGAGTACCTTCCGGGCGGAGGGCCCGATGGCCGAGGTCACGCACCAGTCCCGGATCGACGCGCTGCTGGCCGAGGCGCGCGCCGGTCTCGACCGGGTACCACCGCACGAGCTGGCCGCCGAGATGGCCGCCGGCGCCCTTGTTGTCGACACCCGACCGGTGGAGCAGCGCCGACAGGACGGCGAGCTGCCCGGGGCGCTGGTCATCGACCGCAACGTGCTGGAGTGGCGCCTGGACCCCACCAGCCCGCACCGCCTCCCCGAGGCGTCCGACCCCGACCGCCGGGTCGTGGTGGTCTGCAACCAGGGGTTCAGCTCGAGCCTGGCGGCCGCCACCCTCCGGCGGCTGGGCCTGTCCCGGGCGACGGACCTGGCCGGTGGTTACCAGGCCTGGCTGCGCGATGTCCCGGGCCAGCGCGGACCCGGGGACGGCTCCTGATCACGTGGGCAGCCAGCTGACGCGGCCGGCGAGCAGCGCGAAGCCGACGAAGGCGACGGCGTCCATCAGGGTGTGCGCGACCACGAGCGGACCCAGCCGGCCCCACCTCCGGTAGACGGCGCCGAAGATCAGGCCCATGGCGAGGTTGCCTGCGAACCCGCCCAGGCCCTGGTACAGGTGGTAGCACCCGCGCAGCAGCGCGGCCGCGCCGACCGCGGTGCGGTCGCCGACACCGAGCTGCCGCAGCCGCAGCAGCAGGTAGCCGATGAACACGACCTCCTCCAGCAGCGCGTTCTGCACCGAGGCGAGCAGCAGCACCGGGATCCGCCACCACACGTCCGGCAGGCCGGAGGCGACCACGGTCAGGTCGACGCCGAGCGCGTGCGTGACGAGGTAGAGCGCCAGCCCCGCGCCGCCCACGGATGCCGCGAGCCCCGCGCCGCCGGCGAGGTCCTTGCCGGCGCGGGTCCGGTCCAGCCCGATCGAGGCCCAGCCCTGGCCGCCCGTGACGAGCAGGTACCCGACGAGCAGGACCGGCACCAGCCCGAAGCCGAGGCCGAGCAGCTGCAGGGTGAGGTCGAACCACGGCCGGCCGGGCGACTTGCTCGCGTTGAGGACAGCGGCCTGGTCGGCGACCGCGCCGGGCTCGGTCAGCGCCTCCACCCAGTGCACGGCCGAGTAGACGGCCGACCGGCCCAGCGACAGGCCGAGGACGATGGCCACCTCGGCCATGAGCAGCCGGCGCGACACCAGACGCGGGGTGCGCTCCGCGGGCAGCGTGGACGACATGCAGCCAGTGTCCGCGCCTGGTGGGCCGCCCGCCGCCGCCGGCCCCGGCTCCCAGCGACCTCACAGCCGCTGGGGGCGCCCGCAGCCGGCGCGGTGCGGCAGTGAGAATGCCGATGTGCCCCTCACGAGCCCGAGAGCCACCCCCCGCCCCCGACGTGCCGCCGGACGCCTGGCCACCCGCGCTGCTGCCGGCGCGCTGGCAGCGTTGGTGGTGCCGGTGGCGCTGGCGGGGTGCGCCGGGGGCAGCGACCCGGTGCCTCGCGCCGGCGGGGCGACGGACATCGTGCTCGCGACGACGACCGAGGTGCGCGACTCCGGCCTGCTCGCCTCGCTGCTGCCGGGGTTCACGAGCGCCTCCGGCTGCAGCGTCACGACCGAGGCCCGCACCGCGACGAAGGCCCTTGCCCTCGGCGCGGCGGGTCGGGCCGACGCGCTGCTGGTCGACATACCGGCCGCCGAGAAGCGCTACGTGGCTGCCGGCAAGGGCAGCTTCCAGGTCCCCGTGATGCGCGACGGCTTCCTGCTCGTCGGGCCGCAGGACGACCCGGCCGGCGCCGGGAAGGCGGGTGATCCGGTCGCCGCGCTTGCGGCGATCGCCACCGACAAGTCGGCGTTCCGCAGCCGCGGTGACGGGTCCGGCACCGCGGTCCTGGAACGGTCGCTCTGGAAAGCGGCCGCGGCGCGGCCGACCAAGCCGTGGTACGTCGAGACCCACGCCCTGATGCCGCCCACGTTGCTGCGGTCGTCCACCGACCAGGCGTACGCGCTGACCGACCGGGCGACGTTCCTGCGGCTGCAGAAACAGCTCAAGCTCCGCGTCATCGCCCAGGGCGGCGACCGGCTCGCCGACCCGTACAGCGTGATCGTGGTCGCGCACCCGGACGCGCGCCCGGCGTGCGCCCGCAAGCTGGCGGACTACCTCGACAGCCCCGGGTCGCAGGCGATCATCAACAGCTTCGGCGTCACCCAGTGGGGACAGTCGCTCTACGTCGGGGCCGCGCCCACACCCTGAACCGCCCGCCGGCAGCCGCTCACCGCGTGCTGGAGCCGATCACCGCCGCCAGCGCCCCGAGCGAGCCGGGCACCAGGCGGTACCAGGCCCACCTGCCGCGCTTCTCGCGGGCCAGCAGGCCGGCGTCGGCGAGCACCTTGAGGTGGTGGCTGACCGTCGGCTGGCTCAGCCCGACCGGTGCCGTGAGGTCGCAGACGCACGCCTCGCCGCTGGCCAGCACGAGCGACAGCAGCCGCAGCCGGACCGGGTCGGCGAGCGCCTTGAGGCGCGAGGCCAGCTCCTCGGCGTCGCCCTCGGACAGCGGCGCCTGCGCCAGCGGCGGGCAGCACAGCTCGGCCGGCGCCTCGAGCAGCGGCAGCGGCGGACGGGTCACGGTCGGCACGGGGAGATCCTACCCGACGTATTGACAGTCGTCTATGTATGAGGCACTCTCGATCCATCGACGAGTGTCGATGCGATCTCGAAGGGGGTTCCCGTGCTCACCACCCACCTGTCCGACACCGCCGCCCCGCGGATCGACCGGCTGCTGCGCGAGGCCGACGAGGCCCGGCTGGCCCGGGCCGCCCGGCGCCGCGACGCCGCCCGCCTCGCCCTGCCGGCCGGCGTCGCCGCCGCCCTGCGCGCCAGCCTGCGCCGGCCGCGGGGCAGCGCGTCCCGCAGCGTCTGCTGCGCCTGACCCCCGGAGGAACTGTGTCCCGAGTCCAGCTCGCCCTCAACGTCGACGATCTCGACGAGGCCGTCGTCTTCTACTCCCGGCTGTTCGACGCCGAGCCGGCCAAGCGCCGGCCCGGCTACGCCAACTTCGCCCTCGACGAGCCCCCGCTGAAGCTCGTCCTCGTCGAGAACCCGGGCGCGGGCGGTTCGCTGAACCACCTCGGCGTGGAGGTAGCGAGCACCGGCGAGGTCGTCGCCGCGACCCGTCGGCTGGCCGGGGCGGGGATCACGACCCGGGTCGAGGACGGCACCACCTGCTGCTACGCCGTGCAGGACAAGGTCTGGGTCACCGGGCCCGGGGCGGAGCGCTGGGAGGTCTACACGGTGCTGGCCGACGCGGGCGCCGAGCCCGAGGGGGCCACGACCGGTGGCCTCGTGCCGGCCGCGTCCGACGGCACGTGCTGCTCGTCCTCGGACCCGGCTCACCGGCCTGCTGCTGACCTTGCGATGCGAGGACCCGAGGGGAGGTGAGCGTCATGGACGACTGCTGCGAGACCACGACCTGTTGCGAGCCGGGCTGCTGCTGAGGCGCCGACGTTCACCAGGTGTTCGTTTGACCCACCAGCGGCGGTTGGTGTCTCCTGCGGAGGTGACACCAACCGCCGCTGGTACGACGCCGGCCCACGCCGAGACGCTGCGGGCGGTGAGCGACCCGGTCCGGCTGCGGATCCTCGAGCTGCTCGGCCGCGAGTCGCTCTGCGTCTGCCACCTCCAGGACGAGCTCGACCTCCAGCAGACGCTGGTCTCCCACCACCTGCGCGCGCTGCGTCAGGCCGGCCTGGTCGCGACCGAGCCGTGCGGCCGCTTCGTCTACTACCGGCTCCGGCCCGGCGCGCTGCACGACCTGCGCGAGCTGGTCGGCCGCCTCGACGACGCCGGCCGCGGCGACGTCCCGCGACGACCGTGCTGACGGCGGTCCCGGCGCTGCCGCGCCGGTTGCTGGCCGAGGGCCTCGGCACCGGGCTCCTGGTCGCCGTGGTCGTGGGTTCCGGCATCGCTGCGCAGCGGCTCTCGCCCGACGACGTCGGGCTGCAGCTGCTGGAGAACTCCCTTGTCACGGCTCTCGGCCTGGCGGTGCTGATCGCGGTGCTCGCGCCCGTGTCCGGCGCGCACCTCAACCCGGTGGTGACCGCGGTGCTCTGGCTCGACGGCCGCGGGCAGCCGGGTGCGCTGGTGGCCCGGGACGCGGCGGCGTACGCGAGTGTGCAGACGGTCGGAGCGGTGGCCGGCGCTGTGCTCGCGAACGTGATGTACGGCGTGCCCGTCACCGAGCTGGCGACCACCGACCGCGACGGCTGGCGGCTCGGGGTCAGCGAGGTGGTGGCCACCGCAGGGCTGGTCCTGCTCATCGTCCTGCTGCTGCGCACCGGGCGCGCGGCACTCGCGGCGCCCGCCGTCGGCGCCTACATCGGCGCCGCGTACTGGTTCACCGCCAGCACGTCGTTCGCGAACCCGGCCGTCACCGTGGGCCGGGTCTTCTCCGACACCTTCGCGGGCATCGCCCCGGGCTCGGTGCCCGGCTTCTTGGTCGCGCAGGTGATCGGCGGAGCGGTCGGTCTCGGCCTAGCCCGCCTGCTCGTCCCCGGTCCGGTCCCGACGGAGGTCCTCGCATGACCAGCTCGCCCAGGCCCAGCGTGCTGTTCGTCTGCGTCCACAACGCCGGCCGCTCGCAGATGGCCGCCGGCTTCCTCACCCACCTCGCCGGTGACGCCGTCGAGGTGCGCTCCGCGGGCACCGCCCCCGCCGACACCGTGAACCCGGCCGTGGTCGAGGCCATGGCCGAGGTCGGTGTCGACCTCTCGGCCGAGACCCCGAAGGTGCTCACCACCGACGCCGTCCGCGAGAGCGACTACGTCATCACCATGGGCTGCGGCGACGAGTGCCCGTTCTTCCCGGGCAAGACCTACCTCGACTGGGTGCTGCCCGACCCGGCCGGGCAGGGCGTCGCGGACGTGCGGCCGATCCGCGACGAGGTGCGCCGCCGGGTCGAGGACCTGCTCGAGCAGCTCGGCGTGGCCGCCGGCTGAGCCGTGGCGGTGGGTGTCGCCGTGGCCGCGCCCGCCTCGTCCGGCGGCGGTGCCACCAGGTCGGTCACCGGGTGCACCGGCAGCAGCAGCGGTGGCTGCGGCGGCTGACCGAAGTCGAAGTCCGCGAGCAGGTCGCCCAGCTGCGGGTCGTTCTCCCGCACGCCGGGCCGCGGGTCGGGGCGCCCGTCGTTCGCGGGGTCCAGCCGCTGTCCGTGCAGGAAACGGTCCTCGATGAACTTGGCGTACGCGTCGAAGCTCAGGGTCTGGTGGTCGATGTACCCCCGCCGTGCGTACGGGCTGATGACGATGCCGGGCACCCGCAGGCCGTAGCCGTTGGCGTCGACGACCGGCGGCGCGACGTGGTCGTAGAAGCCGCCCCAGTCGTCCCAGGTGAGGAAGATCGCGGTCGACGCCCAGTCCGGTCCTGACATCACCGCGTTCACCAGCCCGGTGACGTACGACTGCCCGGCGCTGACCGGCGACCGCGGGTGCTCACTGACCGCTTCGGACGGCACGACCCAGCTGACCGACGGCAGCCGCCCCGTCTGCGCGGCGGTGAGGAAGTGCTGCACGGACACGATGTTCTTCAGCTGCCCGTCGTCCCGCACGGTCGTGAAGTACGGCAGCGGGTTCCAGATGCCGGGGGTGCTCGCGCTCTGCGGCACCCGCGGGCAGGTGAGCAGCGTGTCGTTCGCGCAGTCCGGCTCGTCCCCCTTCGCGACGTAGTAGCGCCACGACACGTGTGCTCTGTGCAGCAGGTAGGTGAGGTCGGTCCAGGCGTACGTCGGCGGCTGCGCATTCGGGTGCCGGGCGGTGTTGAAGTCCGGTGGATCGCCCGGGTGCCCCACCTCGTTGGTGCACGAGCCGGGGCCGTCGTCGCCGCAGCGCGCCGACCACTCCGAGACCGTGAACAGGTGGGCCGGCAGGCTCCACGACGTGTCCGGTTGGAACATGTGGTCCTGCAGCACGAACTGCTTCGCGTAGGCCCAGTAGTTCGGGATGTCGCGCCCGTCGTGGTAGCCCATGACATCGCGCTCGGAGGCGCTCAGGCACTCGGGATCGTTCGGGTCCGAGCAGCCGCCGTGCAGGCGGGCCTTCTCGGCCCGCGCGAGGAAGCCGTCCATGGCTCCGTTCGCCACGTCGGCGACGGCGTCGGCGTGACCGTGCGGTCCACCGCCGTTGACGTCCTTGACGTCGTGGTAGGGCGCCAGGCAGCCACCGCCGCGGATCGGGCTGGGCAGGCAGACGTCGATCGAGCCGTCCGCCGCGCGGGGGAAGCCGTCGGCACCGGGGAAGGTGCCGAAGTACGAGTCGAAGGACCGGTTCTCCTGCATCACCACGACGACGTGCTTGATCCGGCTGATGCCCGCGCGCGCCGCGCCGGCGGTCGGGCCCCGGCGCAGCGGCGCGAGCGGGGCCGCCTGCCGGGTCGTGAGCAGGACCACGCCGATCACGGCGAGCAGGGCGGCACCCACCAGCAGGCGGGTGCGCGGGCGGGGCGGGCGCACGTCTCAGTCTGACGACCGAGGTGGCCCGGACGTTCCGTCACCCCCACTCCCGTGTCAGCCGCAGGCCGCCGTATCCGGCGGCCCGCGGCTGACGAGCAGCTGACGGAGTCGGGTCAGTGCTGGTGCTGGCCCTCCTGGGCGGCCAGCTGCCGGCGCACGTCGTCCATGTCCAGCTCGCGCACGGCGGTGATCAGCTGCTCGAGCGCGGGCGCCGGCAGCGCACCGGGCTGGGCGTAGACGAGGATCCCGTCACGGAACGCCATCAGGGTCGGGATCGAGCTGATGGACGCCTGGGCGGCGAGCTCACGCTCGGCCTCGGTGTCGACCTTGGCGAAGGTGATGTCGTCGTGCTGCTGCGACGCGGCTTCGAAGACCGGGCCGAACATCCGGCACGGGCCGCACCACTCGGCCCAGAAGTCGACGAGGGTGATGCCGTCGGCGTCGACGAGCGAGTCGAAGTTGGTGGTGGTCGCCTCGAGGGTGGCCATGCTGTCTCTCCTGGGAGCCGGGGAAGCGGTGTCATGGGGACAACGCCGGGAGCCGCAGGTTGCTTCCGGGAGGATGTCGACATGGCGACCGGGATGCGCAGCGCAGGGATCCTGGTCTTCCGACGCACCGGCGCCGCCGGGGCCGCCGGGGCCGGCGGGACGGCCGGGGCGGCAGCATCGGCCGGGACAGGCGTGGCGGGTGTCGACGTCTTGCTCGGGCACCTCGGCGGCCCGTTCTGGACCCGCAAGCAGGAGCACGCCTGGTCGGCGCCGAAGGGCGAGCACGAGCCGGACGAGGCGCCGCTGGTGGCGGCCCACCGTGAGTTCGTCGAGGAGACCGGTCAGGCGGTGCCGGCCGGCGACCTGCTGGAGCTCGGCAGCGTCCGGCAGTCCGGCGGCAAGGTGGTGACGCTCTGGGCGGTCGAGGGTGACCTCGATGCCGCGGCCTGCGCGAGCAACACCTTCACGATCGAGTGGCCGCCGCGCTCCGGACGGACCGCGGAGTTCCCCGAGCTGGACCGGTTCGCCTGGGTCGACGTGGCGACCGCCCGGGAGCTGGTGGTCAAGGGCCAGGTCGCGTTCCTCGACCGGCTGCTCGACCGGCTGGCCGGCACCTGACGGATCAGGATGCCGTGGCGGCCACCTCCGGCTCGGCTCGCGGGAGGGAGCGGACGGCGGGGACCGCGGCGACGGCGAGAGCGGCCGCCACCCCGAGCACCGTCATCGCGTACAGCGCGTGGTGCAGCCCGATAGCCGCCGTGACGAAGCCGATGGTGAGGTTG
This sequence comes from uncultured Actinomycetota bacterium, assembly GCA_963784645.1. Classification (GTDB taxonomy): domain Bacteria; phylum Actinomycetota; class Actinomycetes; order JACCUZ01; family JACCUZ01; genus JBBRVW01. The sequence goes on along the minus strand of CAWARY010000002.1, from coordinate 247,368 downwards.
CCCAGCGGGATGAGACCGGCGCTCGTGAGGTAGTCGTAGCTCGACACCCGCGACAGCGCGCGGTCCGGGATGTGCTCCTGCAGCGAGGTCTCCCACAGCGTGAACGTGCCGGTGACACAGATGCCGGCTAACACCTCGAGGCCGGCGATGGCCCAGGTGCCGAGGCCGCTGCCGATGAAGGCCGCCTGGCAGGAGGCGCCGATCAGCATCAGGGCCGCCACCCGCAAGGCGAACCGCGGCTTCCAGCGCAGCAGCAGCAGGTCGCCGAGGACCGAGCCGAGGCCGAAGCCCGCGGTGATCAGCGCCCACGACGAGGCGCCGTCGAGCTCCCGGGCGGCCAGCACCGGGCCCAGCACGAAGATCGCCGGCAGCACGACGACGTGGTACGACGCCATCCCGCCGAGGAACGCCGTGACCCACGAGCGGCTGCGGACCTCCGACCAGCCCTGCTTGAGGCTGGTGAGGAAATGGTCCGTGCTGGCCTGCGGGTCCTCGTCGTGCAGCACGTCGGCGACCACGCGCGCCCGGAGCGGGATCAGGCAGGCGATGGACACCGCGAAGGTCGCCGCGTCGAAGAGGAACGCGCCGCCCTCGCCGACGCCGGCGACCAGCAGGCCGCCGAGGACCGGCCCGGCGATCGACCCGGTGGAGTAGCTGAGGCCACGCAGGGCGTTCGCCGGCTGCAGGTTCACCGGTGCGACGGTGCCGGGCAGCAGGCCGGTGAAGGCCGGGGCGAAGAACGCGTCGGCGGCGCCGTACACCGCGGCGATCGCGGCGAGATGCACGACCTGCGCCTGGTCGGTCACGAGCAGGACGCCGGCCAGCAGCTGGCACGCGAAGCGGGTGACGTCGCTGGCGACGAGGATCTTCTTCCGGTCCAGCCGGTCCGCCCACACGCCTGCGGGCAGCGCCAGGACCGCGAACGGCAGGAACTGCGCCGCCGACACGATGGCGACGTCGCCGACGTGGCCGCCCACGGCGAGCACGGCGAACGGCAGCACCACCATCGTGACGCGGTCGCCCAGGATCGACAGCACCTGGCCGAAGAACAGCAGCCGGTACTGCGGCTCGTCACGCAGGACCGCGGGCAGGGGGAACCTGCGGGCTCCGCGCGCGGCGGACGTGTGGTGGGGTGTCGGGAGGTCGTCGTGGTTGCTCATGGCGACGGCAAGGGTGACAGCAGCGGGCCGCGCGTGCCAGGGACTTCGGGGTACGGCGCCCGGCGAGGAGGCGTTGGTGCAGGACCGCACACCCGATCCGTCCACCCTCGACCCGGTCGAGCGGTCGTCGGTCGACGAGCTGCGCGGGCTGCAGCTGGAGCGGCTGCAGTGGTCGCTGCGGCACGCGTACGACAACGTGCCGCACTACCGCGCGGCCTTCGAGGCGGCGGGCGTGCACCCGGACGACTGCCGGTCGCTCGACGACCTCGCCCGCTTCCCGTTCACCGCCAAGCAGGACCTGCGCGACCAGTACCCGTTCGGCATGTTCGCCGTGCCACGCGAGCAGGTGAGCCGCATCCACGCATCGTCCGGCACCACCGGCCGGCCCACCGTCGTGGGCTACACGGCCGACGACATCAACACCTGGTCGACGGTGATGGCCCGTTCGATCCGGGCCGCCGGCGGCCGACCGGGCGACCGGGTGCACGTGGCATATGGCTACGGCCTGTTCACCGGTGGGCTCGGCGCGCACTACGGCGCTGAGGCGCTGGGCTGCACCGTGATCCCGGTGTCCGGCGGGATGACCGAGCGGCAGGTCATGCTGATCCGCGACTTCGAGCCGGAGGTCGTGATGGTGACGCCGTCGTACATGCTCGCGGTCGTCGACGAGATGGAGCGCCAGGGCATCGACCCGCGCTCGACATCGCTGCAGGTCGGCATCTTCGGTGCCGAGCCCTGGACCGACGACATGCGCGCCGAGCTCGAGGGACGGCTCGACATGCACGCGGTCGACATCTACGGGCTGTCCGAGGTGATGGGGCCGGGTGTCGCGCAGGAGTGCGTCGAGACCAAGGACGGGCTGCACGTGTGGGAGGACCACTTCTACCCGGAGGTCGTCGACCCGATCAGCGGTGCGGTGCTGCCGGACGGCGAGGTGGGCGAGCTGGTGTTCACGTCGCTCACGAAGCAGGCGATGCCGGTGGTGCGCTACCGCACCCGTGACCTCACCCGGCTGCTGCCCGGCACGGCCCGGCCGATGCGCCGGATGGAGAAGGTCACCGGTCGCTCCGACGACATGATCATCCTGCGAGGGGTGAACCTGTTCCCGACCCAGGTCGAGGAGCTGATCCTGCGGACCCCCGAGCTGTCGCCGCACTTCCAGTGCGTCCTGCGGCGCGACGGCCGGCTCGACTCGATGACGGTGCGGGTCGAGCGGCGTCCTGCGGCCGCGCCCGCGGCAGCAGCCGACGCCGGCCGCGCGCTGGTCGGTCTGGTGAAGGCCTCGATCGGGGTCTCGGTCGCGGTCGAGGTGGTGGAGCCGGACGGCATCGAGCGGTCGGTCGGCAAGATGCGCCGCATCGTCGACGAGCGATCGCTGTGAGCGGGACGGCGGACCCGGTCCGGTCCGCGGAGAACGAGCGGTTCACCGGCGTCGACTGGTACGGCGAGGACCTCGGCGCCGCCGTCTTCCTCGGCTGCGAGTTCGTCGACGCCGACCTCACCGAGGTCACCACCCGCGGTGCGCGGTTCGAGGAGTGCCGGTTCCTCGGCGGCCAGCTCAACGCCTCGACCCACGACGGCACGTCCTTCGCGGGGTGCACCTTCCGGCGGACGTCGTTCTTCGCGGCGACCCTGCGCGGCTGCAAGCTGCTCGGCTCGACGTTCGTCGAGTCCCGGCTACGGCCGATGACCGTCGAGGGCGGCGTGTGGTCCTACGTCACGCTGCGCGCCGCCGACCTCACCGAGCTCGACCTGTCCGGCGTGAAGCTCGTGGAGGCCGACCTGTCCGAGGCCCGCTTGCGCCGGACCCTGCTGCGCGACTGCGACCTCAGCCGGGCCATCCTCCGCAACGCCCGACTGGACGAGACCGACCTGGTCGGTGCCGACCTCACCGGCGTGGCGCTCGAGGGTCTGGCCTGGAACGGGTCGCGGATCGACACCACCCAGGCGCTCCTCGTCGCCGAGGCCGCGGGCGCCGTCGTCGCCGGCTGACCCGCCCCCGCCCCCGCCCCCGCACCACCCCCCCCCACTTCGCTCGTTTGCGACCGGGCTCACCGACACGCCGTGCTCCGCACCGGCGTGTCGGGGGCGCAAGTCGCGAACGACGAGGTGGAACGTGGGTCTCGGTCTCGGCGTACAAGGTCGGCGACAAGACCTACTCCGGCACCTTCCACGGCGATCCGGCCTACCCCGGCCCGACGAGCGACCCGCACGACATCGCCGTCGTCGTCCTCGACAAGGCCGTCACCGGCCTCACGCCGGCCAAGCTGCCCGCGGCCGGTTCGCTGGGCAGGCTCGCGTCCAACCAGCGGTTCACGTCGGTCGGGTACGGCGCCTACGAGGTCACCAACAGCCCCGGCGGCCACCAGTACCTCTACGACGACGTGCGCGGCGTCGCCACCGGCACCCTGAACGCGACCAACAACCCGTGGCTGCGGATCTCGATGAACCCCGCCAAGGGCGACGGCGGCACCTGCTACGGCGACTCCGGAGGCCCCAACTTCCTCGGCACCAGCAACGTGGTGGCCGCGACGACCGATCACCGGCGACGCGATCTGCCGGTCGACGAACGTCGACTACCGGCTGGACACCTCGGCGGCTCGATCGTTCCTGGCGCCGTACGTCACGCTCCCCTGACCCGCTCGTTCGCGACCTGGCTCGCCGACGCGCCGGGGCCGGCTCAGAAGTTGATCATGTGCCCGGCGATGCCCTCGACGGCCTCCTTGACCGCCTCGGACAGCGTGGGGTGCGCGAACACGTTGCGGGCGACCTCGTCGGCGGTGAGGTCCCACTTCTGGGCCAGGGTGAGGACCGGCAGCAGCTCGGTGACGTCGGGGCCGATCAGGTGCGCGCCGATGATCTCGTTGTACGTCGCGTCGGCGACGACCTTGACGAAACCGACCTCGTCGCCGAGACCCTTCGCCTTGCCGTTGGCGGTGAAGGGGAACTTGGCGACCTTGACGTCGTAGCCCTTCTCCTTCGCCTGCTCCTCGGTGTACCCGAAGGACGCGATCTGCGGCTGGCAGTACGTCGCCCGCGGGATCATGTCGAAGTCGATCTCGACGGTCTCGGCGCCGGCGATGGTCTCGGCGGCCACGACTCCCATCGCCTCTGCCGTGTGGGCGAGCATCAGCTTGCCGGTGCAGTCGCCGATCGCGTAGACGCCGTCGACGTTGGTGCGGCCCCGGGCGTCGACGACGATCGCGCCGCGGTTGCTCACCTGGACGCCGGTCTGGTCGAGGCCGTAGCCGTCGAGCCGCGGCGCGAACCCGATCGCCTGCAGCACCTTGTCCGTCTCGAGCACCTGCGCGTCGCCGCCCTGCGCGGGGGACACGGTGACCTTCACCTTGTCGCCGCTGTCGTCGATGCTCTCGACCTTGGTCGACAGCAGGATGTTCACGCCGAGCTTCTTGTAGTGCTTGAGCAGCTCCTTGGAGATCTCGGCGTCCTCGGTGGGGACCATCCGGTCGAGGAACTCCACGATCGTCACGTCGACGCCGAAGTTCTTCATGATGTACGCGAACTCGACGCCGATGGCCCCGGAGCCGGCGATCACGATCGACCCGGGGAGCTGATCGGTGAGGATCTGCTCCTCGTAGGTCACCACCCGGTCGGACAACGAGGTGCCGGGGACCAGCCGGGTGGTGGCGCCCGCAGCGATGATGACGCTGTCGCCGCTCACCCGGGTGACGGCGCCGTCCGAGCCCTTCACGTCGATCGTCCTCGGGCTGGTGAACGTGCCCCAGCCGTCGATCTTGGTGATCTTGTTCTTCTTCATCAGGAAGTGGACGCCCTTGACGATGGACTCCGACACCTGACGGCTACGGGCGTGCGTCGGCGCGAAGTCCATCGACGCGTCGCCCGTGATACCGAACTTGTCCTTCTCGTGCGTGAGGATGTGCGACAGCTCGGCGTTGCGCAGCAGCGCCTTCGAGGGGATGCACCCGACGTTGAGGCAGACACCTCCCCAGTACTTCTCCTCGATGACCGCTACCTTCTTGCCCAGCTGCGAGGCGCGGATGGCGGCGACGTACCCGCCGGGGCCGGCACCGAGGACGACGACGTCGAAGTGCTCGCTCATGCGCTGAACGCTATCCGCCGCCCGCTCCCGCCGCCGCCCCCGGTGCCCGAAATGATCACGGGACCGTGATCATTCCGGGTCGACCGCGGCATGCAAGCCACTGTCGGCCCGAGTTGACCACGGGACCGTGATCAACTCGGCGGGGGTCGGTAGGGGACGTGGGGCGGGCCGGACAGTCACGCGGGCTGGGCGACCCAGTCCATCGGGTCGCCGGCGCCGAGGTCGGTGATGCCCGCAGCGTGCAGCGCGCCGCACACCAGCACCCGGCGGTGCGCGGCGAACGTGAGCACGTGGGCGACCATCCCGCCGTAGGTGAAGACCCGCGGCGGTTCGCAGGTCGTGTCCACGAACGTCTCGTCGAGCCGGCCATCGGCCGCGATCTCGCGGACCTGCCCGATGAACACCGTGCCGATCGCCGCGAGCCGGGACCGGATCTCCGGCAGCTCCCAGGTCCGTTCGGCGTCGACGTCGTACGGCCGGTCGTGCATCGACGCGTCCCACATCTCCATCTGTCCCACCAGCCGGGCGAGCAGCGACCGGACGGTGGGGTCGTCGTCGATGCCCTCGACGGAGATCTCCACGGGAGCATCGAGCTGCTCGAGGGTGAGGCGGGCGCAGTGGTCGACGAGCTCGCCGACCAGCCAGACGTGGTGCTCGACCATGCGGGTCATGAGGTCCATGCCGGTGACCTTTCTCGGGGCGGGGACCCGGAGGGTCCCGGGCGGGACGAAATGCACCCGGCTGGGTGCGTCGAGCCGGTACGAGGAACGCTGCACCCGCCATCGCGACGGCGGTGAACCGAAGGCGCGCCCGAACGCGCGCGTGAACGCCTCGTTGCTCGAGTAGCCGGCCTCGACGGCGACGCGCAGGACGTCGTGGTCGGTGGTTGCCAGCCGGTACGCAGCCCGCTCGAGGAGCACCCGGCGGCGCAGGGCCGCCGGGGACTCACCGCTCGCCGCCCGGATCAGCCGATCGGCGTGGAACCGGGACAGGTGCAGCCGCGACGCGAGCACCTCACCGTCCGCGTCGTGGTCGTCCATGGCCTCGGCGAGCACGGCCACGAAGCGGTGGAAGGTGTCAGCCGCTGCCGTCGTCATGCCGGTGATCCTCCCGCCACCTCCGGGCGCTGCCTTGATCGTCGTTGCCGAACTGCGTCGCGGGTCACCGACGGCTGGTCCGCGCTGAGCCGTCAGGAGCCGGTTCCGGCCGGCTGCTCGAGGACCGCGAGGATGTTGCCGGCCGGGTCGCGGAACCACGCGATGGGGGGCCCCACCGGGTTGCGCGCGATCCCCTTGGCGTCCTGGTCGAAGCCCTCGTACTTCTCCATCGTCACGCCGTCGGCGACGAGCGTGTCGACGGCCGCGTCGATGTCGTCGACCGGGAAGCTCAGCACCGTGTACGTGGCCGGGGTGAAGTCCGGTTTGGGGTAGACCATCACCCGAGCCCCGCCCTGGAGGTGGATCGCGACGAGGCCACCCATGCCGAGGTCCTCGACCGTGAGGCCGAGCGTGCCGGAGTAGAACGTGCGGGCGGCTTCGGTGTCGTCGACGGCGAAGCTGCTGAAGGCGGGCGAGCTGGCGAGCATGACGTTCCTCTCGTGGGCGGGCGCGGACGGGAGTGGTGACCCGGCCGGCACCGTGGAGTCATCGGTGCCGCTACGACGATGCTCCTCAGCCGCTGGTGCGGTCCAGGTGCTGCAGGAGGTCGTGCGCTGCGAGCTCGACGTCCTTGTGCCGCCACTCCGCGGCGCGGTAGACGCAGGCGATCAGCGCCGTACGGTGCACCCGGCGCAGGTCGCCGTACACGAAGGCGTACCGCGCCTTGGTCCCGTCGGTGGCGCCCGAGGTGAGCCCCAGGTGCCAGGCGGCGTAGTCGTCCCACGAGTGGTGCTCGAGGTAGGCGTTCTGCGTCCCGGCGTCCGGTTGGACGTCGCCCCACTCGCTGTCGAGCACGTACTGCCGCTTGTCGATCAGCGCGCGGCAGCGGGCGACGGCGTCCTCGTTGACCGTGTAGGTGGCCATGGACGCCCCGTACCCCGGTCGAGCCGCGGCGGAACGACAAAGCCCGTGAACCTTCCCGCGCGCCACCGGGGGACCTGCTCGCCCGACGTCGGCGTGTCACGACCCGTCAGAACTCCTTCGCCAGGCGGGCGGTCTCCTCGCGGGCGATGCGGCGGCCACCCTCGACGTCCGCCGCCGCGATGTTCGGGCCGAAGGACACCTCGCGCACGTCCTCGACACCGGCCCAGGCGAGCCAGTCCCGGAAGAACGGCGCCTGGAAGTCGGAGCCGAACGCCGGGCCGCGGCCGGGCCCGTAGATCGCCGAGGTGTAGAGCACCGCCGCCTTCCGGCCGGTCAGCAGGCCGGTGTAGCCCGCGCCCGGGTCGAAGCCGAAGACCAGGCCGGGCTGGCTCACCACGTCGATGAGCTGCTTGAGCTTGTAGGGGACGCCGGCGTTCCACATCGGGACGCTGAACAGGTACGCGTCCGCGGCGGCGAACCTCTCGAAGGTCGCCGTCACCTGCCGCCAGGCGGCAGCCGACGGTCCCTCCAGGTCGATGCCGGCGAAGGTGTTCATCTTCCCTTCGACGGCGGCCTGGCCGAACTCCGGCAGGGTGCCGTCCCAGAGGTCCCACTCCTCGACGGTGACGTCCGGGTTCTGCTCGGCGTAGGTGTCCAGGAACAACCGGGCGAGGGCGAGCGACTCGGACCTCCCGGCCCGCGGGGATGCGGAGACGTGCAGCAGTGTGCTCATGGTGCTTCCTCTCGTGGTATGTACGTGCGCACGCACATAATGAGCCGATGGGTGGCCGCGTGTCAAGGTGTGTGCACCCGCACATTCCTGCGCTACCCTCCTGCCATGACCGATGAGGTGGACCGGGTCGGCGCCTGGGCCGCGCTGCTGCGCGCCCATGCGGCCGTCGTGCCCCGCCTCGAGCGGCGGCTGGCCGAGCTGGGGATGCCGCTGTCCTGGTACGACGTCCTGCTGGTGCTGAACTCGGCGCCCGGCCGCCGCCTGCGGATGACCGAGCTCGGGGCCGGCGCGGTGCTCAGCCGCGAGCGGGTCAGCCGGGTCGTCACCGAGCTGGAGCGGGCCGGCCTGGTCGGTCGCGAGGCGAACCCCGACGACGGCCGCTCGTGGTTCGCCGCGATCACCCCGGCCGGACGGTCGCGGTTGCGCGAGGCCGCGCCCGTCTACCTGGCGGGCATCGAGGAGCACTTCAGCCGGCACCTGTCCGACGCCGAGGTCCGCACGGTCACCAGGGCTCTCGGCCGCGTGGTCGCCGCGGAGGAGTGACACCGTGGCGCTGGCAGGTCGAGTTCACCAACTGCGTGTGACCAAGCGGGTGCGCGCGACTCGGTCGATCCCCGGACCCGGTCAGGTGCCGGCACCCGGGTTGACCAGCGCCTGGACCGCGACGAACGCCGCGACGGCGAGGACCAGCCACGCGAACCAGCGGCGCAGGCGCTCAGCGGGGAGCCGGGTCGCGACGCGCGCCGCGAGCATCGACCCGGCCACCGCCGCGCCGGTGAACACGGCCGCCAGTCCGTAGTCGATGTCCGCCGACCCGGCGTGCGCGGCGAAGCCGGCCGCGGAGTTCAGCGCGACGACCAGCAGTGATGTGCCGACTGCGACGGTCATCGGCAGCCCGAGCAGCAGCACGAGCGCCGGGACGACCAGGAACCCGCCCCCGACACCGAACAGCCCGGTCAGGAATCCGACCGCGACCCCGGCCCCGAGTGCCTTGGGCAGGCAGCCGCGCCAGTTCACCCCGCCGCCGGGCAGCGCACAGTCGCCGCCAGCTTCGGGCTGCTCGCGCAGCATGCGAACCGCCGCGGCGACCATCACGGCGGCGAACCCGAGCAGCACGACCCGCGGGTCAAGAGCCCGGTTCAGCGCGGCACCGGCGAACGCCGCCGGGATGCCGGCCGCTCCCACGACCCCGGCGATGCGCCACTGCACCTGCCGCGCCCGCACCCGCGCCACGACGGCGACCGCGGCGGAGACTCCGACGACGAGCAACGAGGTCGGCACCGCGGAGCTCAGCGGCTGCCCGGCGCCGTACACCAGTGCGGGGACGGCGAGGATGCTGCCGCCGGCGCCGAGCAGGCCGAGCAGGACGCCGATCAGCAGCCCGAACCCGGCGACCACGCTCATCCGGAGGCGGCGGCCGGCTTCGTCTCGAGCCCGGCCTCCGCGGACGCGGCGTAGTCCTCGTTGACGTGCACGACGGTCCGGCCGTCCGTGTCCAGCAGGGAGGCTGCGATGGCGGCGCGGTAGCCGGATCCGCAGTACACCCAGACCTCGCCGTCCGGGACCTCACCGATACGGGCGGCCAGCTCGTGCACCGGGATGTGCAGTGCGCCGGCCACATGACCCTCGCGGTGCTCATCGTTGCGTCGGGCGTCCAGCACGTGCACCGGGCCGACGCCGTCATCGGCCAGGCGGGTGGCAAGCCCGGAGAAGTCCGACACCGCGTAGGACCGGACCGGGCGACCGTCCGCGAGCTCGTCGAGGGGTCCCACGGCGGCGCCGGCCAGCTGGTCGACGCCGATGCGCACCAGCTCGCGGCGGGCGTCCGCGACCTGCTCCTCGCTCTCCCCGATCAGGGTCGGCGCCGTGCCCCACGGGAGCAGCCACCCCAGGTACGTGACGAAGTTGGTGCTCAGCTCGAAGCTGCGGCTTCCGGTCAGGTGACCGGCGGCGAACGCCGTCCGGTCCCGCAGGTCGACGACCCACTCGCCGGCCTCCAGCCGACGACGGAGCTCGGCCGGGTCGACGGCCACGGGGGGGCTGAGGTCGACCGGAGCCGGGCCGTGCTGGTTGATCGGCGCCATCTGCGCGTAGTACGCCGGGAACGCGTCCAGCCCGGCCAGCAGCTGGTCGACGTAGGACTGCTCGTCCTGGGTCAGTGCCGGGTTGCTGGTGCGCTGCTCGGCGACGGTGGACGAGTCGCCCGAGGTGGGGGTGGCGGAGCAGAAGCTGCCGAACCCGTGCGTCGGGAGCACCTGCGCCTCGTCCGGCAGCTCACTCGCGAGCCGCCGGACGGAGCGGAACTGGGCGTGGGTGAGCTCGTCGGTGTGCTCGGGGCCGACCAGGTCGGTGCGACCGGTGGCGCCGAACAGCATCGAGCCGCCGGTGAGCACCGCCTCGACGGGGCCGTCACCGACGGCGACGGCGTAGGCGACGTGGTGGTGGGTGTGGCCCGGGGTGTGCAGGACCGTCACGCGCAGGGCGCCGACGTCGAAGGTGTCGCCGTCGCTGACGGCCGTGTGCGGGTACTCGGCGCCCATCTCGGCCGGCAGCCGGTACTCGGCCCCGGCGGCCCGGGACAGCTCGAGCCCGCCCGAGACGTAGTCGTTGTGGCCGTGCGTCTCCGCGACCGAGGCGATCCGGACGCCGAGCTCGTCGGCCAGGTCGAGGACCCGGTCGATGTCGCGCTGCGGGTCGACCACGAGGGCGATGTCGCCGTCGGTGAGCAGGTAGCTGCGGTCACCCAGCGACTGGGTCTCGATGATGTGCAGATCGAGCTGTGTCATCTCGTGTCCTCCGTACTCAGTTGCGGCGCGAGCCGATGACGGTGGGGTGCCCGGCGCCGCTCCAGGCGGCGGTGCCGCCCACGACGGAGCGCGCGTCCACCCCACCCTTCACGAGCAGCCCGGCGCCGGCCTTGCTGCGGCTGCCCGACGCGCAGACGACGAACACCGGGGCGCCCGTGCTGTCGCGGGCGAGGGACCCGACGCGGGTACCGAGCTGGGCGAGCGGGATGTTGACCGCGCCCGGCACGTGGCCCGCGGCGTACTCGTCGGGCTCGCGGACGTCGACGGTGAGCGCATCCGCGGCGTGAGCGGCGACGAAGTCGCTGAGGCTCGTCTCGGCAATGGTGGTGCGTGAGAACACGTGACTCCTCGTATACGGGTGGGGGTATTCCGACTACGATCTCAACGTCGCATGGTGGCCGCCGATTCCGCGGCCCGGTGTGAGTGAGCGAATACCCCGCTGAGCATTTGACGAACGTCGTCCCGGCCGTTCAGTATACCCCCACCCGTATCTTTGCCCGTCGTGAGGACGCTGTCGTGACCACCGCACCACCCACCACCCGCTCCTCCGCCGGCCGCCCGGTCCGGGCCGACGGCGAGGCCGTGGGCGCAGTCGGCCCGCTGGGCCGGCTCGGCCGCTGGACCGTCGACCACTCCCGCGCCGTGTTCGTCACCTGGCTGCTCGTCGTCGTCGCGCTCGGAGCGTTCGCGCCACGCGTGGAGCACGCCCTCGCCGGCGCCGGCTGGGAGGCCTCCGGGTCCGAGTCGGTGGCTGCGCGCGACGTCGTCCAGAGCGAGTTCGGCGGGCTGTCCAGCGCCGCGCTGCAGGTCGTCGTGCACGTCGACTCCGGAACGGTCACCGCCGGTCGCGGCCAGTCGGCCGTGGACCGGGCCGTGGCGTTGCTGCGCGCCGACGACCGCGTCTCGGAAGTGATCGCGCCGCAACCTGGCACGAGCATCTCCCGCGATGGCCGGACGGCGCTCGTCCAGGCCGGGGCGGCCGACGCGAACACCAACGAGATGGTCCGTGCTGCCGACGACCTCAAGGGGCCGCTGCGCGACCTCAGTGGTCGCGGGGTCGAGGTGGCGTTGACCGGTTCCTCCGCGCTGTGGAGCGACTTCAACGCAGCGAACCTCGAGGCGATGATGAAGAGTGAGGTCGTCAGCTGGCCGGTGACGATGGTCATCCTCGTGCTGGCGTTCGGCTCGCTGGTGGCCGCCGGGCTGCCGTTGATGCTGACGATCGTCGGCCTGGTCGCCGCCGCCGGATCCCTCTACCTCGGCACGCTGGTCGGCGACATCAGCATCTGGGCCATGAACTTCGCGATGATGTTCGCGCTCGCCCTGGGTATCGACTACGCCCTGTTCCTCGTCGTCCGGTTCCGCGCCGCGCGCTTCGGGCAGCACGAGCGGTCCCGCGATGCCGTCGCCGAGACCATGGACACCGCGGGGAAGGCAGTGCTGTTCTCCGGTCTGACCGTGCTGGTGTCGCTGTCCGCCGTGATGCTCGTCCCGTCGCCGGCGTTCCGTTCGATGGCGCTGGGCATCATGCTCGCCGTCACCTTCGTCCTGGCCGCCACCCTCACCCTGCTGCCCGCCGTCCTCGGCAGGCTCGGGCACCGCGTCGACGCCCTCGCCCTTCCCTGGGTGCACGCCGGCGAGCACCGCTCACCGCGGTTCGAGAGGTGGGCCCAGCGGCTGTGGCGCCGACCGGTCGGCTACGGGCTGCTCGCCGTCGTCGCCCTCGCCGTTCTCGCCGCCCCCGTCGTCGGCCTGCGCACCGGGATGCCCTCCATCAAGGTCGTGCCCGAGAGCGACTCCAGCCGGGTCGGCTACGGCCTCGTCCAGGACGCGTTCGGCACCGGCGCACCCGGGACCCTGCAGGTCGTCGCGCCTGCCGGGCAGGCCGGCCGCGCGAGCGAGGTCCTCGCCGGTGACCCGGGCATCGCGGCGGTGATGCCACCCGTCCAGGGCAGCGGCCGCCACGCCCTTCTCTCGGCCGTGCCGACCGTGGGCCCGTCCGACGCCGCGCTCGGCGACACGATCGACCGGCTCCGCGCAGACCTTCCCGGCAGCACGCTGGTCGGCGGCCCGTCCGCGGAGAACCACGACCTGGAGCGGCTGCTCGCCGACAAGACCCCCCTCGTCATCGCCGTCGTCCTGGCGCTCGGGTTCCTGCTGCTGCTCCTCGTGCTGCAGGCGCCGCTCGTCGCCGCCCTGGGGACGCTGACCAATCTGCTGGCCACCGGCGCCGCGTTCGGCGTCGCCCGGCTGGTGTTCCAGGACGGTCACGGCTCCGGCCTGCTCGGCTTCGAACCGCAGGGCTTCCTCGACGCCTGGGCCCCCGTCTTCTTCTTCGCGATGATCTTCGCGATCGGGATGGACTACACCGTCTTCCTGCTCGCCTCCGCCAAGGAGCACTGGGAGAAGTCGAACGACGCGCGGGAGGCCATGGTCGGCGGTCTGGCGCACTCGGGCCGGGTCATCTTCGCGGCCGCCGGTGTGATGGTTGCCGTGTTCTTCACCTTCGCCCTGTCCGGGCCGCTGCCGCCCAAGGAGATGGGCGTGGTCCTCGGTGTCGCCGTCCTGCTCGACGCCGCCCTGGTCCGTCTGCTGCTGCTGCCGGTCCTGCTCCGCCTGACCGGTCGGGCGGCGTGGGCGAGCCCCGCGTGGCTGCGCCGGATCCTGCCGTCGATCCGCTTCAGCCACTGAGCACGGATACCCTGGTGCGTATCGAGGAAGGGGAGTCGTCGTGGAGCTAGACCGAGAGACCGTCGGCCCGGTGGTGAACCGGCTCAAGCGCGCGCAGGGCCAGCTCGCCGGGGTGCTGCGGATGCTGGAGGAGGAGCGCGACTGCGCCGACGTCGTGACGCAGCTCGCCGCCGTCTCCCGCGCCCTGGACAAGGCGGGGTTCGCGCTCATCGCGGCGGGACTGGAGCAGTGCATCCGCGCCGGCGACGATGGCGAGCTGGACCGGGAGAAGCTCGAGAAGGTCTTCATGTCGCTGGCCTGAGCGCCCCGTTCGCAGCTGACCCGAACCGTCGAAGCACAATGGGTCCAGGGTTCTCGCGGGCCGGTCCGTGGCGGTCACCGCCGGCCTCAGCTGCGGCCATATCTGGTCAGGACAGCTCCTCCACCGCGGTGACCGGAAGCCCGGTGTGCCGAAGCCGGTGGGCCAGGTCCTGATGGAGCCAGCGCGTGACGCTGCGGCCCGGCACCGACAGGATGATCTCGTCGACCGGCTCGTCGAACAGCACCGCCTCGATCGCATCCATCGGGTCGTGGCGCACCGACACCGAGGCGACGACGTGGCCGCCGGCGGCTGCCTCGATGGCGGGTAGCGCCTCGAGGAGAGCGAGCTCAGCCTCGTCGGCCTTGTCGTGCCGTTCGGGGTGGAGGAGGTGGACCTCGGCAGCGGCCGGGTTGGGCACGAGCAGTCGGAACTGCGCGGGTCCGCGGGCGGCGCGGTCCCGGATCGCGGCCATGAGCTGCGGCGTGGCGACGGTCTTGTCGGTCACGACCAGGACTCTGGGCGGTCTGCCCTCGATGACGACGGTGTTCACCCCGGTCATCGTGACACCGCGACCAAGGCGCTCCACCACCGACGCCACCACCGTGCCTGCCGCCGCCTCGCACCGGCCCGCGGGCTGGCGGCGACCGACCGACCCGGCGTGGCTAGACCGGGACCGGGGCGACCACGGTCACCGGGAGCCCGAGGTGGTGCAATCGGTGCTGGAGATCCTGGTGCAGGCGCGTGGCGAGATGGTGTTCCGGGACCGCAAGCATGATCTCGTCGATCGGCTCGCTGAAGACCGCCTCCTCGACCGCGTCCATGGGGTCGTGACGCACCGAGACGGAACCGATCACCGGGCCGCCCGCGGCCAGCTGGAGGTCCGGAAGCGCCGCATGCAGGGCCCGCTCGGCCTCGGCCGCCTTGTCGTGCCGCTCGGGGTGGAGCAGGTGCAGCTCGGCGCGGGTGGGGTTGAGGACGACGACCCGGAACTGGGCCGGCCCGCTCGCCGCGCGCCCGCCGATCGCGGCGACCAGCTCCGGGGTGGGGGCGGCCTTGTCGGTGACGACGAGGATCCGGACGGTGCGCGTGTCTGACATGGGATGGCGACCTTTCGCGAGCAGAGCGGGCAGGGGTCAGTCGACGGCGGGGCGGGCGACCTCGGTCCGGTCCCTGTGCGTGACGCTGAGGAAGGCCACCACGGCCAGGATGGTGCCGAGGAAGAGGACGCTGGTGCCGAAGGTGCCCAGACCCAGCCCACCGTCCGACCGGGGCGAGCCGAGGAAGTCGCCGATGTTGGCACCCAGCGGGCGGGTCAGGATGTAGGCGAGCCAGAACGACAGCACCGGGCCGGCGCCGACCCTCCACGCCACGAGCACCGCGACGATCAGCCCCAGGGGCAGCAGGACTGCCGCGCCGGCGGACCAGCCGGTCAGCTCGAGGGTCCAGTCGCCGGCGGCGGTGCCGAGCGCGAAGGTCACCAGGACGGTCAGCCAGTAGAACGCCTCCCGTGGGGTCGTGACGATCGTGTGGATCGACAGCGTCCCCTCGCGGGCGTACCAGACGCCGAACACGGCGGCGAGCAGGACTGCGAACACCGTGCTGCTGAGCCACAAGGGCACGCCCTGGCCATCGGTGAGGTTGTCGGTGAGCAGCGTCCCGACCACGCTGATCAGCACCACCGCCAGCCAGTAGATGCCGGGCACGTAATGCCGCACCCGGAACTGCGCCACCAGCACGACGACCAACGCGGCCGAGAACACGACGGTCGTCTTCGTCAGCCCGAACCCCAGCGTCTCGTTGATGTAGTCGGCGAAGCTCTCGCCGACGGTCGTGCACAGGATCTTGATGACCCAGAAGTAGACGGTGACTTCGGGAACCTTGTTCAGCATCTGGCCGCGACGGGTGACGGCGCTGGTAGCAGTCATGGGGCCAAGGTCCTCGACCGCACCTGCACATAACCTGACCATCGCTCCCGGGGACGGCCTGGCACTACCGTCGGCCGGCTAGAGGCCTTGCCAGTGGGGCTTGTCGGCGTACGTCTCCCGGTAGTAGTCGACGAGCCGGAGCCGGCGTGCCGCGTCGTCGTCCAGCAGAACGGTCGCGTGCGGGTGCAGCTGCAGCACCGAGGCCGGGCAGAAGGCGGACACCGGGCCCTCGACCAGCTGATGCACGGCCGACGCCTTGCCGGGACCCCGCGCGATCAGCACGAGGTGTCGCGCGTCGAGGATGGTGCCCAGCCCCTGGGTGAGCACGTGGTGCGGCACCTCGTCCGGCGGCTCGAAGAACCGCTCGTTGTCCGCGCGCGTGCGAGCGGTCAGGGTCTTGATGCGTGTCCGCGAGCTCAGCGAGGAGCCAGGCTCGTTGAAGGCGACGTGACCGTCGGACCCGACGCCCAGCAGCTGCAGGTCGACACCTCCGGCGTCGGTGATCGCTCGCTCGTACTCGGTGCACACCGCAGGCAGGTCGTCGGCCAGACCGTCCGGTCCGGTGATCGCGTCAGGGGCGAAGTCGACCCGCTCCTCCAGCTCCCGGCGGATCACCGACCGGTACTGCTGCGGGTGCTCGGCCGGCAGCCCGACGTACTCGTCCAGCAGGAACCCCCGGCTGCGCGCGAAGCTCACCTCGCCGGCGCCGTACCGACGGATGAGCTCGGCGTACACCACCAGCGGGCTGGACCCGGTGGCCAGCCCGAGGACTGCCGTCGGCTTTCGCGCCAGCAGGGCGACGACGGCGTCGGCGGCGAGCTCGCCGATCGTGGCGGCATCCGGAACGATGACGACCTCCATGCCGTTGCGCTCCTCCTTACCGGTCGCTGTCGGGGACGTCGGGTGCGAGCCAGCTGCCGCGGCGCATCACTCGCCTCAGCCGCAGTTCGTCGTCGACCAGGACGACGTCTGCCTGGTGTCCGGCCGCGAGCGACCCGACGCCGGTCAGACCGAGGGTATGTGCGGGTGTGACCGAGGCCGCCGTGACGGCGTCCAGCAAGGGGATGCCGGCCTCGGCCACGCACCAGCGCACGACGTCGAGCAGAGTGGCCACGCCGCCGGCGATCGAGCCGCCGTCGGACAGCCGCACCGTCCGGTCGGCGACAAGGACGTCCCGCCCGCCCAGTGTGTAGCTGCCGTCCGGCATGCCACTTGCCGCCATCGCGTCGGTGACCAGGCAGATCGCCTGCGGTCCCACCAGGTCGAACAGCATCCGCACGGTCTCCCCCGACAGGTGCACGCCGTCGCCGATGACCTCGAGCACTGCTTCGCCCCGGCCGGCCTGCGCCAGGCAGGCGGCTACCGGGCCGGGGTCCCGGTGGTGCAGCGGAGGCATGCCGTTGAAGACGTGCGTGACCATCGGTCGCCCGCCACGCGGCGCGAGATCGAGGGCCGACCGGAGCGACGACCAGGCCGTCGCGGCGTCGCAGTCGGTGTGCCCCAGGGCGGGCAGGATGCCGTGACCGCCCAGGAGTCCGGGCAACCGGTCAGCGCCGCGGCGTTCGGGCGCGAAGGTCATCTGCGCGACGGCGCCTGGCGCCCCGACCGACTCGGCGGCCAGCACGACGGCCTCGACCAGCGACGGGTCGACGTCGGTGAGTGCCGCGGGGTCCTGCGCCCCGCGACGCTCGTGGGAGAGGAACGGGCCCTCCAGGTGGATGCCGGCCAGGTCTCCGCCGGCCACCAGTGCGGCGCACGTACGCACCCCCGCCACCATCTCGTCAGCAGTCGCAGAGAGCAGGCTGCCGATCACGGTCGTGGTGCCGTGCAGGTGATGGTGGCGGACCGCGGTGGTGGCCGGATCGGTGGCCGCGCCGAACTCGCCGCCCGCGCCACCGTGGCAGTGCGCATCGACCAGCCCGGGCAGCAGGGTCTGCCGGCCTGGCCGGGCATCGAGGACCGACAGCTGCCGCCAGCGAGCCGGCAGCCCGGACGCCGGCCCGGCGTACCGGATCGCGTCGCCCTCCACCACCAGGACGCCGTCGTCGACGACGGTCGAGGCAGTGACCAGGCGCCCGGTCAGGCGCATCGGCTGGGGATCGGTCACGCCGGCCATCATCTCCCGTTGCTCGGCTAGGGTCGCCACCTGTCGAAAGACGAACGTACCCATCGCCAGGAGCCGCCGTGACGTTCAACCCGGACAGCGACCTCCAGCGGGAGGTCGCCGGACAGCCGGACGACTGGGCCGGCGTCGTCGCCCGGCTGCCGGAGCTCTCCGACGCCCTGCCGGCGACCGGCGCGAGGGTGGCGGTCGTCGGTTGCGGCACGTCGTACTTCATGGCCCAGGCCTATGCGGCGCGCCGCGAACAGTCCGGTCAGGGCGAGACCGACGCGTTCGCGGCCAGCGAGCACCGGCTCGACCGCAGCTACGACGCGGTGCTGGTCATCACCCGGTCCGGCACCACCACCGAGGTGATCGACGTCCTGACGTCGCTGCGCGGCCGCGACCTCGTCACGACGGCGATCGTCGCCACGCCCGGTACGCCGGTCACCGAGCTGGCCGACCGGACCATCCTGCTGCCCGAGGTCGACGAGAAGTCGGTCGTGCAGACCCGCTTCGCCACCTCCACCGTGGCGC
The DNA here is from genome assembly GCA_963784645.1 of uncultured Actinomycetota bacterium. Taxonomy (GTDB): domain Bacteria; phylum Actinomycetota; class Actinomycetes; order JACCUZ01; family JACCUZ01; genus JBBRVW01. The sequence continues at coordinate 229,011 of CAWARY010000002.1, read as the reverse complement.
TGCTCCGGGCCTCACTGGGCGAGGACCTGTCGACCGCGATCGACGACGCCCGCGCCGTGCTGGCCGAGGACGAGGCGCAGTGCCTGACCGGTGTGGCCGACGCCGAGCAGGTGACCTTCGTGGGGCGCGGCTGGACCATCGGCCTGGCCGCGGAGGCGGCTCTCAAGCTGCGCGAGTCGGCCCAGTTCTGGACCGAGTCCTACCCGGCGATGGAGTACCGGCACGGACCGGTGAGCATCGCGACCACGGGTCGGGTCACCTGGGCGCTGGGCGAGGTGCCGGCAGGCCTGGCGGAACAGGTGCGTGGCACCGGTGCGCACTTCGAGAGCAGGGACGCCGACCCGCTCGCCGAGCTCGTGCGGGTGCACCGGCTGTGCCTCGCGAAGGCCCGGCAGGGTGACCTCGACCCCGACCATCCGCGACACCTGACCCGGTCGGTGGTCCTGCCTTCGGCCGCCTCTGCGGAGTAGGACGTGGCCGAGGTGTCCGACGTGGTGGCGGCTGTCGACGTCGGGGGCACCCGGATCAAGGCGGCTCTGGTGACCGCCGCCTTCGACAGTCTGGCCGCCGTCACGACGCCCACCCCGAAGGACATCGCCGCCCACCTCGGCGCCGTCGTCCGGGCGACGGTGACCGACCTGCTCGCCGCGGCGGCGAAGGACGGCGGAGCCACCCGGCTGGTCGGTTGCGGCGTCGTCGTCCCGGGCCTGGTCGACGAGCTGCGTGGTGTCGGCCGGTACTCGGTGAACCTCGGCTGGCGGGACCTGCCGATCCGCGACCCGGTCGCGTCGTTGCTCGGTGTGCCGACCGTCGTCGGCCACGACGTGCGCGCCGGCCTGCTTGCCGAGTCCCGCCTGGGTGCTGCCCGCGGTGCGCGGCACGCGCTGTTCCTCCCCGTAGGTACCGGCATCGCCGGGGCACTGCTCCTCGACGGCGCGGTGATCGCGGCCGACGGCCGGGCCGGCGAGCTGGGGCACCTCGTCATCGACCCGACCGGGCCGGCCTGCGGCTGCGGGGCGACCGGGTGTCTCGAGGTGGTCGCCTCGGCGGCCGCGATAGAACGGGAGTTCGCCGCGCGGACCGGCGGAGCTGCCTCGGCCGAGGAGATCGCCGTCCGCGCGTCTGCGGGTGACCCGGACGCGTCGGCCGTGTGGGCCCGGGCCACCGCCGCCCTCGCGGAGGCGATCGTCGCCACCGTGACGATCACCGGGGTCGACCTCGTCCTGATCGGCGGCGGCCTCGCCGAGAGCGGCGCCGCCCTCCTGGACCCGCTGCGCGCGGACGTCGCGCGCCGCCTGACCTTCCAGCGCCCACCCCGGCTGGAGCGGGCCGCGCTCGGCGAACGGGCCGGCTGCCTCGGCGCCGCCTGCCTCGCCTGGGACTCGCTGTGACCCTGCCGAGGACGACGTCGCGGAGCCTGCCGGTGGGCAACGCGTCACCGCACGTCCATCCGCCTGACGTCGCCGGCCAGCAGGCCCCCGTCGACGGGGAGCGTATGGCCCGTGATCCAGGCCGCATCGCCTGAGGCGAGGAAGGCGACGGCACCGGCCACGTCCTCGGGCTCGCCGACGCGGCCGAGCGGATACATCGGCCTGAGGCGGTCCGCCCCGCCGTCCTGCCCGTCCCAGACCCGCGTCCTGATCGTCCCCGGCGCCACGGCGTTCACCCGGATGCCGTCTCGGGCGAGGCTAGCCGCGAGGTTGGCCGTCAGTGAGGTGAGCCCGGCCTTCGCCGAGGAGTACGCCTCGCTGCCCAGCGCGGTGAAGGCGTTGACCGAGCTGACGGTGACGATCGCCGGGCTCGACGTACTCCGCCGGAGGTGGGGGAGCGCCGAGCGGCAGCACCGGACCACACCGAGGAGGTTGAGCTCGAGGACGCGAGTCCACACCTCGTCCCCGGTGTCGTCGAACGGTCCGTGCTCGACATCCCCGCCGGCGACGTTGACCAGGACGTCGACCTGGCCGAGCTCGCTGGCAGCGCGACCTACGGCGTGCTCGACCGATGACCGGTCGGTCACGTCCACCTGCACCGCGAGGTGCGGACGCTCACCGAGCGGCGCCAACTGGGACACGACGTCACGAGCAGCCGACCCGTCGAGGTCCAGGACGGCGACCCGGGCGCCCTCAGCCGCAAGGCGGGCTGCACAGGCCCGTCCGATGCCATGCGCACCGCCCGTCACCAGAGCAGCCGCACCGTCGAAGCGCCCAACGGGTCCGAGATCCATCCGTCGAGGTTCGCACGTCGGCCCGGATCGACGACGCGTTCCGGCGCGCGATCGCCGACTGGCTGACCAGCGACGTTTGGCCGTTCGAGCGGCCGCAGTATGCACCGCTGCTGACCTGAGCCGCTGCTACATCCGGAAGTCGAGGTCTCGCGGGATGGGAACGGCGGCACGCACCTGCGCCTCGAGATCGGCGTCGACCTGGCGACGCTGCTCGCGTGCCGCGAGCGCCACCTCGTAGTCGAACCACACCTCGTGCAGCGCCGGCTCACCCTCGCGCACGTCGGGCAGCACCACGCCGTCGCGGAGGATCCGGCCGGCACGGTCGAGGTCACCTGTCAGCAGCGCCGCGCGGATCTCGGCGAGCCGGAAGCGGCCCAGGCGGCGTTGCTCGCCCGGTGCGGCGTCGATCACCGCGAGCGCCTGCGCGCCGTCATCGGCTGCCAGCAGCGTGTCGACCAGCTCACGCCTCAGCGCGGCGACGCCCTCCTGGAGGGCGAGGGCAGATCGGTAGCGGCGGAGCGCCAGCTCGAGGTCACCCCCCGCCCGGGCCATGGCCGCCAGGTTGCGCCCGGCCCACGCCGTCGGCTCGACCGCGAGCGAACGGACCCAGGCGTCGTTCGCTCCGTGCAGGTCTCCTGCGTGGGCGAGAACCACCCCGAGGTGCAGCGTCGGCAGCCACCCGTCCGCCGCCACCAGCAGCGGCATCCACCGGCTGCTCGTCTGGTACGAGGACGGTGCCTGCGCGTCCGGTGGCGACGGCATCCGGCCGGTTCGCAGGAGCTCGACCCAGGGCTCCTGCTCGGGCCCGAGCGTCTCGTCGCCGAACGGAGTGCCGGGCAGGGACAACGAGTCGTCGCCGTCCCGCTCGCGCAGCTTCTGCTCGAGCGCTCCCCATCCCGACCCTCGGTTCAGCACCTCGACCGGCGCGGCATCGGCCCAGGCGGCTGCGGCGGTCAGCGCCCGGTCGAGCTCGGCGCGAGGGATCAGCTCCTCCAGGTCGCGCGACACGGCCGCCCGTGCCCCCGACCAGTGGTCGCCGTGGACGGCGTCCGCGTCGCTCCGGAGCAGGCCGTACGCCTCGACCCACGACCACGACGCCCGCGCCGGCATGGGCAGGTGCTCCAGCTGGGTACGCGCCAGGCCGGCCTGGATCTCGAGGTACTCCCGGTCGGGTTGCGCGAGCCACTCCTGCCAGTGGTCGCCGCCCGCGCTCTTCCCCCACAGGAACAGCTTGCGGCCGCGGAGCCGGTCGGTGGAGGTCTGCACCAGCCCCGTGCCGCGGCCGTCCAGGGCCGCGATCCAGCGGCGCTGGTCGTCGGCGATCGCGAAGAAGTAGTCGGCGGCCTCGGACGCGCGGGTGGTGTACGTGCGGTCCTGTCCGTCGAAGACCGGGATCGGCACGCGTCGCAACGGGCTCTCGTAGGCGAACTGCCAGGCCTCGTCCGCGGGGGCGATGACGCGCACGTCGTCCGCCTGGGGCACCGCGACGTTGGACCACCAGTACATCGGCGTCTCGACGTCGTTGGGGTTGACGATCCGGACGTGGACCAGCAGCACGGGGGAGCCGTCGGGCAGCCAGGCGTCGACCTGGAACACGACCTCACGCATCCGCTCGAACTCGTACATCCGCAGGACCGGCGTGCCGTCCGGCTGCAGCACCCGGGCGGCGTGCAGCGACTCGCAGGTCGTGGGGGAGTGACCGATGGTCCCGATGTTCCACTCGACACCGCCGGCGAACCACGCGTTCCGCAGGGCGAGGTTCGCCGGCTGGAGGACCGGGTTCCGGTACAGCAGCTCGCGTCCGGTCGGCTTGTGCACCAACGACCACAGCCGCCCGCCGAGGTCGAGCAGAAAGGTGGCCCGCAGGACGTCGTTCTCCAGCACGGCGACCTGGTGCTCGGCCGGCCGGCGGGCGCGGCCGTAGCCGTCCTGGACCAGGTACGGCAGCACCGAGCCGACCCGGCCGTAGCCGATGTGGGACCGCATCTCCGCGTCGGCCTCGCCAGGGTCGACGACCGTGTGCAGGTCAGCGGTGGGGAACAAGGGGGGCAACGGGTTGACCGGGCCGAGCTCGGCGGTCGGCATGGTCAGCATCTCGAGACGCAGCTCGCTCATCGACTCATCGAGACGGCAGCTACTTCATGGTTCCCGCGGTGACCGAGCCCTGGAGCTGTCGTTGGAAGATGCCGTAGACGATCAGGACCGGGACGACGGTGATCACGACGGCGGCGAACAACCGGCCGAAGTCGACGTTGTAGCCGGCTTGGGAGGCGAACGAGGCCATGCCCTGGGACAGGACGTAGTTCTTGCGGTCGGTGTTCAGGGCGACCGGGAGCAGGAACTGGTTCCACAGCCCGAGGAAGTTGAAGATGGCGACCGATGCCATCCCCGGCTTGGCCATGGGCAGCATGACCTGGAAGAACTTGCGCCACTCGCCCGCCCCGTCGATCTCGGCGGCCTCGGCGATCTCGTCGGGGAGCGCTCGGAAGAACGGGACCAGGAAGAACACCGTGAACGGGAGCGCGAACGCCACGTAGGTGAGGATGAGTCCGGGGAGGGTGTTCAGCAGGCCGATGTCCTGGAGCACGAAGAACAGCGGGACGATGGCGAGGAAGACCGGGAACGTCAGCCCGGCGAGCATCAGGTAGTAGATGAGCTTGTTGCCGAAGAAGGAGAACCGAGCGAGCACGTAGGCACACATCGCGCCCAGCACCATGACGATGACCAGTGCACACCCGACCACGATGACGGTGTTGGCGAAGTACCGGCCGATGCCCGCCGTGGTCCAGGCGGAGACGTAGTTGTCGAAGTTCCACTGTGCCGGCAGCGTGAACGGCGAGGCGAAGATCTCCTTGCTCGTCTTGAACGACGACATCAGGGTCCACAGCAGGGGGACGATGATGACGATCGTCCACAGGCTGAGGACGACGTGGGAGACGCCGGTGACCGCCTTCTGCCCGCCCGTCGTCGACTCGGGCCGGGCCGTGGTGGTGGTCGTGGCCGTCATCGCTTGACCTTCGCTTCGCGTCCCCCGGTCAGCCAGTTCACCGAGAACACCAGCGCGGCGAAGGCGAGGGTCGCGAGGGCCAGCACCACGCCCATCGCGCTGGCCAGGCCGAACTGGCCCTTCGAGAACGCGGTGTTCAGCAGTCGCTGCGGCATCACGAGGGTCGAGTTGTCCGGCCCCCCGCCGGGGTTGAGGGCCTGCATGTAGACGAACGCGTCGAGAGCCAGGATGCCCAGGTAGATGTAGGCGGTCTGGATGTTGTCGCGGATCAGCGGCAGCGTGATCGAGCGCGCCGTCCGGATCCGGCCGGCGCCGTCCAGCCGGATCGCGTCGTAGTAGTCCGACGGGATCCCCTTGATCGCGGCGACGAACAGCACCATGTAGAAACCCACGAAGCCCCAGATGATCACGAACATCGAGGCCGGCATGGCGCTGCGGGTGTCCCCGAGCCAGGGGAAGCTGGCGAACTGGTCGAGCCCGAGCTTGGTGAGGATGCCGTTGAGCAGGCCGGCGGACGGGTCGAACATCTGACTCCACAAGATCCCGATGATGATCGCCGGGATCGTGTAGGGGAAGAACGAGATCACCCGGTAGAAGTTCGAGCCCCGGATCCCTCGGGCCGCGCCGTGCGTAGTGCCCCCCACCGTGACCATCGTGGCCAGCACGAAGCTGAGCACGACGGTCACGAGGGGTACCACGGCGGCCAGCAGGATGTTGTTCCAGAAGGCGGTCATGAAGATGTCGTCGTGGAACAACCTGCGGTAGTTCCGCAGACCGACGAAGGCCATGTCGGGGGTGAAGCCCGACCAGTCGGTCATGGAGTAGTAGAACGCCTGCACGAACGGCCAGACCACGAACAGCAGGAAGATCGCCAGCGGCAGCCCGAGGAACACCACGAAGAAGCTGACCTTGTCGAACGTCAGCTTGCGGCGCGCCTTCGTGCCGCGCCGCTCCGGACGACGCTCGATCGTCGCCGCGATCGTCGTGGGGGGCTCGGGTGCCGAAACGGTCATGTGACCTGGATCTTCTTGACCGAGTCGTCTTCACGGACCCTGTCGGTGATCTGCTGCAGTCCCTTGGTCAGGGCGGCGACGTCGGCCTTTCCGGCCAGGAAGCTGTTCCAGATGACGAGCTGGTCAGTGTTCATGCCGTACAGGTCGACGAACTTCCAGGTGAACACGTCGCTCCCCGCGGCGCTGAGCAGGTCGTTCTGCGAGACCAGGGCGGTCGAGCCGAAACCGTCCGCCGGGACGGTGCCCTTGACGATGGTCGGCGCGAGCTTGGTCTTGGCGAAGTTCGTGGCGGCCTCCTTGGAGAGCATCGTCCGGAGCAGCTCCTTGCCGCCGGCCACGTTCTTGCCCTTGGACGGGATGACGAACGGTTCACCGGAGGCGCTGTGCAGCGCCTCGTACGGCATCGAGGAGTCTGCCGTCACCGTCATCTCGGGGAACCCGGTCATCTTGAAGTCCGGCTTGGTCGTGTCCTTCATCTCGTTCTCGATCCAGGAGCCCGACGGGTACAGCAGGGCGTCCTGGTTGTTGCTCCACTGCGCCTGGGCAGCGGTGAACTGGGTGCCCGCTCCGCCGGGCTTCATGTAGCCGGCCTTGATGATCTCGCCCATGCCCGTGAGGACGGCCTGGACTGCCGGCTTCGACCAGCAGTCCGCTTCCAGGTTCTCCAGCGAGAGCCGGACCTCGTCGCCACCCTCCTTGATCGCCGACCCGATCGCCAGGGTCTGGTAGTAGGTCGCCGCCTCCTTGCCCCACAGGAACAGGTACTTGTTCTTCGCCTTGGCCTTGGCGCCAAGGGCCATCGCCTCGTCCCACGTCTTCGGCGGGGTCCAGCCGTTCTCCTCGAACAGGCTTGCGGAGTACCAGACCGCATAGACCGTCAGCACGTAGTTGAGCGCGGCCAGCTTGCCGTCGTAGGTGCCCGGCTCCTCGACGCCACCGAACAGCGTGTCGCGGACGGTCGTCCCCTCGAGGGTCTTTGCGTCGAGGACGTCCTTGAGATCCTCGAGCTGGTCGAGGATCGTGCTGAACCCGATCGCGTCCGCACCGGAGTTGTCGATCAGGTCGGGCGGGTTGCCACCGACGAAGCGCGGCTGCAGCTCCGTGGCAATCTTGGTGGTCGGGGAGACCTTCACCGTCGACCCGGCTTGGTTCTTCTCCATCAGGGTGGCGGCGAACGCGACGTAGTCGGTGCCGTAGCCGCCGTCGAAGATCACCGCGTCGACCGATGACTTGTCAGCCATGCCGAACGGATTGCTCGCGCTGACCTTGCCGCCTCCCTTCGTGTCCTTGGCGGAGTCGTTGCTGTTGCCCGCGCACGCCGCCAGCGCGGAGCTCAACGGAAGGACTGCCGCAGTCGCCAGCGCGCCCTTCATGAAGCTGCGGCGGTCGACTGCCTTCTTCTCGGTGGTCATGGTGTCTGCCTTCCGGGTTGGTGTGCTGGCGGAACAGTCAGGCGGAGCAAGCGTTTCGGGGTGCCTCTCTCCCTGGTGATGGGCTGCCGAGTCAGGCCGTCCGGCGAATCCGGCCGGCGTAGCGGGCTTCGAGGCTGCTGTTGTGCTCGTCCCCGCCGGGGACGTTGGCCGACAGGTAGACCGGCGGTGTCTCGCCCGCCTCGGTCAGCCGCCGGACTACTTCGGCGCCGATCAGCTGGGCCACCAGGGCGCCGGTGATCGACGAGACCGCGCAGACGGTCCCGCCGCCGGGCAGCGGCAGCACGGAATCGCCGTACGGAGCGCCGTTGTCGAGTGCGACGTCCGCGTGGTCCACCAGCTTCGTGCCGGACGGGTGCCGGGAGTCGACCCCCGCGGTCTGGGTGAACGACGTGATGGCGATCAGCCGGTGCCCGCGCTGCTTCACCAGCTGCGCGAGCTCGACGATCGAGCCGTTCACGCCGGAGTTCGACGCGACCACGAAGATGTCGGACTCGGACACGTTGGCGAGGTCGTACAGCCGGTGGGCGATCGACGGGTCGCGCTCGAGGTGCTTGTTGCCGAGCACCTCGGGCGACTCGCCGCCGACGGTGACGACGTCGCGCAACGCGATCCGGTTGGTCGGCACCAGCCCACCCGCGCGACCGGCGATCTCCATCGCCAACGCCTCGGAGTGCCCGGAGCCGAATGCCTGGACGACGCCGCCGGCGCGCAACGACGCCACGATGAGGTCGGCGGCTTCCTGCACGGGACCGTCGGACTGCTCGGCAACCTTGGCCATGATCGGCGCGAGCGCGGCGAGGTAGGCCTGGGCACTGACCGTGGTGTCACCCATCGGAGTCATGTCCTCCTGTGACGTGAGCGCGCGATGCGCCGCGGTGGACGTGCGCCGTGGCGAATCGGTGCGACACTAACCGAAATCCGCCTGGATCGGAGTGGCTGTGCGTTCGGAGTTCTTGGCCCTCGGCGGCGATCTCGGAGGCACGTCGACGCGCATCGTCGTCGTGGGACCGGACGGTCGTGAGCACGGCCGCGGCATCACCGGTGGCGGGAACCCGACGACCGATCCCGCCGGTGCTGCGGCAGCGTTCGGCGACGCCCTGCGCGCCGCGCTGTCCGGTGTGGACGGCGCCCGGGTGAAGGCATCGGTCGTCGGCGTCGCGGGGGGCTCGGCGCTGCGGACTCCGGCAGTGGCCACGCACTTCGACCGGGTGTGGACCGAGGCCGGCCTGACCTGCGACCCCGGCTACGTCCCGGACCTCGAGGTGGCCTTCGCCGGCGGCACACCTGCATCCGACGGCGCCGTGCTGGTCGCCGGCACCGGCGCCGCGGCGGGGTCGCTCACCAGCAACCGGCTGACACGGACCGCGGACGGCCACGGGTGGCTGCTGGGTGACGACGGCTCGGGGTTCTGGCTGGGACGCGAGGCCGTCCGCACCACCTTGCAGACCTTGGACGCGGGGACACCTCCCGGGCCGCTGGTCGACAGCGTCCTGCGCGAGCTGGACGCTGACCGGCCGGGCCGCGACGGTCAGCACGACAGGGTGATCCAGGTGGTGAACTCGCGTCCGGGTGTCCAGCTCTCGGCGCTCGCCCCGCTGGTCACTGCTGCCTACCGGGCCGGTGACCCCGAGGCGCACTCGATCGTCGAGCGCGCTGCGGCCGCCCTGCTGGCGACCCTCGAGCTGATCCGGGACCCGGCCGAGAGCACGCCGATCGTCCTCGCGGGAAGCCTGGCCGGCGACGCGTCCCCGGTGGGGGCCGAGCTGCGAACCCTGCTCGCGGCGCGGTTCACCGGGGCGGTCCTGCCGGCCCGCACCGGGGTGGGCGGGGCCGCCTGGCTGGCCCTCGCGGCGCTCGACCCGGCACTGGCCACCAGCGAGACGCACACCCGGCTGACGTCCTGAGGAGGTCAGGCCGGGGCGCTCTGCGCTGAGGTGACCGTCGACCACGGTCCGGCATGAGGTTCGGATGTTTGTAAGACTTACATGCGAACGGACGACGGGTCAAGGGACTCGGCCAGGTCGGCCCCGGACCGTGACCAACCCGCGGGAGAGCGGTCAGAAGGCCACGTCGAGCGACCGGGAGAGCACGATGCTCGCGGCGCCCCGCAGGGTCGCGTAGTCGTCGGGGTCCGCGAAGACGACGCGCGGCTCCCCGCCCGGATGGGCGAAGGCCTGACGACGCACGTGGTTCTCGATAGAAGCGCGCAGCGCTTCGCCACCGCCGACCGGCTCGCCGTGCACGATGAACAGCCCGATGCCGAGGATCTGCTGCAGGTTCGCGATGCCGACGCCGATGTTCGCGGCGTAGTCCTCGAGCAGCGCCTCGGCGGCCGGGTTCTGCGGTGCGAGGGCCGACAGGCGAGCTGCTCCCATGGTCTTCGGCTGGGGCAGACCTCGTGCGGCGGCCTCGTCGCGAAGCCACCGGGTCGCGGCCAACGCCTCCCAGCACCCCGTGAGCCCGCACTCGCAGCGCGGGCCGTCCCGGTCGATGATGGTGTGGCCGACCTCGCCCCCGGCGCCCCGGGCTCCGCGGTGCAGGGCGCCGTCGAAGATGAACCCGGCGCCGATGCCTTCCCCGACGTACAGCGAGCAGTACGACGACTCGCCCCGGCCCGCACCGAAGAGCATGTCTCCGAGAGCCTGGGCGCGAGGTTGCATCTCGACGAAGGCTGGCACGCCGAGACTCTCGGCGACCAGTGGGCCGACCGCGAGGCCGTTGAAGCCTGGTGCGTGGTCCGACCGGACGATCTCGCCCGTCTGCGTGTCGACCATCCCGGCGACCGCGATGCCGATGCCGCGCAGCGGCGATGCAGCGTTGGCCGTGATCTCTCGCAACAGGCTGGTCAACCGATCGGCGACCAGGTCGTGGTTCTTCCTGGTCGGGCGAACCGGGACGGTGGCCCTCGCCGTGACCTCCCCGCCGGCGGTGACCACGGCAGCGTGCGCGCCCTCAGGGAGCATGAGCACGGCGCCGACCGGCCAGCCGGCACTGGAGAACCAGACCGGCCTGGCTCGCTTGCCACCACGAGACCCGCTGGCCAGCGGAGCCTGCTCCTCCAGCAGCCCTTCGTCGAGGAACGGCTGGACGATCTGGCCGATCGTCGCCCGGGTCGAGCCGGTCAGGCGCGCGAGCTCCGGCCGGGCGAGCGGGCCGTTGGCGTAGAGGGTCTTCAGCACCCGAGCACGGTTGACCTCGCCGGCCCGGGACGAGGACAGCATCGTCGACTGTCGTGCCGACCCGCGGGTGCGACCGGGTGGAGGGATCTGCCGAGCAGCAGCCGCGGAGCCGCTGGCGCGCGAAGCTGTCGTCGCGCCGGCAGGAAGGTCGCTCATCTGCCTTGCCCTTCGTCGCTGCGAGCAGTGCTGTCCGCCGGGTCGCCGCCAGGAGCCGCCAGGAGCCGCCAGGCGCTGAACCCGTGGTTCGTATGTACTACAAACAATCCTACTCGTGCCTTCCTCGTGGTCTGCTTTCTCCCATTCCTGATGACTTGACCGTTGACCTCGAGCGCCATACGTCGCTAAGTTTCGTCCCGCATCGTGATCGTGTTGCTCGGTTTCAGGGAAGCCGGCCCGCCCTCGACCCGGTGCTGACTCGCGCCGCCCCGGCGCGCCCCCCCGGCCTCTGGAGGCACCGTGCCCGAGATCCGCGCCCGACTCCGACCCCTGCTCCTGCTCGTGGCCTGTGCGCTCGCGCTGACCTCTGTGGCTGGCCCGGCGGCGGCGAGCAGCAGCGACCGGATCGACCAGATCATCAAGCGGATGACGCTGGAGGAGAAGGTCGGGCAGCTCTTCGTCACCTACGCCTACGGGCAGACCGCCGACACGACCGACCCGGCCGACGTCGCGCACAACGAGCAGGACCTCGGCGTCGCGAACGGCAAGGAGCTGATCGAGAAGTACCACGTCGGCGGGATCATCTACTTCGCCTGGTCGAACAACGTGGCGGACCCCGAGCAGATCGCCGGCCTGTCCAACGGCCTGCAGCGGGTGGCGACCGCCCAGCGGTCCGGCATCCCGCTGCAGATCAGCACCGACCAGGAGCACGGGGTGGTCACCCGGGTCGGACCGCCGGCCACCCAGCTGCCGGGCAACATGGCGCTGGGCGCGGGACGCAGCGTGCCCAACGCCTACGACGCGGCCCGGATCAGCGGCCAGGAGCTGCGGGCCGTCGGCATCAACCAGAACTTCGCCCCGGTCGCTGACGTCAACGTGAACGCGCAGAACCCGGTCATCGGTGTGCGGTCGTTCGGGTCCGACCCGTCGCTGGTGTCCGACCTGGTGGCGGCGAGCGTCGACGGCTACCAGAGCGCCAACGTGGCCGCCACCGCGAAGCACTTCCCCGGTCACGGCGACACGGCGACCGACAGCCACTACGGCGTGCCGATCATCAACCACAGTCGCGAGGAGTGGGAGCGCATCGACGCCCCGCCGTTCCGGGCCGCGATCAGCCGCGGCATCGACACGATCATGACCGCGCACATCGTCGTTCCTGCACTCGACCCGTCCGGGACGCCGGCCACCCTCTCGAAGCCGATCATCACCGACATCCTGCGGGGCGAGATGGGCTACGACGGCGTGGTCATCACCGACGCGCTGACCATGCAGGGCGTGCGCGACGGTTTCGGCGACGACCGCATCCCGGTGCTGGCGCTGAAGGCCGGCGTCGACCAGCTGCTGATGCCGGCTCCCGGCAAGCTGGGCATCGCCTACAACGCCGTTCTCGACGCCGTGCGCTCCGGTGAGCTCACCGAGGCCCGGATCGACCAGTCGGTGCACCGCGTCCTGCAGCTGAAGATGACCCGCGGTCTCTTCAAGCCGAAGAACGTCTTCGTCGACGAGTCGAAGGTCAGCTCCCTGGTGGGCACCGAGGCGCACCAGAAGCGGGCCCAGGAGATCACCGACACCACCGTCACCCTGGTGAAGGACGACACCGACACGCTGCCACTCGCCAACGGCGCCCAGAAGGTCCTCGTCACCGGCGCGAGTGTCACCTCTGGCCTCGCCGAGCGGATCTCCGCCCGCGGACCGGCCGCGACGGCGTACAACACCGGAACCGCGCCGAGCGACGCGACCATCGCCGCTGCCGTGGCGCAGGCGCAGGCCAGCGACCAGGTCGTCGTCGCGACCAACAAGGCCTGGACGAGTGCCGGTCAGCAGAAGCTGGTCAAGCAGCTGCTGGCCACCGGGAAACCCGTCGTCGTGGTGGCGGTGCGCGACCCCTACGACATCGCGTACTTCACCGACGCGCCGACCTACCTCGCGACCTACTCCACCACCGCGATCTCCGTCGAGTCCCTCGCCCGGGTGCTCTTCGGTGAGGTCCAGCCCGCGGGCCTGCTGCCGGTCGCCATCCCCATCGCCGGTGACCCGGGCGCGACGCTCTACCCGTTCGGCCACGGCCTGACGTCCACGTCATGAGGGAGCCCGACATGACCGACCCGACTGACACGCGGGCCCGGCCGCCCGGCCTCGGCCGGCGGGGCTTTCTCGGCGCCCTGGGTGCCGCGGCCGCCGGAATGGCCGCCGGACCGGCACTGGCCGGCCCGGCCGCAGCGGCCACGGCGCCGAGCGGCGGCCGGCCGGTGCGGACCGGCGCCCAGGAGCTGATCACGAGCAGTTACGACGTGCTCCGCGGCCAGAAGGTGGGCATCGTCACCAACCCGACCGGGGTGCTGCCGGACCTGACCCACGAGGTCGACGTGATGGCGGCGTCGGACCAGGTGGATCTGGTAGCCGTCTTCGGACCGGAGCACGGCTTCCGGGGCACGGCCCAGGCCGGCGGCTCCGAGGGCAGCTACGTCGACGAGCGCACCGGGCTGACGGTCTGGGACACCTACCTCAAGAGCGGTGACGCGCTGGCCGACATCGTCCGCCGCTCCGGCGTGGACACGATGGTCTTCGACATCCAGGACGCGGGTGCGCGGTTCTACACCTACATCTGGACGATGTACGACTGCATGGTCGCGGCTGCCGTGACCGGCAAGCGTTTCGTCGTCCTGGACCGGCCGAACCCCACGACCGGGCGCGTGCCGCGCGGTCCGGTCCTCGACCGGGCGTTCGCGACGTTCGTCGGGCGTCGTGAGATCTGCCAGCAGCACGCCATGACCGTCGGTGAGCTGGCCCTGCTCTTCGCCGCGGAGTACCTCCCGGACGAGACCGACCAGCCGCTGCAGGTCGACGTGGTGCGGATGCGTGGCTGGGACCGCCGGCAGGCGTACGCCGACACCGGCCTGCCCTGGGTCCTGCCGTCGCCCAACATGCCGACCCCGGACACCGCGCTCGTCTACCCCGGCACCTGCATGTTCGAGGGGACCAACCTGTCCGAGGGCCGGGGGACGACCCGGCCGTTCGAGCTGGTCGGCGCGCCGTACGTCGACGAGCGGTGGGCCCAGGAGCTGCGCGACCAGAAGCATCCGGGGGTGCTGATCCGGGAGGCCTACTTCACGCCGACGTTCTCCAAGCACGTCAACAAGTCCTGCGCGGGCGTGCAGCTGCAGGTGACCGACCCGTCGACCTTCGACGCCCTGCGCACCGGAACCGACATGATCGTGGCGGCCAAGCGGATCTACGGATCTGAGTTCGCCTGGCGGTCGGACAACTGGATCGACAAGCTGACCGGCTCGACGAGGTTCCGGACGATGGTCGACGCCGGCGCGTCGACCGACGAGGTCGTCGCCGCGTGGCAGGACGAGCTGGCCGCGTTCGACGCCAAGCGACGCGAGCACCTGCTGTACGGCCCGTACGGCGGAGCCCAGGGATGAGGGCGGGGGCACGGCGCCCGGCCGTCGCGCTCGCCGTGGCGGCTCTCGTCGCCTCGACCATGACGCTCACGTCGGCCGGCGGGTCCACCGCCGGCGAGCGGACCTCGCGGGTGCTCCGCGACGGGACGCCGCAGCAGGCGGGGCTGGTCGCCGCCCCCGTCGAGCAGATGGCGACCGACCTCCGGTCGTACCTGGAACCCTCGCCGACCCGACCCCTGTACGCCGGGGGTGTGGTGCTGGCCGGGCACGACGGCTACGTGGTGCAGCGAGCTGCTGCGGGCTACGCGCTGCGCTATGCCGACGGCGACGGCACCGAGCTCCCGCGCGACCAGTGGGTGCCCGCCCGGACCGACACCATCTTCGACCTCGCGTCGGTGTCGAAGCTGTTCACCTCCCTCGCACTCGTGCAGCAGGTCGAAGCAGGTCGGATCGACCTGGACCGAGCCGTCGCGTCGTACCTCCCGGCCTTCGCCGCGAACGGCAAGCAGTTCGTGACCGTGCGCCAGCTGCTCACGCACACGTCGGGGTTCCCGGCCTGGCTGCCGCTGTGGAGCAGGTACCCGACGCCGGAGGAGCGCATCCAGGCGGTCTACGACGCGAAGCTGGTGAACGCGCCGGGCAGCACGTACCTCTACTCCGACCTGAACATGATCACGGCCGGCAAGCTGGTCGAGCTGGCCACCGGCAAGCCGTTGGACCAGGTGGTGCACGACCGGATCACCGGGCCGCTCGGGATGCGCGACACCGGTTACAACCCCCCGGCGTCCGAGCTCGACCGGATCGCCGCAACGGAGTACCAGACCGCGCCGGCACGTGGCATGGTGCGCGGCAGCGTGCACGACGAGAACGCGTGGGCGCTGAACGGGGTCGCGGGGCACGCCGGTGTCTTCTCCACGGCCGACGACCTGGCCGTACTGGCCCAGACCATCATCAACGGCGGGTCCTACGGCGGCACGCGCATCCTCAGCGAGAACTCGGTCGACTCCCTGCTGCACAACGAGAACGCCGCGTTCCCGGGGAACTCGCACGGGCTCGGCTTCGAGCTCGACCAGAGGTGGTACATGGACGGGCTCTCGTCCCCCGCGACCGCCGGGCACACCGGCTACACCGGCACGTCGATCGTCATCGACCGGACGACCCGGTCGTTCGTCATCCTGCTCACCAACCGGGTGCACCCGAGCCGCAGCTGGGGCAGCAACAACCCGGCCCGGCGCGCAGTCGCCCGCGACCTGGCGCTCGCGCTCCCGGTGCGGCCGCGGGAGGGTCGCACCGCCTGGTTCTCCGGTGTGGGAGACGCCCGCACGGTGGCCCTGTCCGTGCCCGTGCAGCTGAGCAGCGCACCCTCCCGCCTGACCTTCGACCTCTGGTACGACACCGAGCCGACCGACGTCGTGACGCTGGAGGCCTCGTCCGACGGCGGCAGCACCTGGCAGGAGCTGACGCACTGGTCCGGCTGGTCCGGCAAGAAGTGGGGCTCCCAGTCGCTGGACCTCGGTGCCCTCGACGGTGCCGTGACCCTGCGGTGGACGTACGCCTCCGACGCGCTGTACCAGGGCCGCGGTGTGTACGTCGACGGGATCCGCGTGACCTCTCCGGGCCGCGTCGCCTTCGACGACTCCCGGCAGCGGGACGCAGATGCGATGCAGCTCGCGGGCTGGTCCGCCTCGGCGACCTGACCGATGTAACTTTCCTTCATGTCCGGAGCCGCGAACGTCGATGCCACCTCATCGATCCCTGACGGCCAGGGTCCCGTCTCCCTGGCCGTGCGGCTGCGCGCCATCCTGCCGTCCCTGTCGCGCTCCGAGCGACGAGTGGCGCAGGAAGTGCTCGAGGCGCCGCGGGCGGTCGCGGCCAGCACGATCACCGAGCTGGCCCAGAGGTGCGCCACCTCCGAGACCACGGTGATCCGGTTCTGCCGGACCCTCGGCCTGTCCGGCTACCCGCAGCTGCGCCTGACGCTGGCCACCGAGTCCGGCCGTGCGGACAACGGTGCGCGCGTGGTCGGCGGCGACATCGGCCCTGACGACGACCTCGCGGCGATCGTCGAGAAGATCGCCTTCGCCGACGCCCGGGCGGTCGAGGAGACGGCGTCCCACCTGGACCTCGCGGCGTTGCAGGCCGTGGTCGACGCGCTCGTCGCCGCCCGCCGCATCGATGTGTACGGCGTGGGGGCCAGCGCGTTCGTCGCGATGGACTTCCAGCAGAAGCTGCACCGCATCGGTCAGATCGCCTTCGCCTGGTCGGACACCCACATCGCCCTGACCAGCGCCGCCCTGCTGCAGCCCGGCGACGTGGCGATCGGCATCTCGCACACCGGCGTCACGTCCGACACCATCGACGCGCTCGCTCAGGCCCGCCGCAGCGGGGCGACCACCGTCGCCCTCACGAACTTCCCGCGCTCTCCCATCGTCGACGTGGCCGACCACGTGCTCACCACGGCGGTGCGCGAGACGACGTTCCGCAGCGGCGCGATGGCGAGCCGTCTCGCGCAGCTGACCCTGGTCGACTTCATGTTCGTCGGGGTCGCCCACCAGACCACCGCGGAGACGCGGGCAGCGCTCGAGGTCACGCTCGCCGCCGTCAGTGGCCACCGGGTCCAGCGCGACCGCGGCGGCAGCACCAAGCGCCGCCGCTAGTCAGGTCCAGACGGCAAGTGGCCCGGTCGAGCGCGGCCTCGAGCCCGTGCACATGAGGGAGGCTCGCATGGAGGTCAGGGTTGGCGCCGCGGAGGACATGGGGAAGCTGGCCGAGCTGCTCCAACGGTTCGACGAGCGCGATCAACCTGCCGGTCCCGAGCCGGTCTTCGCGGCGGAGCTGCGTCGCTGGTGGGAGGCACACCAGGCGTCCCACGTGCCGTTCCTCGGCGTGATCCCGTCGGGGGCCGCGGTGGGCATGGCGTGGCTCGCGATCGCGGCGCGGGTGCCGCGGCCCGGCGGGCAGGGGCGGCTCTGCGGCGACGTCCAGAGCGTCTACGTCGTTCCCGAGCACCGGTCGGCCGGCATCGGCACCGCTCTGGTCGAGGCGGTGGTGCGGCACGCTGACGCCGTCGGCCTCGAACACGTCACAGTCCACGCCAATGAGCCGGCCCGTTCGCTGTACGAGCGCGCCGGTTTCGCCGCTTCGCGTGACGTGCTGCTACGGACCTGTGGGGAACGATGAGCTCGTGACGGACGACCAGGCCGGGGACGCCGCCGCCATCTCGCTGAGCCCGTACGACCCGCAGTGGGCGGTGCTCTTCGAGCGCGAGCGGACCGGTCTCGAGGTCGTCCTGGCGGACTGGCTGGTCGGGCCTGCGGAGCACATCGGATCCACGTCGGTCCCCGGCCTCGCGGCCAAGCCGATCATCGACATGATGGCGCCGGTCCGCAGCCTGGCCGAGGCTGCGGCCGCTGTCGAGGCCGTCACCGCGCTCGGCTACCGCCACGGCGTGCACCGGCCGGAGGAGGCGCACTACTTCTTCCGGCCGGACACCGACCACTGGTGGGAGCGCACCCACCAGCTGCACCTGACCGAGCCGACCTCCCTGCTGTGGCGGCGGCGGATCGCCTTCCGCGACGCACTTCGACGTCGGGCAGACCACCGGGACCGATACGTCCAGCTCAAGCGTGATCTCGCGCAGGCGCACGGGACCGACCTCACGGCGTACGCACGTGACAAGGACGACTTCGTCAACGACGTACTCGGCGTGCGCGACACGTCGGAGGCCCCACCTCTGGACGCCCCGACGTCTGCCGGCGACGTGCAGACCAGAGCCACCGCAGGCGTCGTCCTGGAGGATCCGCACGGCCGCGTGCTGCTGATGCGCCGGCGCGATGAGGACACGTGGGGCCTCCCCGGTGGCGGCCTCGAGCGGGGTGAGACGTGGGCTCGAGCGGCCCTGCGCGAGTGTCGCGAAGAGACGGGATGGGAGGCCCGCATCACCGGGCTCCTCGGCATCTACAGTGACCCCCGGACCCAGATCCACCGCTACCCCAACGGCGCATCGCGCCACTTCGTGGGCGTCGTGTTCCGGGCAACCCCGGTCCGTCGGTCGGGCGACGGGGACGGGGAGGCCGCCGAGCTGCGCTGGGTCACCGCCGATGACCTCCCCAGCCCGCTCTTCGGGCCGGACCGGCCCGTTCTGGCGGACGCGCTCGGCCCACCCCGGGACACGCCGGTGATCGGATAGCCAGCGTCCCGGTCTGCGACCCGTTGCACGATCCAGAGCGGATCTGTCGGAGAAACCGCCACCGATCCCCTAGGGATCACTGGACGGCGGTCAGCTGGAGCGGGTGACGAGAATCGAACTCGCACTGTCAGCTTGGGAAGCTGAGGCGGTACGCCGCGAGGTGGGCGTCTGAGCGTGTTCCACTGCCTTCGAGACGCCTGGATGACCCCCATGTGGCCGCCCCTTAACGCACGGGGGGTGCACGGCCGCCGCAGTGAACGCGGGGCTTGCACCGAGTATTTCTGTGGCGCATAATGTGACGGGTGCTGGTTCGGTTCACGCAGTCGGCGAGGCGGCATCGGATCGGCAAGGCACGAGCGCTGCACGTCATCAACCACACCGAGCCGACTGTGATCGCGGCCGACGAAGATCTTCAGGAGCGACTGTTGTGGATCGGACCGGACGACCGCGGCGTGGAGCTTGAGGTCATCGGCATCGTCGAACCGGACTACCTCCTCGTCATCCACGTCATGCCGCACCAGTTCCGCCGGAGGACGCCATGAGCTCGAAGCACGTTGCCGGTCCTGACATCGACCTCGGCCGTGAGGTGGTCCGGGACCGGAAGGGCCGGCGCATCACCGAACGCCGTGCTCGCGAGATCGCGGCGGACACTCTGGAGAAGGCTGGCGTCGGACGTCCATCCTTGACCGCACCAGGGAAACGGTCCCCCGAGGTCAAGGCACGAGTACCCGAAGAGCTCCGGGACCGGTTGCACGAAGCCGCTACACGAGAGCACACGAGCAGCTCCGAGCTGATCCGCAAGGCGTTGGAGCAGTACCTCGCGTCGTAGCCACACGACGACATCGGGTGGTCAGGATGTACTTGTCACTAACGGGCGCGCCAGGTACCGATGCGCGCGAGACGTCGCTGTTGTTGGTCAGCGGCGCCGAGATCGCGGCCGGTAGATCGGGCGGTGAGGCGGGACGCAACCCGCGCGCGATGTGCAGTCGGGTTGTGGTCGTCGTACTTGAACTTCGCGACCACGTCGGTGACCTGAAGGCGCAGCCCGCGGATGCCCGAGAGCATTCGCCCGTACGGCGGGGCCCCGACGGCGACCACGGCGTGGTCACCGGTGGGTTGGAAGTGGGCGAGCTGTCGGGTGAGCAGGTCGGCCTTGTCGGTCGGGTCGTCGACGATCTCGGCGACGCAGCGGACCTGGACGGCGGCGTAGTAGCTGGTGGGCACACCGTCTTCGTCGGGGCCGCCGGCCTTTGCCCGCCAGGTGGTGGGGACGTAGGCGTAGTCGTCGATGACGGTGACGACGACGTTGGGGTCGGCGGTGATGTTGGCCCACACCGGGTTCGGTCGGGCCAGGTGGACGAGCAACCGGGTGCCGGTCGGGGTGTCCTCGACCACGAAGTGGGTCGGGATGACGGCGGGTGGTTGTCCGGGAAGGCCGTTGACGACGAGCTGGCCGAAGTCGTGGCCGCCGGTGAGCCAGGTGCGCCACTCGTCGTCGTCGAGCGCGGCGTCCCAGGGGTGGATCAGCACGGCGTGCCTCCGTCGGCGCGTGCGAGCAATCGCCGGTGGATGGTGGCGTCCGGGCTGAGCTCGAGCAGGGCGGCGGTGAGTGCGTCGGCTGCCGCGTGCACGGGGTCGTCGGTGAGCGGGTCGAGGGCGTCGAGGATGAACAGGGCTCTGCTGGTCCCGGTGGTTATCCGCGTGCGGGTGCACTGCCGCCAGTTCCAGCGGCGGCAGGTGACGCCTGCTTCGTCGCGCCAGACGACCTCGCCGGTGTCCGGGTGCTCCACGGTTGGCTCGCCCCCCGCGGTGGTGTCGAACGACTCCATGCCCGCGGCGCGGACCAGCCGCGGTGGCCCCACGTAGGCAGCGCGATCCTCCCCGCCGACGGGCAGCAGGTGGGCGAGGGACACGGCGTTGTAGACGTCAGTGAGCCGGTCGATCCGCGGCAGACCCCCCTGGTCGAGCCGACGCAGCAGGGCCTCGACGCTCGGCCGCGTCCGCTGCGGTTTCGCGCCGAACGCCCGGTACGCCTCTCGCCAGGCCGCCAGGTGCGGCAGCAGCTCGGGTGACCGACCGCCGAGCAGCCGGCGCGCGGCGGTCTCAGCCTCGGTCAGAATGCGCTCGCTGGCCGCGTCGCTCTCGCCGCCGTGCAGGCCGTCGGCCGTCAGCAGCAGCGCCCGGTAGTCCGGCCGCAGGTCGAACACCGCGGCGTCGACGAGGGCGGCCTCCAGCCACTCGTCCGCGTCGGTCGACAGCGGCTCCGCTGCCGCTGTGCTCGGGACGTCGGCGCGCTCGGTCACGAGCGGCCTCCGCCGACGTTCGGCTCGAACACGGTGAGGGCGAACCTGGCCGGCGTGGTCGCGTCGGGGGCTGCCGCGTAGCCGTGGGCGACGTCACCGGCGAAGGCTGCGGAGTCCCCGCTGGACAGCCGCTCGGTGCGGGCCCCCACGCGCAGGTCGACCTGGCCGTCGAGGACGAGCAGCAGCTCCCGGGTGCCGGCGCTGTGCGCCTCGGTGCGGTGCTCCTCGCCGGGGTGCAGCGTCCAGTCCCAGAGCTCGACCACATGGGGCGGCTCGGTGCCCGCCACCAGCAGCGCCCGCCCGCCCGACGGGCCCCGCCACAGCTCCGGCGCTTGCCCCGCCATCGTGACGGTCAGCGCGAGGGGCCGCTCGACGTCGACCAGGAGGGGCAGGCCGACGCCGAGCGCGTCGCTGAGTCGCAGCAGTGTGGCGATGCTCGGGTTGCCCTCGCCGTGCTCGATGTTGATCAACATCCTGCGACTGACCCCAGAGCGCCCGCTCAGCTCGTCCAGGGTCCAACCCCGCTCGGTGCGGTGCTGGCGCACCCGCTCACCGATCAGCCCGTTGACTGCTACCGCTTGCGTCACCCTCGACCTCCTTCCGCTACGCTGCCTCGAGAAGTGCAGCATACTGCACTACCGAGCTTCAGGAGGACGCAATGAACGGCGATACGGGGACCTCCGTGCGGCGGCTGCGGGTGGAGACCCGGCTGGCGGTGCTCGGCCGCGGGGAGGGACGGCCCGGCCAGCCGCTCAACGTGCCCATCGTCCCGGCCTCGAACTTCCGGGCCGCGTCGAGCGGGTCGGCCGGGCGGGAGTACGCCCGCGGGGACGGCACGCCAACGTGGGAGGCGTTCGAGCAGCTCCTGACCGACCTGGAAGGCGGCCCGGCGGTCTGCTTCGCGTCGGGGATGGCCGCGATCAATGCCGTGCTGGAGCTGCTCCCGGTGGGTGCTCGCGTCGTCGTGCCGCAGGACAGCTACACCGGTCTGCGCGCCCTGATGGAGGACGGGGCGGCCGCTGGCGCTCGCTGGAGGGTGCGCACGGTGGACATGACGCGCGCCGACGAACTACTCGAGGCAGTAGGCGAGGCGGACCTGGTGTGGCTGGAGACTCCCAGCAACCCTCTGCTGGATGTCGTCGACATCGCCGAGATCATCGCTGCAGCGCAGTCAGCCGGTGCGCTCGTGGCCGTGGACAACACGTTCGCGACACCGCTGCTGCAGAACCCGCTGCTGCTCGGCGCGGACTTCGTCGTGCACAGCGCGACGAAGTTCATCGGCGGCCATTCTGACCTGCTGCTCGGCGCCGTCGCGTGCCGCCGGCCGGAGGACCAGGCGCGACTCATCCGCCGCCGCGAGGTCTCCGGCGCCACCCCGGGCGCCCTCGAGTGCTTCCTCGCCCTCCGCGGTGCACGGACCCTCGCCCTCCGACTCCGCCATGCCCAGGAGTCAACCGGTGAGCTGGCCCGTCGGCTGGCGACGCACCCAGCGGTCGGCCGGGTCCGCTACCCGGGCCTGCCCGATTCCCCGCACCACGCAGTCGCCGCCCGGCAGATGCGCGGCTTCGGGGCCGTGCTCAGCTTCGAGGTCGCCGATGCCGCCTCCGCCGACGCCGTCTGCGCGCAACTCCAAGTCGTCGCCCACGCCACCAGCGTCGGAGGCGTGGAGTCGACACTCGAGCGGCGGGCGAAGCTCCCCGGCCAGCAGCACGTCCCCGACGGACTGCTCCGCCTTAGCGTCGGCTGCGAACACCTGGAAGACCTCTGGGCCGACCTCAACAGCGCCTTAACAGCAATTGGTCACCGCTGAGTGCCGCTAGCTGTACTGACCAGAGACGTTGGTCGAGATCGTGTGACGACACGATCTGATGGATCTTGATGTGCGAAGACCTCCTGGCGTGGAGTGGAGCTGCCTAGCAACCGCTCCACGACCCAGGAGGTCTTCGTGTCCCACGCTAACGCTGCTCTGACCCCTCGAGCCCGGCTGCGGCTGGCCCGTCTGATCGTCGACCAGGAGTGGCCGGTGGCCCGGGCCGCTGAGCGTTACGACGTGTCCTGGCGCACTGCTGACCGGTGGGCCAAGCGTTACCGGGAACTGGGGCCTGACGGCATGTCCGACAGGTCCTCGCGTCCGCGCCACAGCCCGCGCCGGACCCCGACTCCGGTGGTCCGCAAGGTCGTGCACCTGCGGTGGAAGCAGCGGCTGGGGCCGGTGGCGATCGGCGCGAAGCTGTCGATGCCGGCCTCCACGGTGCACGTCGTGCTGGTCCGGTGCCGGCTGAACAAGCTCTGGCACCTCGACCGGGTCACGGGAGAGCCGATCCGCCGCTACGAACACCCGCACCCAGGTTCGCTGCTGCACGTGGACGTGAAGAAGCTGGGCAACGTCCCCGACGGCGGCGGCTGGCGCTATGTCGGAAGAGTGCAGGGCAACACGAACCGGGCCCGCACCCCGGGCAAGCCCAGAAGCGCCAACCGGAAACCGCAGATGGGGACCGCGTTCGTGCACACCGTGCTCGATGACCACTCCCGGGTCGCCTACGCCGAGATCCATGACGACGAGACCGCCGCCACCGCCACCGCCGTGCTGCGCCACGCGGTGGCCTGGTTCGCCGTCCGCGGCGTCGCCGTGGAGCGGGTCTTGTCCGACAACGGCAGCGCCTACAAGTCCCACCTGTGGGCCGATACCTGCGCCGAGATGGGCATCACCGTGAAGAAGACCCGGCCCTACCGGCCGCAGACCAACGGCAAGATCGAACGGTTCCACCGCACCCTCGCCGACGGCTGGGCGTTCAAGCGGTTCTACAACTCCGAGGCCGCCCGCCGGGCGGCCCTGCCAGCATGGATCCACGAGTACAACCACCACCGGCCCCACACCGCGATCGGCAAGGCCACGCCCATCACCCGCTTGACCAACCTGGCTGGGCAGTACAGCTAGCGAGCAGCTCGATCTGCGGCATGACAAGAAGATCGTCACAGGAAACGTGACGTGCGGCGGTCCGGGGATGGACCGTCCGGCACGGAGGCGTTCCGTTCCGAGATCCTCTTCGGCACCTGCGCGACCTCATGGTGCGGATGGGACACGGCAGCATGAGCGCCGTCCTGATCTACCAGCACGCCCGCCGCGATGCGGACCGTCACATCGCCGACTCCCTGAGCGAGCGGCTCGCCCCGCTCTGGCCGGCGGCTCCTGGTCAGCAGACCGACGTACACCGGGCTGACCGTCCGGCTCGTCGGTCGGCGGAACGCACGCAGAGTGCACGGCGGCCCGTGGACGACCGTCGGGAACGAGGCGGGATCACGCGAGGGGGGCTCTGACCTGGGGCGACAGCTGGAGCGGGTGACGAGAATCGAACTCGCACTGTCAGCTTGGGAAGCTGATGTTCTGCCATTGAACTACACCCGCGTGGTGGAACCCGGACATGCTAGCGCCTTGCGGGATGGGTCCGAGGTCGCCGCTAGGGTCACCCTGTGCTGCTCTCGGACAAGGACATCCGCGCCGCCATCGACTCCGGTCGGGTAGGGCTCGAGCCCTACGACCCCGCGATGGTGCAGCCGTCCAGCGTCGACGTCCGCATCGACCGCTACTTCCGGGTCTTCGAGAACCACCGCTACCCGCACATCGACCCCGCTGTCGAGCAGGCCGAGCTGACGCGGCTGGTCGAGCCGGACCGCGACGAGCCGTTCATCCTGCACCCGGGGGAGTTCGTGCTCGGCTCGACCTACGAGGCCGTCTCCCTCCCCGACGACGTGTCGGCCCGGCTTGAGGGCAAGGCCCTGGGCATCGCGACCGCCGTGGCCACGCCCTCCGGGTGGACCACGATGGGGGCGCTGCGCGTGGGGGACGAGGTGTTCGGCCCGGACGGTCGCCCCCGCCGGATCGTGGCCGCTACCGAGGTGATGACCGACCGTCGGTGCTACGAGGTCGAGTTCTCCGACCACTCGGTGATCGTGGCCGACGGGTCCCACCAGTGGCTGACGACCTCGAAGGCCGAGCGCGAGCACGGCAGGCACCGTGCGTCGGTGCGCACCACCGAGGAGATCGCTGCGACGCTCCGCGTCCGCGGCGAGGTCAACCACCACGTCGCGCTGGCCGCGCCCGTCGCCTACCCGCACGGCGACCTGCCCGTCGACCCCTACGTGCTCGGGGTCTGGCTGGGCGACGGCACCTCGTCCAGCGCCGAGGTCACGTGCGCCACCGGTGACGCGGAGATCCTTCGCCACATCGAGACTGCCGGGCACGCGGTCTGGCCGTCCTCAGGCCGGATGGCGTGGCGCATCGGCGGGCTGTCCCGGCACATGGTTGGCCGCGACCGCGACTCAGGCGGCCGTTACGCGGCCGACGCGTCGCTGTCCAGCACGCTGCGCCGCATGGGGCTCCTGGGCAACAAGCACGTACCGGAGGCCTACCTCGTGGCCGATGCCGGGCAGCGGCTGGCTCTGCTGCAGGGCCTGATGGACTCCGACGGCTACGTCGACGTCTACGGCCGTTGCGAGTTCGTCAACATGCGCGAGGAGATCAGCAACGCCGTGGCCGAGCTGGCCGCGAGCCTCGGCCTGCGACCGGTGACGCGCAAGAAGCGCGCGATGCTCAACGGTGTCGACTGCGGACCGGCCTTCCAGGTCAAGTTCACCCCTCGCCTACCGGTCTTCCGGCTCACGCGCAAGCTGGCCCGGCTCAAGACCGATGCCCGCGTGCACGCCCACCGGGGCATCGTGGCCGTCCGTCCGATCGCCTCGGTGCCGGTCCGCTGCATCGAGGTGGACGCCGCGGACGGGATGTTCCTCGCAGGTGAGCGCTACATCCCGACCCACAACAGCTCGCTCGGGCGGCTGGGTCTGCTCACGCACTCGACGGCGGGGTTCATCGACGCCGGGTTCTCCGGGCACGTCACCCTCGAGCTGTCCAACGTGGCGACGCTGCCCATCAAGCTGTGGCCGGGCATGAAGATCGGCCAGCTGTGCTTCTTCCGGCTGTCCAGCCCCGCCGAGGCGCCGTACGGCTCGGGCGCGCAGGGGTCGCGGTACCAGGGGCAGCGCGGCCCGACGCCGTCACGGTCGTTCCAGAGCTTCCACCGCACCCAGACCTGATCGTCACTCGCGCGCCGGTCGGAACCGGACCGGCGGGTCAGCGCACGGCACGCAGCAGCTGCGTCCGGGGTGGCCCGGCGATGTCGCCTGTCGGGCTCGGTCCGGGGACGTAGCCGGCGGCCGGTGCGGCGCCCTCGGTCCGGTGGGTGGCGACCCAGAGCGGCAGCAGGTCGGGAGCCATCGACATCGCGTAGTAGTAGCCCTGGCCGAGCCGGCAGCCCAGCTCGGCGAGCACCGCTGCGGTCTCCGGCGTCTCGATGCCCTCGGCGACCACCTCGAGCTCGAGGTGCCGGGCCAGGTCGATGACGGCGGCGACGATCGCCCGGTCACGTCCGTGCTCGTGCACCTGGCTGACGAACGACCGGTCGATCTTCAGCTGCTGGATCGGCAGCTCGGACAGGTGGGTCAGCGAGGAGTAGCCGGTCCCGAAGTCGTCGAGGGACAGGCGCACTCCGAGCTCGCGGAGGTCTGCGAGCAGGCCGAGCGCACGGTCGGCGTCGCTGAGCACGATGCTCTCGGTGATCTCGAGGGTCAGTCGGTCGCTCGGCAGGCCGTGCCGGGTCAGGGTCTCGGCGACTGCCGTCGGCAGCATCGTGTCCAGCAGCGAACGGGCCGACAAGTTGACCGAGATGCCGATGTCGAGGCCCTCCGCGCGCCACGCGGCGCAGGCCGCGACCGCGCGGTCCAGCACCAGGCTGGTGAGCGGCACGATCAGACCGTTGCGCTCGGCGAGCGGCAGGAACAGTCCCGGGCGCAGCGTGCCGCGCACCGGGTGGTGCCAGCGGACCAGTGCCTCGCAGGACGAGATACGCCCGTCCGAGAGCTGCACCAGCGGCTCGACCTCGATGTCGACCTGGCCGCTCTCGATGGCGTCCCGCAGCTCGCCCATCAGCGACAGCAGGGAGGCGTCGTTGACGTCGATGTCGGGGCGGTACATCACGCAGCCGTCGGCGCCGTTCTTGGCGGCGTACATCGCGATGTCGGCCCGCTTGAGCAAATCGGACACCGTGCGGCCGTGCTCGGGTGCCACCGCGATGCCGACCGAGCCAGACAGGTGCAGGCGCTCCACCCCGACCGTGAAGTGCGGCTCGAGCGTGGCCAGCAGTCGCTGGGCCACGGACTCGTTCGGCTCGGTCGCGCCGGCAGGCACGAGCACGGCGAACTCGTCGCCGCCGAGTCGCGCGACCGTGACGTCGTCCGGCAGCGCCTCGGCGAACCGCACCGCCACCTGGCGCAGCAGCTCGTCACCGATGTGGTGGCCGAGGGTGTCGTTCACCGCCTTGAATCCGTTCAGGTCGATGATCATCATCGCGACCTGCCCGCGGCGGTGCCGGGCGTCCGCGAGTGCGGCGATCGCCTCGGCGGTGATCTGCGCGCGGTTCGGCAGGCCGGTGAGCGTGTCGTGCATGGCGTCGTGCCGCAGCTGGCCGATCAGCAGCTCGTTGTGCAGGGCGACCGAGGCGTGGTTGGCCACCGTCTGCAGCAGGTGCACGTCGCTGGTCGAGAATCCGCGGACCTCGCCCATCCGGTCGTGGACAGCGAGGGCTCCCACGGTCTGCCCGTCATAGCGCAGCGGCGCCAGCACGGCCTCGTCGGCGCCCCGGCAGAGCAGGTAGGCCGCCCCGTGGCCGGTGTCACCGGCCCGCACGAGCACCGGTTCCGGACCGTCGATGAGCATGCGCGAGAGCCGGGCGGATGCCTCGGCCTCCCGGGGGCTCAGCTCGACGAGCTGCTCGCCGTCGTAGCGGGAGAGGGTGGGACCGTCCTCACCGAAGCGCAGGACCTCCGCGACCTCTCCCCGGAGCAGGTCACGGGCCTGCTGCAGCACCGAGGGCAGGACCTCGTCCGACGTGGGCGCCGTGGACAGCTCGCGGCTGAAGCGGAACAGCTGCTCGAGGCTGGTGTGCCGGTCCGCCAGCGAGGCGTAGGCGCGGTAGCCGACCATGAGGATGGCGCCGGAGGCGACGAGTGGCACCGCGGCGAGCGCGCCCAGCCGCAGGGTGAGCAACGGCATCAGGCCGAGGAGACCGCCGGCCGCGGCGATGCTCACGCCGGAGAGCAGGCTGCGCAGCCCCGACAGCGGCGGCTTGCCGTCGTACCAGCGAATGATGATCGAGAGCACGACGAGGTCCAGCGTCATGGCCGCGGCGCAGGCGAGCACCCCGCCGCTCCACTGCCGCCAGCCGTCGGCGGTGCTGCCGCCGCCGACGACGCGGAAGACGACGAGTGCGACCGTCGTGTCCGCGAACATCAGCGCCGCGTTGACGCCGGACTTGAGCAGCGTCTGCCTGCGGTGCAGCAGCATCACGAGCGTCGAGCCCACGACGCGTGCCACGATCAGGTCCTGCGGCATCGAGTAGAAGAGGGCGAGCATCAGCGGGATCTCACTGATGCTGATGCTCTGGGCCTCCCGGCCGACCTGGATGTGGAAGACCCAGATCTCGGTGGCGGCGAACATCAGGGCGAGCAGCCACCACGGGATGGTGAGGCCGAGCGGCAGGTCGGTCGGATACGCCAGCAGCCACCCCCAGAGCACGGCCCCGAGCAGCGCGAGCGCGCAGACCAGCACGAGCACCCGTCGGATCGGTCGCACCGGGCGCCGCTCCGCCGGGGCAGCGCTACGCCCTGGCGCGGTGGTCTCCACGTGAGGAGCATCGGGAGCATCCGGGTCGACCCTTAGCCCGCCGGACCGGTCGTCCCAGCGGGCATCAGGGGCTGCGCCGGCTCCGGCGGCAGCCTGCTCCGGCGGGAACGCGGGAGACCCCGGCCCCGCCGATGGCGGGGCCGGGGTGGCTGTCAGACCCAGGTAGCGCCGGGGACCTCACCCGTCACCGTCCCGCTGGTGGCTGTCTCCCGGTGCGGGCCGGCGTGCGAGGGCATCAGCGTCGAGGCGGTGGTCGTCATGGCCGTCACTTCCAGCTCGCGCTGGACCAGAGGTCGTTGGCCCATTCGGCATCGGCCCAGGTGGCTCCGGCCCAGGTCGCGCCGGACCAGCCGTTGCCGGCCCAGGTGGCCCCGGCCCAGGTCGCCCCTGCCCAGGTCGCGCCCGACCATTGGGCATTGGCCCAGGTCGCCCCGGCCCAGGTCGCCCCGGCCCAGGTCGCCCCGGCCCAGGTCGCCCCCAGGAGGGGCGAGCCCAGCCAGCGGCCGTCGGTCCAGCCCAGCGGGCTGTCGACGCCGAGGTTCTCGCCGACGGCGAGGGCACCCGTGTCGGTCTGGTTGCCGAAGATGTCCCGCTCGCCGCCGAGGGTGACGCCGTTCTTCTTGACCTTCATGGTGCCGCGCGCCTTGTCCAGCGAGCCGCCCCCGGCGTGGACCCGGGCGGTAGCGACCAGCCGGCCGGCGGCGGAGTAGGCCCCCGTCAGGTCGAGCGAGCCGGCGCCCTCGGCGTCCGGCCCGGAGCCGGGGACGTCGGTCGCGGTACGTCGCAGGACGTCTCGCACCTGGTCAGGCGAGAGACCGGGGCGCTGCGAGAGCAGCAGTGCGGCCGCGCCGGACACCACTGCCGCGGCCTGCGAGGTGCCGCTGCCCTTGAAGAAGCGGCTGCCCACCGCGCCGGAGTCGCCGTGCATCTGGTCGACGAAGGAGCCCGGCGCGCGCAGGCTCACGATGGAGGAGCCGGGCGCCACCAGGTCGGGGCCACGCTTGCCCTCGAGCGAGGACCCCTTCTTCGAGAAGGTGGGGATCACGTCGTCGCTGCGGTCCGCGGTGCCCTGGGTGTTGATGGCTCCGACCGCCAGGACGGCGGGGTCGTAGGCCGGGTTCGTGAGGCCGGAGGAGGTGCCGTCACCGTTGCCGGCCGAGACGACCACGACGATCCCGCGGTTCCAGGCGACCTCCGCCGCGTGAGCGAGCGGGTCGAGCCGGTAGTCCTGCGTGGAGTCGGTGCCGAAGGAGAGGTTGAGCACCCGGATGTTGAGGCCCGGGTCCTTCGCGTGGGTGACGACCCAGTCGATGCCGGCGATCACCTGGGAGACGTCGGTGTTGCCCTGGGCGTCGGCGAGCTTGAGGCTCACGACCCGCGCGCCAGGCGCCATCCCGACGAAGCGGGTGGTGTCCGTGGCGAGGGTCGCGGCGGACAGACCGGCGTCGCGGCCGGCGATGATGCCGGCCATGTGGGTGCCGTGCCCGAACGTGTCCAGCGAGCGCAGGTTGGGCGTCTGCGCCTCGAAGGAGAGGTCCGGCCCGATCACGAGCTTGTTCGGGGTCATCAGGCCCTCGACCGGGAGGACCCCGGAGTCCAGCAGCGCCACGTCGACGCCCTGACCCGAGTAGCCGTTCTGCCAGAACGTCGTCGCACCGGTGAGGCGGGCGACGTTGGTCATGTCGCCGGGGGTGCCGGTCGGTCCGGTGACGCCCTGCAGGCGCACCTGGGTGTCCTCGGTGACGTGCGCCACCCCGGGCGAGCGGCGCAGGTCGTCGATCGAGGACGCGGGGACGTCGGCCACCAGCGTGCCGAGCGACTGCTGCACCGTCACGATGCGGCCGAGCCGCTCAGCGGTCCCGGCGGCCACGCCGAGCTGACCGCCCGACGCCTCGACCACGACCCGGACCGAGCTGACCGTGCCCGGGGTCGCCACCGCCGGCCCGTCGGTGGCGGTGAGCGCGAGCGCCTGGTGGGCCGACGGCGCCAGCAGCAGCCCGCCCAGGGCCAGGCTGGCGGCAGCGGCGGCGCGCCAGCGCAGTCCTGCGTCGAGTCGGTGTGGCTTCACGGGGCCCCCTGGGTCACGGGTGTTCGTCGTACGAGATCGTGACTATCCCTTGACCTATTACTGAATGTCACGTGACGGACACGAAGAGCACACGATTGGGCTAGGTCGCCCGGTCAGGGGCCGCTGCCGACCGGGGGACAGCCGGGCTCGGCACGCGGGGGAACGCCCCGGTGACCGCCACGGGCGACCGCACCCAGATGCATGCCTGGTGTGGCGGCTCCCGCACGCCGAGCTGCCACCTCCGCTACCTGGGCGTCGGTGGTGGGGGTCAGGTCAAACGACGCCTGGACGGGGTGGCCGGCCCTTCGCCGTTCGCCCGCTGCCGGCCCCGGCGTCGCCGAGGAGGTGAAGCGACACCGCTGGGCAACCAGGTTCCGGCCGGTCCGCGGGGCCGCTGTGCTCGACCTCCCGCCCCGGCGGCGGTGGTGGGGTCGTGGGTCAGCGGCCAGTCGGTCTGTCGGTGGTGCCGGTCAGTGGTCGGTGCCGGTCAGTGGTCGGTGCCAGGCCCCGGGTCGGCCCCGTCGGGGTCGCCGGGCGGGTCCGCCTCGGCGACGGCCCGGCCACCGCTGCCGGGCTCCGCGGCCGACTCGTCACCGACCGCCACGACCGTGATGTTGCGTCGCACCGACCGGAGCAGCAGCTGGCTGACGTCGAGGACCTCGACGTCCTCGCGGGCCGCGCCCTCCTGCTTCTTGGCGGTGACGGCGTCGCCGAGCATGACGAGGCAGAACGGGCAGGCCGTGGACACCACGTCGGGGTCGAGGGCGAGCGCCTCGTCGACCCGTTCGACGTTGACCCGCTTGCCGATCTTCTCCTCCATCCACATGCGCGCACCGCCTGCGCCGCAGCAGAAGCCGCGCTCCTTGCACCGGTGCATCTCCTCGGTGCGCAGGCCGGGCACCTGGGCGAGGATCTCGCGCGGCGGCGTGTAGACCTTGTTGTGCCGGCCCAGGTAGCAGGGGTCGTGGTAGGTCACCAGCTGGTCGATCGGGGTCACCGGCGTGAGCCGCCCCTCCTGGACCAGCCGGTCGAGCAGCTGGGTGTGGTGCACGACCTCGTAGTTGCCGCCGACCTGCGGGTACTCGCGCGCCAGGGAGTTGAAGCAGTGCGGGCAGGTGGCGACGATGACGGTCTTGTCGGCGCCGGCCTCGTTGAGGACCTCGACGTTCTGCTGGGCGAGCATCTGGAAGACGAACTCGTTGCCCAGCCGCCGGGCCGGGTCGCCGGAGCAGGACTCGTTGTCACCCAGCACCGCGAACTTCACGCCGGCGATGTGCAGCAGTTCCGCGAACGCCCGGGTGGTCTTCTTCGCGCGGTCCTCCAGGGCGCCGGCGCAGCCGACCCAGTAGAGGTAGTCGACCTGCGAGAGGTCAGTGAGGTCTCCCTCTCCGAGCACCGGCACCTCGAAGTCGAGGCCCTGGGTCCACTCGAGGCGTGCCTTGGCCGACATCCCCCACGGGTTGCCCTTGTTCTCGAGGTTCTTCAGCATCGTCCCGGCCTCGCTCGGGAACGACGACTCGACCAGCACCTGGAACCGACGCATGTCGACGATGTGGTCGACGTGCTCGATGTCGACCGGGCACTGCTCGACGCACGCGCCGCAGGTCGTGCAGGACCACAGCACGTCCGGGTCGATGACCCCGCCCTGCTCGAGGGTGCCCACCAGCGGCCGGTCGACCTGGGGCTGGCCGACCCCGGGCACCCGGCCGAAGCCGGACTCGGCGACGCCGTGCTGCCCGCCGCCCTCGTGGCCGTCGGCCTGCGCGGCCCGTGACGACTCGTCGCCTGCCTCGTCCACCCCGGTGATCGCCGTACCGCCGGCACCCAGCAGGGCCGGTCCCTTGGCGAACAGGTGGTCCCGCAGGTCCATGATCACCAGCTTCGGCGACAGCGGCTTGCCGGTGTTCCAGGCGGGGCACTGGTCCTGGCAGCGACCGCACTCGGTGCAGGTCGCCATGTCGAGCATGCCCTTCCAGGTGAAGTCCTCGATCTTCCCCCGGCCGAACACGGCGTCCTCGTCCAGCTCGTCGAGGTTCGCGAAGTCGATCGGCTTGCCGTCGACCATGATCGGGAGCAGCGGGCCGAGCGCCTGGGGCTCGCGCTTGGTGAGCACGTTGAGGGGGGCCAGGAAGATGTGCAGGTGCTTGGAGTAGACGACCAGCACGAGGAAGCCGAGGACCACGCCGAGCTGCAGGAGGATCCCGAGCGTCTCCAGGGCCTCGTTGGCGCTCTCGCCGAGCGGGTGCAGCACCTTGGAGGCCGCCGTCGACGCGAATGCCCACCAGCCGTCCTCCTGGAACGGGAAGACGCCGGTGTTGATCTGGGCGCCGCGGTAGAGGAACAGCGTCCAGATGACGTTGAAGATCATGAACAGCACGAGCCACGCCGCGCCGGTGTGCGAGCCGTAGAACCGTGAGCGTCGCTCGCGCCGGGCCGGGGCCTGGCGGAACCGGATGACGGTGAAGGCAGCCAGCGACAGCAGCACGGCGACCGCGAAGAAGTCCTCGAGCAGGCCGAGCAGAGCCCAGTGACCGATGAGCGGGATCGCGAAGTCGCGGTCGAACAGTGCGCCGTACGCCTCGAGAATGGTGGCCGCGAGCACCACGAAGGCCCAGAACGTGAAGAAGTGCGCCACCCCGGGCACGTTCCACTGCAGCAGCTTGCGCTGGCCGAAGACCTCGCGCAGCTGGCTCCGCAGCCGGGTGCCGATGTCGTCGAGCCGGCCCGGCGCGGGTTGCCCCGACCTGATCAGCCGGGACAGGTAGTGGACGCGTCGACCGGCGACCGCGATGGCGGCCACGGTCATGAGCAGCCCGAGGGCGAGGCGCACGGAACCTCCTGCTGGTGAGGAGCGTCAGCGTAGGGCGGCGCCATGCTACCGACGGGTAACTTCGCTGCGCGCACCGGGACCGGCGGCCGGGTCGCGCGGCGACGACGCCCTCGTCGTGACCCCTAGAAGAAGGTGTCGGACGCCCAGCGCACCAGGGGAACCAGGACCGGCGCCGCGAGCAGCAGCAGGCCGAGGACGACGAGGGCGGCCAGCAGCCGCAGCGGCGCGGCCGGCTTGCCGCGCGAGTCACGCAGGGCGGGGAGCACGGCCCCAGCCTACGAGCACCTGGGGTGGCGCGGGGCGGGCCGACCGCACCCGGCATGCTCAGCGGGTGAACCGGCCGCTGCGGGACGACGACTGTCCCTGCGCCAGCGGCGGCTCGTTCGGTGCGTGCTGCGGCCCGGTGCTCGAGGGGACGGCCGCGCCGACCGCGCAGGCGCTGATGCGGTCCCGGTACACGGCGTACGCCGTCGGGGACCCCGACCACCTGTTCCGCAGCTGGCATCCGCGAACCAGGCCCGACGACGTCGTCCTCGACGCCGACCTCCGGTGGGAGGGCCTCGAGGTGCTGTCGGTGGTCGACGGTGGGGC
Source organism: uncultured Actinomycetota bacterium (assembly GCA_963784645.1). Taxonomy (GTDB): domain Bacteria; phylum Actinomycetota; class Actinomycetes; order JACCUZ01; family JACCUZ01; genus JBBRVW01. The sequence goes on along the minus strand of CAWARY010000002.1, from coordinate 194,876 downwards.
CGGTGACGACACCGGCGAGGTGGAGTTCGTCGCGCGCGCCCGCGGACGCGACGGCGTGGTGGTGCTGCAGGAGACCAGCCGGTTCGCCCGGCGGGCCGGGCGGTGGACCTACGTCGACGGCGGCCAGCGGCTCCGGGCTGGGACGCGAACGAGCCGGTACGGCTCTAGGTGACGTCCTCCATGCCGGCGGGCAGGTGCCCGGTCGACTTCCGGTAGTAGCCGGCCGCCTTGCGGGTCGCGAGCATCCGGGCCAGGCCCATCGCCGCGCCGCTCGCGACGGCGAACGCGATCGCCTCGCGCCACTCGGTCCCCGGGGCCGCCGGGTTGGCCGGCGGTTGGTGGCCGGTGCTGCGCACCCAGCCCTTCGTCAGCACCTTGCGGGCGGCGATCCCGGCGAGGATCGCGGAGAGGCCGCCGAGGAGGCGCCAGCCGAGGGAAGGTTTCGCTGCCACGCCTTGGCCCTTTCCCGGGTGGCATCGCCTCAACCCGCCACCGCGACCGCCACCCTCAACCGGCACTCGGACCCACCGACAGACGGTGGAGTACGCATCCGACCCCCGGGGTGGGGTCGCGGCCCGTACGCTTCTCGTGACGTTCCGTGCCGGTCCGTCACTGTTCGCCGACCTGCCGTCTTGGCAGCCATCAGGGGGCCTCGCGTGCCGCACCGCAGCAGGCGCGCTGCCGCGCTCGCCGCCATGCTCCCGGTGCTGGCCGGCCTGCTCGCGACACCGTCGCCTGCGCCGGCCACCGCGGCACCCACGGAGCACCGGGCCGCGCCAGCGGTCGCCCCGGAGCGGGTCGTGCGGGACACGACGGGACGGGTCCGCCTGCTTGCTGCCGGCGGACGCCGGGCCGCCGGGCTCGCGCCCGGCGCTTCCGCGGCGGCCGCGGCGCGGGCGCACCTCACCCGGGTGGCGCCGCTCTTCGGCGTCGCGGCACGTGACCTGCGCGTCGCAGGCACCGGTCGGGCGGGCAGCCGTGACGTGGTCCGGTTCCAGCAGACCCGCGAGGGTCTGCCGGTGTTCGCCGGTGAGCTGGTGACCGTGCTCGACCGGCGTGGCGGCCTGCTGTCCGTCTCGGGGGAGACTGCGCGAGGCGCCGGCGGCGCCGGCCTCACGGCGTACGACGTCGACGCCTCGACGGCCGCCCGCACCGCCCGCCGGGCGGTCGCCGCCGCGCACGGGCTGGCCGCCCGCTCCCTCCGGGGCGACCGGCCGACCCGCTGGCTGCTCGACCCGTCCCTCGTCGGGCCGACCGGTGCCGGCCTGCGACCGGTGTGGCGGGTGCCGGTGCGGTCGAGCGCCCGGCTCGACGTCGCCGACCTGGTCCTCGTCGACGCGGTCACCGGTCGGGTCGCGCTGCGCCTGTCGCAGGTCGCCGACCTCGACCGGGTCGTCTGCGACGACCTGCGCACCCGCACCTACCGCTGCCGGCCCGGGGCCTACGACCGGGTGGAGGGCGGCGCCCCCACCGGTGTGGCCGACGCCGACCAGGCCTACGACCTCACGGGGGCGACCGCGACCTGGTACGCCGCGGCGCTCGGCGTCGACCTCACGGCGCTGATCGGCGCGGACCTGGGCGACGGGCGCAAGCTGCGGTCCACGACCAACTACTGCCCGCCCGGCGAGTGCCCCCTGGAGAACGCGTTCTGGGCCGGCGACCAGATGGTCTACGGGGCGGGGTACACGTCCGCCGACGACGTCGTGGCGCACGAGCTGACCCACGGCGTCACCCAGCACACCGCCGGACTCGTCTACTGGTACCAGTCCGGTGCGATCAACGAGTCGATGTCGGACGTCCTCGGCGAGCTCGTCGACCAGGGCGACGGTGTCGGCAACGACGCGCCGGACGTGCGGTGGCGGCTCGGTGAGGACCTGCCCGCCGAGCACGGCGGCGTCACCCGCGACATGGCCGACCCGACCCGCTACGACCAGCCGGACAGCACCACCAGCATGCTCTACGACCTCGCCCTCGACTACGACGACAACGGCGCCGTGCACACCAACAGCGGCGTCCCGAACAAGGCGGCGTACCTCATCACCGACGGCACCGTGGCCGAGCCCGGCGGCACCTTCGCCGGGCGCGCGTTCGCCGGGATCGGGACCGCGCGGGCCGCTGCGCTCTACTGGGCCACCCTGCAGATGCTGACGCCCGGCTCGGACTTCCAGGACCTCGGCGTCGCGCTGGTGCAGTCGTGCGCCAACCTCGCCTTCACCCCGGCCGAGTGCGCCACCGTGTCCCAAGCCGTCGATGCCACCGGGCTGACCCGCGGTGTCGGACCCAGCGAGCCGCGCAAGGTGGCGGTGCGCGGCGGCCCGAGCGAGGCCCTGCTGTCGTGGGCGCCGCCGACGAGCCGCGGCTCGTCGCCGCTCACGTCGTACGCCATCGCCATCTCGCCCTCGCTGGCCGGCGACGACCTGGCCACGATCGACCCGGCGGCCGACGGCTGGGTCGTCACCGGCCTCGCCCCGGGCACCGACTACACGTTCCGGCTCTTCGCGGTGAACCCGGACGGCACCTCCCCGTCGGTCACCCGGACCCTCACCGGCACCGCCGTCACGCTGCGGGCTCCGACGTCGGTGCTGTGGAGCACCCGGGCCACCGTGCGCGGCCGCCTGGTCGACGCCCTCGGTACCGGGCTGGGCGGTCGCCGGCTGGTCCTGGCCCGCCGCGATGCCGGCACCTCCGGCTACGACGTGACGGACACGGTCACCACCCGGGCCGACGGCAGGTTCGGCTTCGGCTGGCGAGCCCGGGTCGGCGCCCGCTGGTTCGTGCTGTACCAGGGCACGGTGAACGAGATCGGCGTGCACGGCGCGCGCCACGCCCTCGGCGTGCGGCAGCGGGTGACGCCGGGTCCGACCGGGTCGCCCCGGGCCGGCCAGCTCCTCTCGCTGTCCGGCACCGTGCAGCCGGTGCGCAACGGCAGCGTGCAGCTCCAGCGGCACGCCGCTGACGGCTGGACCACCGTCGCCCGGGGGGCCCTTCGCGACGGCCGGTGGGCGGTGTCCTGGCGGGTTCCCCGCCCGCGGCCAACCGACCTGCGGGTCCGCGTCAACGGCCGCCCCAGGGCCGGCCTCGCCGTCGGCCTCAGCAAGGTGCTCCACCTCGACCCCCGCTGACCAGAACTCCATGATCCACAGTGGATCCGTTGGAGAAATTCCAACCGATCCGCTGTGGATCATGAAAACGGGGCGGGCGGGGTGTGCGGGTGACGAAGCGGGAACCCACCGGCAAGCCGGAGAGTTGAGTAGATCACACTCAACTTTCTTGCATGATCCGGCGCTGCCGGGCAAGATATGAGTCGGGTCGGCTCAATCCTGGCCCTTCCCCCACAGTCCCACAGCGAAGGAACACACAGACCATGGCACGTGCGGTCGGCATCGACCTGGGGACGACGAACTCCGTCGTCTCCGTCCTGGAGGGTGGCGAGCCCACCGTCATCGCGAACGCCGAGGGCTCGCGGACCACCCCGTCCGTCGTCGCGTTCGCCAAGAACGGCGAGGTGCTGGTCGGCGAGGTCGCCAAGCGCCAGGCCGTCACCAACGTCGACCGGACCATCCGGTCGGTCAAGCGGCACATGGGCGAGAGCTGGTCCGTCGACATCGACGGCAAGAAGTACACCCCGCAGGAGATCTCCGCCCGGGTGCTCATGAAGCTCAAGCGCGACGCCGAGTCCTACCTCGGCGAGACCATCACCGACGCCGTCATCACGGTGCCGGCCTACTTCGAGGACGCCCAGCGCCAGGCCACCAAGGAGGCCGGCGAGATCGCGGGCCTCAACGTCCTGCGCATCGTCAACGAGCCGACGGCGGCCGCGCTGGCCTACGGCCTGGACAAGGGCGAGAAGGACCAGACGATCCTCGTCTTCGACCTCGGCGGCGGCACCTTCGACGTGTCGCTGCTCGAGATCGGCGAGGGAGTCGTCGAGGTCAAGGCGACCTCCGGCGACAACCACCTCGGCGGCGACGACTGGGACCAGCGGGTCGTCGACCACCTGGTGAAGGCGTTCCAGAACGGCCACGGCGTCGACCTGTCCAAGGACAAGATGGCGCTGCAGCGGCTCCGCGAGGCGGCCGAGAAGGCGAAGATCGAGCTGTCCTCCTCGCAGGAGACCACGATCAACCTGCCGTACATCACGGCCTCCGACGCCGGCCCGCTGCACCTGGACGAGAAGCTCACCCGCTCGCAGTTCCAGCAGCTGACGGCCGACCTGCTCGACCGCACCAGGGCGCCGTTCCAGTCGGTGCTGCGCGACGGCGGGATGGCCGTCTCGGCGATCGACCACGTCGTCCTCGTCGGCGGATCCACCCGGATGCCGGCCGTCGTGGACCTGGTCAAGGAGCTCACCGGCGGCAAGGAGCCCAACAAGGGCGTCAACCCCGACGAGGTCGTCGCCGTCGGCGCCAGCCTCCAGGCCGGCGTCCTCAAGGGCGAGGTCAAGGACGTCCTGCTGCTCGACGTCACCCCGCTGTCCCTCGGCATCGAGACCAAGGGCGGCGTGATGACCAAGCTCATCGAGCGCAACACGACGATCCCGACCAAGCGCTCGGAGATCTTCACCACGGCCGACGACAACCAGCCCTCGGTGCAGATCCAGGTCTACCAGGGCGAGCGCGAGATGGCGTCGTACAACAAGAAGCTCGGGATGTTCGAGCTGACCGGCCTGCCGCCGGCACCGCGCGGCGTGCCGCAGATCGAGGTCGGCTTCGACATCGACGCCAACGGCATCGTGCATGTCAACGCCAAGGACCTCGGCACCGGCAAGGAGCAGTCGATGACCATCACCGGCGGCTCGGCGCTGCCGAAGGACGACATCGAGCGGATGATGAAGGACGCCGAGGCCCACGCCGAGGAGGACAAGCGCCGCCGCGAGGAGGCTGAGGTCCGCAACACCGGCGACCAGCTCGTCTACCAGACCGAGAAGTTCCTGGCCGACAACGCCGACAAGTTCGCCGAGGGCGACGCCGCGGCGACCAAGGCCGAGGTCGAGGAGGCCGTGGCCGAGCTGAAGAAGGCGCTGGAGAGCACCGACGAGGGCTCGATCCAGGGCATCAAGGACGCGACCGACAAGGTCGCGGCCATCAGCCAGAAGCTCGGTGCCGCGATGTACGCCGAGCAGCAGGCGACCGGGGACGGCGCTGCCGGTGCTCCCGGCGGCGACGCGGGCGGCTCGTCCGACGGTGCCTCCGAGGACATCGTGGACGCCGAGATCGTCGACGAGGAGACGACCCCGGAGGGCGGGTCCCAGTGACCGATCGCCCTGGCGAGCACGGCGACGAGCAGGACCCGACGGAGGAGCAGGGTCCGGTGGTGCGCGACAAGCGCCGCATCGACCCGACCACGGGTGAGGTGCGGGAGCCGGCTGCCGGCCAGCCGGCCCCGGCCCCCTCGGGGGTGCCCGACTCGCCCGCCGACGGGCTCGCGGCCGACGTCGTCGACGAGCTCACGAAGCAGGTCGCCGAGCGCACTGCCGACCTGCAGCGGCTGCAGGCCGAGTACGCCAACTACCGGCGACGGGTCGACCGCGACCGCGAGGTCATCCGGGAGACCGCGGTGGCCAACGTGCTCACCAACCTGCTCCCGGTGCTCGACGACATCGGCCGGGCCCGTGACCACGGCGAGCTCGAGGGCGGGTTCAAGTCCGTCGGCGAGGCGCTCGAGGCCACGGTGGACAAGCTCGGTCTCGAGCGGTTCGGCACGGCCGGCGACCCGTTCGACCCGACCGTCCACGAGGCGCTGACCCACACCACGTCGGCGGAGGTCACCGAGACCACCGCGGTCGAGGTGTTCCAGCCGGGCTACCGGATCGGCGACCGCATCGTCCGTCCCGCCCGCGTCGCGGTCGCCGACCCGGAGTAAGAGGTAGCGAGATCACGAGGCACGAGAGGGGGACGTCGGCATGAGCGCCAGGGACTACCTGGAGAAGGACTACTACGCCGCGCTCGGCGTCCCCAAGGACGCGTCGGCCGCCGACATCAAGAAGGCCTACCGGAAGCTCGCGCGGGAGAACCACCCGGACAAGACGGTCGGGGACGCGGATCGTGAGGCGGCCGAGGACCGGTTCAAGGCGGTCTCGGAGGCCTACTCGGTGCTCTCCGACCCGGCGCGCCGCAAGGAGTACGACGAGGCGCGCACGCTGCTCGGACCCGGCGGCGCCGGGCGGTTCCGGCCGCCCGGCGGCGGCGGTGGCCGAGGGGGCGGCGCGCAGTACGACTTCAGCGACCTGTTCGGTGGCGCGCCGGGAGGTGGCGGCCTGGGTGACGTCCTGGGCGGCCTGTTCGGCCAGCGCACCGGTGCCGGCCGGCCGCAGGCGCGGCGCGGTGCCGACATCGAGTCGACGGTCACGCTGCCGTTCCACGAGGCCGTGCAGGGCGTGACCGTGCCGCTGCGGATGAGCAGCGAGCAGCCGTGCCCGTCGTGCCACGGCACCGGCGGCCGGGGCGGCACCATGCCGCACACCTGCCCCACCTGCCAGGGCAGCGGCCAGACCACCCGCAACGCCGGTGGCTTCGCGTTCGCCGAGCCGTGCCCCGACTGCCACGGCCGGGGGCTGGTCGTCGACGACCCGTGCCCCGACTGCGGCGGCAGCGGCCGTGCCCTGGGCACCCGCAGCATCACCGTCCGCATCCCCGCTGGTGTCAAGGACGGCCAGCGCATCCGGCTCAAGGGCAAGGGCGTCCCGGGCGAGCGCGGCGGGCTCGCCGGCGACCTGTTCGTGACGGTGACGGTCACGCCGCACCGGCTCTTCGGGCGCTCGGGAGACAACCTCACCCTGACGGTGCCGGTGACCTTCGCCGAGGCCGCCCTGGGCGGTGAGGTCAAGGTGCCCACGCTCGGCGGTGCGCCGGTGACGCTGCGGATCCCGTCCGGGCACCTCGAACGGCCGCACCTTCCGGGTGAAGGGCAAGGGTGCCCGCCGCAAGGACGGCACGCACGGCGACCTGCTCGTGACCGTCGAGGTCGCGGTCCCCGGCAAGCTCTCGGCCAAGGCCCGCGAGGCCGTCGAGGCGTTCCAGGCCGCCACGGCCGACGACGACCCGCGCGCCGGCCTGCTCCGCGAGGGCGGTGCCTGATGCCGTTCATGGTCGGGCGCGACGGCGCGTGGGCGGCCGACGACACCACCCCCGTCTTCGTCATCTCGGTGGCCGCCGAGCTCACCGGCCTGCACGCGCAGACCCTGCGTCAGTACGACCGGCTCGGCCTCGTCTCGCCGACCCGCACCGCCGGCGGCGGCCGGCGCTACTCGCGGCACGACATCGCGGTGCTGCGCGAGGTGGTCCGCCTCTCCGGCCTCGGCCTCGGCCTCGAGGGTGTCCGCCAGGTCCTCGAGCTGGAGAACCAGGTCACCGCCCTGCGGTCGCGGATCCTCGAGCTGGAGGCCGAGCTCGACTCCTTTCGCCGCGCCGGCACCGACGTGCGCAGCACCTCGCTCGTCGTCTGGCGACCCACTCCCCGCTGACCCCGACCGCCCCGAGCACGTCACCACCGAGCACGTCACCACCGAGAAGGGCACATGGACGCCACCCAGCTGACGACGAAGAGCCAGGAGGCTTTCGCCGCCGCCTCCCGTCGTGCGCTGCGCGACGGCAACCCCGCCGTCGAGCCCGAGCACCTGCTCTGGGCCCTGGTCCAGGACGACAACGGCATCGCCGGCCAGGTCCTCAGCGCCGTGGGCGCCGACCGCACTGCTGTCCGCGCCGACGCCGAGAAGGCCGTGACCGAGCTGCCGCGCGCCAGCGGGTCCTCGGTCTCGACCCCGAGCCCGTCACCGGCCCTGCAGCGCGTCGTCGCGACCGCCATCGACCTCGCGTCCTCGCGCGGCGACAGCCACGTCTCCACCGAGATGCTGCTCCTCGGGCTCGCCGGGAGCGGGGCGCGCGCCGCCGAGGTGCTGCGCGACAACGGCGCCGCCCAGGCCGTGCTCACCGACGCGGTCGACCGGATCCGCGGCGGCTCCAAGGTCACCTCGGCCGACCCCGAGCGGACCTTCCAGGCCCTCGAGCAGTACGGCGTCGACCTCACCGACCGGGCCCGCAAGGGCGAGCTCGACCCGGTGATCGGCCGCGACGCCGAGATCCGCCGGGTCGTGCAGGTGCTGTCCCGGCGTACCAAGAACAACCCGGTGCTCATCGGCGAGCCAGGAGTCGGCAAGACCGCCGTCGTCGAGGGGCTGGCGCAGCGCATCGTCGCCGGCGACGTCCCCGACTCGCTGCGGGGCAAGACGCTGGTCGCGCTCGACCTCGGCGCGATGGTCGCCGGGGCCAAGTACCGCGGCGAGTTCGAGGAGCGGCTGCGCGCCGTGCTCGACGAGATCAAGGGCAGCGACGGCCAGGTCGTCACGTTCATCGACGAGATGCACACCGTGGTCGGGGCGGGCGCCACCGGCGAGGGCGCGATGGACGCGTCGAACATGCTCAAGCCGATGCTGGCCCGCGGCGAGCTGCGGATGGTCGGTGCGACGACCCTCGACGAGTTCCGCGAGCACGTCGAGAAGGACCCCGCTCTCGAGCGCCGGTTCCAGCCGGTGCTCGTGGGCGAGCCGTCGGTCGAGGACACCATCGCGATCCTGCGGGGGCTCAAGGACCGCTACCAGGCCCACCACAAGGTCGACATCACCGACGCCGCGCTGGTCGCGGCGGCCACCCTGTCCGACCGCTACATCACGTCGCGGTTCCTGCCCGACAAGGCGATCGACCTCGTCGACGAGGCGGCGTCCCGGCTCCGGATGGAGATCGACTCCCGCCCGGTCGAGATCGACGTGCTGCACCGCCAGGTCGACCGGCTGCACATGGAGGAGCTGGCCCTCGAGCAGGAAACCGATGCGGGATCCCGGCAGCGGCTCGAGCGGCTGCGGGCAGACCTCGCCGACAAGCAGGAGGAGCTCAACGCGCTCAACGCCCGGTGGGAGCAGGAGAAGGCCGGCCTCGACCGGGTCGGCGAGCTGATGGCCCGGCTCGACGACCTGCGGGGCCAGGCCGACCGCGCCCAGCGCGACGGTGACCTCGCCACGGCGTCCCGGCTGCTCTACGCCGAGATCCCGCAGCTGGAGACGGAGCTCGTCGACGCCCGGGCGGCCGCCGAGACCCGCGACGCCATGGTCAAGGAGGAGGTCGGCCCCGACGACGTCGCCGAGGTGGTCGCCGCGTGGACCGGCATCCCTGCCGGCCGGCTGCTCGAGGGCGAGACCGCCAAGCTGCTGCGGATGGAGGACGAGCTCGGCCGCCGGCTGATCGGCCAGACCGAGGCCGTCCGCGCCGTGTCCGACGCCGTCCGCCGGGCCCGGGCCGGCATCTCCGACCCCGACCGCCCCACCGGCTCGTTCCTGTTCCTCGGGCCCACCGGCGTCGGCAAGACCGAGCTGGCGAAGGCGCTGGCCGACTTCCTGTTCGACGACGAGCGGGCCATGGTCCGCATCGACATGAGCGAGTACGGCGAGAAGCATTCGGTCGCGCGACTGGTCGGCGCCCCGCCCGGCTACGTCGGCTACGAGGAGGGCGGCCAGCTCACCGAGGCCGTCCGGCGCCGCCCGTACACCGTGGTGCTGCTCGACGAGGTCGAGAAGGCGCACCCGGAGGTCTTCGACGTCCTGCTGCAGGTGCTCGACGACGGCCGGCTCACCGACGGCCAGGGCCGCACGGTCGACTTCCGCAACACCATCATCGTGCTGACCTCCAACCTCGGTTCGACCTACATCACCGACCCGACGATGACGCCGGAGTCGCGGCGCGAGGCGGTGCTGTCGGCGGTGCGCACGGCGTTCAAGCCGGAGTTCCTCAACCGGCTGGACGAGGTCGTGGTCTTCGACGCCCTGGGCGAGGCGGAGCTGGCGCGGATCGTCGACCTGCAGGTCGAGGCACTGCGGCGCCGGCTGGCCGACCGCCGGCTCGACCTCGAGGTCACCGCGACGGCCCGTGACTGGCTGGCTCGCACCGGGTACGACCCGGTCTACGGCGCCCGGCCGCTACGCCGGCTGGTGCAGTCCGCGGTCGGCGACCCGCTGGCCCGGGCACTGCTGGCCGGCGAGATCCGCGACGGCGACACGGTCCGGGTCGACCTGGACTCCGAGGTCGGGAGCGACCTCACGGGCGGCGGCACTCCCGGGCATGGCGCCCTGTCCGTCACCAGAGTCACCCCGGCCACCTGAGCACGCTGATCCCCTCCCGCGTGCCGGCCCACGGAAGATCGTTTGTGACCTAGCTCCCCGACACGCCGTGGGTGCGCCCGGCGTGTCGGGGGTTGAGGTCGCAAACGAGCTTCGTCCGGCGGTGGGCTCCGCTCCCGCGGTCCGGGCGGCGGGGCGCGACGTCTCACCTGGTGAGCGCGGTCGGCGTGGCGAGCTGGCGCCCTGCGTTTCACTGTGTCTATGTTCTCCATAGGAAACATCGACAACAGGGAGAAGCTATGAAGTCGGTCGTCACCATCGCGCTCGTCGGGCTGGGCGCCCAGCTGGTCGACGGGACCCTGGGCATGGCCTACGGCGTCACCTCCACGACCCTGCTGCTGACCGCCGGCTACTCGCCGGCCATCGCCTCGGCCTCGGTCCACCTGGCCGAGATCGGCACGACCCTCGCCTCCGGCGTCTCGCACTGGCGCTTCGGCAACGTGAACTGGAAGGTGGTCCGCCGGATCGGCGTCCCCGGCGCCATCGGCGCCTTCGCGGGCGCGACGTTCCTGTCCCACCTCTCGACCGAGGCGGCCGCGCCCTGGATGGCCGGCATCCTGCTCGCCCTCGGCGTCTACCTGCTGCTGCGGTTCGCCACCCGGGTGCCGGTGCAGACGACCGACGTCCCGCCGCGGCGGCGCTTCCTCGCCCCCCTCGGCCTGTTCGCCGGCTTCATCGACGCCACCGGCGGCGGCGGCTGGGGCCCGGTCGCGACCCCGACCCTGATCGGCTCGGGCCGGATGACCCCCCGCACCGTGATCGGCACCGTGGACACCGCCGAGTTCCTCGTCTCGGTCGCCGCCAGCGCCGGCTTCTTCCTCGGCATCGGCACCGCCGACATCCCGTGGACGGCCGTCGCCGCGCTCCTCGCCGGTGGCCTGGTCGCGGCGCCGATCGCCGCCTACCTCGTGCGCCTGGTGCCGACCCGCCTGCTCGGCGCCTCGGTCGGCGGCCTGATCGTCGTCACCAACCTGCGCACGCTGTTCAACGCCTTCGGCGTGCAGAACTCGCTGCGCCCGGAGCTGTACGCCGTGGCGTTCACCGTCTGGGCGCTGGCCCTCGGCCTGGCCCTCCAGGGCCTGCGGCGCGACCGGCGCGAGGCCGCTGCCGAGACCGAGCGGGAGCACGAGCTCACCGCCGCCTGACCACCCGGGGGCCGACGTGCCCCGCCTCGTCGGGCGGGCGCGGCGGGCTGCGAGGGTGGGGCGCATGTCCACCGCTCTCGTCACCGGCGCCACCGCCGGCATCGGCAACGCCTTCGTACGCCGCCTCGCGGCCGATCGTTTCGACCTCGTGCTGGTGTCGCGGGACGCGGTGCGGCTCGAGGCCCTCGCCGGGGAGCTGCGCACGGCGTACGGCGTCCAGGTCGAGGTGCTGCCGGCCGACCTCGTCGACGACGCCGGCTGCCGCACGGTGGAGGCGCGGCTGGCCGACGGCGACCGGCCGGTGGACCTGCTCGTGAACAACGCGGGGTTCTCGCTCAACCAGCGCTTCATCACCAGTGACATCGAGGACGAGGAGCGCCTGCTGCGTGTCCTGGTACGCGCTGTGCTGCGGCTGACCCGCGCCGCTCTGCCGGGGATGAACGCCCGGCGGCACGGCGTCGTGATCAACGTGTCATCGGTCGCCGGCTTCGTGCCGCAGGGCACGTACAGCGCCGCCAAGGCCTGGGTCACGAGCTTCACGCAGGGCCTGGCCACCGACCTGGCCGGTACCGGCGTCCAGGTCCTCGCACTGTGCCCCGGTTTCACGCACACCGAGTTCCACGAGCGCGCGGGTGTCGACATGCGCCGCACCCCGGACTGGCTGTGGCTGGACGCCGACGACGTCGTGTCGGACGCGTTCGCGGCGCTCGACCGTGGCCACGCGGTGTGCGTCCCCGGACGGCAGTACAAGGCGATCGTGTCGGTGGCCCGCCGGATGCCGTTCGGCGTCCTCGGCGCTGCGACGCGCAGGCTGCGGGGTCGCGGCCCGCGTCGGGCCTAGGGCGCGCCGGTCCCCGTCCCACTGCTCCGGCCGCGTCTCAGCTGGCCCAGCCCGCGCGCGACGCCGAAGGCGACCACCAGCAGCAGCACAGCGGTCACCAGCAGTGCGGCCCAGTCGCCGCGGACGAGGGCGCCGAGGAAGGTCGCCGCACCGGTGAGCAGCAGCACGCCGCCCAGCACCACGAGCAGCCAGGCTCCGAGCAGGTCGAGCGGGCGCCGCCGGTTCATCCCGACCTCGGGCCGGGAAGCCGCTGGGCGCCAACGTCGACGATCACGCGTGTGTCACCCGGGTCGGAGCGACTGGAGCCGGTGCATCGCCTCGGCCAGCACCTCGTCGCGCTTGCAGAACGCGAACCGCACCAGCGGCCGGCCCGCTTCGACGTCGTCGTAGAACACCTGGTGCGGGATCGCCACGACGCCGACCAGGTGCGGCAGCTCGCGGCAGAGCTGCAGTCCGTCGGTGAACCCGAGCGGCCGGATGTCGGCGGTGACGAAGTAGGTCCCCTGCGGCTCGAACACCTCGAAGCCCGCGTCGCGCAGCCCGGCGCACACCAGGTCGCGCTTGCGGCGCAGGTCCGAGCGCACGGTGTCGAAGAACGAGTCGGGCAGCCGCAGCCCGGCCGCGACCGCGGGCTGGAACGGCGCACCGGACACGAACGTGAGGAACTGCTTGGCCATCAGGACCGCACGCACCAGGCGGGCCGGGCCGGTGGCCCAGCCGACCTTCCAGCCGGTGAAGGAGAAGGTCTTGCCGGCGGAGCTGATCGTCAGGGTCCGGCCGGCCATGCCGGGGAACGCGGCGAGCGGCAGGTGTGGCACGTCGTAGGTCATGTGCTCGTAGACCTCGTCGGTGACGACGACCAGGTCGCGCTCCACCGCCAGCTCGGCGACCGCGGTCAGCTCGTCGCGGGTCAGGACGGTGCCGGTCGGGTTGTGCGGCGAGTTGATCAGCAGCAGCCGGGTCCGTGGCGTGACCGCCGCGCGCAGGCGGTCGACGTCGAGCCGGAAGTCCGGCGCGCGCAGCGTCACCGGCACCCGGACCCCGCCGGCCATCTGGATGCACGCGGCGTAGGAGTCGTAGAAGGGCTCGAGCGCCACCACCTCGTCGCCGGGGTCGACCAGCCCGAGCAGGGCGGCGGCGATCGCCTCGGTGGCACCCGTCGTCACGACCACCTCCGTGGCCGGGTCGACGTCGAGCCCGTAGAACCGCTTCTGGTGCTCGGCGACCGCCTGCCGGAGGTCGGTGACCCCCGGTCCTGGCGGGTACTGGTTCACGCCCGCGCGGATCGCCGCGACGGCTGCCTCGGCGACCTCAGAAGGTCCGTCGGTGTCGGGGAAGCCCTGCCCGAGGTTGACCGCGCCGGTCTCCAGGGCGAGCGCCGACATCTCCGCGAACGCGGTGGTCCCCAGCCCGTCCAGCCGGTGCGCGAAGCGGTCGGTCGGCATCCGCCCACCCTGCCACGGATGAAGCCTTCCGCAGACGCCCCGGCCGTGGTTGGCTCAAGAGCATCGGCTCGGTCTCTTCCCCTGCTCGGCGTGGAGCAAAGGAGCTCGCATGGTCCGCATCGCGTTGTCCGTCGACGGCCAGCAGCGGGAGGACGAGGTCGAACCTCGGCTCCTCCTCGTCCACTACCTGCGGGAACAAGCGGGCAAGGTGGGCACCCCGGTCGGGTGCGACACCAGCAACTGCGGGGCCTGCACGGTGGAGATGGACGGGCAGACGGTGAAGTCGTGCAGCGTGCTCGCCGTCCAGGCCGACGGCGCCGAGATCACGACGATCGAGGGCCTCGCGAACGGCGAGTGGCACCAGGTGCAGAAGTCGTTCAAGGAGTGCCACGGCCTCCAGTGCGGCTACTGCACGCCGGGGATGATCATGGCGGCGGTCGACCTGCTCAAGGAGAACCCCGACCCGAGCGAGGAAGAGATCCGCGACGGGCTCGAGGGCAACCTCTGCCGGTGCACCGGCTACCACAACATCGTGAAGTCCGTGCAGCACGCGGCGGCGAACGGGGGCGCGAAGTGACCACCACCGAGGCCGAGGGCACGGCGACCCGTCAGGCGGCTGTCGGCGCACCGCTCCGCCGCAAGGAGGACGCGCGCCTGGTCACCGGCCGCACCACCTGGACCGACAACATCCAGCTGCCCGGCCTGCAGTACATGGCGATCCTGCGCAGCCCGATGGCGCACGCGCGGATCACCCACATCGATGTCGCGCCCGCGCTCGAGCGCCCCGGCGTCCTGGCCGCGTTCTCCGCCAAGGAGATCGGCGACAAGCTCGGCTCCCAGCCGTGCGTCTGGCCGGTCACCGACGACATCAAGATCCCGGCGTTCCCGGCGCTGGCCACCGACGAGGTGCGCTTCGTCGGCGAGTGCGTCGCCGTCGTCGTGGCCGCGGACCGCTACCTGGCCGCGGACGCCCTCGAGGCCATCGTCGTCGACTACGAGCCGCTGCCGCCGGTGCTCGACATGCGTGCCGCGATGGCCGACGGCGCCGACCTGGTCCACACCGACCTCGGCAGCAACACGTCGTACACCTGGAAGCTCGGTGGCGGTGACTACGAGGCGGCCAGGGCCAAGGCCGACCGCGTGTTCACCCGGCACTACGTCAACCAGCGGCTCATCCCGATGGCGATGGAGCCGCGCGCCGTCGTCGCCGCGCCCACCGGGCCGGACGGCGAGCTCACGCTCTGGACGTCGTCGCAGATCCCGCACATCGTGCGCGTCCTGCTGTCGCTGACGGCCGGGATCCCGGAGCACAAGCTGCGCGTCGTCGCACCGGACGTCGGCGGAGGCTTCGGCTCGAAGCTGCAGTTCTACCGCGAGGAGACCATCGCCGCCGTCGTCGCGCTGCAGCTGGGCCGGCCGGTGAAGTGGGTCGAGACGCGCAGCGAGAACGCGCAGGCCACCCACCACGGCCGGGACCAGCTCCAGGAGGTCGAGCTGGCGGTCAAGGACGACGGCACCATCCTCGGCATGCGCGTCGACCTGGTCGCGAACATGGGCGCGTACATGATGATCATCACCCCGGGCATCCCCCTGCTCGGCGCGTGGATGTACCACTCCATCTACAAGATGGAGGCCTACGACTTCACCTGCACAGGGGTGTTCACGACGACGACCCCCACCGACGCCTACCGCGGCGCGGGCCGGCCGGAGGCGACGTACGCCATCGAGCGGCTGATGGACGACCTGGCCGCCGAGCTCGGTGTCGACCCGCTCGAGCTGCGCAAGAAGAACTGGATCAACCACGACGAGTTCCCCTACGACACGATCTCGGGGATGACGTACGACAGCGGCAACTACGAGGCCGCGACCGAGAAGGCCGTCGCGATGTTCGACTACGACGGTCTCCGGGCGGAGCAGCAGAAGCGTCGCGAGTCGAACGACCCGGTGCAGCTCGGTATCGGCATCTCGACGTTCACCGAGATGTGCGGCCTGGCCCCGTCCCGGATCCTGTCTGCGCTGAAGTACGTCGCCGGGGGCTGGGAGCACGCCACGATCCGGGTGCTGCCCACGGGCAAGGTCGAGGTCGTGACCGGAACGTCGCCGCACGGTCAGGGCCACGTGACGGCATGGAGCCAGATCGTCGCCGACCAGCTCGGGGTCGATCCCGACGACATCGCCGTCATCTACGGCGACACGGCCTCCGCGCCGTACGGCATGGACACCTACGGCTCGCGGTCGCTCGCAGTCGGCGGCCTGGCGCTCGTCGCGGCCTCCGAGAAGGTCGTCGAGAAGGCGAAGGTCATCGCGGCGCACATGCTTGAGGCCGACCCCGCCGACCTCGAGTTCAAGGACGGCGCGTTCGGGGTCAAGGGGGCGCCGGGGTCGAGCAAGACGATCCAGGAGGTGGCGTTCGAGGCGTTCAGCTCGCACGACCTCCCCGACGGCGCGGAACCGACCCTGCAGGGTGTGGCGACGATCGACCCGCAGGCGTTCTCGTTCCCGCACGGCACGCACCTGTGCGCGGTCGAGGTAGACACCGAGACCGGCATGTCGAAGATCCGGACGTACGTCTGCGTCGACGACATCGGCAAGGTCGTGAACCCGATGATCGTCGAGGGCCAGGTGCACGGCGGTGTCGCGCAGGGCATCGCGCAGGCGCTCTACGAGGAGGCCGTCTACGACGACGACGGAAACCTGGTGACGGGCTCCTTCGTCGACTATCTCGTGCCGGCCGCCCCGGACCTGCCGAGCTTCCAGACCGATCGCACCGAGA
Source organism: uncultured Actinomycetota bacterium (assembly GCA_963784645.1). GTDB lineage: Bacteria > Actinomycetota > Actinomycetes > JACCUZ01 > JACCUZ01 > JBBRVW01. The sequence goes on along the minus strand of CAWARY010000002.1, from coordinate 178,507 downwards.
CGCCGAGCACCACGCACCCGCTGGGGGTCAAGGGGGTCGGCGAGGCCGGCACCATCGCCTCGACCCCGGCGGTGGTGAACGCCGTGGTCGACGCCGTCCGTCAGTTCGGCGTCGACGACATCCGGATGCCCTGCACCCCGGAGCGGGTGTGGCGGGCGATCCAGGACGCGAAGGCGGGTGGCGGCGGGGACGGCGGCGACCGCGCGGCGGCCGGCACGGTCGCCTACGGCGGGGCTTCCACGGAGTCGACGGCGGGCGGTGAGTCGGCATGATCCCCGCGCAGTTCGACTACGTGCTGGCCGGCACCGTCGACGAGGCGGTGGCCGCGCTCGGCGAGCACGGCGACGACGCCAAGGTGATGGCAGGTGGGCAGTCGCTCATCCCGCTGCTCCGGCTGCGGCTCTCCTACCCCGAGGTCGTCGTGGACGTCGGCAAGATCGAGGAGATGCGCGGAGTCCGCGACGACGGCGACGCCATCGTCATCGGCGCCATGACCACGCATCACGACGTGATGCGCGACGCGCTGGTCAAGGAGCACGCCGGGTTGATCGCCGAGGCCACCGCGACCGTCGCCGACCCGGCGGTGCGGCACCGCGGCACCTTCGGCGGCGCGCTCTCGCACGCCGACCCCGCGGGCGACCTGCCGGCCGTGGCGGCCGCGCTGCAGGCCGAGTTCGTGATCGCCGGCAGCGGCGGCCGGCGTACCGTCCCGGCCTCGGAGTTCTTCGTCGACTACCTGCAGACGGCCCTGGAGCCTGCCGAGGTGCTCGTCGAGGTCCGCGTGCCCAAGCACACCGGGTGGGGCTACCGCTACGAGAAGTTCCACCGGGTCGCCCAGTCCTGGGCGATCGTCGGGGTCGCCGCCGTGGTCCGCCGGGACAACGGCTCGATCGCGGAGGCGCGGGTCGGCCTGACGAACATGGGTGCCACGCCGATCCGGGCCAGTGCGGTCGAGCAGGCCCTCGCGGGTGCGGCGCTGGGCGGCGTCGGGGCGGCGGCCGAGCACGCTGCCGAGGGAACCAGCCCGGCCTCGGACCTCAACGGCAAGGCCGACTACCGGCAGCACCTGGCCCGGGTCCTCACCCGGCGGGCCGTCACCGCAGCGGCTGGGGGATAGCCCGATGGAGCTGGAGCACACGTTCACCGTGCCTGTCCCGATGGCGCAGGCGTGGGACGTCCTGCTCGACGTCGAGCGGATCGCGCCCTGCATGCCGGGCGCGACCGTCGAGACCTTCGACGGCGAGACGATCGTCGGCAAGGTCAAGGTCAAGGTCGGTCCGATCCAGGTGACCTACGCCGGCACCGCGAAGTTCGTCGAGAAGGACGAGGCCGCGCGGCGGGCGGTGCTCCAGGCCAACGCCAAGGAGGCACGGGGCACCGGGACCGCTGCGGCGACGATCACCGCGGTCCTCACCGACAGCGGCGGCTCGGCCACCGACGTCATCGTCACCACCGACCTCGCGATCACCGGCAAGCCGGCGCAGTTCGGGCGCGGCGTGATGGCCGAGGTGGGCAACAAGATCCTCGGCAAGTTCGCTGACTGCCTCGCCGACGAGCTGGGTGCCGGCGGTACGGCGTCCGGGCCGGTGGTCGCCCCGGCGCCCGAGCCGGCGTCCGCACCCGAGGTGCACGCGGGGGCGGCGGCACCGGGGGAGCAGACGGCGGCGGCCGCGTCATCGGTCGCCGCGTCCACCACCGGCAGCGCGACCCGGCAGGCGACGCCTGCCGCCGCCACGCCGATCCGTCGCGCCGGGTCGTCGGACAACTCGATCGACCTGCTCGACACCGCCGGCCTGCCGGTGCTCAAGCGGCTCGCGCCGGTGCTCGGCGGCCTGCTGCTGGTGCTGCTGGTGTGGCGGCTGGCGGCCCGCCGACGGCACTGACCCGGTCACGGTGCGACGCTGCCGGTGACCGTGCGCGACACCGTGTCCCACGTCCGGGGGACCTCGCACCCGGCACCTGTCCGGCCGCCGCGTCGGCCCCTAGGGTCGCGCCATGAGACGTCGGGGGACCCTGCTCACCGCCCTGTCCGTGTGTGCGGTGCTGGTCTCGACGGCAGCGCCCGCCAACGCCGCGGTCGGGCCGGCCGAGCGGGCCGCCGAGGCAGCGTTCGCCGCATCCGCGGGCCTGCCGGGCGGCGCGATCGCGACCTACCCGGACCGCACCCGGGTCGATCCCTACCTGGGCGGCTTCGCCGCGTGGGGGATGGCCGACCAGGCCGGCCGCACCCGCGACCGAGGCCTGCTCGCGAGCACGTGGACCTACCTGCGCTGGTACGCCGGGGCGCAGGACGCCCAGGGCTACGTGACCGACTACTCGGTGTCCCCGGACGGCACGCTGACGTCGACCGGCGACATGGACTCGACCGACTCCTACGCCGCCGTCTTCCTGCTGGCGACCGAGGCGGCCTACCAGGCCAGCAGCCGGGTCGAGGGCGCGGCGTCGGCCAAGAAGCGGCTGAAGGCGCTGGCCGACGGCCTCGACGGGGCGCTGCGCGCCGTCGAGTCGACCGTCGACGCCGACGGGCTGACCTGGGCCAAGCCGGGCTGGCGGGTGAAGTACCTGATGGACCAGGCCGAGGTGTACGCCGGGCTGGCGTCGGCCGGCCGGCTGTTCGCGGTCCTCGGCGACCGGGGCCGTGGCAACCGGGCCCGGGCGGTCTCGGCCGGCGTCGCCGCTGGGGTCGAGGGGCTCTGGGACCCGGCGCGCGGCAGCTACGACTGGGCGCGGCACGAAGGCGGCGGCTCGCAGCCGGCCGACCTCACGGTGCTCTACCCGGATGCCATGGAGCAGGTGTGGGCGGTCGCGTTCGGCCTGGTCCCGACCAGCCGGGCCACCACACTGCTGGCCCGCGTCACGCAGCTGCACCCGCAGCTCTCGGACCCCGGGGCCCTCGACCAGATGGGCTGGGGTCCGGGCCCGGTCGGCTACTGGCCGATGGCGGCGGCGGCCTGGGCGGCGGCCGGCGACGTCGCCGAGGCGGACCGGCTGCTCACGGCGATCGAGGGCGCCGCCCGCACCGCCGGCCGCCCGTGGCCGTGGAACTCGGGCACCGCCGGCCAGGTGCTCGTGGTGAGCGGCCGGCTCCTCGACCGGTAGCGGCCACCGCACGTGTCAGCCCCTGCCGCCGGCATACCGGCGGCAGGGGCTGACACGTCGCGGCGCCAGCGCTGCGCCCTCGGCGAACGACCTTGGCGGGCCGCCGCGTCGTCGGCGAAGGTTCCGTCATGCACCTGCTCACGATCGGTGGCACGTCGTTCCTGGGGTGGGCGACGGTCGACGACGCGCTGTCGCGGGGCTGGCAGGTCACCACGTTCAACCGTGGCCGGAGCGGGCCGGACGCGGCGGGCGTCGAGGCGCTGCGTGGCGACCGGGACGACGCCGCCGCCCTGCAGCAGCTCGCCGGCCGGTCGTTCGACGTGGTCGTCGACACGTGCGGCTTCGTCCCGCGGGTCGTCGGGAAGTCGGTGCGCGCGGTCGCCGGTTCCGGTGCGCACTACGTCTACGTGTCGAGCATCGGTGCCACGACGACCTGGCCCGGCGTGCCGACGCCGAGGGCCTCGCCGGGCAGGACTGCCCGGCGGACGCCGGCCCGGACGACGGCGAGTACGGCAAGCTCAAGGCCGGCTGCGAGCGGGCCGTCACCGAGCTGCTCGGCGACCGGTCCACGGTCGCCCGGGCCGGGCTGATCCTCGGCCCGCACGAGAACGTCGGCCGGTTGCCCGCCTGGCTGATGCGCATCGCCCGGGGCGGTGAGGTGCTGGCGCCCGGCGATCCTGGCGTCGCCACCCAGCTCGTCGACGTTCGTGACCTCGCACGGTTCCTGCTCGACTGCGGCGAACGCCGCACCGCCGGGACCTTCAACGCCACCGCGCCGCCCGCCAGCTCGACGTACGGCGAGCTCCTCGACGCGTGCGTCGAGGTCACCGGCAGCGGAGCGACGCTCACCTGGGTGCCCGACGACCTGCTCGTCGAGCACGAGGTCGAGCCGTGGACCGAGCTCCCGCTGTGGATGCCGCCCGGGCAGGACGGCGACGCCGTGTGGCAGGCGGCCACCGACCGCACCGAGGCGGCGGGCATGCGGGTCCGGCCGCTGCGCGAGACCGTTGCTGACACCTGGGCGTGGCTCGAGCCGCTGGTGCGCTCCGGAGAGGGGGTACCCGCGCTGCCGGACCGCGACTACGTGCAGGCCAACGGCATCGACCCCGCCAAGGAGACCCGCATCCTCGCCGCCTGGCACGCCCTCGTCCCCTGACCCCCACCTGTCAGCCGCTCGACGCCGGATACGGGGTCCTCCGGCTGACATGTCACAGGAGGCCGAGCAGGGTCTCGAGGTCGTCGGCGACGGCGGCCGGATCGACGAGCATGCCGAAGTGGCCGCCGGGGCGGTCGTCCGGGCCGAGCACCTGCGGCCAGCCCCGGTGCCCGGCCAGCCGGGCTGCAGCGTCGTAGCCCGGCGAGAGCCGCAGGAAGCCGCACGGCGCGTCCGGCCAGTCCGACGCCACCGGGAGCGCCTCGGCGAAGAAGTCCGCCCGCCGCATCGCGCAGCCCGGCGACCAGCGCGGCCCGCGCGCTGTCGTCGGGCACCAGCTGCCGTAGGTCGTCGTCGGTCCAGTCCGGGAAAGTGCCGCCGGCCGCCAGGTGCGGACCGACCTCGTCGGCGACGTCGGGCGCCTCGGCGCGCAGCAGGTCGAGCCGGGTGGTGGGGCGCGACGGCGGCAGCCCGGCGTCCACGAACACGTAGGCCGCGACGGGCGCCCGCGCCGCCCGGCGGGCGGCTCCCAGCAACGGCAGCAGGTAGCCGGCGCCGGAGTGGCCGACGAGCACCGCCCGGTCCTCGCCGAGCTGGTCCCGCACCTGCAGCGCCGCCCGGGCGACGTAGCGCGAGGCGTACGGCGGTGCGTCGTCGTCCCGGACCTCGACCACGGCCACCCGGTGGCCGCGACCACGCAGCTCGTCGGGCAGCACGCCCCACGCCTCCGGACCGGTGAGCGGGCTGTGGGCCAGGACCAGCGCCGCCGGGGCGGTCGTCATCCCGGCATCGTCAGTACGGCCCTCGTCAGTACGGCCCTCGTCAGTACGGCCACCGTCCGCCGGGCCACCGTCAGCCCGGCCATGGCCCGGGGAGCGCCACGACGGCGTCGACCTCGACGAGCAGCTCCGGCCGGACCAGCGCGGCGACCTGCACCAGGGTGCTCGCGGGGTGCGGGAGGTCGCCGAGGGCGGGCCGGAGCACGGCGTCCCGGGCGTCGCGCACGGCCTGCACCTGACCGGCGTCCCGCACGTACCAGCCGAGCTTCGCGACGTCGGCCCAGGTGGCGCCGAGCGCGTCGAGCACCCGCCCGAGGTTCGCCAGGCACTGCGCCGCCTGCGCGCCGACGTCGACCCCGCCGACCAGGGCGCCGTCGGCGTCGAGCGCGATCTGCCCGGAGACGTACGCGGTGCGGCCGGTGGTGACCACGGCGTGGGAGTAGCCGGTGGCGGCGGCCAGCCCGTCGGCCGAGGTCAGACGGTCCTGGGTGGGCATCGGTGCTCCTCGGGGACGGGTGCCTGGCGCGGCGCCGGCGGCTCGGCGTACCGCCCTGTCCTAGCATCCGGTGCCATGAGTGCGCGCGACGACCTCCTCGCCCAGATCACCGACAAGGCCGTGGTGCACGGCAGGGTCGTGCTGTCGTCCGGGCGGGAGGCCGACTACTACGTCGACCTGCGCCGGATCACGCTGGACGCCAGCGCGGCACCGCTGGTGGGCGAGGTGATGCTCGACCTGACGGCCGACCTCGACTACGACGCCGTCGGCGGCCTCACCCTCGGTGCCGACCCGGTGGCGGCGGCGATGCTGCACGCCGCGGCCGCGCGGGGCCGCCGGCTGGACGCGTTCGTGGTCCGCAAGGAGGGGAAGGCGCACGGCCTGCAGCGCCGGATCGAGGGGCCGGACGTCGCGGGCCGCCGGGTCCTCGCGGTGGAGGACACCTCGACCACCGGCGACTCGGTACTGGCTGCGGTGCAGGCGCTGCGCGAGGCCGGCGCCGAGGTGGTCGGGGTCGCGGTCATCGTCGAGCGCGGTGCGGCCGGCAAGGTCGAGGCGGAGGGCCTTGGCTACCGCGCGGCCTACCAGCTGGCCGACCTCGGCCTGGACTGACAGGAGCGGCTGCCGATGTCCTTCCTGCTGCTGGCCGGCTTCGTCGTCGTCGCCGTCACCGTCCTGGTGGTCGGGTTCGTGCTGGAGCAGAAGCGGCGCGACCGGCTCATGCAGTTCGCTCTCAAGCGCGGCTGGCAGTACACCGGCGAGGTGCCGGCGCTCTGCGACCGGTGGCCGGGCACGCCGTTCGGTCGCGGCGACCACCCCAAGGCCCGCAACGTCCTGTCGGGCACCGAGTCGGGTCGCCCGTTCACGGCTTTCGACTACACCTACGAGACGCACTCGAGCGACTCCAAGGGCAACCGGACCACGACCACGCACCGCTGGGCGGTGGTCGTCGTGCCGATGCAGGGATTCCTCGGCCACGTCGAGGTGCAGCGCGAGTCCGCGCTGGAGCGGATGGCCGGTGCCGTCGGCCTGTCGCGGGACATCGATCTCGAGAGCGAGGCGTTCAACCGGAGGTTCCGGGTCAGCTCGGCATCACCGAAGCTCGCGAGCGACGTGCTCACGCCACGCACCATGCAGTACCTGCTGGCCATGGACGCCGAGGGCTGGCGCACCTGCGGGTCGGACCTGGTCGGCTTCTCGGAGGGCCGGCTGGACCCGGCCGAGGTCGTCAAGACCTGCGCCGTCCTCGGGACGGTGCACGCCGGCGTACCCACCTTCGTGTGGAAGGACCACGGCGGCGCTGCCTGACTGCCCGAACCCCCCGGCGGGGGGCCGGGAACTGTCAGCCTCTCGACGCCGCATACGGCCGCGTGCGGCTGACAAGGGGCATCGCGGTCCCTAGGCTCCGTGACCATGACCGTCGTGTGGATCGTCCTGGCCGTGCTCGTGCTCCTCGCGATCTACGTCGTCGTCGCCTACAACCGCTTCGTCTCCCAGCGGAACCTCGTGCAGGAGTCGTGGCGTCAGATCGATGTCGAGCTCAAGCGCCGGCACGACCTGATCCCCAACCTGGTCGAGACGGTCAAGGGCTACGCCACCCACGAGCGCGAGGTCTTCGACGCCGTGACGCGCGCGCGGGCCGCCGCCGCTGCTCCCGGCTCGACACCCGCGGAGCAGGGCCGGCAGGAGGGCGCGCTCGGCCAGGCGCTCGGGCGGCTGTTCGCGGTGGCCGAGGCCTACCCCGACCTCAAGGCGAGCACGAACTTCCTCGAGCTGCAGCGCGAGCTGTCCGAGACCGAGGACCGCATCGCGGCCGGCCGGCGGTTCTACAACGCCAACGTGCGGGCGATGAACACCCGGGTCGAGTCGTTCCCCTCCAACCTGGTGGCCGGCTCGTTCGGCTTCCACAAGGAGGAGTACTTCGAGGTCGAGGACGAGGCGGTCCGGGCCGCCCCGACCGTCGACTTCAGCTGACCGGCCCGGGGCCGGCCCGGCCCGGAGGCCTCAGCCGCGGTCCTCGCTCCCCGCGGGGCGCGGGCTCGACCCGCGGCGGTGCCGCAGCACCTCGATCCCGATGGGGATGAAGGACAGGACCACGATCCCGATGAGGATCAGCTCGATGTGCGCCGCCACGAAGTCCACCTGGCCGAGGAAGTAGCCGAGGATCGTCACGCCGGCGCCCCACAGCACGCCGCCCACGACGTTGTACGCGACGAACGTGCGGTAGTGCATCTTGCTGACGCCGGCCACGACCGGGGCGAAGGTCCGCACGATCGGCACGAAGCGGGCCAGGATGATGGCCCGGCCGCCGTACTTCTCGAAGAAGCCGTACGCCTTGTCGACGTACTCCGGGCGGAACAGCCTGGAGTTCTCCCGCTGGAACACCTTCGGCCCGGCCTGCTTGCCGATCACGTAGCCCACCTGGTCGCCGGCGATCGCCGACACCACGACGAGCACGACGACCAGCCAGAGCGGGGGGAGCAGGCTGGTCGTCGACACCAGCAGCCCCGCGGTGAACAGCAGCGAGTCGCCGGGGAGGAAGAAGCCGATCAGCAGGCCGGACTCCGCGAACACCGCCGCCATGTCCCGATCATCCCGAAGGTGCGGATCAGCTGCTCGGGGTCGAGCCACGACGGGCCGAGAGCGGTGACGGTCTGCAGGGTCAGCACCGCCCGAGGCTACCCAGTGGACCTGAATCGGAACTGACCGCCGCGCGCCTACTTCCGCCGGACGGTGAAGACCTCCGTCTGTCCGGAGGGCCCTGGCTTGCGCGGCTTGCCGTTGACGACGAACCGCACGGCGTCCGGGCGCCCGTTCACCACCTGCAGCACCTTCTTGTCGTACGACGCCTTCGAGCCGGCCTTGAACAGCTTGGAGACGAGCGTGACCCCGCCGGGCACCCGCACGGTGATGTAGGCCGGGTAGCGGACGGTGAACGACAGGGTGGGTGGCCGTGCGGTCGGTGCCGGCGCCGGGTTCGTGGTGGCCGCGGGGGCGCTCGTGGCGCTGCTCGGCGGCGGGGAGCTGGTGGTGGGCGTGCTGCTCGCGGAGGGGCGGCGGTGCTGCTGGTGCCGCCCGCGGCGGTGCCGACCGTGTCGTCGCCACCGCCGAGCCGGCTGACCGCGTAGCCGCCGACGAGGAGGGCGAGGATCGTCGCGACGGCGATCCTCGCCCAGAACCCGCGGTCGGGTTCCGGAGCGCCGGTGCCCGGGGTCGTGTGTCGGCCCACGTCTGTCGACGCTACTGCCTCGGGACGCGCGGACGGCGGACCCAGCCGACGACACCCACGGCGACCGAGCCGACCACGAACGCCGCCGCGACGCCGAGCGCCACGTGCCGCAGCGCCGGCACCGACGCGGCCCGGTTCCCGAGGACGGTCAGCCCGACCGCCCAGGCGAGCGCCCCCACGACGTTGGCCGACAGGAACCGCGCGTAGGCCATCCGGCTGGTGCCGGCGAGGACGGGGGTGAAGGTGCGCACCCAGGGGACCCAGCGCGCCGCGACCACCGCCCACCATCCCCACCGGGAGAAGAAGGCGTCGGCGCGGTCGAGGTGCCGGCGGTCCAGCCGGCCGGCGTCGACCCGGTGCTCCAGCCGGGTCCGCCCGAGCCGGGAGCCGACCGCGTAGCCGACCGAGTCGCCGGCGACCGCTGCCACGAAGGCACCGGACGCCAGCAGCGTCACGTCGACGCCGGACCCCTCGTGTCCGGACACCAGCCCGGCGCCGAAGAGGATCGTGTCGCCGGGCAGGAAGAACCCGACCAGCAGGCCGGACTCGGCGAAGACGAACCCCAGCACGACGGCGTACACGGCGGCGGCGGTGAGCGCGTCGAGGTCGGGCGACAGGTCCGGGAGGACGTCGAGGACGTCGAGGACCGCGGGCACCTGCGCAGCCTAGGTCGTGGCTCCCCACGCGCTCGCGACCCGGGACGAGGTGGTGGCCGCGGCCCGGGCTCGGGCCGCGTTTAGGGTCGGTGCGTGGACGAGGTCGGCGTCGGGCCGTGGGAGGGACCGTGGCCCGACGACGCCCGCTACGACCCCGAGCTGCTGGAGCACGGTGACCGGCGCAACGTCGTCGACCGCTACCGCTACTGGCGCCGGGAGGCGGTCGTCGCGGACCTCGACGAGCGGCGGCACGACTTCCACGTCGCGGTCGAGAACTGGCAGCACGACTTCAACATCGGCTCCGTGGTCCGGACGGCGAACGCGTTCCTCGCCCGCGAGGTGCACGTGGTCGGCCGGCGCCGGTGGAACCGCCGCGGCGCGATGGTCACCGACCGCTACCAGCACGTGCGGCACCACGAGACGGTGGAGGACCTGGCCGCCTGGGCGGCGGCGGAGGCGCTCCCGCTGGTCGGCGTCGACAACCTGCCGGGGTCGGTGCCGCTCGAGCAGACCCGGCTGCCGCGCGCCTGCGTGCTGCTCTTCGGCCAGGAGGGTCCGGGCCTGTCCGAGGCCGCACGAATGCACGCGTCGGTGGTCGTGTCGGTCGCGCAGTACGGCTCGACCCGCTCGATCAACGCCGGCGCCGCCGCGGCCGTCGCCATGCACGCCTGGGTCCGCCAGCACGTCCTCGACCTCCCGCTCTGACCGTCGCGTCCGGGCATGCGCGACGTGCCTGCGCCCGGGGGGGGTGAATCGCGCGTGCCTTGCGGAGAGTGCTGTCCCTAAGGTCGACGGCATGGACGACACCTCGGCCCCGCCGCTTCCGGACGACGAGCTGCTCGCGACGTACGACCGGCAGATCCGACGGGTACCCGACCCGCAGCCCGGCTTCGAGATCGAGCTGCTCGACGTGCCGGCACCGGTGCTGAGGATGACGGCCGTCGGACGTGACGACCCGTGGGGCGGCGGGGTCTTCTGGTGCGACCTCGACGGGTCGAGCGCCGACGCCGCGATCGAGGCGGCGGTCGCCCACTTCGCCGCGCTGGGCCGCGAGTTCGAGTGGAAGCACTACGGCTACGACCAGCCGGCCGACCTCACCGACCGGTTGCGGGCCCACGGCTTCGAGCCGGACGAGGAGGAGGCTCTTGTCATCGGCGAGGTCGCGGCCGTGCGGGAGCGCCTGGCGACCGCCGCCGAGCCCGGTGGCATCGCGTTCCGGCGGCTGCGCACCGACCCCGACGGCGCCGCCGAGGACTGGCGGGGGATCAACGACCTGAGCCGTGCGGTGTGGGACGAGGACGCCACCGGCATGCACGCCTCGATCGCGGCCAGCATCGCCGCCGACCCCGAGGGGACCACGATGTGGCTCGCGGTGGCCGAGGACGGCACCGTCGTGTGCGCCGCGCGGGCCAACTTCCACCGCGGCACCGACTTCGTCTCGCTGTGGGGCGGCAGCACGCTGGCGGAGTACCGCGGCCGCGGCATCTACAAGGCGCTCGTGTCGCGGCGGGCCGACGAGGCAGCCGAGCGCGGCTTCCGGTTCCTCCAGGTCGACGCGTCGCCGGACAGCCGGCCGATCCTCGAGCGGCTCGGGCTGCGCACCCTGACGTCGACGACGCCATGGATGTGGCGCCCCACCACGTAGCCTCGCCGCATGAGCGAGCGGGTCGTCGTCGTCGGGGCCGACGCGGCGGGGATGTCGGCGGCGTCGCAGGCCAAACGTCTCAGGGGCGACGACCTCGAGGTGGTGGCGCTGGAGCGCGGCCACCACACGTCGTACTCCGCGTGCGGGATCCCCTACTGGGTCGGCGGCGACGTCGAGTCGGTCGACCAGCTGGTCGCCCGAACCGCGGAGCAGCACCGCGCGAACGGCATCGACCTGCGGATGCGGTCCGAGGCCATGGCTCTGGACCTGGACGCTCGCGAGGTCGAGGTGCGCGACCACGAGGGTAAGTCGACCTACCGGTTGGGTTTCGACCACCTCGTGCTCGCCACAGGGGCGCGCCCCCGTCGGCCCGACGTCCCGGGTGTCGACCTCGACGGCATCCACGGCGTGCAGACCCTCGACGACGGCGAGCGGCTGCTCGACGAGCTCGAGCGCGAGCCGCGGCGGGCAGCTGTCGTCGGCGGCGGCTACATCGGCATCGAGATGGCCGAGGCGATGGTCAACCGGGGCCTGTCGGTGACCGTGCTGACGCGTTCGCGGGAGCCGATGGCGACCCTCGACCCGGACCTGGGCAGCCAGGTGCACCACGCCATGGAGTCGATGGGCATCGACGTCCGCACGTCCGTGCGGCTGGACGGCTTCGAGCCGGACCCCACCGGCCACGTGCGCTCCGTGTCGACCGACCAGGGGACCTTCGACGCCGACCTGGTCGTGCTCGGCACGGGTGTCGGCCCGGAGACCACGTTGGCCCGCGCCGCCGGCCTGACCCTCGGCCGGTGGGGCGGGCTGGTCACCGACCTGCAGATGCGGGTCTTCGACAGCGACGGCGTCTGGGCGGCCGGCGACTGCGTGGAGTCGATCGACCTGGTCTCCGGCAACCGGGTGCACGTCGCCCTCGGGACCCACGCCAACAAGCAGGGCCGGGTGCTCGGCACGAACCTCGGCGGCGGCTACGCGACCTTCCCCGGTGTCGTCGGCACGGCGGTGAGCAAGGTCTGTGCCCTGGAGATCGCCCGTACCGGGCTGCGCGAGGCCGACTGCGACGCGGTCGGCTACCGGTGGGTCGCCGTGACGGTCGACTCCACCACCCGCGCCGGCTACTACCCCGGCGCCGAGCCGATCACGGTCAAGCTCGTCGCCGAGCGTCGCACCGGCCGGCTGCTCGGGGCGCAGGTCGTGGGGCGGGAGGGAGCCGCGAAGCGCATCGACGCCCTCGCCGTCGCGCTGTGGAACCGGATGACCGTCGAGGAGATCTCGATGCTCGACCTCGGCTACGCGCCGCCGTTCTCCCCGGTCTGGGACCCGGTGCTCATCGCCGCCCGCAAGGCGGCCGACGCCGTCCGCGCCCAGGAGGCCTGACCACCGGCCGACCCCGTCGGGGGACGGCTGCCCACTCCGTGGCCGTCCGCTGCCGCCTCACGACGGGGTGTGGTGGGATTGCGGGGCAGGTAGCCGCACGGAACCGGAGACCACCATGCCCATCGCCACCCCCGACGTCTACGCCGAGATGCTCGACCGAGCCAAGGCCGGTGCGTTCGCCTACCCGGCGATCAACGTGACGTCGTCGCAGACGCTGACCGCCGCCCTGCAGGGCTTCGCCGAGGCCGGCAGCGACGGCATCGTGCAGGTCTCGACCGGCGGCGCGGAGTACCTCTCCGGCTCGACGATCAAGGACATGGTGCTCGGCGCCGAGGCGCTCGCCGAGTACGCCCACCACGTCGCCAAGGCCTACCCGGTGCAGATCGCGCTGCACACCGACCACTGCCCCAAGGACAAGCTCGACGGCTACATGCGGCCACTCATCGAGATCTCCGCGCAGCGGGTGGCCGACGGCCGGCTGCCGCTGTTCCAGTCGCACATGTGGGACGGCTCGGCTGTCGAGCTCGAGGAGAACCTCCAGATCGCGCGCGAGCTTCTCGAGAAGTGCGCCGCCGCGAACATCGTGATGGAGCTCGAGATCGGCGTCGTCGGCGGCGAGGAGGACGGCGTCGCGAACGAGATCAACGACAAGCTCTACACGACCCCCGGCGACGCGCTGCGCACCGTCGAGGTGCTCGGCGCTCCCGGCGAGGTCGGGCGCTACATCCTCGCGGCGACGTTCGGCAACGTGCACGGTGTCTACAAGCCCGGCAACGTCAAGCTGCGACCGTCGGTCCTCAAGGACATCCAGGACGAGGTCGGCGCCAAGCTCGGCACCGAGAAGCCCTTCGACCTGGTGTTCCACGGCGGCTCCGGCTCCGAGCTCGCGGAGATCCGCGAGACGCTCGACTACGGCGTGGTGAAGATGAACGTCGACACCGACACGCAGTACGCCTACACCCGCCCGGTCGTCGACCACATGTTCAGCAACTACGCCGGCGTGCTGAAGATCGACGGCGAGGTCGGCAACAAGAAGCAGTACGACCCCCGCGCGTGGGGCAAGGCCGCGGAGGCCGGGATGGCGGCCCGCGTGGCCGAGGCCTGCGAGGACCTTCGCTCGACGAACACCAGCCTCGGCGCGCAGTAGCCGCCGGGCAGGACGCCGAAGGGCGGTGCCGGTCGTCGACCGGCACCGCCCTTGGCGACTGTGGACTAGCCGAGCCCGATGCTGACCCTTCGGTTGCTCGCCCGCCCCTTCTTGGTGTCGTTGCGCTTCTCCGGTGCGCGCTCGCCGCGGTAGCGCAGCTCCAGCTGCACACCCTTGAGCAGGCGGTCCAGGCGGTGACCCACGGTCGCCACCCGGCGCTCGGAGAGGTCCTTGTTGTACGCGACCCCGCCGCGGCTGTCGGTGTGCCCGGTCAGGCACAGGTGGGTGAAGCCGTTCGCCTCGATCCGCTTGACGATGCGGGCGAGGCGCTTCTGCACCTTCTTCTTCAGGTGAGCCGAGTCCGGCCGGAAGTGCACGTTGGTGAACGTCGAGCAGCCGGTGGACTTGTACGGCGCAGCCGTCGGCTGCGAGGTCAGGTCCGCCCCACCCACCGCCCTGATCTGCACGTCCGTGGCCGGCCCGACGAGCCGACTGACGGAGCACTTCGTGCCCGTGGTGACGCACTTCCGCTTGCCGTCGACGAACACGACGTACCGGGTCACCGACCCGGTCGGTGACGCGTCCCAGCGGATCACCGACCGGCCGGACCGCCGTACGGTCGACGCGCTCGGCGCCGCCTCGGGGTGGACCCGCACCAGGACGTCGTGCACGACCGTGGTGCCGCCGAGCGTGACCCGGACAGGAACCGTGATGATCCCCGAGAAGCCGGCCGACGGGGTGACGGACACGACGGACCCGGTGATCGAGACGGCGCTGGCGCCGTCGACGGTCGCGGGCACGGTGGCGGTGGCTCCGGCGGGGATCCCGGTCACCGGGATCTCCGACGGGGACCCGGCGACGCCTGTCACCGGCGTGCTGCTGAGCGAGAAGGCCGGCCTGGCGCCGACCACTGCGTGCGCGCCCGACTCGGCCACTCCGCCGACACCGTCGAACACCCGGTAGGTCACCTGGCTGGATGCGCCCGTGAAGCCGCCGATCGGCGTGAAGCGCAGCCGGCCGGAGACGACCTCCCAGGTGCCCTCACCGGCGACGGTAAGAGTGGTCACCCAGGACGACCCGTCCTTCAACCGCAGGGTGGCCTCGTCGATGATGGTCGCCGGGTCGGCGGAAGCGTCGATCGGCACCGAACCGGGCGTGCCGTACGCCGTGGTGACCTGCACCGGGCGTGCGGTGGGTGCTCCGACGGTGATGTCGAAGTCCGCGCGGGCAGTGCCGCCGGCGGTCGGGGAGACCGCCTGCTGCTCGTCGCCGACCCGCACCGTGTACGCGGCCGGGGTCAGGTGCGCGACCGCGTAGGTCCCGTCGCTGGCCGTGGTGGTCGTCGCGAGGACGGCACCGCCCGGTCCGATCAGCCGGACGGTGACGCCGCCCAGCGGCGTGCTCGCCCCGCCTGCGGCGCGGGTGACCGTGCCGGCCAGGTCGCCGAGACAGCCGGTCATCGCTGCGCGGGAGACGCCGACCGTCAGCGGGGTCGTGGTGCTGGAGCCGCCGGCAGTGGCGGTGGCCGACCCGCCGAGGGTCAGGTCACCGACGGGGACCGTCGCGCCCGGGTGCACCGCGGCTGCCGTCGGGCAGTCACGGCGGACCGTCAGCTTGACGCACAGCTGCGGCGGGTCGGACGTGTAGCGGATCGCGCCCGTGATGCCCCGCGCCTGGGCGTCGGTGCCACCCACGGCCCGCACCTCGAACGAGGGTCGGGTGCCGGACGTCGCCACGGCGAGGGCCGACAGGTCGATGGCACCGGCACTGTCGGGCGTCAGGTTGGAGTAGCCGGACACCGCGGTGCCGCTCTCGGTGCGCATGGTCAGCCGCAGCGAGCTCAGTGCGAGGCCCGCCGGTGCGGACAGGGTGATCGACTGCCAGCCGCGGACCCGGCCGGCCTCGGTGCAGGACAGCTGCGGCACGGCTGCCGTGTAGGGCAGCACGACCGTCGGGTCCGAGGGGCGGCAGCCGGCCGTACCGGTGATGCCGTCGAACGGCTTGATCTGCCCGTCGTCCCCGTTGCTCCAGAGGCAGCTGTCGTCCAGCGGGTCGACGACGATCGCGTAGCGTGAGGACCCGATGGACGTGCTGGTCTGGAAGCCCGCGCAGGCTGCTCCGGTGGCCCAGTCCCAGCAGACCGGCGGCGCGTTCCAGCCGGTGAACCAGTACTGGCGGGTGCCGGTGAACCCGAACTGAGCCCAGCCGGTCATCTCACCGAAGGGCTTCGCGGACAGCAGGGCGGCAAGGGCGGCGGGCATGCTCACGGCTGCGCCGGTGAGGTCGTAGCAGCTGCCGGCCGGTGCGACCTTGCAGACGCCGGTGAGGGTGCCGTCGGTCGAGCGCATCGGGACAGCCGCGTGAGTCGTCGAACCGATGCTCACCGGCCACGAGCCGCCACAGGCGGAGCCGGTGGCCCCGTCGAAGCACCAGAGCTTGGTGGCGGTGATGATCACGCGACCACCGGCTGCGATCGAGAAGGCCGGGACCGGGTTGAGCGGGCTCAAGCCGGTCAGCGCGTACGGCTGGCCCTGGCACGGAACACCGGTCGCGGTGTCGAAGCACCCGAGCTGGCCGCCGCTGCTGGATGCCGGTACGTAGATCCGGCTGCCGCTGCGGCTCTGGCTGCCGATGCTGGTCCACGAGGCCGAGCCGGTCACCAGAGGCGTGTAGCCACAGCTGGTGAACGGCGTGGTGGAGGTGTCGGTGCAGAGCACCCCGATGGTGTTCGACGACGTCTGGCCGACCGCCGAGAAGACCCGGTCGCCGACAGCGGACCCGCTGGACGCACCGGACGTCTGATACCCGCTGACCCGGTACACCGTGCCGCACGAGGCGCCGGTGGCGCGCAGGTGGCAGTCCAGGCCGTACTCGCTCCCGTTGTGGTGCCACACGTTGAGCACCTTGGTCGAGGTGAAGAACACGTCCCAGCCGTCGCCGCCGGACGAGCCGGAGAACGCCGCCGCCGCGGGCTTGAGGGCGCCGCTGGCGGTGGCTGTGGACACCTGCAGGCCGGAGCTGAGGCCCTGGCTGTCGACGACGCCGGCAGCGCGGACGCCGCTCACGGTGGCGAGGTCGGTGGGAGCGGTGCCGCTCCAGGTCGAGCCGTCGGCGGTGTACTCCACCCCCCAGCCGTCCGGTGCCGTCACGCCACCGGGGCGGAGGGACGCCTGGGTCGGGTCCCAGCGGGCGTCCAGCGCCTGCCCGGTCTGGCCGCTCAGCGAGATCGGAGCGGTGCGGGTGACGTCCACGACGTCACCGGCGGCGACCGCCGAGGCTGCGCCTCCCGCGACGGTTGCCGAGACGGACGGCTCGGTGCCGCCGGTGGCCGCAGCCACGGAGGCGCCGCCGAGGCTGCCCGCGGCGAGCGCGGGCAACAGGGCGGCGAGGGAAAGAGAACGATGCCAGGACACGAAGGAACCTCCGACATGGGGATGTGTGCCGCGTCCCTCGACGGCAACTCCTGCCGGGTTGAGCGTTCTGACCGAGAATGATCACTGTGCGGCAATCCTCACCGGACGTGGTCGAATGGTGCTATGACGAACCTGCTGGGCGAGCCGCCCGCGACCGAGCTGCCCGACGAGACGGCGCCCCGCGAGGCGCTCGCCACGGGCACGCCGGCCGCCGAGGTCGCCGCCGCCCATCCGACGTCCTCGCTGGCGTGGGCCGTCCTCGCCGAGCAGGCGCTGGCCGGCGGCCGCACGGTCGAGGGCTACGCCTACGCCCGGACCGGCTACCACCGGGCCCTGGACGCGCTGCGTCGCAACGGCTGGAAGGGCCACGGCCCGGTGCCGTGGGAGCACGAGCCCAACCGCGGCTTCCTCCGCGCGTTGCACGCGCTGGCGACGGCCGCCGCGGCGATCCACGAGGACGGCGAGGCCGAGCGGTGCCGCCAGTTCCTGGCCGACAGCAGCCCGACGGCGGTCCGCGAGCTCGCCTGACGCACCCGGCCGCCCCCCGCCGACCTGTCAGCCGGAGGCGCCGGTCTTCCGGCGTTAGGGGCTGACACGTTCCCCCGCGCAACAGGAAACGAGGCGCGAAACCGTCCCCTGCCGCGGTTCCGCACCTCGTCCGGGACCATCCTGCCCGGTAGCGAACCGTGGATCTGTCCGCTGGATGCCAGTGACAGCAACCTGCCACAGGTCCTAGGCTGGGCGGATGAGCGCACTGGACGTCTGGGGCCTCGACGACGTCGCCGAGACCACCTACCGCGCGATGCTGCGCAACCCCGACCTCGACGCCGAGGCGCTGGCCCGGCACCTCGAGCTGGCGCCGGCCGCCCTCGACGCCGCCGTGACCGAGCTGACGCGGGTCGGCCTGGTCGCGCGCCACGGCACCGGCCTGGTCCCGGCCTCCCCCGCGACGACGCTGGCGGCCCTGGTGCACGTCGAGCTGTCGGACCTCGAGGAGCGCCGGTCCCGCCTGGACGCGGTCCGGGCCAGCCTCTCCGGCTTCGCGGCCGACCACATGGTCGGGCAGTCACGTGCCTGGTCGAGCGTGCCGTTCGAGGTGCTCACCCAGGAGGAGTCCTTCGCCGCCGTCGAGGACATCCAGCGCAGCACCACCGGCGAGGTGGTCTCCTGCCACCCGGCCGTCAACATCGACGTCGACTCCCCGACCTACGTCGAGCTGCTGGAGCACCAGCTCCGCAGCGGCCGGACCATGCGCGGGCTCTACCCGCTCGACGTCCTCGGGGACCGCGACCGGGTCGCCTACGTACGGCACTGGGCAGACGCCGGTGAGCAGGTCCGGCTGGCCGACCGGGCGTTGCCGTCGCTGGCCGTGTTCGGGGACGAGGTCGCGCTGGTCGCGTCCGACGGCGACGCCGGCCGGGTCCTGGTCCGGGCGCCCGCGCTGGTGCACCTGGTCCGTGCCCTGTTCGACGAGTACTGGGCCCAGGCCGTGCCGCTCGCCGGCAGTGCCACTGTCGGCGCCCCGGGCCCGGCCGACGCCGGCGACGTCGGACCGGTTCTGGACCTGCTCTGCGCGGGCATGAAGGACGAGAGCATCGCCCGCCAGCTCGGCATCTCCCTGCGGACCGTACGCCGCCGGATCGCCGAGCTGATGGACGACCTGGGTGCCTCGACCCGGTTCCAGGCCGGTGTCGAGGCCGCCCGGCGTGGCCTGCTCTGACCGTCGTACACCGTGCTGACCCGCCGCACCGCCGGTGCGCGACCCGAAGGAGTCCCGCATGAGCGACCACGCCGATGTGCTGCGCCGCCGGCTCGAGGTGACCATCGGCACGCCCTTCACCGAGGGCAACACGATCGACGTGCTGCGTAACGGCGACCAGATCTTCCCCGCGCTGCTGGCGGCGATCCGCGGGGCGCGGGCCACCGTCGACCTGATGACGTTCGTGTACTGGCGCGGCGACATCGCCCGGCACGTCGCCGACGCGATGAGCGAGCGGGCCCGGGCCGGGGTGCGGGTACGGCTGCTCATCGACGCGCTCGGCGGCCGGCTCATCGAGAACCAGCTGGTCGACCAGATGGACCGGGCCGGCGTCCAGGTGGAGTGGTTCCGCAAGCCGCTGGTGAAGTCGCCGTTCAAGTCCAACCACCGGCTGCACCGCAAGGTCTGCGTCGTCGACGGGCGGATCGCCTTCACCGGCGGGGTCGGCATCGCCGAGGAGTGGTGCGGCGACGCCCGCAACGCGGGGGAGTGGCGTGACACCCACCTGCGGGTGGAAGGCCCGGCGGTCGACGGCCTGCAGTCGGCGTTCATCCAGGACTGGGCCGAGACCGGCCGCCCGCTCTACGGCGACGACGACGAGTTCCCGGTGCAGCCGCAAGAGGGCGGCTCGACCGTGCAGATCGTGCGCGGGTCGGCCAGCCTGGGGTGGGACGACATGCAGTCGGCGTTCCACGTCGTGCTCGGCTCGGCCCGCGAACGGCTGCGGATCGCGACGGCCTACTTCGCGCCGGACGACGCGTTCCTCGACACGCTCTGCGCCGCACCCGGCCGCGGTGTCGACGTCGATCTGCTGCTGCCCGGTCCGCACGCCGACAAGCGCGTCTCGCAGCTCACCAGCGAAGGCTCGTACGAGCGGCTGGTCGACTGCGGGGTGAAGGTCTGGACCTTCCAGCCGTCGATGATGCACGCGAAGGTCATGACCGTCGACGGCGTCGCCGCCGTGGTCGGGTCGTCGAACTTCAACCGCCGCTCGCTGGACCACGACGAGGAGGTCGTCCTCATCGCGCTGGACCGCGATCTGACGGCCCGGCTCGACGCCGACCTCGACGACGACTTCGCCCGCAGCGTCGAGATCGACCTCGCGAGGTGGCGCGACCGCGGCGCGGCGCAGCGGGCCCTGGAGCGAGCGGTCTCACCGATCCGGCGCTGGATGTAGCCGTCCTCGTGGTCCGGGCCGGCTCCCGCCGTCCGGAGCCGAGGTCAGGGCGGCTCGGGAGGACGGCTAGGCGCTCGCCGTCCACATCCTGGGCATGTGCCAAGTGGCCCGCTGAGCACCCGGAATCCGGTTGTCCAGCGGGGCCTCTTCGCTGCACGGACGGTCATGCGGACGTCCGACCGGTCGGGTCAGCGGGTGACGAGCACCGACCAGGCGGCGGGCCGCACCGTCCACGTGCGCGACGACACCGGCCCCGAGAGCTCCCCGTCGGCGTTGACCGGGAAGGCCTCGCCGGTGACCGTGACGGAGCGGCCGCGCACGACGAGGACGTCGTCGCGACCGACGTGCTCGCCGCTACGCAGCGCGGTCGCGAAGCCCAGGCGCGCCAGTGGCCCGGTCGAGGTCACCACGACCACGTCGACCAGGCCGTCGTCGGGCTCGGCGTCCGGGGCGAGCTCGGCGCCGCCGCCGATGGTGCGGCCGTTCGCGACGCCGACCATCAGCACCTCGTCGTCGACGTGCACCGGCACGCCGTCGATCTCCACCTGCAGCGACCAGCCGCCCGGGCGGACGCCTGCGGCGACGCTGCCCGCGGCGTACGCGACCGCGCCCAGCCGGTCCTTGAGGCGGCTCGCGCGCTTGGCCGCCTCGGCCCCGATCCCCAGGTGCACGGCGTTCACCACGACGCCGCCCTCGTCGTCGACGACCAGGTCCAGCGGCCGGCTCCTCCCGGTCAGCAGCGCCCGTGCGGCGTCGGCCGGGTCCAGCGGGACGCCGAGCGTGCGGGCCAGGTCGTTGCCCGTCCCCAGCGGCAGCAGGCCCAGGGGCCGGTCCGCCGAGAGCGTTCCGCGACGGTGCAACGCGGCGACCCCGGCGTGCACCGACCCGTCGCCACCGGCGACGACGAGGGTCTCGTCGTCGACCAGGCCGTCCAGCACCCGGTCGAGGTCGTCCGGTTCGGCACACACCTCGCGGCGTACGCCGACCGCGGCGCGCAGCACCGACAGCGCCGCCTCGACGGCGTCCTCGGCCGTCCCACCGGCCGACTCGTTCGTGACCACGACCAACGGATTCACGTAGCATCTCCTCGCACGTCGGACCCTCCGTCCGGCTGCCGCCCATCGTCCCCGACGGAAGCTGGTGACCTGTGCCGGCCATCGTGCTCCTCGGTGCCCAGTGGGGGGACGAGGGCAAGGGCAAGGCGACCGACCTGCTCGGCTCCTCGGTCGACTACGTCGTCAAGTACAACGGCGGTAACAACGCGGGCCACACCATCGTCATCGACGGCGAGACGTACGCCCTGCACCTGCTGCCGTCCGGCATCCTCACGCCGGGCTGCACCCCCGTCATCGGCAACGGCGTCGTGATCGACCTCGCCGTCCTGTTCGAGGAGATCGACGCGCTCGAGGCGCGCGGCGTCGACACCTCGAAGCTGCTCGTGAGCGCCAGCGCCCACCTCATCGGCCCGCAGCACCGCACCATCGACAAGGTGGCCGAGCGCTTCCTGGGCAACGCGAAGCTCGGCACCACCGGCCGCGGCATCGGCCCCACCTACGCCGACAAGATGTCCCGCGTCGGCGTCCGGGTGCAGGACCTCTTCGACGAGAAGATCCTGCGGCAGAAGGTCGAGGGCTCCCTCGAGCTGAAGAACCACCTGCTCGTCAAGGTCTACAACCGTCGCGCGATCACCGTCGACGAGGTCGTGGAGGAGTTCCTCTCCTACGCCGAGCGACTGCGGCCGATGGTCGCCGACACGGTCCTCGTCCTCGGCCAGGCGCTCGACCGCGGCCACACCGTGCTCCTCGAGGGCGGCCAGGCGACGCTGCTCGACGTCGACCACGGCACCTATCCGTTCGTCACGTCGTCGAACCCGACCTCCGGCGGCGCGTGCACCGGGTCCGGCATCCCGCCCACCCGCATCGACCGCGTGATCGCCGTCGTGAAGGCCTACACGACACGCGTCGGCTCCGGCCCGTTCCCCACCGAGCTGCTCGGCGCGGACCAGGCCGCTGGTGAGAAGCTGCGCGCCGACGGTGCCGAGTTCGGCACCACCACCGGCCGGCCGCGGCGCTGCGGCTGGTACGACGCGGTCGTCGCGCGCTACGCAGCGCGCGTCAACGGCGTCACCGACTTCGTGCTCACCAAGCTCGACGTGCTCACCGGCTGGGAGCGGATCCCGGTCTGCGTCGCCTACGAGGTCGACGGCGTGCGGCACGACGAGATGCCGATGACCCAGACCGACTTCCACCACGCCAAGCCCGTCTACGAGAACCTCGAGGGCTGGGACGAGGACATCTCGTCGGCGCGATCGTTGGACGACCTCCCCAAGGCGGCGCGGCGCTACGTAGAGGCGCTGGAGGAGATGTCGGGCGCTCCGATCTCGGCCATCGGAGTCGGCCCCGGTCGGGACGAGACCGTCCAGGTGCGCTCGCTCCTCGGCTGAGCTGCAGATCTGGTCCGGCCGCGACGTTCTGTAGTCGCGCGGTCACCGCCGAACGGCGCTATGTGCCGAACGGTCGACGCACCTCTTCTCACGACGCTGAACGGCACGTAGGGTGCGCGGGTCCGGAACGCCGTACCGCACCCGCCCACCCGCCTGGAGCGCCACGTGACCCGTCGCACCGTCGTCCGCCCGGCCCTCGCCGTGCTCGCCCTCGCCGGGCTGGCCGCTGCCGCGACCGGAAGTCCGGCGTCGGCCGGCCCTGCCGCGGGCACCGCGTCCGCCACGGTGTTCATGGTCAACCCGGTGCAGTCCGGCGGCGACGAGTCCCTCACCGACCAGAAGGACTCGGCCACGGCCGTCCCGGCGAAGGAGTACTACGCCGTCACGCTGACGAACCTCGACGGCAGCGGCTACCTCCGCGGCGACTGGGCGAACGTCGTCAGCGAGACCGGCGCCCCGGCCTTCGCCGCTCCTGGCGGCAGCTACTCCTACGACCGGCACGACGACCGGTTCGAGCAGGTCATGGCCTACTACTGGGTCACCCAGGCGCAGCTCTACCTGCAGCGCCTCGGCTTCGGCGGCACGTCCGGCGACCTGCGGCCGGTCAACGCCGAGTCACAGGACGTCCGGATCAACCAGTACGGCGCGGACAACTCGTTCTCGTGGGACAAGAAGGACCTGCTGCGCTTCGGCAAGGGCGGCGTCGACGACGCCGAGGACGCCGAGGTGATCGTGCACGAGTACGGCCACGCGGTGCACGACGCACAGGTTCCCGGCTTCGGCACCTCGCTGGACGCCGGCTCGATCGGCGAGGCCTTCGGCGACTACCTGGCCGTCTCGGTCGGCCTCGCCGTCGGCGGTGCGCCGGCAGCCGGCGTGCCGGCGGCCTGCGTCATGGACTGGGACGCCACGTCGTACACGTCGACCGTT
The DNA here is from genome assembly GCA_963784645.1 of uncultured Actinomycetota bacterium. GTDB lineage: Bacteria > Actinomycetota > Actinomycetes > JACCUZ01 > JACCUZ01 > JBBRVW01. The sequence continues at coordinate 155,201 of CAWARY010000002.1, read as the reverse complement.
CCGCACTGCCTGCGCCGCGTCGACACGAACCTCACCGTCGCCCAGCGGCGGGGCGAGGTGCACTACGACGGTCAGATCTGGTCGCGCGCACTGTGGGACATCCGTACCGCGCTCGGTGACCGGACGGCCAACCGCCTCATCATCAACGCGCAGTTCGGCTTCGCGCCGGACACCAGCTTCGCGGCCGCGGCGACCAAGACCGTGCAGACCGCGCAGTCGATGTACGGCACGAAGGCCGCCAACGCGGTGACCAAGGCGTTCCAGGCCCGCGGCATCCTCTGACGCGCGCGGTCACGGCGGGCGGGGCGGCCGAGCGACGTCGCGGTTTCTTGGCACTGCGACCCGGTGTGGGCGTCCGGGCTAGTTTCACCTCCGTGACCCGTGCACCCGAAGCCGTCGATCTCGGCAACCACGTCGTCCGGCTCTCGCCGGCCACCGCCGACGACGCCGAGGGCCTGTTCGCCGCGCTGGACGACGAGCGGGTCTGGGCGGCCGGCTACGGCGGCGGTCCGGCCGCCCGGTGGACCGCCGTCGGGGCCGCCCGCGACTGGCTGGCGTCGTCCGGCCAGGGCGTCACCGGACCGCGCCGCTGCTGGGTCGTGCGGCTGGCCACCGACACCGACCTCGGCCCGGCCGGCACCGTCGTCGGCACCAGCAGCCTGGCCGAGTGGGACCTGACGCACGAGCGCATCCACCTCGGCTGGACGGCGTACGGGCCGCCGTGGTGGGCCGGTCCGGTCAACCCGGCCTGCAAGCTCGCACTGCTCGGGTACGCCTTCGACGACCTCGGCTTCGGCCGGGTCAAGCTGCAGACCGATCTCGTCAACAGCCGGTCCCAGGCGGCTATCGCGAAGCTCGGCGCGGCCCGCGAGGGAGTGCTCCGCCGGCACCTCCGGCGCGCCGACGGCAGCTGGCGCGACTCGGTGATCTTCTCGGTCCTGGTCGACGAGTGGCCCGCGGTCAGGGCCGGGCTCGTGCAGCGCATCGCCTGAGCGGCCCGGACGCCGGCACTTCACACGGCGCGCGGTCGCCTTGCACGGGTTGCACGCCATGGGAGGCACCAGTCGACCACGTATACGTGATCGCCGGACCAGGGGTGGGGGCGCGGGCGCGGGCGGGGCGGGGCGGGTCGGGTCAGGTGTCGAGGCCGCGGGGGAGCGGCGCCGACCAGTTGCGGCGCAGGGCGAGCACCCGCAGCACGAACACCACCGCGACGCCGAGTGCGGCGGTCGCCGGGTCGTACGTTCCGAGCCGATCGCCCGCGACCACGACCAGGGTGCCGGCCAGCGCGGTGACGGCATACAGCTCACCGGTCCGCAGCACCAGCGGGATCTCGCGCAGCAGCACGTCGCGCAGCACCCCGCCGCCGACGCCGGTGATGACGCCGAGGATGACGGCCGGTACCGGGCCGAGCCCGAACGTCAGCGCCTTCGAGGTGCCGGCCACCGCGAAGAAGCCCAGCCCGGCGGCGTCGAAGACCCGCACGGCGCGGGTCAACCGCCCGACCTGCGGGTGGAAGAAGAACACCAGCACCCCGGCCGCCGTGCTGGCCGTGACGTAGCGCCAGTCCTCGAGCGCCGGTGGCGGTACGTCGGGCAGCGCCACGTCGCGCAGCAGGCCGCCGCCGATGGCCGAGACCGTCGCGACCACGACCACGCCGACGATGTCGAGCTTGCGGAGCACCGCGGCCAGCGCCCCCGACAGAGCGAACACGAACACGCCGCACAGGTCGAGAACCAGCGTGAGCGTGGACGGTGCCATGGCGGTCAGGGTAGGCAGGACTAATCTGCCGGTCATGACCGACCTGTCGACTGCTGGCCCGTCCACCGGCCCCGCCCCCGACCCGGCTGCCGGCGCCCGGGTCTACGAGCTGGACCGCGCCCACGTCTTCCACTCCTGGTCCGCCCAGGCGCTCATCTCGCCGATGGTGGTGGCAGGGGCGCAGGGGTGCTACCTCTGGGACTACGACGGCAACCGCTACCTCGACTTCTCCTCGCAGCTGGTCAACATCAACATCGGCCACCAGCACCCGAAGGTCGTCGCGGCGATCCAGGAGCAGGCCGGCAAGCTGACGACCATCGCGCCGCAGCATGCCAACGACAAGCGCTCGGAGTGCGCCCGGCTGATCGCCGAGCGGGCGCCGGCCGACCTCAACAAGGTGTTCTTCACCAACGGCGGCGCCGACGCGATCGAGAACGCCGTACGCATGGCGCGGCTGCACACCGGCCGGCACAAGGTGCTCACGACCTACCGCAGCTACCACGGCAACACCGCGACCGCGATCCAGATGACCGGCGACCCGCGCCGCTGGGCCAACGACGGTGGCGCGACCGGCGTCGTGCACTTCTTCGGCCCGTACGCCTACCGCTCGCCGTTCTGGTCCGACTCCGTGGAGCAGGAGTGCGAGCGGGCCCTGGAGCACCTCGAGCAGGTCGTCGCGTTCGAGGGCCCCGGCACCATCGCGGCACTGGTGCTCGAGTCCATCCCCGGCACCGCCGGCATCCTCGTGCCGCCGGACGGCTACCTCGCTGGTGTCCGCGACCTGTGCGACCGCTACGGAATCGTCTACGTCGCCGATGAGGTGATGGCCGGCTTCGGCCGCGCCGGCGAGTGGTTCGCGGTCGACCGGTGGGACGTCCGGCCGGACCTCATCGCCTTCGCCAAGGGCAGCAACTCCGGCTACGTGCCGCTCGGCGGCGTCATCATCTCCGACGCGATCGCCGACACGTTCGCCGAGCGGGTCTTCCCCGGCGGCCTGACCTACAGCGGTCACCCCCTCGCCTGCGCGGCGGCGGTCGCGAGCATGACCGCGATGGCCGAGGAGGGCATCATCGAGAACGCCCGCCGGGTCGGCGAGGACGTGCTCGGCCCCGGGCTCCGGGACCTGGCCGAGCGGCACCCGTCGGTCGGCGAGGTGCGCGGCCTGGGTGTCTTCTGGGCGCTGGACCTGGTCAAGGACAAGGCCACCCGCGAGATGCTGGTGCCCTACAACGCCGCCGGTGAGGCGAACGCGCCGATGGCGCAGCTGGTCGCCGCGTGCAAGAGCCGCGGCCTGCTGCCGTTCGTCAACTTCAACCGGCTGCACGTCGTCCCGCCGTGCACCATCACCGACGAGGAGGCCAAGGAGGGGCTGGCGATCCTCGACGAGGCGCTCACCGTCGCCGACGAGCACACCACCGGATGACCCGCTCCTCGTTGGTAGCGTCGCCGCGATGAGCTACGACATCTTCTTCGTCCGCCGGGACCCCGGACAGACGTTCGAGGACGCGCTGGAGGGCGTCGAGGAGTCGTACGAGGGCGGTGACCCGGGGCCGCTCACCGAGGAGGACCTCGAGCAGTGGGACGCGCTGCTCCCGGTCGCGCAGGAGATCCTCGGCTCCGGAGCCGAGCTCACCCAGGACCACGACGAGAGCCGTGAGCTCACCGACCCGGTCAGCGGCATCGGCCTCACGCTGGTCTCGGGCGAGCTGCAGATCCACGTGCCCGAGAGCACGGCCACCGGTGACGACGACCTCGCCGTCATGGCCCGGGTCTACGACCTGGCCCGGGCCGTCGAGGACGTGACCGGTCTCGAGGGCTACGACCCGCAGCTCGGCGAGCCGGTCAGCGACGCCAGCGACACCTCGCCGACCCGGCGGCTCTGGGTCGGCGAGGACGCCGACGACGACGAGGACGACCGCTACGGCCGGCCGAGGGTTGCGGCGCCGGCCGCCGCCCGGGGCGCGCTCGACCCGGAGCCGTTCGACCCCGAACCCCTTGCACGGCCCCGTCGCTGGTGGGAGTTCTGGAAGCCGTGAAGGTCGTCGTCGTCGGCGGGGGCGCGCGCGAGCACGCGCTGGTGCGTTGCCTGCTCGCGGACCCGGAGGTCACCGAGGTCCGGGCCGCGCCCGGCAACGCGGGCATCGCTGCCGACGTGCCGTGCCACGCAGTGGACGTGCTGGACCCGGCGGCGGTCGCCGCGCTGGCCACGACGCTCGGTGCCGACCTCGTCGTCGTCGGCCCGGAGGGACCGCTCGTCGCAGGTGTCGCCGACGCCGTTCGGGCAGCCGGCATCGACTGCTTCGGGCCGTCGGCGGCGGCCGCCCGGCTGGAGGGCTCCAAGGCGTTCGCCAAGGACGTCATGGCCGCGGCCGGGGTCCCGACCGCGCGCGCCCTCGTGACGACCTCGCCCGGCGCGGCGGCGGACGCCCTCGACGAGCTCGGCCCGCCGTACGTCGTGAAGGACGACGGTCTGGCTGCCGGCAAGGGTGTGGTGGTCACCGACGACCGGGCCGCGGCGCTCGCGCACGCGACCGCCTGCGAGCGGGTCGTCATCGAGGAGTTCCTCGACGGCCCCGAGGTGTCGCTGTTCGCCGTCACCGACGGTGCCACCGTGCTGCCGCTGGTGGCGGCGCAGGACTTCAAGCGCGCGCTGGACGGCGACGAGGGGCCCAACACCGGCGGCATGGGTGCCTACTCCCCGCTGCCGTGGGCGCCCGACGGCCTGGTCGCGGAGGTCCTCGAGACCGTGCTGCAGCCCACCGTCGACGAGCTGGCCCGGCAGGGCACGCCGTTCGCCGGCCTGCTCTACGCCGGGCTCGCCCTCACCTCGCGCGGCACCCGGGTGGTGGAGTTCAACGCGCGGTTCGGCGACCCGGAGACGCAGGTGGTGCTGGCCCGGCTGCGCACCCCGCTGGGCGGCCTCCTGCGCGCCGCGGCCACCGGCCGGCTGCACGAGGTCGGCCCTCTCGAGTGGTGCGACGACGCGGCGGTCACGGTCGTCGTCGCCGCCGACGGCTACCCGGGCACCCCGCGCGCCGGTGACCTGCTCACCGGCCTGGTCGACGCCGACGCGCTGGCCGGTGTCGACGTCCTGCACGCCGGCACGTCGGTCGACGACGACGGCCGCGTGATCGCCAGCGGCGGCCGGGTGCTGTCGGTCGTCGGCACCGGTCCGGACCTCGCCGCAGCACGCGCCCGGGCGTACGCCGGGGTCGACCGCATCGGTCTCGCCGGCGGGCGGCACCGCACCGACATCGCCGCCACCGCGGCCGCCGACGAGCAGGCCGCCACCCGCGGTCGCTGAGCGCCGCCGCCGCGAGGCATGCGCGACCTGCCTCCGCCAGGGCACGTGCGGATCGCGCATGCCTGGTCCTGCGCGCTGCGTGCGGGAGGATGGCGGCGTGACCACCCCCACCCCGCAGATCCCCGACGTCCTCGCCGCCCGCTACGCGAGCCCCGAGCTGGTCCGGGTGTGGTCCCCGGAGAGCAAGGTGGTGCTGGAGCGCCGGCTGTGGATCGCGGTGCTCTCGGCGCAGCGCGAGCTCGGCGTCGCGGTGCCCGACGGCGTGGTCGAGGCGTACGAGAAGGTCGTCGACGTCGTCGACCTCGACTCGATCCGGGCCCGCGAGGTGGTCACCCGGCACGACGTGAAGGCCCGGATCGAGGAGTTCTCGGCACTGGCCGGTCACGAGCACGTGCACAAGGGCATGACCAGCCGCGACCTCACCGAGAACGTCGAGCAGCTGCAGGTGCGCTCGTCGCTCGAGCTGGTGCGCGACCGGGCCGTGGCGGCGCTGGTCCGGCTGTCGCGCCTCGCGGTCGAGCACGAGGGGCTGGTGATGGCCGGCCGCAGCCACAACGTCGCGGCCCAGGCGACGACCCTCGGCAAGCGGTTCGCGTCGGCGGCCGAGGAGCTGTTGGTCGCCGTCGAGCGGGTCGAGGAGCTCATCGCCCGCTACCCGCTGCGCGGCATCAAGGGCCCCGTCGGCACGGCGCAGGACCAGCTCGATCTGCTCGACGCCGACGCCGCGAAGCTCGCCGATCTCGAGCAACGGGTGGCCACCCACCTCGGCTTCGAGCGGGTGATGACCAGCGTCGGGCAGGTCTACCCCCGGTCCCTCGACCTCGACGCGGTGTCCGCGCTGGTGCAGCTGGCAGCCGGGCCGTCCAGCCTCGCCACGACCATCCGGCTGATGGCCGGCCAGGAGCTCGCGACCGAGGGCTTCCGTGCCGGCCAGGTCGGCTCGAGCGCGATGCCGCACAAGATGAACACGCGCTCCTGCGAGCGGGTCAACGGCCTGGCCGTCGTGCTGCGCGGGTACCTGTCGATGGTCGGTGAGCTCGCCGGAGCGCAGTGGAACGAGGGCGACGTCTTCTGCTCGGTGGTGCGCCGGGTCGCACTGCCGGACGCGTTCTTCGCCGCCGATGGGCTCTTCCAGACCCTCCTCACCGTGCTCGACGAGTTCGGTGCGTACCCGGCCGTGGTCGCCCGCGAGCTGGACCGCTACCTGCCCTTCCTCGCCACCACCAAGGTGCTGATGGCGGCCGTCCGCAACGGCGTCGGTCGCGAGCAGGCGCACGAGGCCATCAAGGAGCACGCGGTCGCGGTCGCGCTCGGGATGCGCGAGCAGGGCAGCACCGACAACGACCTGTTCGCCCGGCTGGCCGCCGACCCGCGGCTCGGCCTGACCCGCGACCAGCTCGACTCGCTCGTCTCCGACCCGGCCGGCTTCACCGGCGCGGCCGGCGCGCAGGTGGCAGCGGTCGTGGAGCGCGTCGAGGCAGTCGTACGCCGCCACCCGGAGGCGGCGGCGTACGTGCCCGGCCCGATCCTCTGACGGTCAGCCCACCGCGACCGGAGCCGGTCCGGGAACGGTCGTGCGCGCTCCCGACCGCAGGAGCGCGATCCCGACGACGACCGTCCAGAGCAGGAACACCGGGTAGGTGAAGTACAGCGGGGCGAGGACGCCGCACACGCCGGCCACCACCGAGAAGACGCGCAGCCAGCGCGGCATCGGCACCCGGGCGGCCAGCAGGACGGCCGCGACGCCGACGAACAGTGCCGGGGCGCACACCGCCAGCAGGTTCCCGATCTCGGTGAGGGTGTAGACGACCGGGTGCGGGACGCCGGCCTGCACTGCCTCGCCACCCTCGGCCATGGCCACCACGAGGCCGCCGGAGACGAACGCGCCGACGACGCTGGCGGCGGTACCGGCGACAGCCAGGCCCCAGAGCACGTCGCCGAGCCACCCGCCGAGTCGGCGCAGGGCGGCTCCCGCGACGACCAGCCCGATGGCCGAGAGCGCCGCGACGTACCAGAGGCCGAACGCGGCGAGCCAGTGGCTGCTCGCGACGTAGTCCCGGACCATGGATGCCTCGTAGTCGCCGCCCGGCGAGCCGGTTCCGGCGGCCCCGAGCGTCGTCCCGAGGCCGTAGACCAGCAGACCGACGCCGGCGGCGCGGGAGATGGGGAGCATGGTGTCCTCCTGGGTCGTGGACCCCCGGAATGGAGCCCGCTACGACGCTAGGAACCGCACCCGGCCATGTCGTCCTGCGCGCAACGGATCTCAGTGACCGCCAGGAGGACACGAGGATCCTCCGCGCGGACGACGTGCGCGCTCCCCGTCCGGACCTACCGTGTGCCCGTGAGCCGCCGGAACCGGGTCTTCGACGCAGCGATCGCCCTCGTGCTGCTCGGGCTCGGCCAGCTCGAGGCCTGGACCGGGCTCAACGCCACCCACCGGCAGGGGCCGCACTGGGCCGAGGCCCTGGTCTTCGCGATCGGTGCGCTCCTGCTGCTCGTCCGACGGACCAGACCGACGCTCTGCCTCGCGGCCATGACCGCGGCCTACCTCGTGGAGTTCGCCGTGGTCGGCGCACCGGAGGGAATGGGTGTCGCCCTGCCCCCGATGGTCGCGGTGTACTCGGTGGCCCGCTGGGAGCAGCGCTACCCCCCGTGGTGGGGGCTGGTCCTCGTGGCCGTCTTCAGCCTCGGCTGGGTCGGGCTGGACCCGATGAACGACACGCTGGCCCGCAGGGCGCAGGGACTGTTCTGGCTCTCGCCCTCGGTCATCGCGTGGCTGGTCGGGGCGCTGGTGCGCAGCCAGCTGCAGAACGCCGAGTCGCGTCGGCTGGCCCGCGAGCAGCGTGCGTCGCAGGCGGTGGCCGACGAGCGCAACCGGATCGCCCGCGAGCTGCACGACGTGATCGGGCACAGCGTGAGCGTCATGACCGTGCAGGCGTCGGCGGTGCGCCGTCGACTGACTCCCCAGCAGGCAGCCGAGCGGGAGGCGCTGGAGACGGTGGAGGCGACCGGCCGGGAGGCGCTCGCGGAGATGCGCCGGATGGTCGGAGTCCTCCGGGACAACGGTCCGGCGGCCGAGCCGGCCTCTCGCCGGGAGCCGCCACCGGGGCTCGGCCAGCTGGACTGGTTGATCGCGAAGTTCCGCGCTGCCGGGCTGCCGGTCGAGCTCAGCGTGACCGGTCCGCAGCAGCCGCTCGCCCCGGGCCTGGACCTCACGGCGTACCGGCTGGTGCAGGAGGGCCTCACCAACACCCTGCGGCACGCAGTGTCGCCAGGCCGCGCCGAGGTCGCGATCCGCTACGCGGAGGACTGCCTCGAGCTCGCCGTCCGCGACGACGGCCGGCCGGTGGTGGCCGGCGAGGCCGGCCACGGTCTGCTCGGCATGACCGAGCGCGTCGCGGTGTACGGCGGCCGGCTGGTCGCGCGACCGCGACGCGAAGGTGGCTTCGAGCTGGTGGCGTCCCTCCCCCTGGAGCAGCCGTGACCGGTACCCGGGTGCTCATCGCCGACGACCAGGCCCTGGTGCGTCGCGGCTTCCGCATGATCCTCGAGACCGAGGCGGACCTCGAGGTCGTCGGGGAGGCAGCGGACGGGGAGCAGGCGATCGCGCTCGTGACCTCGCTGCACCCCGACGTCGTGCTGATGGACGTGCGGATGCCGGGTGTCGACGGCATCGAGGCCACCCGCCGGATCACCGCGGTGGCCGGGGACGTCCCGAAGGTCATCATGCTGACGACGTTCGACATGGACGAGTACGTCTACGACGCGCTGCAGGCCGGCGCGGCCGGCTTCCTGCTCAAGGACGTCCCGCCCGAGCAGCTGGTCGACGGCATCCGCGAGGTCCTGTCGGGTGACGCCCTGCTGTCACCGGTCATCGTGCGCCGGATGATCGAGGCGTACCTCGACCGCCCGCCGGTCGGCCGTCACACGGCGGCGCTGTCCGCGCTGACGCCGAGGGAGCGCGAGATCCTGGTCCTGCTGGGGCGCGGCCGGTCCAACGCCGAGATCGCCGCCGACCTCGTGGTGTCCGAGACCACGGTGAAGACCCACGTGGGCCGGGTGCTGATGAAGCTGGGACTGCGCGACCGGGTGCAGGCCGTGATCTACGCCTACGAGCACGGGGTCGTCACCGCCGGCGCCGTCCCGGCCCCCGGTCCGCGTTGATCACGTGCACGTGATCGACGCGCGCCGCACGGGGTGAATTCACCGCGTGCGGTGCGCGCGGACCGCTGGTGGCCGAGACCGACGGCGTCCGCGCCGGCGCGGCCCGGCGCGAGTCAGGGCTGGCGGTACATCCCCTCGGCGTACGCCGGGCCGTAGTACGCGTCGAGGTCGGCGAGGTCCGCCTCCGGTCGCTCGAGGGTGCGCGCGATGACCGCCCGGCGCGGCAGGTCGGGCGCGCCCCACGACTCGGGGTCCCAGAGCCTCGACCGCAGGAACGCCTTGCCGCAGTGGTGGAAGACCTGCTCGACCTGCACCACCAGCGCGAGCAGCGGCCGGTGACCCTTGACCACCATCTCGTCGAGGAACGGCGCCCCGCTGACCAGCCGGGCCCGGCCGTTGATGCGCAGGGTGTCGGCCCGGCCGGGGACGACGAAGATCAGCCCGACGTGCGGGTTGGCGAGCACGTTGACCCAGCCGTCGGCGCGCTTGTTGCCGGGCCGCTCCGGCATCGCGATCGTCGCGTCGTCGAGGACGTGCACGAAGCCGGCCGGGTCGCCCTTGGGCGAGACGTCGCAGCTGCCGTCGGCTCCGGAGGTCGCCATCAGCAGGAACGGCGAGGCCGCGATCCAGGCCCGGTCCAGCTCGTGCAGCCGGGTGCGCTCCTTGCTGACGGCGCCCCCCGACGGGCTGCCCAGCAGCTCGCGCAGCTCGGCCTCGGTGGTGACCTCGGTCCAGGTGGTGGCGTCGACCGTCACGATGCGCCCTTCTCGTCGGTGAGCACGCGCAACGACCATTGCACGGTCTCGGGGATGTCCGTCACCGGATAACGCACGGCTCGCACGACCCGGTCGTACCCGACGACGACGACGACGCGGCGCAGCCGCACCAGCCCGGCGGCGCGGAACGTCGGCAGCCGCAGCGCCGCGGTCAGGGCCAGGTCGGCGTCGGACAGCAGCGGGAACGGGATCTTCTCGACCTCGGCGAACGACGCCTGCTCGTCGGCACGCTGGGTCGAGACGCCGTGCACGGCGACGCCGGCGGCCAGGAAGTCGCCGTGCGCCTCGCGGAAGAGCCGGTTCTCCAGGGTGCAGCCGGTCGCGCCCGGGATGTCCGACCAGCCGGCTGGCAGCGGCGTCGGCACGCCGGTCGCCGGGTAGCCGAAGAGCACGGTGCCGAGGCCGCCGGCCGCCACCGGGTCGCGCGGGTCGCCGGTGGTCGAGGGGAGCAGCAGTCCGTCAGGCACCCGCTGGCCGACCAGGTCGTGCACCCGGGCCACCTCGGCCGCGCCGGTCGCGCTCGTGGCCGAGAGCCCGCCGTCGCCCAGGACCCACTGGTCGCCCCAGTCCTGCAGCGCGACGAGCACCGGCAGGAAGGCCCGCCCGGCGGCGGTCAGGAGGTAGTCGTGCCGCGGCGGCCGGTCCTGGTAGGCGACCTTCGCCAGCACGCCGTGGTCCACCAGGTGCCCGAGCCGCTCGGTGAGGACCTTGCGCGAGATCGCCAGCTCGCCGGCCAGCGCGTCGAACCGCGTGTGCCCGCGGGCCACCTCGCGCAGCACCACGAGGCTCCAGCGGTCGCCCACCACGACCGCGGCCTGCGCCACGGCGCAGGTCGGGTCGGCCCCTGCCCACTCGCTGCCGGTCGCCATGGCGGTCCGCCGTCCTCCCGGAGCTCTCGGTCGCGTCGTAGGAACCCGGACCAGACTACGGGTTCCTCAAGGGAACTCGCAGGCTCGCTGCTCACGCAGGGGCGCTAGCGATCGAGCGGCACGACCTGCACCCGGTTGCCCGCGTAGTCGCTCAGGTACGCCGACCCGTCGCGCTCGAGCACGTCGGCGTTGGCCCGGTCGGCGAGCCGCCCCGTGGCGCCCGTGACGACCCGGTCGACCGAGCCGGTCGCAGTGTCCAGCACGGCCAGCGACGGGCCGTCCTGCAGCGAGACCAGGAGTCGGGCGCCGCTGCCGGGGGCGAGGCCGTCGGGGTCCCCCTCGACCCGGACGGTGTCGAGGACCGCGAGCGTCCGCGGGTCGAGCGCGACCACCGTGCCGTCGGTCATGCACGCCGCCCACACCCTGCCGTCGAGCACCTCGAGGTCCTGCACGCCCGCGCAGACCGCAGCGCTGCCCACCGGTGTCCCCTCGCTGCCAGGGGTGATCCGGACGACGCGGCCGCCGGCGAAGTCACCCACGTAGAGCGCGTCGTCGCCGGCGGCGACGAGCCGTGGCTCGCCTCCGACCCCGTACCGCTGGACGACCGAGCCGTCGGCGGGGTCCACCTCGACCAGCTCGGCGGCCGCCTGCAGGACGACGAACAGGTGGCCGGCGTAGGTGGTGAGACCTTCGGGCTGACCACCGAGGTCGATGCTGCGGACCACCGTCGCCGACGTCGGGAGCACTTGGTGCAGCAGGCCGTCCGTGATCGTGGTGACCCACAACGAGCCGTCGAGCGCGGTGATCCGCAACGGTGTGTCGCCGACCTCGATCGGTGCACCGGGGCGCCCGGCGCCGTCGAGCGGCGCGATCGCTCCGCTGCCCGCGTAGGCCGCCCACACGATGCCGTCGGCAGCCTGGGCGAGACCGACCGGGCCGAACAGTGTGGGGCCGGTGGCCACCGGTGCGGTGGACGCCGTCGGCGAGGCGTCGGCGCTGCCCGTGCCCGAGCCGCAGCCGGGCAGCAGCAGGACCAGGACGGCTACGACAGCGACGACCGCCGGCCGTGCGGGACCAGGACCCACGTGCCGCCGCATGGCGATGACAGTAGGACCGGGGTGGGCCCCTAGGAGTCGTCCGACCCGCTGTCGTCGGCGGCAGCGCGCGCCTCGGCGCCCTGCTCGCCGGCGGACCCGACGTCGTCGCCGGCGATCCGGCCGACGTAGCCGGACTCGCCGTCAGGTTCGACCTGGTCGGTGTTCTCCTCGACGTCGGACTCGGTGGAGGACGTGCCGGACGGTTCGGAGAAGGACTCGCTCATGGGTGGCAGACTGCCCGGCGTGGCGGACCGGACACCTGCTGTGGGCAGGCACCTGCACAGCGGCAAGGTCCGCGACCTCTACGAGGCGCGCGACGGCCTGCTGCTCATGGTGGCGAGCGACCGCATCTCGGCCTTCGACTTCGTGCTGCCGACGCCGATCCCGGACAAGGGCCGCATCCTGACCGCGCTCTCGCTGTGGTGGTTCGAGCGGCTCGCGGACCTCGTCCCCCACCACGTCGTGTCCACCGACGTGCCCGCGGAGTACGCCGGCCGGGCGATCCTCTGCACGCGGCTGGAGATGTACCCGGTCGAGTGCGTCGCCCGGGGCTACCTCGCCGGGTCCGGGCTGGCCGACTACCTCGCGACCGGCGCCGTCTGCGGGGTGCCGCTCCCGGCCGGCCTGGTCGACGCCTCGCGTCTCGACGAGCCGGTCTTCACGCCGGCGACCAAGGCGGCGCTGGGCGAGCACGACGAGAACGTGAGCTACGAGCAGGTGGTCGACGCCGTCGGAGCGGCCGCCGCGGCCGAGCTGCGCAGCACGACGCTGGCCGTCTACGGGCGCGCTCGCGACATCGCGCTGCAGCGCGGCATCGTGGTCGCCGACACCAAGCTCGAGCTCGGCCGCGACTCCGCCGGCCGCCTGGTCCTGGCCGACGAGGTCCTCACCCCCGACTCGTCGCGGTTCTGGCCCGCCGACGAGTGGGAGCCCGGCCACGCGCAACCGTCGTACGACAAGCAGTTCGTGCGGGACTGGCTCACGTCGCCGGCCTCCGGCTGGGAGCGCCACTCGGGCGAGGCGCCGCCCCCGCTGCCCGACGAGGTCGTCGAGCGCACCCGGGCGAAGTACGTCGAGGCGTACGAGCGGCTGACCGGCCGGGCCTTCGACTGACGCCTTCCTCGCCGACGGCTGCTCTAGGGTCGAGCCATGACGTGGATGCTCACCGGCGGGGCCGGCTACATCGGCGCGCACATCGTGCGTGCCTTCCAGGCGATCGACCTCCCGGTGGTGGTCCTCGACGACCTCTCGTCGGGCATCCGCGAGAACATCCCGTCCGACGTGCCGTTCGTGCGAGCTTCCGTGGCCGACCCGGTGGCTGTGCGCGGCGCGATGCGTAAGCACGGCGTCACCGGGGTCCTGCACCTCGCCGCCAAGAAGGCGGTCGGCGAGTCGGTCGAGAAGCCCCTGCTCTACTGGGACGAGAACGTCGGCGGCATGCGGTCGCTGCTGCAGTCCTGCGTCGACGAGGGCGTCGACCGGGTGCTGTTCTCCTCCAGCGCCGCCGTCTACGGCGAGCCGCCGGTCGAGCTGGTGGACGAGGCGACCGTGACGGTCCCGATCAGCCCCTACGGCGAGACCAAGCTGGTCGGCGAGTGGATGCTGCGCGACCTCGCCGCCGCGCAGCCGCTGCGGTGGGCAGCGCTGCGCTACTTCAACGTCGCCGGTGCGGGCGCGTCCGCGCTGGCCGACCGGAGCGTCAACAACCTGGTGCCGATGACCTTCCGCGCCCTGTCGGCCGGCAAGAACCCGCAGCTGTTCGGTGACGACTACCCGACCCGCGACGGGTCCTGCGTCCGCGACTACATCCACGTGGTCGACCTGGCTGATGCGCACGCCTCGGCCGCCCGCCGGCTGGACGAGTCCGACCTCGGCGAGGTGTTCAACGTCGGCCGCGGCCACGGCATCACCGTCAAGGAGGTCTTCGACACCGCGCGCGAGGTGACCGGCCTCGACTTCGCCGTCGACGTGGTCGGCCGCCGTACCGGCGACGCACCGTCGTACTTCGCCGACGCCTCGAAGATCCGCGACCTGCTCGGCTGGGAGGCGCGCCTCGACCTGCGCGACATGGTGAGCAGTGCCTGGGACGCCTGGCAGGAATTCCACTCCTGACCCGCCGGCCCACCCCTGTCCCACCGCCGCCCCCGTCGAGCTCTCCTCCCGGGCCCCGCGGCCCCGAGTTGATCACGGGACCGTGATCAACTCCGCCCGACAGTGGCGTGCACGCCACTGCTGACCCGAAATGATCACGGGACCGTGATCAACTGCGGACGGACGGACGGACGGACGGACGGAATCACCTCGACAGCCGCTCTGGCACGTCTACCTCGCGGGGTCAGCCGGTGAGGTAGCCGCGGCGGCGGGCCACGGCGGCCGCCTCGGTGCGGCCCGAGACGCCCAGCTTGGCCAGGATGTTCGAGACATGGACGCTCACCGTCTTGGCGCTGATGAACAGCCGGCCGGCGATCTCCCGGTTGCTCCGGCCCTCGGCCACCAGCTCGAGCACCTCCAGCTCGCGGGCGGTGAGCGCCTCGTCGCGGCGGCTGGTGTCGGCGGCCCGCGCGGTGCCGGCTCCACCCACGGCGCGCAGCTCGCGCAGCAGCGGCTCGGCGCCGAGTCGCCGTGCGGTGGCGCCGGCCTCGGCGATCACCGCGTCCGCGTCGGCGCTCCGGCCGCTGGCCCGCAGCACCGCGGCCAGCCGTGCCTGCGACCGGGCCTTCTCGAAGACGTGCCCGAACGCGTCGAACGCGTCGACCGCGGACTGCCAGGCGGCGACCAGGTCGCTCAGCGGCGGCGCGTCGTCGCCGAGCAGCCAGCGCAGGCGGGCGTGCTCGGCCTCGGCGCGGGCCAGCCAGGCGCTGCCCTCCGGTCCCTCCTCCCAGACCGACTCCTCGCGGGTCCGGGCGATCCGGCGGGCGGTGTCGAGCAACGCCTCGCCGAGTCCGACGAGGTCGTCGCGGTCGTGGCTGCCGGTGTCGGGGATCGCCGTCGCGACGTGCCCGAGCAGCAGCGCCGACATCCGGATCCGCGCCTGGAAGTCCTTGTTGGCCCACAGGGTGCCGATGACCCGGACCGCGCCGTCGTGTGCGGCGATCGCGGCCTGCAGGTCGCCCCGGTCGCCGTGCAGGTCGATGGCGGCGAAGCCGGAGAACATCGCGGCCATGCCTTCGCGCGCTGCCGTGGGCGCGATCGCCGGCAGCAGGTCCAACGCCGCCTCGTCGCCGCGGCCGGCGCGCGTGATCAGGCCGCTGGCGCCGACCATCGCCTCGGCCGTCTCGGGCGGTGACTCGTGCCGCAGGTCAGCCATCTCGGTGGCCGCGTCCCAGTCGCCGAGCAGGTACGCCGCCTGGATGCCGAGCACCCGCGACTCGAGGCCGTACGGTGCCCACGGCCGCCACTTCTCGCGGGCCCGCCGCTCGGTGCGGGCGTACAGCTCCCGCGCCTCGGCCACCTCGCCGGCCTCGTACTGCAGCGTCGCCAGGTTGAACATGCCGCGCAGCTCGGCGCCGAGGTCGCCCGCGGTGCGCGCCTGGGCGATGGTCCCGGCGAGCATCGCGCGCGACTCGGCGGTCTCGCCGCCGCGCTCGCGCAGCCGGGCCATGGTGGTGCGGGCGTCGGCCGCGATCCCGACCCGGCCGAGTCGGTCGGCGAGGTCGATCGCCTCGGTGGCGTAGCGCGCGGCCTCGTCGTGGCGGCGCATCTCGGCCAGCGCGCGGGCGTGCAGGGCGAGGATCTCGGCGCGGGCGAACTCGTCGGGGTGGGCCTCGACCAGCTCCAGCGCCTCGGTGGTCACCCCGAGCGCGTCGCTGTCGCTGTCGGCGACGATCGCCACGCTCGCCCTGACGCGCAGCAGCCGGAGCCGCGCCTCCGGTGAGGCGCCGGGGGACACCGAACGGAGCTGGTCGCGCGCCAGCGCCAGCGCCCGGTAGGTCTGGCCGGCGGCGAGCGCCGCCTCGCAGGCCTTGGCCGTGAGCTCGACGACGTCGAGGTCGGGGAACCCGGTGTCGCCGCCCAGCTGCATGCTCAGCTCGAGGGCCAGCTCGTAGTGCCGGGCCGCCTCGTCCGGCCCCGCGACGGCCATCGCCTCGTCGCCCGCCGCCACGCTGGCGTGGGCCGCGGTGGTCAGGTCGTTGGCCGCCCGGGCGTGCCTGGCCAGCTCGGCCGCCGTCCCGCCGACGCCGCCCTGCTGCAGCGCCTTGGCGTACGCCGCGTGCAGCCGGACCCGCTCGCCGGGCAGCAGGTCGTCGTAGACCGCCTCGGCGAGCAGGGCGTGCCGGAACGCGTAGCCGTCGCCACCCATCGGGACCAGGACGCTGCGCTCGACGGCCGAGCGGAGCGCTCCGTCGAGGGAGGCGACCTGGGTCTCGACCACCCGCTCGAGGAGCAGGTGGGGGACCCGCCGCCCCGAGACCGCGGCCGCGCGCACGACGAGCCGCGCGTCGTCGTCGAGGCGGTCGAGCCGGACCAGCAGCAGGTCGGCCAGGCCCTCGGGCAGGGAGCCGGCGCCGAGCTCGGCGGCCTGCACGAGCTCCTCGGTGAAGAAGGCGTTGCCCTCGGCGCGCGCCACGATGCCGCGCAGGGCGCGGTCGGGCAGCGGCGCGGGGTGCAGGGAGCGCACCAGGTCGCGGACGTCGTCATCGGCCAGCCGGCCGAGGTCGAGGCGCGTCACGCCGGGCAGCCGGGCCCACTCGGCGGCGGTGGTGCGCAGCGGGTGGCGGCGGTGCAGGTCCTCGCTGCGGTAGGACGCCACGACCGCGACGGGCGCGTCGAAGCGCCGGGAGAACAGGTAGCTGAGCATCTCGCGGCTGGACTGGTCGGCCCAGTGCACGTCCTCGACGACGAGCAGCAGCGGGGCGGCCCGGCCGAGCAGCTCGAGGGCGGCGTGGACGGCGGCGAAGAGACCGGGCCGGTCGATCTGGCCGTTGTCCGCGACGTGCGGTGCGGGACCGGGCGCGGAGTCCGTGCCGCCCTGCTCGGGGAGCACCCGGCGCGCCGGCATCAGCCGGGCGATGGCCGGGGTGGCCTCGACGAGCGACCGGGCCAACGCGGGTGCGTCGGTCACGAGGCGCCCGAACGCCTCGCTGAACGGCAGGTAGGGCAGGGCGCCGTCGCCGAAGTCGAGGCAGTGCCCGACGAGGACCCGGTGACCGGCGTCCTCGGCCCGGGCGCGCAGCTCGGCGAGCAGCCGGGTCTTGCCGACGCCGGCGTCCCCGGCGAGCAGCACGGCCCCCTCGGGCCCGGTACCGCGGGGACGGTCCGGTCCGGCGGTGCCGGCGTCCCCGATGCCGACGAGGCCCGCCAGCCGGCCGAGCTCAGTGGCTCGACCGACCAGCGGGCCGCCCATCTCGGTGGCGGCCGGCATGGCGCCCATCATCGTGGTCCCGACCGACAGCGGACCAGCGCCGGGACCGACGGCTGCGGCCGCTCTCGGCGCCGCGGGCTTGACCGAGCTCCCGGATGACCCAGGCGGCCAGGACGTGGTCGGCACTCACTCGCCGAACCAGTCGACGGCCGGTGCCTCGACCTTGGGGCCCCGGCGGTGGAACAGCTTGCGGCTGCCGGACTTGCGGTGGTCCCGGAAGGAACCGCTGATCCGCTCCCGGCGGTAGTCGTCCTCGACACCTGCGAAGGGACCGACGATCGAGCTCATGGTGACTCCTCTGTGTGGTGGTGCTTCCTGCTGACACGGAGGACTCTCGCCGTCTGAGGAGGGGGCCGGCATCCGGACCAATCCCTATCTCTGCCCGGGCGCGCCCAGCCAGGGGCCTTAGGGATGCCTAGGCCCACCTAAGGCCTCTCTGACCTGCGGAAACACCCCACCCGCCGGTGATCCACAGTGCCGCGCAGCCAAGATCCACAGCGGATCTGCAGGAGGAAGTCCAGCGGATCCGCTGTGGATCACCGACCGGCCGACGCGCGGCGGGCGGCTGGCGCTGTGGATCACCGGCGGGCGGCGCGCGGCGGGCGTGGCTACAGCCGGCCGGACTCCAGGATCCGGGCGAGGAACTGCCGGGTGCGCGGCTCGGTCGGCTCGACCAGCACCTGCTCGGGCGGGCCCTCCTCGCAGACCACTCCGGCGTCGAGGAACACCACCCGGTCGGCGGCCTGCCGGGCGAAGCTCATCTCGTGGGTGGCCATGACGATGGTCATCCCCTGTCCCTTGAGCTCACCGATCAGCCCCAGCACCTCTCCGACCAGCTCCGGGTCGAGGGCCGAGGTGACCTCGTCGAGCAGCAGCAGCCGCGGATCGTTGGCCAGCGCCCGGACGATCGCGACCCGCTGCTGCTGGCCGCCGGAGAGCCGGTCGGGGTACTCGCCGGCCTTCTCGGCCAGCCCGACGCGCGCCAGCAGCGCGCGGGCCTTGTCCTCGGCGTCGGCCTTCGCGACCCTGCCGACGAGCCGCGGCGCGAGGGTGACGTTGTCGAGCACCGTCATGTGCGGGAAGAGGTTGTACGCCTGGAAGACCACGCCGATCCTGCGGCGCACGTCGTCGGCGTCGACGCGCGGGTCGGTGATGTCCTCGCCGTCGAGCCGGATCACCCCGTCGTCGACGGTCTCGAGCAGGTTGATGCAGCGCAGCAGGCTGGACTTGCCCGATCCGGACGCGCCGATCAGCGTGACGACCTCGTGCTCGCCGACGACCAGGTCGACCGAGCGCAGCACGGTCTGCTTCCCGAACCGCTTGACCACGCCCTCGCAGGCGAGCACCGGCTGCGCCGCGGTCGGCTCGCTCACAACGCCCCGCTCGCCTGCTGCTTGCGGACCGCCCGCAGGCTGACCCAGTCGGCGAGCCGGATCGTCGGGATGGCGAGCAGCACGAACAGCAGCCCGGCCACCAGGTACGGCGTGAAGTTGAACGCCGCGTCCGAGGCCACCTGCGCCTCCCGCACCGCGTCGAAGGCGCCGAGCACCGAGATCAGGCCGACGTCCTTCTGCAGCGCGACGAAGTCGTTGAGCAGCGGTGGGGTCACCCGGCGGACCGCCTGCGGCAGCACGACCCGGCGCATCGTCTGCCCGTAGGACAGGCCGAGCGACCGGGCCGCGGCGCGCTGGCTCGGGTGCACGGACTCGATGCCGGCGCGGAACACCTCGGCGACGTACGCCGAGTAGGTGAGCACCAGAGCGATGGTGCCGAGCACCACCGGGTTGTCGGGGATGCCCTGCAGCCGCAGCCCGGGCAGCCCGAAGCCGACCAGGTACAGCAGGATGATCAGCGGCATCCCGCGGAAGAAGTCGGTGTACGCCGCCGCCAGCGCCCGCACCGGGAACCACACCGCGCCGCGCAGGGTCCGCAGCGTCGCGATGCCCAGCCCGACCAGCACGATGAGCACCGCGCAGGCCAGGAGCACCCGGATGTTGAGCCAGAGCCCGGAGAGGATGCCCGGCAGGGAGTCCTTCGCGAGCTCCCAGTCGAGGAAGGACTCCTGGACCCGCGACCAGCCCGGTGACAGCACGATGGCCGTGCCGACCACCCCGAGGAAGACCACCGTGCTGCCCGACGCGACCACGGCGGACCGGAGCGTGCGAGACCGGCGGTAGCCCTCCCGCCACTGCTGGAGGTCGCTCGGTCCGGCGTCGGGCAGGCGGGGAAACGCTTCGGCCGGGACCGTCACGACAGGGACGACAGGTGTCGCCCAGCACGCGGGCGGCGTCGGCCGTCCGCCGCTTCGGCCAGTTCGGTCACGACAGTTCCGGCGCCCCGGCCTGCGAGAGCCACTGCTCGACGATCTGGTCGAGGGTGCCGTCGGCGCGCAGTGCGTCGACGGCCTTGCTCACGCACGGGGTGAGTGCGCTGCCCTTGTCGAGCACCAGGCCGAACTGCTCCGGTGTGCCGCTCGCGGCCGGCAGCTGGCCGACGATCGTGCCCTTGTCGAGCTGTGCGGCCGCCATGTAGAACGCGGTCGGCAGATCGGTGACCAGCCCGTCGATCTGGCCGTTCTCCAGCGCCTTGACGACGTCGTTGTTGGAGTTGTAGACGCGCGGCTTCCTGCTCGGCGCGACGATGTCCTCGATGGCCTGCAGGCTGGTCGTGCCGACCTGGGCGCCGAGGGTCAGGCCCTTGAGGCCGGCGACCGTGGTGACGCCGGCGGCCTTGCTGCCCTTCGTCGTGACGACGGCCTGCGTGACGTCGTAGTACGGCGAGGAGAAGTCGACGGCCTGCCTGCGCTTCTCGGTGATGGAGAACTCGTTGATGTCGAAGTCCCAGTTCTTCGCCGTCGGCTTGAAGACGCTGTTGAACGGCACCCGGGTCCACGTCACCTCGGCGTCGCTGAAACCGAGCTGTCCGGCGACCGCCTTGGCCACGGCGCCCTCGAAGCCCTGCCCGCTCTCGGGCTTGTCGTCGACGAACCACGGCTCGTACACCGGCTTGTCGGTGGCGATGGTCAGGGTCCCCGCGGTAGCGGTCTGCAAGGCGTCCTTCGCGCACGCGTCCGGCGTCTCGCTCGCCGAGCCGGAGCTCGAGGCCGAGGGCGAGGGCGAGGTGGTGGTGCCGGCGGTGTCGGTCGAGTCGTCCGCGGGCGCGCAGGCGGCGAGTGCGGCGACGGCGACGACGGTGAGCGCGGCGGCGAGGGTGCGGCGTGGGCGGAGGCCGGGAGTCATGGCCGTGATCGTAGGCACCCCGTGTCACGTCCGGGGTGGTGTCTCGCAGTTCCTGCTACGCCGCCGCGCTCCAGGAGGGATCGTTTGCGACATTCTTCCCGGACTCGCCGCGGGCCGGGGCGGCGGGTCCGGGACCCATGTCGCAAACGATCATGGTTGCGGTCTGTGGCACCGGCGCCGGCGGTCCGGCCGCCGGTAGTCTGAGGTGCACCGCTGACCTGCCTCTCGCCCGCCAAACGCCTGGAGCGCCCGGATGGCCCGCGTCGTCGTCGACGTCATGCTCAAGCCCGAGATCCTCGACCCCCAGGGCAAGGCTGTGCACCAGGCCCTCCCCCGCCTCGGCTACGACGGCATCGCGGCCGTCCGCCAGGGCAAGCGCTTCGAGCTCGAGGTCGAGGGCGAGGTGACCGAGGAGCGGCTGGCGCAGATCCGCGGTGCCGCCGAGACCCTGCTGTCGAACCCGGTCATCGAGGACTTCACGGTCCGGGTCGAGGAGGCCTGATGACCGACGGCCTGCGGGTCGGGGTCGTCACGTTCCCCGGCAGCCTCGACGACGGCGACGCCGCCCGCGCGGTCTCGCTCGCCGGTGGCGAGGCGGTCCGGCTCTGGCACGCCGACGCCGACCTGCACGGCGTCGACGCCGTGGTGCTGCCCGGCGGTTTCTCCTACGGCGACTACCTGCGCTGCGGGGCCATCGCCCGGTTCGCGCCGGTCATGGAGCCGCTGGTCGACGCGGCGAAGGGCGGACTGCCGGTGCTCGGCATCTGCAACGGCTTCCAGGTGCTGTGCGAGTCGCACCTGCTGCCGGGTGCGCTGATCCGCAACGACCACCGCAAGTTCGTCTGTCGGGACCAGGGGCTGCGGATCGAGTCCTCCTCGACCGTGTGGACCTCGGCCTACGACGTGGGCCAGGAGATCGTCGTACCGCTGAAGAACGGCGAGGGCGGCTACGTCGCCGACGACGCGACCCTCGACCGGCTCGAGTCCGAGGGCCGGGTCGTGGCGCGCTACCTGGGCGACAACCCGAACGGCTCCTACCGCGCCATCGCCGGGGTCGCCAACGACCGCGGCAACGTCGTCGGGCTGATGCCGCATCCGGAGCACGCGGTCGAGGACCTCACCGGACCGAGCACCGACGGCCTCGGCTTCTTCACCTCCGTCCTGAAGGGCCTCGTCGGTGTCTGAGACCGTCAAGCACGCCGAGGCGACGCCCGAGACCGAGCAGCCGTACCGCGAGCTGGGGCTCAAGGACGACGAGTACCAGCGGATCCGCGAGATCCTCGGTCGCCGCCCGACCAGCGCCGAGCTGGCGATGTACTCCGTCATGTGGAGCGAGCACTGCTCGTACAAGTCGAGCAAGGTGCACCTGCGCCAGTTCGGCGACAAGGCCCCCGAGACCGACGCCATGCTGGTGGGGATCGGCGAGAACGCCGGCGTCGTCGACATCGGCCAGGGCTGGGCCGTCACCTTCAAGGTCGAGAGCCACAACCACCCGTCCTACGTCGAGCCGTACCAGGGTGCCGCCACCGGCGTCGGCGGCATCGTCCGCGACATCATGTCGATGGGCGCCCGGCCGGTCGCGGTGATGGATCCGCTGCGGTTCGGCCCGGCCGACGCCGAGGACACCCGTCGGGTGCTGCCCGGCGTCGTCGCCGGGATCGGCGGCTACGGCAACTGCCTCGGCCTGCCCAACATCGGCGGCGAGGTGGTCTTCGACCAGTCGTACGCCGGCAACCCGCTCGTCAACGCGCTGTGCGTCGGCGTGGTGCGGCACGAGGACATCAAGCTCGCCTTCGCCAGTGGCAGCGGCAACCTCATCGTGCTCTTCGGCGCCGCGACCGGCGGCGACGGTATCGGCGGGGTCTCTGTGCTGGCGTCGGAGACCTTCGACGACGCCCATCCCACGAAGCGTCCGGCGGTGCAGGTCGGCGACCCGTTCATGGAGAAGGTGCTCATCGAGTGCTGCCTCGACGTCTTCGCGGCCGACCTCGTCGTCGGCATCCAGGACCTCGGCGGCGCCGGCCTGTCGTGCGCCACCTCCGAGCTCGCCTCGGCCGGTGACGGCGGCATGACCGTGTGGCTCGACCGCGTACCGCTGCGCGACTCGTCGCTCGCTCCCGAGGAGATCCTCATGAGCGAGTCGCAGGAGCGCATGTGCGCCGTGGTCGAGCCCGCCAAGCTCGACGCCTTCCTCGACATCTGCGCGAAGTGGGACGTGCTCGCCACCGTCATCGGCGAGGTCGACGGCTCCGGCCGGCTCACCGTGCAGTGGCACGGCGACACCATCGTCGACGTGCCGCCGCGGTCGGTGGCGCACGACGGCCCGGTCTACGAGCGCCCCTACGCCCGGCCGTCCTGGCAGGACGCGCTGCAGGCCGACGACCCGTCCTCGCTCGCGCGTCCGGCGACCGGCGACGAGCTACGCGCGACCGTGCTCGACCTGGTGGCTGCGCCCAACCTCGCGTCGAAGTCGTGGGTCACCGACCAGTACGACCGTTACGTCCTCGGCAACACCGTACTGGCCCAGCCCGAGGACGCCGGGGTCGTGCGCGTCGACGAGGCCACCCACCTCGGCGTCGCGCTGGCCACCGACGGCAACGGCCGCTTCGCCAAGCTGGACCCCTACGCCGGTGCGCAGCTCGCGCTGTCCGAGGCCTACCGCAACGTCGCCGTCAGCGGCGCCAGGCCGCTCGCCGTCACCGACTGCCTCAACTTCGGCTCGCCGGAGGACCCCGACGTGATGTGGCAGTTCGCCGAGGCGACCCGTGGCCTGGCCGACGCCTGCCTCGAGCTCGGTGTCCCGGTGACCGGTGGCAACGTGAGCTTCTACAACCAAACAGGCGACGTGGCGATCAACCCGACCCCGGTGGTCGGCGTCCTCGGGGTCGTCGACGACGTCCGCCGCCGGGTCGCGATCGGCTTCGGTGCCGAGAAGGAGTCGGTGGTCCTGCTCGGCGAGACCCGGGACGAGCTCGGGGGCTCGGAGTGGGCGCACCACGTGCACGGCCACCTCGGCGGCCTGCCGCCGCGGGTCGACCTCGCGGCCGAGCGGGCGCTCGGCCGGCTGATGGCCGAGGCGGCCGCGGGGTCGCTCGTCAGCGCCGCGCACGACGTCTCGGACGGCGGCCTGGTGCAGACGCTGGTCGAGATGGCGCTGCGCCGTGGCATCGGCGCGACGGTGACCGTCGAGGGCGACCCGTTCGTCGCGCTGCTCTCGGAGTCGGTCGCCCGGGCCGTGGTCTCGCTGCCCGCCGACCGGGTCGACGACCTGCTCGCCCGCGCCTCGTCCTACGGCGTGCCGGCGACGGTCATCGGTCACACCGGCGGCGACGCGCTCGTGGTCGAAGGGTCCTTCGCGATCAGCCTTGCCGAGCTGCGCACCGCGCACGAGGGCACCCTGCCCGCCCTGTTCGGCTGACCCGGCCCACACCCGAAGATCGTTTGCGACCAGGTTCCCCGACACGCCGGTACGGCACCTGGCGTGTCGGGGACTCACGTCGCGAACGAGGTCCTGTGGAGCGGGCGGCTGGTCGCGAACCAACACCTCCACCCTGGAAGGGTGGCGCTCTAGCCGGTTGAGCTACGCCCGCGTGCGCCCCGGCGAGCGGGACGACGCGGCAGCCTACCTGCCGCGCCGGATGAGGCGTCGGCCGGCCGTCCTAGGCTCGGCGGCGTGAGCATCCCGACGCCGCAGGAGTTCTACGCCCGTGCGCTCGCGCACGCCGACGACGGCCGCCGGCTGCCGCCACCGCCGCAGTCGGTTTGGGACATCTTCCCGTTCGAGCACGAGTCGCTGGTCGTGAAGCCGCTCGAGCCCCTGACGCTGCCGGAGCCCCCGCGGTCGGGCGAGGGCGGCGTCGAGTGCTGGCGCTGCGCGAACCCGGACCAGGGGGCGGTGTGGGCGAACGACCGCTGGACCCTCGTCCCGCTCACCGACGCGCAGGTGCCGTTCGCCGTCATGCTGCAGCCGCGCGACCACCTCGACCTCGGCGACCTCGACGACGCGATGGCGGCCGAGCTCGGTGTGCTGACCAACCGCGTCGCACGGGCCGTGGGGGCGCTCGACCTGGTGGCCCGCGTGCACGTCTACCGGTTCGGCGACGGCGGCGCCCACCTGCACCTGTTCCTCTTCGGCCGCCCCGCCGGGATGCTCCAGCTCCGGGGCTCGTTCCTGACGCTCTGGGACGAGATGCTGCCCGAGGTCCCGGCCGCCGAGCGGGACGCCGTGACGGCCGTCGCGGTCGCGGCGCTGGCCGACCTCGGCGTGGCCCGGACCGCGGCGGGCTGACGTGCCCGCGAAGCGGCGTACCGACCCCGCGGTGGGACGCGCCGCGCTCGCCCGGGTCCTCGAGGCGCACACCCTCGAGGACACCGACCTGCGCGACGCCGTGCGTTTCCTGCTGGAGGAGCTCGCTGCGCAGGCGCCCGGCCGCTCGGTCGAGGTGCGGGTGCCGCCGTACGGCGCGGTGCAGTGCGTCGAAGGTCCTCGGCACACCCGCGGCACCCCGCCGAACGTCGTCGAGCTGGACCCGATGACCTGGGTGTCGCTGGCGACCGGCGGCAGCACGTGGGAGGCGGCGGTGGCCGAGGGACTCGCGCGGGCGAGTGGCGGGCGCGCCGACCTGTCCGCATTCCTCCCGCTCGTCTGAGACGCTGGCGCCGTGAGCCCGCGCCGCCCCACCGCCCGGCCGTCCGCGCTGATCGCGGCGTTGACCCTGGTGACCGCCGTGGCCGCTCTGACGTCCGGCGTGCTGGTGACGGGTCCGGCGGTGGCGGACGACCAGCCCGCGCCCGCCGGCGTCGTCACCACCCGCGAGGTCGTCGGGACGTCGGTCGAGGGCCGGCCGATCGTGGCGATCCACCGGGCCCGCGAGGGCGCCGCCCGCACGCTGCTGGTGATCGGGAGCATCCACGGCGACGAGCGGGCCGGGATGCGGGTCGTGCGGCGGCTGCGGGACCGCACGCACCTGCCCGCAGACCTGGACCTCTGGCTGGTCGCGACGGTCAACCCGGACGGCACCGCGGACGACCGGCGCACCAACGCCCATGGCGTCGACCTCAACCGCAACTTCCCCTACCGGTGGCGGACCAGCCCCCGCAGCGCGACGTGGAGCGGCCCGGCGTACCTCTCCGAGCCGGAGAGCCAGGCCCTGCGTGCCCTGCACCGAAGGCTGGACCCCTGGTTGACTGTGGTGTTCCACCAGCCGCTGTTCGGTGTGGGGGCGCAGGACGGGGCGAGGTCGCTGGTCCACGAGGTGGCGGCCGGGATGAGGCTGCCGGTGACCGACTTCCACTGCACCGGGGTCTGCTACGGGACGTTCACCGGCTGGGTCAACCACCGCACGCGCGGCAAGGGGCTCACCGTCGAGTTCGGCAGCCGGGTGCCGTCCTGGCGTATCACCCGGGCCGCCCGCACCCTGGTCGAGGTCGGCTCCGACCTGGTCTGAGCGCGTCGCGCCTCGCTGCGGAACCGCTCGACCGTGTGGTGATCCGCCACGATTTCGACGGTGTGACCTCCCTGTGACGACGGAATCCGTTCCCAGAGGGCCGTCTGGCCGCTAGCGTGTGCGCCGTGCAGGTCTGTGGTGGCGGAGGTGCGTGCCGACCATGACGGCTGAGGCCGCCGTGCGGCTCGTCGGCCTGCGCAAGGTCTTTCCGGCGCGCGGCGAGGACGACGTCGTCGCCGTCGACTCGGTCGACCTCGAGGTCGCGGACGGCGAGTTCTTCGCCATGCTCGGCCCGTCCGGCTCCGGCAAGACCACCGTGCTGCGGATGATCGCCGGTTTCGAGCGGCCCACCTCCGGCGAGGTCCACCTCGGCGGCCGCGACGTGACCCGCGACGCGCCGTTCGACCGCGACGTCAACACCGTCTTCCAGGACTACGCGTTGTTCCCGCACATGTCCGTGCAGGAGAACGTCGCCTACGGGCTCAAGGTCAAGGGCGTCGGCCGCGCCGAGCGCCGCGCGCGGGCGACCGAGGCCCTCGAGAGCGTCCGGCTCGACGGCTTCGGGTCGCGGCGCCCCGGCCAGCTCTCGGGCGGCCAGCGCCAACGGGTCGCGCTGGCCCGGGCCCTCGTCAACCGGCCTCGAGTGCTGCTGCTCGACGAGCCGCTCGGCGCCCTCGACCTCAAGCTGCGCGAGCAGATGCAGGTCGAGCTCAAGGCGATTCAGCGCGACGTCGGCATCACCTTCGTCTTCGTCACCCACGACCAGGAGGAGGCCCTGACGATGAGTGACCGCATCGCGGTCTTCCACCAGGGCCGGATCGAGCAGGTGGGCACGGCGCGCGATGTGTACGAGCGGCCCGCCTCGGCCTTCGTCGCAGGCTTCGTCGGGACCTCGAACCTCCTCAGCGGCGCCGTCGCGCAGGCGGTCCTCGGCGACCCGGCGCCCTCCTCGGTGCGCCCGGAGAAGCTGCGGCTCGCACCGGCAGGTGCCGCCGACCCCGAGGACGTCACCGCCGAGGGCGTCGTCAGCGAGGTGGTCTACACCGGTGTCGCGACGCGGGTCCTGGTGCGGCTGGACGCCGGCGCCGACCTCACGGTCCTCGTGCAGAACACCGGGGCGAGCGACGCCGTGCCCGGCCGCGGCGACCGGGTGCGGGTCGGCTTCGCCCGCGAGCACGTCTACCGGGTGACCGGTGGCGCAGATGTGCACGACGGCAGCAGCACCGCCGGGCCGGGAGGTCCGGCGGGCACGGCAGAGCACGTAGTCCAGGCAGATAAGGCAGACCAGGCAGATCAGGCAGTTCACCAGGACCGTGCGCGGGGCACGGCCGACCAGGGAGGGACCAGATGACCGGCAATCGACGACTCGTCGCGATCTCCGCCGCGGCCATGCTCGCGCTCGTCGCGTGCGGGGGCAGCAGCGGCGGCGGCGGCGGCAAGACCACGGGCGCCACCGGCAGCGGTAACGAGGCGGCCGGGCAGGCGTTCACGCCGCCGAAGCTCAAGGCGCTGGACACGCTCGGCACCGGTGAGGGCGAGCTCAACATCGTGGCCTGGGCCGGCTACGCCGAGGACGGCTCCACCGACCCCTCGGTCGACTGGGTCACGCCGTTCGAGAAGGAGACCGGCTGCCAGGTCAGCGTCAAGACCGCGCCGACCTCCGACGACATGGTCAACCTCATGAAGACCGGGCAGTACGACGTGGTGTCGGCGTCCGGCGACGCGTCGCTGCGGCTGATCGCCTCGGGTGACGTCGAGCCGGTGAACACCGACCTCGTGCCCAACTACGCCGACGTGTTCGACGGTCTGAAGATGAAGGCCTGGAACAGCGTCCAGGGCGTCTCCTACGGCATCCCCCACGGCCGTGGCGCGAACCTGCTCATGTACAACACCGACGCGGTGTCACCGGCGCCGACGTCGTGGAGCGTCGTCTTCGACGGTGCCGGCGACTACAAGGGAAAGGTGACGGCGTACGACTCGCCGATCTACATCGCCGACGCCGCGCTGTACCTCATGAAGACCAAGCCCGACCTCGGCATCAAGAACCCCTACGCCCTCGACGACAAGCAGTTCGCCGCCGCGGTCGACCTGCTCAAGGCGCAGAACGCGAACATCGGCGAGTACTGGTCGGACTACACCAAGGAGATCCAGGCGTTCAAGAACGGCGACTCGGTCGTCGGCACGACCTGGCAGATCATCGCGAACCTCGCGGAGGCCGAGAAGGCCAAGGTGAAGGCGGTGCTGCCGAGCGAGGGGTCCACCGGTTGGTCGGACACCTGGATGGTCGCGACCAAGAGCCAGCACAAGAACTGCGCCTACCTCTGGATGAACCACATCATCAGCCCGAAGGTGAACGCCGAGGTGGCCGAGTGGTTCGGCGAGGCGCCGGCGAACAGCAAGTCCTGCGCCGAGACGTCGGACAAGTCGTTCTGCGACACGTTCCACGCCAGCGACGAGGCCTACTTCGACCAGGTCTGGTACTGGAACACCCCGATCACGCAGTGCCTCGACGGCCGTACCGACACCCAGTGCAAGGACTACGGCGACTGGACGACCGCGTGGCAGGAGATCAAGGGCTAGACGCGTCGAGGCCAGGAACGACGGTGAAGGCTGCGCGCGCGGGAGCCGTCGGGGTGCGTGCCACCCCCCGGCGGCTCTCGAGCGTGCTGCACCGGCACCCCAGGCTGCGGCTGCTGCTGCTGCTCGCGGCGCCGATGCTCGTGCTCGTCGTGGTGTACCTCGGCGCGCTCGCCGTCCTCCTGCTGTCGGCGTTCTGGTCCACCGACGTCTTCACCGGCAACGTGGTGAAGACCGTCACGCTGGACAACTTCCGCGACGTCCTCAGCAGCTCGACGTACCGCACGGTCATCGTGCGCACCGTGCTCGTCGCGCTGTCGGTGACGGTGATCTGCGCGGTGCTGGCCTTCCCGATGGCGTTCTACATGGCCAAGGTCGCCTCGCCGCGGGCGCGCCGGCTGCTGGTGGTCGCCGTGCTCACCCCGCTGTGGGCGAGCTACCTGGTGAAGGCCTACGCGTGGCGGTCGATGCTGGCCGGCCACGGCGTCGTCAACTGGGCGCTCGCGCCGTTCGGGATGCATGGCCCCGGCTTCGGGCTGCCGGCCACGGTGATCGTCCTGTCCTACCTGTGGCTCCCGTACATGATCCTGCCGGTCTACGCCGGGCTGGAGCGGTTGCCCGACTCGCTGCTGGAGGCGTCCGGCGATCTCGGCGCGAAGGCCGGGCGCACCTTCCGGTCGGTGGTGGCACCGCTGGCGTTCCCGGCCGTCGTCGCGGGCGCCATCTTCACGTTCTCCCTCAGCCTCGGCGACTACATCACCGTGCAGATCGTCGGCGGCAAGAGCCAGCTGCTCGGCAACCTGATCCAGGGCAACTCCGGGGCGGCGAACAACCTGCCGCTCGCCGCGGCGCTGGCCGCCGTCCCCGTCCTGATCATGGTGGTCTTCCTGCTCGGTGTCCGCCGCACCGGCGCCCTGGACAACCTGTGACCACCCCACGACCTCGCTCGCGGCCCGGTTGCGCTGCTCTCCGCCGGGCGCTACGCCCGCCGTTGCGCGTACACCCCGGAGACGCGCGATGACGTTGTCCCGCGGTGCTCGCGCCGCCCTCGCCGCCGTCATGACGCTCGGGCTCGGCGTCGTCTACGTGCCGCTGCTCGTCGTGGTGATCTCGTCGTTCAACACCGACAAGACGTTCGGCTGGCCACCGAGCGGCTACACCCTCGAGTGGTGGCACCGGGCCTGGGACAACCCGGGTGCGCGGGCCGCGCTGGCGACCTCGGTGAAGGCCGGGCTCGGTGCGACCGCCGTCGCGCTGGTTCTGGGGACGATGGCGGCGTTCGCCGTCGGGCGCTACCGGTTCTTCGGCCGCGATGCCGTGTCGATCCTGGTCGTCCTGCCCATCGCCCTGCCGGGCATCGTCACCGGCATCGCGCTGTCGAACGCCATCACCACGACGCTGACGCCGATCGGCATCAACCTCGGCATGTTCACGGTCATCGTCGGCCACGCCACGTTCTGCGTGGTGGTCGTCTACAACAACGTGCTCGCACGGCTGCGGCGTACCGGCGGCTCCCTCGAGGAGGCATCGATGGACCTCGGCGCCGACGTGTTCCAGACCTTCCGGCTGGTGACCTTCCCGGCCATGCGCTCGGCCCTGCTCGCCGGCGGTCTGCTCGCGTTCGCGCTGTCGTTCGACGAGATCATCGTCACGACCTTCACCGCCGGCCCGCGGGTGCAGACCCTGCCGCTGTGGATCTTCTCGAACCTGGCGCGGCCGAACCAGGCACCGGTCGTCGCGGTGGTCGCGGCCCTGCTCGTCCTTCTTTCGGTGGTGCCGGTCTGGCTGGCCCAGCGGGTGTCCGCCGACCCGGCCGGCGGCCGGCTCTAGCCCGCCACCCCTAGCCCGCCATCGTTCCCCCGGCCCCCGCCCCGCCCAAGATCCTTTGTGCGCCGACACACCGCGCCGCCGGCGCGTCCGGTGTGTCGCCGCACATTCGGGCGGTGAGGGCGGCGCCGTGGCCACACCGCGGCCACGCCGCGGCCACGGCCACCGGGTGCGGGTGCTCGCGGGGACCGTACGCTCGGACCGTGCCACGAACCCGCCGCAGCCCGCGCTACGCGGCCTTCCTGGTCACCGGTGCGGTCGTCGGGTTGGTCGCCGCCCTGGTGCTCGCGTTCGGTCCCGGCTCGACCGTGGACGACCCCCGCCGGCTGCTCGCGTACCTCTGCGCGCTGCTGGCCGGGATCGGTGCCCTGCTCGGCGGTGCCGTGGCCGTCCTCCTCGAGGGCCGTCGACGATCCTGAGCGGGCTCACGGACGGGGCGAGAGCGAAGCGGCCCCGGCAGGCAGCCGGAAAGCGGTCGTCGAGCGGGGCCACTTCGCTCAGGCAGCTGGTTCGGCAGGCGGGACGCGAGCGTCGGTCGTCCGGAAGCGCGTCGGCAGCCCCGTAGACTCGGGGCCGTGCCCGGTGGCGACGGACGGCTGAACCTCGACCTCGACCCCTCCGACCGCGGACCCCAGGACTCCTGCGGGGTCTTCGGCGTCTGGACGGGGGACCGCTCCGGCGACGACCCCACCGAGGTCGCGAAGCTCACCTACTTCGGCCTGTACGCCTTGCAGCACCGCGGCCAGGAGTCGGCCGGCATCGCGGTGAGCAACGGCTCGCAGATCCTCGTCTACAAGGACATGGGCCTGGTGGCGCAGGTCTTCGACGAGGGGCACCTCGGCGCCCTGCGCGGCCACCTCGCGATCGGCCACACCCGCTACTCGACCACCGGATCCAGCGTGTGGGAGAACGCCCAGCCCACCTTCCGGTCCACGGCGAGCGGCTCCATCGCGCTGGGCCACAACGGCAACCTCACCAACACCCGCGACCTGCTCGAGCTGGTCGAGAAGCGCGCGGCCGAGAGCGGCCAGCTCACCTACGAGGGCGCGGCGCCCACCGCCGAGGAGACCCGTCGCTGGCGCGACGGCATGCGTGCCCACCACTCCGCGCTGCACTCCACCACCGACACCGAGATCGTCACGGCCCTGCTGGCGTCGTACCCCGACCACTCGCTGGAGCAGGCGGCGCTCGAGGTGCTGCCGCAGCTGCGTGGCGCGTTCTCGCTGGTCTTCATGGACGAGGAGACGCTGTACGCCGCCCGCGACCCGCAGGGCATCCGGCCACTGGTGCTCGGCCGGCTCGAGCGGGGCTGGGTCGTCGCCAGCGAGACCGCGGCGCTGGACATCGTCGGCGCGGCGCAGGTGCGCGAGATCGAGCCCGGCGAGCTGATCGCGATCGACGCGCACGGCCTGCGGTCGTCGCGGTTCGCGGTGGCCGAGCCGAAGGGCTGCCTGTTCGAGTACGTCTACCTGGCCCGGCCGGACACCAAGATCGCCGGCCGGTCGGTGCACGCCACCCGGGTCGAGGTCGGTCGCAAGCTCGCCGAGGAGGCCCCGGCCGCCGCCGACCTCGTGATCCCGGTGCCGGAGTCCGGCACGCCCGCCGCGGTCGGCTACTCGCAGGGCAGCGGCATCCCCTACGGCCTCGGCCTGGTGAAGAACTCCTACGTCGGCCGCACCTTCATCCAGCCCAGCCAGACCATCCGGCAGCTCGGCATCCGGCTCAAGCTCAACCCGCTGCGCGAGGTGATCGCCGGCCAGCGGCTGGTCGTGGTCGACGACTCGATCGTGCGCGGCAACACCCAGCGTGCCCTGGTGCGGATGCTGCGAGAGGCCGGCGCCGCCGAGGTGCACGTCCGCATCTCCTCGCCCCCGGTGAAGTGGCCCTGCTTCTACGGCATCGACTTCGCCTCGCCGGCCGAGCTGATCGCGAACGGTCTCACCATCGACGAGATCCGCACCTCCATCGACGCCGACTCGCTGGCGTACATCTCGCTCGAGGGGCTGGTGGCCGCCACCGAGCAGCCGACGGAGAACCTCTGCCGCGCCTGCTTCGACGGGGTCTACCCGGTCGAGCTGCCCGAGCCCGAGCTGCTCGGCAAGCACCTGCTCGAGGTCGAGCCCGCCACGCTGCTCGGCGGGGCCGGCGCCGCCGACGCGCTCACCCGCCCGTGACCGCCCCGAAGGGCGCGAGCTACGCCGCCGCCGGCGTCGACATCGAGGCCGGCGACCGCGCCGTCGAGCTGATGAAGGCCTGGGTCGCGAAGGCGTCCCGCCCCGAGGTGGTCGGCGGCATCGGCGGCTTCGCGGGGCTGTTCGACGCCAGCGCGCTGACGTCCTACCGTCGGCCGCTGCTGGCGACCTCCACCGACGGCGTCGGCACCAAGGTCGCCATCGCGGCGGCCGCCGACCGGCACGACACCATCGGCCACGACCTGGTCGGCATGGTCGTCGACGACCTCGTGGTGTGCGGTGCCGAGCCGCTGTTCATGACCGACTACATCGCCTGCGGCCAGGTCGTGCCGGAGCGCATCGCGAGCATCGTCAAGGGGATCGCGGAGGGCTGCGTCCTTGCCGGCTGCGCGCTGGTCGGTGGCGAGACCGCCGAGCACCCGGGGCTGCTCGGCCCGGACGAGTACGACGTGGCCGGTGCCGCGACGGGTGTCGTCGAGGCCGATGCCCTGCTGGGGCCGGACCGGGTCCGGGCCGGCGACGTGCTCGTCGCGATGGCGTCGTCCGGGCTGCACTCCAACGGCTACTCCCTCGTGCGGCACGTGCTGCTCTCGTCGGCCGGCGCCGGCTGGGCGCTGGACCGGGAGGTGCCCGAGCTGGGTCGCCCGCTGGTCGACGAGCTGCTCGAGCCGACCCGTATCTACGCGCTCGACGCCCTTGCGCTGGTCGCCGGGGTCGAGGTGCACGCGATGAGCCACGTCACCGGCGGCGGGCTCGCCGCGAACCTCGCCCGGGTCCTGCCCCCGCACCTGTCGGCGCACGTCGACCGCGGCACGTGGACCCCGCAGCCGGTGTTCGGCGTGGTGCAGGAGGTGGGGGGCATCGCCGAGGACGAGCTGGAGCGCACTCTCAACCGGGGCGTCGGCATGGTGGCCGTGGTGCCGGCCGACGCCGTTGACGCCGCGGTGGCGCTGCTCACCGGCCGCGGACTGCCGGCCTGGGTCGCCGGCGAGGTCCGCGACGGCGAGCGGCACCGCCACGCTGCACGGCAGCCACCCGTCCTGACCCTCCCGGACGCGCTCGTGACGTGGCCCGATCCGGCGAGGCCGTCACTGGATCCGGGCCCGACCGTGGCGTCCTGGGGTCGACAGCGGCATGCACGCCACTGTTGACCCCAGTCGATCACGGGACCGTGATCAACTGGGGTCGGCGCAGGCGGGGTGCGGTGGCGCGCAGAGGGTGGTGGGTGGGGTCAGCGGCTCTCGCCGGCTGCCCACTGGTCGTACTCGTCCTTCTCCGTCTCGGTCATGTCCGACCGCTCGACGGAACCGGATGCGAGCTCGCGTTGCAGCGCCGCGAAATCGGTGCCCTGCGAGCTGTACTTCAGCTCGCGAGCGACCTTGGTCTGCTTCGCCTTGGCTCGGCCGCGCCCCATGGCTCGACCCCCTCATGAGTCAACGGGGCGGCCAGCGCGTGGCGGCCCCGGGTTCAGTGTCTCTTCGTGGGTGCAACGGTACATGGCGCCCGGGTGTTCCGGCATCCCGCCGAGCCGGTGGTCCGGCCGCTGGACCTCGAGGTCGCCGGTCGGGCCGCCGTCGGCCCCGGTCAGGCCGGCCGGACCGCCGCGTCCATCCGGCGCTCGGCCAGCCGGTCGGCCGCCGTGGCCGGCGAGATCCCCTCGTCGGCGGCGGTCGCCAGCACCCGGGCGGTGGTCGCGAAGATCTCCCCGGCCTTCGCGCGGGCCCGCTCGAAGGAGAAGCCGTGCAGCTCGTCGGCGACCTGGATCACGCCGCCGGCGTTCACGCAGTAGTCCGGGGCGTAGAGGATGCCGCGCCGGGCCAGCAGCACCTCCACCCCCGGGTGCGCCAGCTGGTTGTTGGCCCCGCCACAGACCAGGCGGGCGGACAGCGTCGCCACCACCTGGTCGGTCAGGGCGTGCCCCAGGGCGCACGGCGAGTAGACGTCGAGGTCAGCGGCGACCAGCGCGTCGGTGTCGTCGACGACCTGCACCGACGGCTGCGCGGCGGTGACCGCGGCGACTGCCGTCTCGGACACGTCGGTGACCACCACGGTCGCGCCGTCCTCGACCAGGCGCGCCGCGAGGTGCCGGCCGACCTTGCCCACGCCGGCGATGCCGACGGTGCGGCCCGCGAGGGTCGGCGTGCCCCAGAGGTGCTCCGCCCCGGCGCGCATCCCCTGGAACACGCCGTACGCCGTGAGCACCGACGAGTCCCCGGCGCCGCCGTTCTCGGGGGACCGCCCGGTCGCGAACCGGGTCGCGCGCGCGACGACGTCCATGTCCGCGACGTAGGTGCCGACGTCGCAGGCGGTGACGTACCGCCCGCCGAGCCCGTCGAGGAAGCGCCCGTAGGCGAGCAGCAGCGCCTCGGACTTGTCGGTGGCCGGGTCGCCGACGATGACGGCCTTGCCACCGCCGTGGTCGAGGCCGGCCAGTGCGTTCTTGTAGGCCATCGCCCGCGACAGCTCGAGGACGTCGGTCAGGGCGGCCGCCTCGTCGGCGTAGGGGTAGAACCGGGTGCCACCGAGTGCCGGCCCGAGCGCCGTCGAGTAGATGCCGACGATCACCCGCATCCCGGTCGGGTCGTCGGCGCCGAACACCACCTGCTCGTGCGCCTGCCGCGCGCCCGGGTGGGGGCCGAAGACGGGCCCCCGGAGGGAGTGGCTGACGGGACGGGCGATGGGCTGCGGCACCGGGTCACCCTACGAGCCGTAGGGTCAGGGCGTGCCGCGACGTCAGGGCTCCGGGGGCTCCCAGGGCAAGGTCCCGCATCCGTACGCCGCCTACCTGCGGGTCTACGAGCCGCTCACCGCGTTCTCCGGCGAGGAGCGCACCGGGTGGGAGGAGTACGCCCGCGACGGCGCGCGGGCGGTGGCCCGCGCGGACCGGCTGGTCGCCGAGCACCGCACGTCGCTGGCCGGCGTGATCTCGGTGCCCCCGCGGCCGGTGCCCACCGACGAGGCGCGGGACGCATTCGTCCTCGAGGTCGAGGGGCTGCTGCACGTCTGCCCGATCCAGACCCGGTTGCGGTCATGGGTCGCGCTCGGCCAGTTCCGCGACGGGTTGCCCGACCCGGTCCTGCACGCCTTCGTTCCGCCGGCGTCGCTGGCCCGTGCCGAGGCCGACCACCAGGCGTGGGGCGAGGCCGAGGTCGGCTCCGCGCTGCGCATCCTCACCGCAACCTGGTCCGTGCCGCTCCCGTGGTTCGTCCCGTTCGCCCCGGCCGACCGGGTCCTCGCCGGGGAGGCCGACGGCGCCGGTCCCGCAGGGGTGCCCACCGTCGTGCACCGCACGCGGATGTCGGCCGCCCGCCGCCGCGTCGCCCGGGCGCTGCGCACCCTCACCCTGCATCTCGGCGACCTCGACGTCGTCGAGGAGGTGGAGGAGCTGGGCCGCTGGCTGGAGGAGTTCCACGCGCGGTCCTGGCTGGAGCTGGACTACGCGGGCCTGGCCCGGCTGCTCGGGCCCGACGGCGTCGCCTCGGACACCTCGGTCGCCGACGTGGCCGCCTCCGTGGCGGCGCTCGCCGCCGGTGACGAGGAGGGCGCGATGCTCACCTACCGGTCGGTGGCGGACCGGTGGGCGGCCGTGGCGGTCTTCGAGCACGCGAACTGAGCCCACCCCCGTCGGTCACGCACCGTGAGCGCTTGAGTACCGATGGCCCGGCTGCACGCGGGGACCGACGCGGCGATCGTCACGCTGAGCCACCCGGACGGGCGCTCGGTCTAGTCCCGCGTGGCCATGCCGGGTATGGCCCGTTCGGGCCATTTCGGACATCCCGCCCATCGGGCACCATTGGTGGAGAGATCCGAGGACTCTTGGACCTTACCCATCGAGGCTGAAGGAAACGGCCCCATGACGACGCGAACGCCCGACGCTGAGCCCCTGTTGACCCCTGCCGAGGTCGCCACCATGTTCCGCGTGGACCCGAAGACGGTCACCCGCTGGGCCAAGGCCGGCAAGCTCACCTCGATCCGCACCCTCGGCGGCCATCGCCGCTACCGCGAGTCCGAGGTGCGCGCCCTGCTGGCGGGCATCCCGACCCAGCGCTCCGAGGGCTGACCGCCCGCACCGAGATCTCCCAGCGCCGCGCTGCCCGTCACCTCGGGCGGCGCGGCGCTGTCGTTCCCTGCGCCCGGGCACGAGGCGGTCGACGCTCCAAGCGGGTTGCAAGTGCGGCTGCAAGTCGGTGATCAGTGCCTCGCACGTCCGGCGGCGCACGGTGTGGGTCCCACCGGAGACCTCACCCTGCAGGAGCACCGCATGTCCC
The DNA here is from genome assembly GCA_963784645.1 of uncultured Actinomycetota bacterium. GTDB lineage: Bacteria > Actinomycetota > Actinomycetes > JACCUZ01 > JACCUZ01 > JBBRVW01. Next base: position 118,318 of record CAWARY010000002.1, on the reverse strand, counting down.
GCTTCCTCCACCGGCTCGGCGGCTCGGCCGCGCGCCACCCCTGGCGCGTCATCGGCGCCTGGGCGGCCGCCGCCGTCGTCGTCCTCGGCCTGGCCGGCACGTTCGGCGGCAGCCTCAACGACGACTACGTCATCCCCGGCACCAGCAGCCAGCGTGCCACCGACCTGCTGTCGGAGAAGTTCCCGGCCTTCGCCGGCGCCGACGCCCGCGTGGTCGTCCACACCGACCGCGGCACCCTCGACCGGGGCGCTCTGGAGTCCGCGCAGCAGAGCCTGTCGACCACCGTCGACCACGTCTCGCAGGTCGCCCGCGCCGGTCGTCAGCCGGGACGGCGCTACCGCGATCCTCACCGTGCAGTACGACGTCCCGGTCACCGACTTCACGGACGACGCCGGCCTGATCCAGCTCCGGGACGCCGCCGCGGACCTCACCGACCGCGGCTACCAGGTGGAGCTCGGCGGCCAGATGCCGGAGAACATCGGCAGGCCCGGCGGCACCGCCGAGCTGGTCGGCATCGGCATCGCGATGCTGATCCTGTTCCTCGCGTTCGGCTCGTTCGTCGCGGCCGGGCTGCCCATCGGCATCGCCCTGGTCGGTCTCGGCATCGGCACCGGCGGAGTCACCCTGCTCGCCGCGCTCGCCGACGTCACGACGATCGCGCCGACCCTCGCCTCGATGATCGGCATCGGGGTCGGCGTCGACTACGCGCTGTTCGTCGTCACCCGGCATCGCGACGCGCTGGCCCGCGGCCTGTCCGTGACCGACGCCGCCGCCGAGGCCACCGCGACCGCCGGCCAGTCCGTCGTCTTCGCCGGCGGCACCGTCCTGCTCGCGCTGTCCGGCCTGCTCTTCACCGGTGTGCCGAACTTCCGGGCCATGGGGTACGCCCCCGGGCTGGTCGTGCTGCTCATCGTCGCCGCGGCCGTCACGCTGCTGCCCGCCCTGCTCGGTCTGGCCGGCATGCGGGTCTACCGGAGGAAGGACCGGCGCACCGGCCACCTCGAGTCGACGGCGTCGCACTCGCCGACCGCGGCGCGCCTCGCGCGCACCGTCGCGGGCCGGCCGGTCGCGTGGCTCGTCGGCACGACGGTGCTGCTGCTCGCCCTCGCGGCGCCCGCACTCGGCATGAAGCTCGGCAACGCCGACGCCGGCAACGAGGCCGGGTCGACGACCATCCGCAAGGCGTACGACCTGGTCGCCGACGGATTCGGCCCCGGCACCAACGCCCCGCTGCTCGTCGCCATGGACGTCACGAAGGTCGGCGGCCAGGACGGCATCGCCGCGCTGTCCGGCGACCTCGCCGCGACCCGCGGGGTCGCCGCCGTGTCACCGGCCCAGCTGTCGCCCGACGGCACCGCCGCGGTCATGACGGTCACGCCGACCCACGGCCCGCAGGACGACGCGACCATCGCGCTGCTCGACCGGGTGCGGGCCGAGCTGCCCGACGGCGTCGAGCTCGGCGGCTTCACGCCGGGCGTCACCGACTTCACCGACCGGCTCTCGGCGAACCTGTGGAAGATCGTCGCGGTCGTCCTGTCCGCGTCGTTCGTCCTGATGATGCTCGCGTTCCGGTCGATCGTCGTGCCGGTCAAGGCGGCCCTGGTCAACCTGTTGTCGATCGGGGCGGCGTACGGCGTCATCACGCTGGCGTTCCAGACCGGCACCGGCGCCCACCTGCTCGGCCTGCCCGACGCGGTGCCGATCGCGCCGTACGTTCCGGTACTGATGTTCGCGATCCTCTTCGGCCTGTCGATGGACTACGAGGTGTTCCTGCTCAGCCGGGTCCGCGAGGAGTTCCTGCGCACCGGCGACAGCAAGGGGTCCGTGGTCGCCGGCCTGTCGTCGACGGCCCGCGTCATCACCTCGGCGGCGCTCATCATGGTCGCGGTGTTCCTCGGCTTCGCCCTCGACCCGGGCGTCGCGATCAAGATGATCGGCATCGGGCTGGCGACCGCGATCGCGGTGGACGCCACGATCGTGCGGCTGGTCCTGGTACCGGCGACGATGACGCTGCTCGGCGCCCGCAACTGGTACCTCCCCGCGTGGCTGGACAAGCTCCTGCCGCAGGTCGACGCCCACGGCACCGCGCCCGGCCCGGCTGTCGAGCTGCCGGGGCAGCGGGCCGCCGAGCCGGAGCCGGCCGTCGTCTGACCGTCCCGGCAGGTGATCCACAGCGGATCCGCGCGTGATCCACAGTGGATCCGCTGGAGAAATTCCAACAGATCCGCTGTGGATCACCCGGATACGGGCGCGGGGGTCAGCCGGCGGCGCCCGCGCGGCGGGCGCTGAGCAGCACGGCGGCGAGCACCGCGAAGGCACCGGCCGAGACCCGGTCGACGACCTTCATCCGCACGGCCGGCAGCACCCGGCGCAGCGAACCGCCGGCCAGCGCCCAGCACGAGTCGAGGCAGGCGGCCAGGACGATGAACAGCAGTCCGAACACCAGCAGCTGAGCCCACGCCGGCCCACCGCCGTCGGCGACGAACTGCGGGAGGAAGGCCAGGTAGAACACGGCCGTCTTGGGATTGAGGGCACCGACCAGCAGGCCGCGTACGAACGACGCCCCCGGTCGCGTCTCCGGTGTCCCCGCCGGGCGCAGCTCGGCCAGGCTGGTGCTGCCCTCGCGGCGGGCGCTGCGCCACGACTGCACGGCGAGCCAGACCAGCCAGGCCGCGCCGAGCACCTTGACCGCGGTGAATGCCTCGGCGCTGGCGGCCACGACCGCCGAGAGACCGACGACGGCGGCCAGCACGTGCACGAGGTAACCGGTCTCGACGCCGGCAGTCGCTGCCAGCCCGGACCGGCGGCCGGCGCGCAGCGTGGTGGCGAGGATGAACGCGACCGAGGGGCCGGGGAACAGGATCAGGGGGAGGCTGGCGGCGGCGAACAGCAGCACCGAGCGAGTCGTCACCATGGCCCGTCCTCTCCGCCGCGTGTCCTCGCGGACGGTACTCGCGGGATCGCGCCGGACGCACCCGACTTCGGGGCGCGCGTCGTCCCGAGGGGTAGTCACCGGATCGTCACGGGACTGCAACGAGGCCCTGCGCATGCCCGCCGGGCCGTCGGGCAGCCGTACCGGGAGGCCGTCGGACGTCGCCGGCCTACGTCCCCCGGGGCTGCCGGACGAGGAGGTCATGCAGGTGCCGCGCACGTGGAGAGCCGCAGTCGGACTGGTGGCCAGCCTGGTGCTGCTGGGATGCGCGGTCGTGGCCACCACGGCCTACCTGTCCGCCGACCGCTCGTACGGCGTCGTGCACCCGAGGGTAGGCGGCATCGAGCTGACCGCCGGGCACCTGACCGCGCCGGACGGTGACTGGGTCCGCCGCAGCACCCGCACCCAGCTCGTCGTCTGGCTGCACAACGAGAGCGCGGACGACCACGTGCTGACCTCCGTGACGAGCCCGTACGCCAGCGGGGTCGAGGTGCGCGGGACCGTGCTGCCGGTCCGGCTGCCGCCGAAGCGGTGGGTGTCGTTCGGGGACGCCGGGCGGGGGCTCGCGCTGCGTGGGCTGCACCGGCCGGTGCGTCCTGGCGACCTGGTGCCGGTGACCTTCCACTTCGCCGACGTCACGCTGTCGGCGCGGCTGCCGGTGGTCGGCGTCGACTCCGCCAGCCCGGCGCCGGTAGCGGCGCCCCACGCCACGGCCACGCCGGCGGCCCCGAAGGCCAGCACGAAGGACCCGACGACGAAGGGCACGGCGAAGGGCACCACGAAGAAGGGCACGACGACGAGCGGCAAGACGAAGAAGGGCACGACGAAGAAGGGCACGACGACTCCGGCCCCGTCCGCCCGCTGAACGTCTGCCGCATCGGTCGACCGACCGGGGCCGGCCGGTAGGCAACGAGTCAGGGCTGGCAACGCGCCCCGTCCGGCCGACTTCGCAACCTAGGTAGGTCCCGGCCCCGACATGGGGAGCCACTCCCGATGTCGCAGCCCCTCGTCGCGACGACCCTGGACGACGTCCACCACGAACGAGGAAGGGGAGCGCGATGCCGCTCTACATGGATGTCCACACCCTCGACGGCCCGGTGACCGTCGACGACGTCGCCGCGGCGCACCTGGCCGACCTTGAGGCGCAGGGCGAGCACGACGTGCGCTACCTGCGCTACTGGGTCGACGAGAACGCCGGCAAGATCTTCTGCCTGGCCGAGGCGCCGTCGGCGGCCGCGGCGTCGACCGTGCACCGCGAGGCGCACGGTCTCGTAGCGGCCGAGGTCTACCAGGTGCAGGAGGGGTCGTGAGCCGACGGCCCGCGGCGCTGGCCGCGCTCGCGGGCGGGATGGCCCTGGTCGCCAGTCTCGTGTCGGCACCGGCCGCGACTGCCGAGAACCGGTCGACGCTCGCGCAGGTCCGGCAGGCGACCGTGCAGTTCCACGACCTGGCCACGGCGCAGGCCGCGGACTACGAGCAGTTCCTGCCGTGTTTCGACGACGGTATGGCGAGCGGGATGGGGCAGCACTTCGCCAAGTTCTCCCTGATCGACTCGACCATCGACGCGATCCACCCCGAGGTACTCGTCTACGAGCCGCACAACGGTCGCTACCAGCTCGTCGCCGTCGAGTACGTCGTGCCGCAGGGCGCGCCGTACTCCGACGCGAACCCGCCGCGACTGTTCGGAGCGGACTACCACCGCAACGACACCCTCGGCATCTGGGCGCTGCACGCCTGGATCTGGCGCGGCAACCCGGCCGGCGTCCACGCGGACTTCAACCCGAACGTCCGCATGTGCCCCTGACCGTCGGCCGCGGGGCCGCACCAGACCTGCCTGCCTGGTGCGGCCCCACGGCCGTGGGTGCCGCCGGGGCTGGCGCCGGGCCGCCGTCCCGGGCACAGTGGCGGCAACCCGACGACGGAGGTCCTGTGCCGCCCACCGAGGACGAGCTGGTCGAGCTGGAGCAGCGCCGCGCGCAGCTGCGCGCGGCCCACTTGCGGCCGGTCGCCGAGCGGCCGCCGAGCACCGCACGCGGCATCCACCACGCCGCGCTGATCTGCTCCGACGTCGAACAGACCATCGGCTTCTACCAGGACCTGCTCGGCTTCCCGCTCGTCGAGCTGACCGAGAACCGCGACTACCCCGGTTCCTCGCACTTCTTCTTCGACGTCGGCAACAAGACGCTGCTGGGCTTCTTCGACTTCCCCGGCCTGGGCCTCGGCCAGGTCGTCGAGGCGATCGGTGGCGTGCAGCACCTCGCCATCTCGGCCTCGCGCGAGAAGTGGGAGGAGGTGCAGCGCCGCCTCGACGACGCCGGGGTGCCCTACGCCGGCCCGGACCTGGGCATCCCGGAGTCGATGTACTTCAAGGACCCGGACGGCATCCAGGTCGAGCTGCTCAGCGACCCCCTCATGTACTTCGCCGGCCAGCAGCTCGACGAGTAGCCCCGCGCCGGTCTGCGCGGAGGACGCCGGGCACGCGTCAGGCGTTGGGGTCCGGGCCGGGGTCCTCGCCGGCGACCACGGCGGCCAGCCGGTGCAGGTAGAGCTCCCAGCCCTGCCCGTGGTGGGTCCGCTCGGTCTCGTCCGGCAGGTCGTGGTGGCGCAGGACGACCCGCGTGCCGCCGTCCTCCGGCTCGAGCGTGACGACCACCCGGCTGCTGCCGGGCGGCACGGCCGCGTTGACCGTCCAGCCCCAGGTGAAGACCAGCCGGCGTGGTGGATCGACCTCGACGAACGCGCCGGCGGTCTCGACGCCGTCGCGCATGTGGATCCGGTAGGTCCCGCCGGGCGTGGGGTCGAGGTCCGCGGTCGTCCCCATCCACTGCACGTAGCGGGCCGGGTCGGTGAAGTACGGGAAGACGGTCGCGGGCTCGGCGGCGATGTGGATGCTCACCTCGAGCACGTCGGTGTCGGTCACGTGGCGTCCTTGTCTCGTTGCTCGGCCTCGGCCAGGTCCTTGAGCCGCCCCAGCCCGGCCCGCCAGTGCGCCTCGACCACCGCGCGCAGCGGTCCCAGGGCCTCGTGGTCGGCACGGTAGTAGCGGGTGTTGCCGTCGCGGCGCTCGACGAGGAAGCCGGCGGACCGCAGCTTCGTGAGGTGCTGGCTGACGGCCGACCAGCTCACGTCGAAGTGCGCCGCGATCTCGCCGGCCGACAGCTCGCGGTCCCAGACCAGCTCGAGGATCCGCAGTCGACGAGGAGCGGCGACCACCTGCAGCGGCTCCACCTCGGCGCACCTCCTCCCGGCCATCCTGCAGTGCCCGCCGCGATGCGCGCGCCGGATCGGTTCGCCGACCACCGGCGGTCGGTCGCCGACGGCTTGACCGACCCATCTATTTTAGGTAGAACTTAAATAGATGTCCAGCCGGACACGCCACACCCACTGCCCTGGAGGTCACCATGACCGGACGCACCACCCTCGCCCTCGACATCGACGCCGACGTCGCGCGGATCTTCGAGATCCTGTCCACCACCGCCGGTCAGCAGGGTTTCTGGACCGCGGACTGCGAGGTCGGCGCCGACAAGGCGCGCTTCGGCTTCGAGCAGGCTCCGGTCGACCTGGAGGTCGCCGTGAGCACCGAGCCGGACCGGCTGGTCCGGATGACCGTCACCTCCGGCTTCCCGTTCTGGGACGGCTCGACCTGGGAGTGGGAGCTCGGCGCGGCGACCCGTGCGGAGTCCGGCACCGGCGTCCTGTTCCGGCACTACGGCTTCGGCGAGGGCTACCCCGAGGCCGACCTCGGGCACACGGCACAGACCTGGGCGCTGGTCCTGCAGCGGCTCGGGCAGTACGCCGAGTCCGGCACGCCGCAGCCGTTCTTCCCTGCCTCCGGGGCGTGAGCGTCGACGTCCGCCCGACCGTTCTCGTGCGGGCGCCGCGCGCCGACGTGGCGGCGTTCATGTTCGACCCGGCCAACGACCTGCGCTGGACCGGCGGGATCACGTCGAGCCGGCCGGACCGGCCCGGACCGTTGGGCGAGGGCTCGACCGTCGTCCGCACCGCGCGGTTCCTCGGCCGCACGTTCGACTACGGCTACGTCGTCACGGCCCACGAGCCCGAGCGGCTGGTGCAGATGACGGTCGAGAGGCCGTTCCCGATGGTCGTCCGGTACGAGCTCGCCGACGCCCCCGGCGGCACCTCGGTCGCGATCCACGCGGCCGGCTCGCCGGGCCGGTTCTTCGCGTGGGCGACACCGGTCATGGCCCGGCAGGTACGTCGGAGCATCGCCGCCGACCTCGAGCGGCTGCGAGCCTGCCTGGAGGGCTGACCGGCGACACGGCCACAGGCCGGAGGCACCGGACGGGGGGGCCTCAAGCCCGGGCGTCGGATGCCGAGACATCAAGCACCGAGGTCATCAGGAGGCCACGTGACCCAGCACACCGGCTGTGCGACCCACTCCCCGGCCGTCACGCGCGCGACTGACCAGCCGTGCCTTCACCGACCTCGGCCTGTGGATGCTCGTGCTGGGCGTCGTGGTCGGCGTCGCGTTCCCGTTCGTGCTGCCGCCCCTGGGCATCCCGGCCGACCTGACGCTGCGGCTCACCTTCTTCCTCGCCACGATCGTGGCGGGCCTGCTGCTCGCTGCGGCCAACTACCGGCTGGCCCGCTGGGTCGTCGGAAGCCGGCTGGGGACGCTGTCGCGCCAGATGCGCCGGGTCTCCGAGGTCATCGGCGACGCGACCTACTCCGGCGACTGGGCCGGCTGCACACCCGCGGCCTGCCAGCTCCCGGTCGACTCGGCCGACGAGTTCGGTGAGGCAGCGGCCTCGTTCAACGACCTCGTCGCGGCGCTGGCCGCGTCCCGGGAGGTGCAGCAGGCGATGGCCGAGCACAGCCGGGTGCTGGCCGAGCACCTGGAGCTGCCGGAGTTCACCGCAGCGGCGCTGCAGAGCTTCCTTGCCGCCAGCGACGGCGCGGCGGGAGCATTCGCGATCGTCCGCGACGGCGAGCTGGAGATCCTGGCGGCGCACCGGATGTCAGCCGATCAGCTGCGCGAGAACGCGACCGTGCTGGCGACCCTGACTGCGGGGGTACCGCTGTGGATGCCGATCCCCGGTGACCTCGACGTCGACGCCGCGGTCACGACGTTCCGGCCCGCCACGGTGGCGATCCTCCCGATCCCGTTCCGGTCGGTACCGCTCGGCGTCGTGGTGCTGGCCTTCGCCCGGACACCGCAGCAGGACGCGGCCCGGCTGCTCGAGGCGATGCGCGCCGCGACCGGGGTCGCCCTGAACAACGTGATCTCGCACGAGCGGTTCCAGCGGCTGGCCGCGATCGACCCGCTCACCGGCGCCTACAACCGCCGCTTCGGTCTGTCCCGGCTGAACGAGGAGTGGGCCAGGTCGCTGCGCTCCGAGGTGCCACTGGGCGTGCTGGCCTTCGACCTCGACCACTTCAAGGCTGTCAACGACACCTTCGGGCACCTCGTCGGCGACCGGGTCCTCCGCGAGACGACCTCCGCCGCCCGGATGGTGCTGCGCGAGGGCGACGTCCTCGTCAGGACCGGTGGTGAGGAGTTCCTCGTCGTGCTGCCGGGCGGCGGCCTGGACGACGTCCGGGCCGTCGGCGAGCGGATCCGCCGGGCCATCCGCGGCGTCGTCGTACCCGCCGGCGGGAGCACCGTCAGCGTCACCGTCAGCGTGGGCGCCGCCTCGTTGCCCCACTGCGCCGCCGACTCCCCCGACGAGCTGGTCGACGCCGCCGACAAGGCGCTGTACGCGGCGAAGGAGGCCGGTCGCGACCGGCTGATGGTGGCCGGCCCCGAGAGGCACCGGCTGCCGGTCGCGGCCGGCTGACCCGCCGGACGCCGGGGCGGACGGTCGCGCGGCCGGCCCGTACCGTGGCGCTCGGCAGGCGGGGACGGACAGGATGTCCCCGGGTCCGACCGACGGTGACCGGAGGGTGAGCAGTCATGTCCACCGTGCTGCTGTCCGGGCTGCTGGTGGCAGTCGTGGTCGTCGCCACCCCGGTGTCCGAGCGGGTCCGGGTCCCGCTGCCGGTGCTGCTCACCATCTGCGGCCTCGCCATCCCGCTGCTGCCGGGCACCCCCCACCTGCAGATCGAGCCGGACCTCATCCTGCCGATCGTGCTGCCGCCGCTGCTGTTCGCGGCGACCCAGCGCGCCACCGCCCGGGAGTTCCGGGACAACGCAAGGCCGATCCTCGTGCTGGCCGTCGGCCTCACCGTCGCGACGACGGCTGGCGGTGGCCGTGATGGCCCACGTCCTCGGTCTCGGCTGGGGAGCGGCGTTCGTCCTGGGCGCCGTGGTGGCCCCGCCGGACCCGGTCGCGGCCACCGCGGTGGCCCGGCGCCTGCACCTCCCCGGTCGGCTGGTGACCGTCCTCGAGGGCGAGGGCATGTTCAACGACGCCACCGCGCTGGTCATCTACGGCGTCGCGGTGACCGCCGTCGTCTCCCAGGACATCACCGCGCTCGACGTCGCCTGGCGCCTGGTCCTGGCCGTGGTGGTGGGCGTTCTCGTGGGACTGGCGCTCGGCTACCTGGCCAAGGTGGCCCTGGCTGCCCTGCACGACGGAGCGGCCGAGACCACGGTCACGGTCGCCGTGCCGTTCGTGGCCTACCTCCTCGCGGAGGAGGTCCACGGCTCCGGTGTGCTCGCGGTGCTGACCCTCGGCCTGTTCCTGCGCAGCTACGCGCACCCGGCGGTCACCTCCCAGGGCTGGCTGCTCGGGCGGGCCGTCTGGCGCTACGCCGACTACCTCATCACCAGCCTGGTGTTCGTGCTCATCGGCTTCGAGCTGACCGACGTCCTCGAGCGGGCGCCGTTGATCGCCGACACCTGGCGGCTGCTCGGTGTCGTCGCGCTCACCCTGGTCGTCGTGCGGTTCGCGTGGATGTTCCCCGCGGTGGCCGCGGGTCGCGCCCTGCAACGACGCCGGGCCGAGGCGCTGCCCTACGGCCCGCGCGAGACCGCTGTCGCGGCCTGGGCGGGGATGCGTGGGGTGGTGACGGTGGCGACCGCGCTGGCGCTGCCGACGGTGGTGGACGGCGGCGGGAAGTTCGTCGACCGTCCGCAGATCGTGGTGGTGGGCCTGGGCTGTGTGCTGATCACCCTGGTCCTGCAGGGGCTCACCCTGTCGCCGTTGGTCAAGGCGCTCGGCGTGGGTGAGGACGCCGACATCGCGCGTGAGGTGGTGCGGCTGCGGCGGCGGGCCGCACAGGCCGCGCTCGACGCCGTCCGCGACGGGTCGCCGGACGCCGACGGCCTCGACCCGGTGCACCGCGCCGTCATGCTGCAGTACGAGGGCTACCTCGCCGCGCAGGAGGCGCTGCACACGGCACGGGGGGCCGACGCGGAACCGGCGCAGTCGGCGGCGCAGTCGGCGGAGCTGGCGCGGGTGCTGCGGGAGGCGAGTGAGGTCGAGCGTGCGCTCGTCGTGTCCGCTCGAAACCGCGGGGAGGTGAGCTCCGAGGTCGCCGACGCGGTCCTCACCGACGTCGAGGCCCGCGCGGTGCGCGACCTCGACTGAGACCCGCTAGCAGCGCCAGTCGGCGTCGAACCCGCCGGACGCGTACTGCGTCAGCGCGACCTGCCCGCCGGTGAACGAGTACGTGGGCGAGCACCGCGACTGTGCCTGGGCCAGCGTGCCGACTCCGGCGTACCAGACCGGCACTCCGCCGAGGCTCGCTCCGCCCGTGATCGACGACCACTGCGACGACGTCGAGTAGGCGCCGACGGTGGCCACGCCGCGGGACCTGAGGTGGTCGACCATGCCCTGGAGCGCGGCGGTGTCGTTGGCGAGGTACTGGGCGGTGCCGCCGTACTGCAGCGACTCCCACGAGTTGCCGGTCTCGACGTCGAGCCACCACGTCGCCGTCGCGGCGTCCGGGGCGCCGGCCGAGGCGGCAGCGGCTGCGCCGCGGTCGAAGGCGTCCCGCGCGTTGTTCCAGCCGTAGTCGTAGGCGCAGTCGGTGGAGTCGTTCCCGGGGTACGTCGACGCGCACACCCGCGGGGTCTGCTGCCCGCTCGGCCAGTACGACGACACCCGCGGGCCGGGGTTGGCAGTGTTGACGTAGTAGGAGGGCGGCGCGTCGGTGCCGGTCCGGGCCCAGCCGATCAGGGTGGTCAGGCAGGGGTTGGGCTTGAGGACCCGACCACCGTCGACCCCGACGATCCCGAACCGCACCCGGCTGGGCAGGGTCGCGCCGCACTGCGGGTAGGAGACGTCGTAGCCGGCCGTGGTGCTGCTCGGGCCGGGCTTGGGCGCCTTCTCGCGCGGCGCCGCCGCCGAGGCGGGCCCGGCGCTGGCGCCGAGGACTGTCAGCGTGAGGCCGAGCGCGGCGATGAGGGCGGAACGGCGCATGGTGTGAAGGTCTCCCGTGGTGGTGGCGTCCCGGGGGACGTTACGGGCCGGACGTGCCGTGCGGAATAGCCCGCTATGACCATTCTGTCCCGCGGCGGGAGTGCCGGAGGCCGTAGCGTGCGGCCATGACCCAGCTGTCCGGAGTCACGGCGCTCGGCAGCGCGAACCTCGACCTGGTGCTGCGGCTGCCCGACCTGCCGGCGGCGGGGCAGACGCTGCTCGCGGCGCCGCGCGCGACCGGGCCGGGCGGCAAGGGCCTGAACCAGGCCGTGGCGGCCGCCCGCGCCGGTGCCGGCACCCGGTTCGTCGGTGCGGTGGGGTCCGACCCCGAGGGGGCAGAGCTGTTGGAGGTCCTGGCCGCAGAGGGGATCGAGGCAACGGTCCGGACGACGGCCGGCCGGAGCGGCCTGGCGGTGGTGCTGGTCGACGCGGCCGGCGAGAACGCCATCGTGGTGGACCAGGGCGCCAACGCCGCGCTCGTCGACCTCACTCCGGGCGAGCTGGCTGCGGTCACCGCCGCACAGGTGCTGCTCCTCCAGCTCGAGGTGCCGATGACCACGGTGACGGAGGCCGCCCGGGCCGCGCACTCGGCCGGGACCACCGTCCTGCTCAACGCGGCTCCGCAGGCACCTCTCGATGCGGAGCTGTGCGACAACGTCGACCTGCTGCTCGTCAACGAGGGAGAGGCCCGCGCACTCGCCGGGCGCACGAGGGCTCCGCGCGGCGCCGGCCGGTCGCCGGCGGCGCCGGACGACCTGGACGACCTGGACCGGGAGCTGGTCCGGCTGCTCGAGCTGGTCCCGGCGGTGCTGGTCACCCTCGGTCCCGCCGGGGCGCGCTACCGCGACCGGGCGGGCACCCGGCACCACGAGCCGGGTCGCGCCGCCGACGTCGTCGACACCACCGGGGCGGGCGACTCGTTCGCCGGCTACCTGGCAGCGTCGCTCGCCGCGGGGCTGTCCGTGCCCCGGGCCATGGCTCGGGCCAACGCGGCGGCGGCACTCTGCGTGGGCCGCCCGGGTGCGGTCGCCGCCGTGCCGCGCCGCGGCGAGGTGGACGCCGTTCTCGGGTCGTGAGGTGCTGCCGGGCGTCCGGTCAGCCGGCGACCTGCTCGGCCGCCCCCGTCGCGTGCGAGCGGAGCGCCGCGGCGAACACCCGGTGCGACCCGAGCGCCTCCTCCGGGGTGGCGGTCCCGAACCGGTCGCCCAGCGCGCCGGCGCGCTCGGCCAGGTAGGCCGCCCACATCTGCAGCAGCGCGTCGGGCAGGCCGAACTCGAAGATGTCGCCGGTCACGGTCGGCCAGACGCTGCGGTGACCGGGCTGCACCTCCGACCAGGCCTGCTCCGCGTCGATCACGCCGAACCGGTGCAGCACCTGTGGGCTGCGCGTCGAGAAGCGGACGCCGCCCGCCATCCCGACCGCCTCGAAGAACCAGGTGTTGCGCTGCCCAGGTGCGATCCGCTTGGTCTCCCACAGCATCGGGAACCGGCGGCCGGCGACCGGCACGGCCAGGGCCAGGGTGGCGTTGTCGAAGGTGTCGCACGGCACCGGCGTGCCGTCGGGTCCGGGGCGGGAGCGGACCACGTCGTCGAGCAGCGCATAGACGGTGGCCGGCGCCCAGCCGAGCCGCAGCGGCACGTGGGCGGCGTGCATGCCGAGGTCGCCCATGACGCCGATCTCGCCGCACGTGGCGGCGCGGCGCTTCCAGTTGATGGGCTTGGTCCGGTCCAGGTCGGAGGAGTGCAGCAGCCCGGACCGCACCTCGAGCACCTCGCCGAGCACGCCCGCGCGGACCATCTGCACCGCTCGCTGCGCGCCCGGGAAGAACGGCAGCTCGCTGGAGACCCGCACGAACACCGACGCGGCCGCGATCGCGGAGACGATCCGTTCGGCGGCGGCGAGGTCGATGCCGAAGGGCTTCTCGCCGAGGAAGTCCTTCCCCGCGGCGACGGCGTCGAGGTACACGCGCTCATGCAGGTCGTGCGGGACGGCGAGGTAGAGGACGTCGATGCCCGGGTCGTCCAGCAGCCGACGGTAGTCGTCGGTGACCGTCGCGACCCCGGCCTCGCGCCACCACTGCTGCACGACGGGCGCCGGGTCGGCCACGGCCACGACCTCGGGCCGGGCGGGATGGTCGACCAGCGCGTCCCACCGGCGGGTCAGGAGCAACAGCTCCTTGCCCATGAGGCCGCCGCCGACGACCCCGATGCGGACCGGCGTGCTCATCGGCCGGACAGCATCGCTGCCGCTGCTTCCGCCGACGCCCCGTCGTGCAGCATCGCCAGCAGAGCCCGGGTGAGACCCGCCGGGTCGGCGTGCTGGATGACGTTGCGCCCGTAGACGATCCCGGCGGCGCCCTGGTCCAGCACCGCAGCGGTCCGCCGGAACAGCTCGGCGTCGTCGACCCGGCCGCCGCCGCGCACCAGCACCGGCACCTGCCCGGCTGCCCGCACCACCTCGTGGTAGTCGCCGACGTCGTCGGTGGGGTCGGCCTTGATGATGTCCGCACCCAGCTCGACCGCCTGCCGCACCAGCGGCACCACCTTCGCCGTCGTCCCGTCCGAGGTGTACCCGCCGGCGGTGGCGTCCTTCATCACCAGCGGCTCCACCATCAGCGGCATGCCGTACCGCTCGCAGTCGGCCTTGGCGGTGAGCACGTTGACCAGGCAGTCCTCCCGGACCTCGGGACGACCGGGCAGGTCGAACAGGTTGACGACGACGCAGGCGGCGTCCAGCCGTACCGCGGTGAGCGCCGGCTCCGGGATCAGCCGGCTGAACAGCCGGTCCGGCAGGACCGGCCCGTACACGTTGGCGACGTCGGTGCGCAGGACCAGCGCCGGCCGGTTCCGGCCGGGGACCTCCTGCAGCAGCCGGGCCTGTCCCTGGGTGAGCTGGATGGCGTCCGGTCCCGCGGCGGCGAGCACCCGCACGGCCGCGCCGAGGTCCTCGATGCCGGCGAGGAACGATCCCTCCCCGAAGAAGCCGTGGTCGACGGCCACGTCGAAGCAGCGCCCCGAGCGGGGATCGAACAACCGGGACATGCGGATGCGGACGTCGGACACCGGGCCTCCTGCGTGGGGTTCGCGTCGTTGACGCGGGCTACGGGGACACCTAGCGTCTCAGCCACTGTCCGAGAGCAGGTGAGGGGCGCTGGCGTTGCTCGTCCTGGGCACCAACCTGACGCAGGACCGCATCATGCGGCTATCGGAACTCGTTCCCGGCGCGGTCCTCCGCGCCCGCTCCGTCACCACGGCGCCCGGGGGCAAGCCGGTCAACGTCTCCCGCGCCGCGCGGGCGCTGGGCGGGCAGCCCACCCTGCTGGCCAACTGCCCGGGCGCGGACGGTGCGCGCCTCGCGGAGCAGCTGACGGCGACGGGCCTCGCCGTGGTCGCCGTCCGCACGTCCGGCGCGCTGCGCACCGCGACCATCGTGCTCGAGGACGACGGGCGCGCGACCGTCGTCAACGAGCCCGGTCCCACACTCGACGACGCCGGCCGGGCTGCGTTCCTCGACGCCTACGCCGCCGCCCTGGCCAGCGAGCGACCCGCCGTCGTGGTCGCGTCCGGGAGCCTGCCGCCGGCCGCTCCGGCCGACCTCTACGCCGAGGCCGTCCGGATGGCCTCGGAGTGCGGGGCCGACACGGTGGTGGACGCCGGCGGACCGGTGCTCGCGGCGGCGCTGCGGGCCGCGCCCGCGCTGGTGAAGCCGAACCTCGCCGAGGCCGAGGCGGTGCTACGGGCGCTGGCCGGGGCGGGCGCCCCGGCAGGTGCGCCTGCGGGCCAGGCCGGCCCGGTCGAGCAGGTCGACGACACCGGCTACGACGTCGCCGCGCGGTGCGCGGCTGCGGCGGAGGGGCTGGTCGCGGCCGGGGCGCGGGCCGCGCTGGTGAGCGGCGGTCGGGCGGGCGCCGCCCTCCACACGGCCGACGGGTCGTGGTGGTTCGAGGCGCCGCGCGTCACGGTGGTCAACCCGGTCGGAGCCGGGGACGCCCTGGTCGCGGGGGTGGCCGTCGCTCTCGAACGGGGTGAGTCCCTTCCGGCAGCCGTCCGACTCGGCGTGGCGAGTGCGGCCGACAGCGTGCGGCGCTCCGGCCCCGCCGACGTCGAGCTGGACGCGGTGACCGCGCTCCTCCCGGCAGTGCACGGCACGACCGGAGCGAGGGCGAGGGCATGAGCGACACCGCGCCGTCCCTGCTGCCGCCCAACCAGTTCCCGCACTTCTACCGCGGCGGTGACCGGATCGGAGCGCTGCGGGGCGGACCTGGCGGACCGATGCGGCCGGAGGAGTGGCTCGGCTCGACCGTGACGCGCTTCGGCGAGGAGACCTCCGGTCTCTCGGTGCTGCCGGACGGCCGCTACCTGCGAGACGCCGTCGCGGCCGACCCCTGGGGCTGGCTCGGCCCGCAGCACCTGACCGACTTCGGCGAGAGCACCGAGCTGCTCGCCAAGCTGCTCGACCCCGACCAGCGGCTACCGGTGCACTTCCACCCGGACCGTGCGTTCGCCCGCCGGCACCTCGGGCTCGACCACGGCAAGACCGAGGCATGGATCGTGCTGGACGCGCCCGAGGGCGCGGGGGTCGGCCTCGGGTTCGCCGAGCCCATGACCGGCGCCCACGTCCTCGACCTGGTCACCCGGAAGGACAGCGCCGCGCTCCTGGCGGCTCTGCACCGGCACCCCGTCCGCGCCGGGCAGACCGTGCTGGTCCCGGCGGGGGTGCCGCACGCCATCGACGCCGGCGTGTTCGTCCTCGAGCTGCAGGAGCCCACCGACCTGTCGGTGCTGCTGGAGTGGGACGGGTTCGCCGTCGACGGCGAGAAGGACGGCCACCTCGGGCTGGGCTTCCCGACCGTCCTCGACGCGCTGCGGCGGGACCCGCTGCCGCCCGACGAGCGTGCCGACCTCATCCGGGACAGCGGCCTGTCGGGCGGGGACGTGCGCAGCCTGCTCACCCGTCGGGCCGATCCCTGGTTCCGGGCCGACCTGCTGCCCGGGCACGGCGAGGTCGACGCCGGGTTCGCGGTGTGTCTCGTGCTGGCCGGCTCGGGTCAGGTGAGCACCGAGCGGGCGGGTGTGATGGAGGTGGCCCGCGGCACGGCGTTCGTCGTCCCGTGGACGGCCGGGCGGTGGCAGGTGCACGGGCCGGACGTCGTGGCCTGCCGGCCGCCTCGCCCCCCGAACGCCGCCGGACCCTCGTGACCGGCGTCCTGGTGGGGGTGGACATCGGCACCACCCGGGTGAAGGCGGTGGCGACCGACCCCGACCTCACTGCTCGCGGCGAGCACGCCGTGGTCACTCCGTGGCGGCACGAGGGCGCGAACGCCGACATCGACCCGGTCGCGCTCGCCCGGGCGGTCGCGGCCGCCGCCGCGGGAGCCGCCGAGGCGGCCGGCGGCCAGGCCCTGGCGGTCGGCATCGCGGGGATGTCGGAGACCGGCGTCCTGCTGGACCGGCACGACGCGCCGCTCGCACCGGCCCTGGCCTGGCACGACCCCCGCGGCGACTGCGACCTCGTGCGCAGCGAGCTCGGCGACGTGGCGTACCGCAGCACCGCCGGCCGGCAGATCAACGCGGTCTCGAGCCTGCCCAAGCTGCTGTGGCTGCGCCGGCACGTCGCCGCGGCCCGGCAGGCCGTGCGGTTCCTGTCCGTGCCGGAGTGGGCGGTGTTCTCCCTCGGCGGCGATCCCGTCAACGAGCTGTCCCTGGTCAGCCGCACCGGCCTGTTCGACGTCCCGCGGCGACGTCCGTGGGACGACGCGCTCGCGATGCTCGACGCCGGACCGGCCTTCCTCGGCGACATCGTCGCCGCCGGCCAGCCGGTCGGCCACGCCGGCGACGCGGCGCCGGCGTCCCTGCGCGGAGCGGTGCTCACCGTCGCCGGGCACGACCACCAGGTCGCCGCGTTCGCCCTCGGGGCTGCCGTCGACGGCGCCCTGTTCGACTCCCTCGGTACGGCCGAGGCGCTGCTGCGCACGGTCCGCGCACCGCTCGACACCCGGTCCATCGACCGGATGGCCCAGGTCGACATCACGACGGGTTGGGGGGTCGTGCCGGACCACCTGTGCCTGCTCGCGGGCCTGCCCACCGGGCTCTCGCTGGAGCGCGTCGGTGCCATGGTCGGTGCCCCCACGCCGGCCGACCGGATCGAGCTCGGCCGGCGTGCTGTGTCCACCGACCGCTCCGTGACGGCGATGCGGGCCTCGGCGACCTACCACGGGCTGACGCTGCACGATGTGGACGACGAGGCCGCTCCCGCGCTGGTGTGGCGGGTCGCCGTCGAGGACGTCAGCGCCATGAGCGAGCAGATCCTGTCGACGATGGCGGCCGAGGTCGGCGCGCACCGGTCGGTGCTCGTCGCCGGTGGCTGGCTGAACAACCCGATGGTGCGTGCGGTCAAGCAGGGGCAGTACGGAGACTTCGGCACCCGCGACCTGGCCGAGCCGGGCGCGGTCGGCGCCGCCGAGATGGCGGGCATCGCCGCGGGAGTCGTGGCGCCGCGCTGGTCGGTCGGCTAGGACGCCACCTGGCGCACCGGGGAGATCTCGCCCGACCCGCGCACGACGAGCCGGGTCGGGACGACCTGCACCGTGAACGGCCCGGCGTCGCCGTCGATCCGCCGGAAGAGCTGCTCGGCCGCGGCCCGTCCGATCGCCTCGGGATCCTGCGCGACGACGGTGACCGGCGGGTCGAGCAGCTCGCTCAGCAGGAAGTCGTCGAAGCCGACCATCGCCACCTCGTGCTGGCGGCCGAGGGACCGAAGAGCCTTCACGGCCCCGATCGTCACGAGGTTCTGCGCGGTGAACAGTGCCGTCGGTGGGTCGGAGAGGGTGAGCATGGCCGTCGCCGCCTCCTCGGCGGCCTCGACGGTGGCCGCGTCCCGCGCGACCAGCTCGGCCGGGACCGTGAGGCCGGCCGCGCGCAGGGCCGCCACATAGCCGTCGTACCGCTCGGCCGCGGTGGCGATGCGGGCCAGGTCGCCGAGGAAGCCGATCCGCACGTGGCCGCGCTCGAGCAGGTGCGCCACCCCGTGCGTCGAGCCCTCGCGGTTGTCGGTGAGCACCACGTCGGCGTCGAGCCGGCCGGGCGCCCGGTCGACGAAGACCAGGGCGGTCCCGGCCCGCTGCTCGGGGACGAGGTAGGCGTGGTCCGACCCGGCGGGTATCAGGACCAGGCCGTCGACCCGGCGGGAGGTGAAGGTCGCCACCAGCTCGCGCTCCCGCTGCGGGGTCTCGTCCAGGCTGCCCGCCAGCACGGCCACGCCGCGGTGGCGGGCCACGTCCTCCACGGCGCGGTGCACGGCGGAGGAGAACGGGTTGGCGACGTTCTCCAGCAGCAGGCCGATGGTGCCGGTCCGGCCGTCGGACCGGCGCAGGTTGCGGGCTCCGGCGTTGAGCTGGAAGTTGAGCTCCTCGGCCGCGGCCCGGACCTTCCCGACCAGCAGGTCGGAGACGCCCGGCTCGCGGTTGACCACCCGCGAGACCGTCTTGAGGCTGACCCCGGCCCGCGCGGCGACGTCGCGCATCGTCGCGCGCGGCCGGCGGGCCGACGGCCCGGATAACGTTGTCATCTCGGCTGGTTTCTTTTCGAGGTCGAACTCTTGACGGGGATGTAACCACAGGACTACAACTGCCCAGACAACGTTGTCAAGGCTTCCGCCGGACACGAGACCCAGACGTGAGGACAGATCGAATGATGCGACGCACGAAGGGGACACGCGCCTTCCGACTCGTCGGCGTGGTCGTCGCCGGCATGCTGGCGCTGGCCGCCTGCGGTGGCAGCAGCGACACGAGCACCGGCTCCAGCGGCAGCTCAGGCGGCGGCGGAGGCACCGCGGTCTCGCTGATCACCAAGGACTCGACCAACCCGTTCTTCGTGGCCATGCAGAAGGGCGCGAAGCAGGCCGCGTCCGACCTCGGGATCAAGATCACCATCGCCTCCGGCAAGGCGGAGGGTGACGACCAGGGCCAGATCGACGCGATCGAGAACGCCATCACCGCCAAGCAGCAGGGCATCCTCATCACCCCGATGTCCACCGGCGTCAACAGCGCGATCCAGAAGGCCCGCGACGCGGGCCTGTTCGTCATCGCCCTGGACACCCCGACCGACCCGCCGGACGCGGTCGACATCACCTTCGCCACCGACAACCGCGAGGCCGGCAAGCTCATCGGCCAGTACGCCGCCGCCAAGCTCGACGGGCAGAAGGCGGTCATCGCCCTGCTCGACATCTTCGACGACAAGGTCGTCTCGGTCGACTACAACCGCGACCAGGGATTCCTCGAGGGCATGGGCATCTCCGACATCGGTGACCCGAAGAAGAACGGCGACGAGCCCAAGACCGGTACCTACTCCGGCGGCGACTACGAGATCGTCGGCAACGCCGCCACCGGCGCCAACGAGGAGGGCGGCCGCACCGGCATGGAGCAGCTGCTGTCCAAGAACGGCGACATCAACGTCGTCTACACCATCAACGAGCCCACCGCTGCCGGTGCCTCGGCGGCGCTGAAGGCGGCGGGCAAGTCCGACGTCATCGTGGTCTCGGTCGACGGCGGTCGCGCCGGTGTCGAGGCGGTCAAGGCCGGCACCATCAACGCCACCTCGCAGCAGTACCCGCTGAAGATGGCCTCGCTCGGCGTCAAGGCGATCGTCGACATCGTCAAGGACGGGACCAAGCCGGAGAACAGCCCGGGGCTGGACTTCTACAACACCGGCGTCACGCTGATCACCGACGACCCGATGGACGGTGTCGAGAGCAAGGACTCCGCCTTCGGCCTCGAGAACGCCTGGGGCTGATCTCTTCCCCGTAGTCGAGTCCCACGCGTACGGTGGGGGCAGTTGATCACCAGCTGCCCCCACCGTGCGTGACCCGCGGTCAGTCGGCACCTGAAAGGCGGCACCCGTGAGCGGAGCGACCCAGGCCCCGAGCAGCTACGACGCGGCCGAGGAGTTCCTCGACCGTCGGACCAGGGCCCAGCAGGTGCAGGCCACCCTGCACAGGTACCCCTGGCTCAGCCCGGCGGTCGTGCTGGTCATCAGCGTGATCGTCTTCGGGTTCCTCAACAGCAACTTCGCCACACCCAACAACCTCTCGCTGATCACCCAGCAGGTGGCGGTCGTCGGTGCACTTGCCATCGGCCAGACGCTGATCATCCTCACCGCGGGCATCGACCTGTCGTGCGGCGCCATCATGGTCTTCGCGTCGATGGTGATGGCCAAGACCGCCTTCGACTCCGGGATCCCCGGCTGGCTGGCGATCA
This sequence comes from uncultured Actinomycetota bacterium, assembly GCA_963784645.1. Taxonomy (GTDB): domain Bacteria; phylum Actinomycetota; class Actinomycetes; order JACCUZ01; family JACCUZ01; genus JBBRVW01. Next base: position 97,806 of record CAWARY010000002.1, on the reverse strand, counting down.
TCCTCGGGCTGCTCGTCGGTACCGCGGCCGGCGGGGTCAACGGCGTGCTCGTCACCCGGGTGCGGCTGCCACCGTTCATCGTCACGCTCGGGACCTACAACATCTTCGTCGCGCTCACCCTGCTCTACGCGACCGGACGCACCATCCGCGACGCCGAGCTCGCCACCGGGCTGAGCTGGCTCGGCGAGACCTTCTCGATCGGCCAGGTGCGGGTCAGCACCGGTGTCGTGCTGATGCTGGTGATGTACGGCTTCTTCGCGTTCGTGCTGCGCTACACCGCCTGGGGCCGGCACGTCTACGCCGTCGGCGACGACGCCGACTCCGCCCGGCTGGCCGGCATCCAGGTGCAGCGCGTGCTCCTGAGCGTCTACCTGGTGGCCGGTCTGATCTTCGCGATCACCGGGTGGATCCTCATCGGCCGGGTGGGCGCGGCCAGCCCCAACTCGGGCATCGATGCCAACCTCGACTCGATCACCGCTGTCGTGATCGGCGGCACGAGCCTCTTCGGCGGCCGCGGCACCGTCCTGGGCAGCCTGATCGGCGCGCTGATCGTCGGCGTCTTCCGCAACGGCCTCACGCTCGCAGGGCTGGACGTCTACTACCAGACCCTGGCCGTCGGCATCCTCATCATCCTCGCCGTCTCGGTCGACCAGTGGATCCGAAGGGCACGTACATGACCGTCACGTCCGAGCAGACGTCGTCGCCGGCGCAGACCGCACAGCCGGTGCTGCAGGCGAAGGCCATCGTCAAGACCTACGGCCACGTGGTCGCCCTCGACGCGGTCGACCTCGAGCTGTACCCCGGCGAGGTGCTCGCGGTGATCGGCGACAACGGCGCCGGCAAGAGCACGCTGATCAAGTGCCTGTCCGGGGCCGAGAGCCCCAACGGCGGCGAGATCCTGCTCGACGGCACCCCCGTGCACTTCCGGTCGCCGCAGGACGCCCGGGTCCACGGCATCGAGGCCGTCTACCAGACCCTGGCGGTCGCACCTGCACTCGACATCGCGAGCAACCTCTTCCTGGGCCGCGAGACCCGGCGGCCCGGCTTCCTCGGCTCGGTGCTCCGGATGCTCGACATGCCGGGGATGCGCAAGGAGGCCAAGGGCCACATGAGCGCACTGGGGATCGGCACGCTGCAGAACATGGGCGCCGCGGTCGAGTCGCTGTCCGGCGGGCAGCGGCAGGCCGTCGCGGTCGCCCGCGCCGCCGCGTTCAGCAGCAAGGTGATCATCCTCGACGAGCCGACCGCCGCGCTGGGCGTCAAGGAGTCCAACCAGGTGCTCAAGCTGATCCAGAGCATCCGGGAGCGCGGGATGCCGGTGATCCTCATCTCGCACAACATGCCGCAGGTCTTCGAGGTGGCCGACCGCATCCACATCCAGCGCCTGGGCAAGCGCGCCGCGGTCGTGGACCCGAAGAAGATCAGCATGAACGACGCCGTGGCGGTCATGACCGGTGCCCTCCAGCTGGCGCCCGACGGCAAGCTGGAGGAGGCCGGCTGACGCCGGCCGGGCGCCCGCCCTACTGAGCGAGCTCCGACTCCGCGACCACGCGCAGCGCCTGCGCGGCGATCGTCAGCGCCGGGTTCATGGCCGCCGACGACGGGAAGAACCCGCCGTCGACGACCCAGAGGTTCTCGACGTCGTGGCTGCGGCACCACGGGTCCAGGACGCTGGTGGCCGGGTCGGAACCGGCCACCACCGTGCCGCACTGGTGGCTGTTCATGCTGATGTCGAACCACTGGGTGAACACGGCGTCGTAGCCGGCACCGCGCAGCAGCGCCTTGGCCCGTCTGTGCAGCCGGCGGTGCGTGCCCGCGCCGAGTGCCGCGCGAGTGGTCGTGATGCGGCCCTGCGAGTCGACCGTGACCCGGTTGTCCGGGCCGGGCAGGTCCTCGGACATCACCAGCCACTCGACGCTACGACCGGCGATCCCGCGCAGCAGGGGCAGCGGGACCTTCGTCGCCCAGCTCTTCATCATCACCTCGTCCACCCGGCCGATGAGCTGCATCGTCCCGAGCGGACGCCCGTCTCCACCGTCGGTGTACCAGTCGTTCACCGACAGCGTCTTCTGGAACACCACGTCGTTGCGTCGGTTCAGGTCGATGGCGGCGACGTGGGCGTTGTTGTGCATCATGAAGTTGCGGCCGACCTGTCCGGACGAGTTGCCGAGTCCCGCAGGGTGGGTGTCGTCCGCTGACGCGAGCAGCAGGGCCGCGGAGTTGACGGCACCTGCGGACAGCACGAACGCGCCGCCGTGCACGGCGCCCACCCCGTCCGGACCCTCGACGACCAGGTGGTCGACCCGGCGGCCGGAGCCGTCGGTGACGATCCGCCGCACCCGGGTACCGGTGGCCAGCCGCAGGCCTGTCTCGGCCAGTGCCGGGTCGAGGGCGCAGGTCTCCGCGTCGCTCTTCGCTCCTAGCCGGCACGGGAAGCCGTCACAGGTCGCGCACCGGACGCAGCCGCCACCCGGCCCCCGGTCGAGGCCCATCGCGTTGGCGCTGGGGTGCACGCCGTGGGCCCGCAGCCGCTCGGCGAGGTCCGCGACGTACGGCTCGTGCTCCAGCGCGGGGTGCGGGTAGGGCGAGCTGCGCCAAGGCTCCGTGGGGTCCTCCCCGGTGGTCCCGTGCACCCGGTAGAGACGCTCCGCCTGGGCGTAGTACGGCTCGAGGTCGGCGTAGCCGAACGGCCACCCCGGCGAGACACCGTCATGGTGCTCGACCGCGTCGAAGTCGTGCACCCGGAACCGCGGCAGGCTGGCGCCGTAGACCTTGCTGTTGCCGCCCACGACGTAGTGGACGCCGGGCGCGAACGGGCGGCCGCGGCCGTCGTACCAGGTCTCGGCCGGCTTGTACCGCCGCTGCACGAAGACCTCGCGCGGCGACCAGTTCTCCGGTTCGCGCGGCAGTCGCTGGCCGCGCTCCAGGACGAGCACGTCGACACCGCGGCGGGCCAGGGCCTGGGCCGTGGTGGCGCCGCCGATACCCGAGCCGATCACCACGACGTCCGCCCGCAGATCCGCCATCCCACCAGCCAACCACGCTCTCGCGGCGACTGCTGCGGGCTGCTTGACTACGGCGCATGAGCCGACCACTGCGCTGGGCGCTCGTCGGCGCCAGCGACATCGCCGCCACCCAGGTGCTGCCCGCGATCCGCGCCGTCGGCGACAGCGCCGTCGTCGTGCGCTCCGGCAGCCGCGACCACGCCGATGCCTGGGCGCGCGAGCACGCGGTGCCCGACGCCGTGACGGACCTCGCTGCCGCGCTGGAGCGCGACGACGTCGACGCGGTCTACGTCTCGTCGGTCAACGCACAGCACCGCGCGCACGTCGAGGCCGCAGCCGCCGCGGGCAAGCACGTGCTGGCGGAGAAGCCGCTGGCGCTCTCGCTCGACGACGCACAGGCGATGGTGCTGGCCTGCCGGGCCGCTGGTGTGGTGATGGCGACCAACCACCACCTGCCCGCGTCCCCGACCCACCGCGCACTCAAGCGAGCGGTGCAGGCCGGCCGGGTGGGCGAGGTCCGGGCGGTCCGGGTGCACCACGCCGTGCAGCTGCCGCAGCGGCTGGCCGGGTGGCGGGTCGACGACCCGGTCGGCGGCGGCGTCGTGCTCGACGTCACCGTGCACGACGCGGCCGCGGTCGCGGCGATCCTGGGTGGCCGGGCGAGGTCCGTCGAGGCGCTGGGTCTGAACCAGGACAACGACCCCGGCGGGCCGTTCGACGCGGTCATGAGCAGCGTCGAGTGGGACGGCGGCGTGCTCGTGCAGACGCACGACGCCTACAACAACCCGCACCTGCCGACCAGCCTGCACGTGCTCGGCACCGAGGGCGCGCTGGTCGGCGAGGACTGCAACACCGGCGACCCCGTCGGCACCGTGACGCTGTGGCGCGACCACGTCGCGGAGCCGGTGGACGTCGGCCCCCGGGACGACCTCTACGAGGTGACCGTGCGCGCCTTCGGTGCGGCCGTCGCGGGCGAGGGCGACGTGGTCGTCACGGGGGAGGACGGCGTGCGGTCGTTGGCGGTGTCCCTCGCGGTGCTCGAGAGCCTGCGCACCGGGGCCCGCGCCGAGGTCGACCCCGGTCAGCTCCCGTCGTAGAACTCCGGCCGGTCCCGCAGCACCACCGCCGTCGGCTCGCCGGTGCGCGGTGCCTGCAGGCAGGTCTCCGCGACGACCGCGGCCGCGTAGCCGTCCCACGCGCTCGGACCCGTGCAGCCGCCGGCCGCCGTCGCGTCCAGCCAGGCCTGCAGCTCGACGTCGTACGCGTCGGCGAACCGCTCGCGCCAGTCACGGGGCACCCGGGAGGTCCGCTGCCCGTCCCGCACGACGCGGACGGTGCCCTCGTCGCCGAGCGCGGCGGTGCCCGACTCGCCGACCACCTCGCACCGGACGTCGTAGCCGTAGCCGACGCTGACCGAGAGCTCGACGTCGACGAGCACACCGCTCACCGACTCCAGCACCAGCAGCAGCGGGTCACGCAGCCGCTCCGGCGCCCGGCTGCTGCGCCGCGGTTCGAGCACCCGGACCGCGGCGATCTCCTCGCCGAGCAGCCACCGGGACGCGTCGATCTCGTGCACCGCCGAGTCGCTGATCATCATGTCGGCGGCGTACGTCGGCGGCACCGACGCGTTGCGGTGCGCGCAGTGGACGAGCAGCGGTGGCCCGATCTCGCCCTGCGCGACCGACTGCTCGAGCGCGCGGTAGGCCGGGTCGTACCGGCGCATGAACCCGACCTGCACCAGCCGCCGACCGCCCGCGATCTCGGCATCCAGGATCCGCTCGCAGGCGGTGCCGGTGGTCGCCAGTGGCTTCTCGCAGAACACCGGCTTGCCGGCGGCGATGCAGGCCAGCACGTACTCCTCGTGCGTGGGACCGGTCGAGGCGACGAGCACGGCGTCGACCCCGCTGTCCGCGACGAGCTCGGCACCTGTGCCCAGCACCCGGGCCGAGGGGGTTCCCGCGGCGACGGCACCTGCTCGGTCGCGGTCGACGTCGGTCACCGCGACGACCTCGCCGCCCACCAGCCCGCCGGTCAGCCGGCGGACGTGGTCGGCGCCGATCATCCCGGCGCCGATGACGCCGACCCGGACCGTCACCTGCCGGTCCGCCCGGTGCCGATCGGGGCCACCCGCATGTCCGCACCTCTCGCCGGTCCGCCTGCCCGGGCCGCCGACCGCCGCGACAGCCGGGCAGCAGTCTGTCCGCCGGCCGGGAGGCGGTCAACCTTTGTCCTGACATACGGCGGCCCTGTGCCATCATCGCCGGATGGCCAGCATCTCGCCCGCCCGGGCCGCGAGGGTCACCGACCCGGCGGACCGGTGACGTCGTGACGCATCCCGGCTTCGAGCTCGCGGGGCGCACCGCCCTGGTGACGGGGTCGAGCCGCGGGATCGGCCGGGTCCTGGCGCAGGGTCTGGCCGAGGCGGGGTGCACCGTCGTCCTCAACGGGCACGACGAGCAGCGCCTGGAGTCGGCGCGCGCCGAGCTCTCGGCGCAGACGGGGGGAGCGGTCCACGCCGTGGTGTTCGACGTCACCGACGCCGAGGCTGTCGAGTCCGGGGTCGCCGCTGTCGAGGACGGGGTCGGCCCGCTGGACATCCTCGTCAACAACGTCGGCGCCCAGCACCGGGCTCCGCTCCTCGAGTTCCCGGACGAGCACTGGTACCGGCTGCTCGACACGAACGTGACCAGCGCGTTCCTGGTCGGCCGGGCCGCGGCCCGACGGATGGTGCCGCGAGGCGCCGGCAAGATCGTCAACATCGTGTCGCTGCAGAGCGAGGTCGCCCGCGCGGGCATCGCGCCGTACGCCGCGACCAAGGGCGCGCTGAAGATGCTCACCAAGGGCATGTGCGCCGACCTCGCGCCGGCCGGGATCCAGGTCAACGCGGTCGGTCCCGGCTACATCGCCACCGAGCTCACCGCCGACCTGGTGTCCGATCCGGAGTTCGACGCCTGGGTGCGCGGCCGGACGCCGGCCGGGCGCTGGGGCGAGCCGGCGGACCTGGTCGGTCCGGTGCTGTTCCTGTGCTCGCCGGCCGCCGACTTCGTCAACGGCCAGATCCTGTACGTCGACGGCGGCATGCTCGCCGTCCTCTGACCCGACCGAGGAGGAGTGGTGGCCGGTTACCCCAGGTTCGACGTGGCGGGCCAGGTGGCGCTGGTGACCGGTGCCGGGCGCGGCTTGGGGCGGGCGGTCGCGCTCGCGCTCGCCGAGGCCGGCGCCGACGTCGCCCTGGGTCTGCGGGACCTCGCCAGCGACTCGGGAGTCGTGGCGGAGATCGAGGCGATGGGGCGGCGGGCCTTGCCGTTGCAGCTCGAGGTGAGCGACACCGGGCAGGCGCGGTCCGCCGTGGACGCAGCGGTCGCGCGATTCGGGCGGCTCGACATCCTGGTCAACAACGCGGGGGTCGCGCCCGGGAACGACGCGCTCGACGTCACCGAGGAGGACTTCGACCGCACCCTCGCCGTGAACCTCAAGGGCACGTTCTTCGCCAGCCAGGCGGCCGGCCGGGTCATGACCAGCCAGGGCGGCGGGCGGATCGTCAACATGGGGTCGCAGGCGGGTGCCGTGGCACTGCCCGGCGAGTCGGTCTACTGCATGACCAAGGCGGCGATCGCTCACCTCACCAAGTGCCTCGCGGTCGAGTGGGGCGCGCACGGTGTCACCGTCAACTGCGTGGCGCCGACCTTCGTGCGGACGCCCGGAACCGAGCAGGCCCTCGCGGATCCGGCGTTCGAGGCGGACGTCGTCGAACGGATCGCCGCACTGCACCGGATCGGCGACCCGATGGACGTCGCGGGGGCGGTGCTCTACCTGTGCTCCCCGGCCGCCTCGCTGGTGACCGGGCACACCCTGCTCGTCGACGGCGGCTGGACCGCGCGCTGAGCCGTGTTCGCGACACCCGCCGGTGACGCCCCTGACATCAGCCGTTCACCTCGCTCGGTGATCTCCGTCACGCCGCACGCTGGGCGTCGACGGTGTGACGCAGTCGACAGCGCGAGCGGCGGGGATAGCGCCCTGGAGGTGCCGAGACTTGAGGTGTCCGCCGAAGCCTCGGCGGGACCCCCGCACCGAACAGGTACGACATGAGCACTCTTCGATCCGCCGTCATCACCTTGCGCTCGACCACCGCCCGCCAGCGCGCGGAGCGCGCCCAGCGCCGCCGCCTCGAGACCGAGCTCGCGGGCTACCGCAGCACGGCCGAGCGCCAGGACCTCTACGCCATCCTGTCCCGCCACACCGCGGAGCAGATCGCCCCGATCGAGCGCATCCTCAACCGCCAGGCCGGGTAACGCTCCACCGCACTGCACAGCTGACCCACGAGGACGCAACGGCCGGCTCCGGTCGCCGAGCGCGGCGGGTGTCGTAGCCCGCACCCCGGACGGCGACGACGTCATGGACGTCGTCGCCGTTCCGGTGTCAGCACGCACCCGACGACCGCGTCGGGTACGGCCGGTCCCGAAGCCTGCGGCAGGCGCTCGCACTCAGGGGGCGACGCGGTTGCCGGCCCCGTCGCGCAGCGCGCCCCTGAGGCCGGTCAGGGACTGGGCCGTGTCCGTGCCCTGCTGCCAGGGCCGGGCGGCGGGGCTGAGCGGTCCCTGGCCGTGCGAGGACTCGGCCGCGTCGGCGCTCGGTGACCAGCTCGTGTCGACGGCCGGGGCCGGCGGGTCGTCGGCCGACAGGACGGCGACGGCGGCACCGCTTGCGGCGATCACGGCGGCCGCGGCGCCGCTCACGACCCACCTGGTGCGGCGGGAGCGGGCCCGGCCGGCCGGCCGCGGCTGTGCCGGGACGCCGCGTGCGGTGGTCGTCGGGTGGGTCACGGTTGCGGACATGACGGGCTCCTTCACGGGTCTGTGCGGGCCACCGGTCGGTGGCACGGCACGACCGTCGTCGCCGCGGCTGGCACCGCTCTGCAAGACCCACGGCTCTTCTTCCGGGTCTGCTGCAAGCCGGCAGCAAGACACCGATGACTCAAACTGGGGATTTCTCCCCTCACGCGCGGCGCCGGCGCTGCCTACGGTCGGAGCATGCAGATCTGGGTGCTCGGCACGCTCGAGGTCAGCCACGCCGACCGGCCGGTGGCCGTCCGCGGCCCGCTGCCGCGCCGGCTGCTGGCGCTGCTCGCGCTGACGCCCGGACGAGAGGTCAGCGCGGACCGGCTGGTCCACGGCCTGTGGGGCGTCACGGCACCGCCGGCGGCCGCGGCGACGCTGCAGTCCCATGTCTCGCGGCTGCGCCGGGACCTCGCGGTGCCCGACCTGGTCCGCACCGGGCGGCACGGCTACGTCCTCGACGTCGCGGTGGACGATGTCGACGCACTGGTCCTCGAGCGCGACGTCGACCGGGGCAGCACGGCGCTGCTCGCCGGCCGCGTCGAGGAGGCCAGTGCGGTGCTGGCCCGGGCGCTGAGCCTGTGGCGGGGCAGGCCGTACGCCGAGTTCGTCGGCTGCGAGCCGCTCGAGGCCGAGGCCGAGCGTCTCGGCAGCGTGCGGCTGGACGCCCTGGAGCGGCGCATCTCGGCCGACCTCGGCCGCCCCGGCACGGCGCCGCCGGTGGCCGAGCTGGAGGCACTGGTGCGCTGGCACCCGATGCGCGAGTCGTTCTGGGCGCTGCTCATGTGCGCCCAGTACCGCGCCGGTCGGCAGGCCGACGCCCTCGCGTCCTACCAGCGGGCCCGCGCCACGCTCGCCGAGGAGCTGGGGATCGACCCGGGGCCGGCGTTGCAGGAGCTGGAGCGGCTGGTCCTCGCCCAGGACCCGTCGCTGGACGGCCCGGCCCTTTCCTCGCTACTGCCTGCGCGCCGGGACGCCGGCTCCTACCCTGAGCGCGTGGCGCTCGTCGAGCGGGACGGTCTCCTGGACACGCTGCACGGCCTGCACGCCGAGGCCCGCTCCGGGTCCGGGCGCCTGGTGCTGGTGCACGGCGAGGCCGGTGTGGGCAAGTCCGCGCTGGTGCGCGAGTGGAGTGCGGCAGCGGAAGGTCGAGGCACCGTGCTCCGGGGCGCCTGCGACCCCCTGTCGTCACCGCGGCCGCTCGGGCCGCTCGTCGACGTCGCGCCGCGACTGGGCCCGACCGTCGACCGGCTGCTGCGGTCCGGCGAGCGGGACGGTCTCTTCGAGGCGGCGCTGGCCGCGCTCGAGGACCAGGGCCCGGCCGTCCTCGTGCTCGAGGACCTGCACTGGGCCGACATGTCCACCCTCGACCTGGTGCGGTTCCTCGCCCGGCGGCTGGAGGGCACGCACGTCCTGGTCGTCGCCACCTACCGCGACGACCACCTGCAGCCGTCGGACCCGCTGCGCGTGACGCTCGGCGACATCGCGTCGCAGCCCGTCGTACGTCGCCTCGCGGTGCCGCTGCTGTCGCCGGCCGGGGTCGCCGTGCTGGCCGCTGAGTCGGGCCTGGACGCCGAGGCGCTGCACCGCGAGACCGGCGGGAACGCGTTCTTCGTCACCGAGGTCGTGGCGTCCGGCGGCGGGCACCTGCCGGCCACGGTCCAGGACGCCGTGCTGGCACGGGTGCACCGGCTGTCGCCGCAGGCCCGAGGCGCCCTGGAGACCTCGGCGGTCGTCGGCTCGCGGTTCGAGCCGGCACTCGTGCACGCGCTTCCCGAGGTGACCACCGAGGCGATCGACGAGTGCGTGACGTCGGGGATGCTGCGCTTCGACGCCCCGGTCTACGGCTTCCGGCACGAGATCGTGCGCCAGTCCGTGCTGTCCGGCATCGGGCCCGGCCGGCTGGGGGCGCTGCACTGGCAGGTCCTCGACCGGCTTCGGGCGATGCCGATGTCACCGCGTCCGTACGCGCGGCTGGCCGAGCACGCCGAGATGGCCGGCGACGGCCCGGCGGTCGTGGAGTTCGCGGTGGCCGCGGGTGACGCCGCCGCGAGCCTCGGCGCGCACCGCGAGGCGGCCTACCAGTACGGCCGCGCCATGCCGTACGCCGGGCTGCTCGACGACGAGGCCCGGATCGAGCTGCTCACCAAGCGGGCCGCCGAGTGCCAGACCTCCGACGACCACGAGCACGCCATCGCGGCGTGGGGCGAGGCGCTGGTCCTGCTGCGCGCAGCCGGCCGCCACCTCGACATGGTCGAGGCACTGCTCGGGACGGACGAGTCGTACTACACCATCGGCGACAACAGCCGCGGCACCGAGCTCGTCGAGGAGGCGCTAGCGGTGCTGGACGGCGTGGCCCCGTGCCGGCAGCTGGCGCTGGCGATCGGCCGGCGCGGCACCCACCACGTGCGTGCCTCGGAGAACGCAGCGGCGCTGCCGTGGCTGGAGAGGGCCGTCGCGATGGGCCGCGAGGTCGGTGACCACGAGGTGGTGTGCCGCGCGATGGTCCACCAGGGCGTGGCTCGCTGGTTCCTTGGCGAGCACGGAACCGGCGCCGCCATGGTCCGGGAGGGGTTGCAGATCGCGCTGGAGCACGACCTCGAGGACTGCGCGGCGAGGACCTACCAGACGCTGGCGTCGCTGGCCTGGCTGGAGCTCGACCCCAGCGAGGCGCACGAGCTCTTCGAGCAGGCCGAGCGCTACACGGCCGAGCGCGACCTGCACGGGCAGCTCATGTGCGTGCTGGCCAGCGAGATAAGCCTGAAGGTCGAGATGGGCCGCTGGGACGACGCGACCGCGCAGGCGCGGGACCTGCTGTACGTCCGCAACACGGGCCGGGCCAGCCGGATCGAGCCGCTCACCGCCCTCGGCCTGCTCGCTGCGCGGCGCGGTGACGCCGATGGGGTCTGGGGGCCGCTGGACGAGGCGCGCGACCACATAGCCAAGTCGCAGTCGCTCGGCTACCAGGGCTTCATCGCGATGACCCGCGGCGAGGTCTACCTGCTCCACGACGACGTCGAGCGGATCCGCTCCGAGGTGCTGCCCTGGTACGAGGAGGCCGTCCGGCTGGGCGACGAGGACGTCCTCGCCGAGCTCACCATGCTGGTCTGGCGGGCCGGCCTGGTCGGCGACGTACCTGTGGGGCTGCGGGAGCCGGAGCTGCTCACGATGACCGGCCACCACCGTCAGGCCGCCGACCTGTACGCCGCGGCCGGGCTGCCGTACAAGGCGGCCTGGGCGCTGCTCGACAGCGACGAGGAGATCGACCTGCGCGAGGCGCGGGCGATGTTCGACCGGCTCGGCGCGAAAGCGCTGGTCGAGCGCTGCGACGCGAAGCTGCGTGCCATCGGTGCAAAGGTGCCGCGCGGCGCACGGCCCAGCACGCGCGCCAACGTCGGCGGGCTCACCGACCGCGAGGTCGAGGTGCTGCACCTGCTCGAGCAGGGGCTGCGCAACGCCGAGATCGCCGGCCGGCTGTTCCTGTCGGAGAAGACCGTCGGTCACCACGTGTCGGCGATCCTCGCGAAGCTCGGGGTGTCGTCGCGGCTCGAGGCGGTCCGCCGGGCGCGCGACCTCAGCGCCGTCGGCTGACACCCGGTCCGACGCGTCGCCGGACGCGCCGGGAGCGCGTCGCAGTTCACCCCCGCCGAGCTCCCGACCGGATCGCGCCCATCGGGCGCAGCCTGCACCGCCAGGCACGGTCAGGCTCCACCGCACCGCACCGCACCGCACCGCACCGCACCGCACCGCACCGCACCGCACCGCTGACCGAGGACGGCGCCGGCGGCGGCCATCGGGGAAGGTCCTGGGCCGCCCGCCGGTTGCCGTCGAGGTGAGCGACCTCCCTGCACTGCCCCTGTCCGTGCTCGACCTGGCGCCGGTGGCCGCCGACAGCACCCCGGGCGACGCCCTGCGGGCCACCGTGGAGCTGGCCCGCGTCGTGGAGGACCTCGGGTTCACGCGGTTCTGGGTCGCCGAGCACCACAGCATGCCGGGCGTCGCGTCCAGCGCCCCGCCGGTGCTCATCGGCGCGATCGCCGCCGCGACCTCGCGGATCCGGGTCGGTTCCGGCGGCGTGATGCTGCCCAACCACCCGCCACTGGTGGTCGCCGAGCAGTTCGGCACCCTCGCCGCGCTGCACCCGGGGCGGATCGACCTCGGCCTCGGCCGGGCGCCGGGCACCGACCAGAAGACCGCGCGGGCGCTGCGCCGCAGCGTCACCCCGCTGTCCGACGAGGACTTCCCGCAGCAGCTCGGCGAGCTGGTGGGCTTCTTCCGCGGCGGGTTCCCCGACGACCACCCCTACCGCGCGATCACCGCCGTGCCCGGTCTCGGCGAGAACCCGCCGATCTGGCTGCTCGGCTCGTCCGGCTACAGCGCGCAGCTGGCGGGCCTGCTCGGCCTGCCGTTCGCGTTCGCGCATCACTTCATGGCGCAGAACACCCTGCCGGCCCTCGAGCTCTACCGGCAGACGTTCCGGCCGTCGGACGTGCTCGACGCGCCGTACGCCATGGTCGCCGCGCAGGTGGTCCTGGCCGACACCGACGAGCGCGCTCTCGAGCTCGCGAAGCCGCTTGCGCTGTCGTTCCTCGAGCTGCGCCGCGGCCACCCCACCCGGCTGCCGACCGTCGAGCAGGCGGCGGCGCACTCCTGGACCGAGGTCGAGGAGGCCGCACTACGCGAGCGGCTCGCCGGCCAGGCCGTCGGCGGTCCGCAGACCGTTCGCCGCCAGCTGGCCGAGCTGCTCTCGGCGACCGCTGCCGACGAGCTGATGGTGACGACGACCGTGCCCGACTCCGCGGCCCGGCTGGCGTCGATGCGCGGCCTGCGCGACCTCTTCGGCGCCGCCGACCTCCCGCGCGGTGCCGTCGCCGCCTGACCGGCGCAGATCAGGGAGGGTCGGTCGGGTCGGTCAGCTCTGCGGTCCCGGCGGCAGCAACGACTGCGGGACCGACTGGTAGGCGACGGGCCGCAGGAAGCGCTGTGTCGCGGTCGGGCCGACCGAGCTGTGCAGCGGGTTCGTCGTGGCCGGATGCGGTCCGCCGTGGTGCTGGCCGGCCGTGACAGCGACGCCGGTGGGCCACTCGTTCCACACCACGCGGCCGGCGATCCGGGCCAGCCGACGCACCAGCGTTCCGGCGAGCGGCTCGTCCTCGCTGGCGTGGATGGTCGCGACCAGACAGCCGTCGAGATGGGTCAGCAGCAGCAGAAGCTCCTCCTCCGAGGCGTACTCCACGACGACGGCCGCCGGTCCGAAGCACTCGGTGTGGAGCAGGTCGAGGGTCGCGGTCGCGGTCGCGCCGTCGACGGCGAGGACCACCGGCGCGCTCCAGGCCCCGGGCCGGTCGGGAGTCGCGCCGGGCACGGGCACGCGCACGCCTGGCAGCGCGGCGAGCCGGGAGACGTTGTCGCGGAAGAGCTGTGCGACCCCGCCATGGAGCATGACCCCCGGCTCGCGCCGCCCGGTCTCGGCGACAACGTGTTCCGTCAGGCCGCTGCCCGCCGGGACGAGGAGCAGGCCCGGGTTGGTGCAGAACTGACCCGTGCCCAGCGTCAGCGAGTCGACGTACCCGGTCGCCAGCGCGGCGCCGCGCTCTGCCGCGGCAGGTGTCACGACGACCGGGTTGACGCTGCTGAGCTCGCCGTAGAACGGGATGGGGTCGGGCCGCCTGACTGCCAGGTCGAACAGCGCGCGGCCACCGCCGTACGACCCGGTGAAGGCGGCGGCGCGGATGCCCGGGTGCTGGACGAGCAGCCGACCCGCGTCAAGACCGCGCACCATCCCGAACGTCCCGGCGGGCGCTCCGGCCGCTGCGAGCGCGGCGGTCATGACCCCCGCGACGGCCTCGCTGGTCTGCGGGTGTCCGGGGTGCGCCTTGACGACGACGGGGCAGCCGGCTGCGAGCGCCGAGGCCGTGTCGCCCCCGGGAACGCTGAAGGCGAAGGGGAAGTTGCTCGCGCCGAACACGGCGACCGGGCCGAGGGGGACCAGAACCCGGCGCAGCTCGGGGTGTCCTGCCGGCGGTGGGCCGGGCACGGCAGGGTCGACCAGCACGTCGTGCCCGTCGCCGTTCTCGAGCGCGTCGGCGAACATCCGCAGCTGGAACGTCGTGCGCGCGAGCTCGCCGGTCAGCCGCGGCCCGCCGAGGCCGGTCTCGCGGTCTGCCAGCTCGACCAGCTCCGGACCGCGCCCGTCCAGCGCGTCGGCCACGGTCCGCAGCGCCGTCGCTCGCTGCGCCGGGCCGGAGTCCGCCCAGGCGTCGGCCGCGGCTGCGGCCGCCTGCACCCGGAGCGAGAGCTCGTCGGGCGAGGTGTCGTCGTGCACCGGGCCGAACGTCTCGTTGGTGCGCGGGTCGACGGACTGGGTGGTCACGGTCACCTCGGTGAGCTGGAAGGGATGGGGCGCGCCGGCACGGCATTGGAGAGCAGGCGGAACAGCCGGTCGATCTCGATGATGGTCTCCCCATCGAGGGCGTACCCGTACGGCCGGCGTCGGACGTCGGTGACGAAGACACCCTGCCGCACCAGCAGGTGCTTCTCCACGGCGACGAAGGCGTCCAAGCTGGTCTGGAGCGACACCAGTGCGGCCAGCGGGCCGTGGATCGCGGCGACTGTCGCCGCGTCGCCGCGACCAAGGGCGCGCCACAGCTCGACGACCGCCCAGGCCACCTCAGGTCCCGGCATGGTTCCCACCACGCCGCGTCGATGACTGTCGACCAGTGCCGCCCCGCCCGTGCCCTCGAACACCCGGGCCCGACCACCCGTCGCGTCGCGCAGCGCCGACAGTCGCGGCCCGGTGGGCGGCGCCTCCGGCTTGAACAGGACCCGGTCGGGGCCGTGCTCGTCGAGCAGGCCGAGGTACAGGTGCAACGACAGCGGGCGACCGAGGTAGCCGGACGCGTCCTGCACGACGAGCGGGATCTCGACGGCGTCGAGGATCGCGCCGAAGTACGCCGCGATCTCGGCGTCCGGCAGCTCCACGGCCACCGGTGGGATCGCCATCAGTGCCGCAGCACCGGCGCGTTCGGCGTGCACGGCGAGCGCGACCGCTGCCTTCGTGCTCTCGGCGCCGACGCTGGCGACCACTGGTACCCGGCCACCGGCCGCGACCACCACCGTGGACGTGAGTGTGCGCCGCTCCGCCTCGCTGAGTCGCACGACCTCGGACACCATGGCGACGACGAGGCCGTCGACGCCGCAGGAGATGAGCCAGTCCACCTCGCCGGCCAGCACCTCGGCGTCGATCTCGTCGGCGGCGTCGAAGGGTGTCGACACCACCGGCAGCACGCCGGTCAGCACGCCGGGTGTCATCGAGGTTCCGCGAAGCGGTGCGGCAGCCGCCCGGTGGACGACGACGCCGTCCCGAGCAGGCTGCCGGCCAACGGCTGGGCAGCGCGCGCCCCCGGCGCGAGGCCCTCCCATGCGGTGGTGACGACGAGCAGGTCGAGCCGGGGACCGGCGAAGCAGGGGCAGGTGGGCTGGTCCACCGGGAGGTCCACCCGGCCCAGCAAAGAACCGTCCGGCGCGTACCGGTGCACCGCCCCGCCCTGCCAGAGAGCGACCCAGACGGCGCCCTCGCTGTCGACCACCAGCCCGTCCGGCACGCCCTCGTCCGGGCCGAGCACCGCGAGGTCGGCGAGCCTCGGCCCGAGGCGGCCGTCGGCCACGTCGTAGGCGTACCGGCGGACCACCGGCTCGCCCGAGTCGACGTAGTAGAGGACGGCGCCGTCGCCGGACCAGTCCAGGCCGTTGGACTCCGTCACGCCTTCGAGCAGCGCCGTGTGCCGGCGGTCCGCTGTCAGGGACCACAGCACTCCGCCCCCGGGTGCTCCGGAGACCGACGTGGTCCCGGCCAGCAGCCGCCCGGCCGGATCGCACGCGGCGTCGTTGACACGCTGTCCGGGCGGCAGGTCCACCACCACCGGATCGGCGTCGGGCCGGCCACGTGCGTCGAGCATCAGGAACGCGGAGTCCGCGGCGGCGACCAGCCCACCTCCCTCGCGCAAGGCGACAGCGCCGACGACGGCGCCCACCTGGACGGTCGTGTCGGCCCAGGGTCCGGGCCGACCCTCCGTCGGCGGCGCGGAGCGGTGCACCGTCCCGGTCAGGATGTCGACCCAGACGACGGTCCCCGTACGGGCGTCCCACACCGGCCGTTCGCCGAGCTCGCTGTCGCTGCGGACCAGGGTCGTCCACTCGACCACCGGAGGGATCCCGGTCACTTGCCGATGCCTGCGGTGAGCCCGCTGATCAGGTGGCGCTGGAAGACCAGGTAGACCACGACGGCGGGGATCGCGCTGACCAGTGAGCCGGCCATGAGGACCGGGATGTCGGTCACCCGGCCGGCCGACAGCGCACCCAGCCCCACGGTGATGGTCCGCTGGTCCGGGTTCTGCAGGAAGAGCAGCCCGATCAGCAGGTCGTCCCAGATCTGGATGAACTGCAGAACCGTGACGGTGACGACCGCGGGTACCGCCAGCGGCAGCGCGATCCGCAGGAACACCCGGCCGTAGCCGAGTCCGTCGACGACGGCCGCCTCGATGAGCTCGTCCGGCAGGCCGCGGAAGTAGGCGGTCATGAGGAACGTCGCGAACGGCGTCCCGAGTGCGGCGTACACCAGCACCGCACCCCAGTAGCTGGTGAGCAGGTTCAGGTGGGAGATGTTCACGTACGCCGGGATGATGATCGACTGCATCGGGATGAGCATGGCCGCGATGATCGCCAGGAAGACCGGCGTGGCACCGGTGTAGCGGAGCTTGGCGAAGGCGAAGCCGGCGGTCGTGCTCACCGTGACGATGATCGCGATCGACAGCGCGCACACGATGGTCGAGTTGAGCAGCTGGCGACCGACGGGCAGTGCGGATGTCAGCGAGCGCCAGCCGTCCAATGAGTGCCCGCTGCCGCTCAGGTACTGGCTCTGCGTCTTGAACGACGTGTCGATCATGAACCAGAACGGGTAGAGCATGACGGCGGCGATCAGCAGCATGAGGGCGAGCAGCGACGCCCTGCGGAGACTGAACGGCTTGCGCCGACGGGGGAGGGAGGGTGTCGAGGTCGGGGAGGTGGCCGCGGGCGCGGTGATGGTCATGGTGTCCCTCGCCGTCAGTCGTCCGAGCGCAGCAGCTTCAGCTGCGCGGCGCCGATAGCGGCCATGATCACGAAGAGGATGACGCCCAGCAGCGCCCCGGTGCCGAACTCGCCCTTGGCGAACGCGGTCTGGTAGACGAAGAACTCCAGTGTGGTCGTGCCGTAGCCGGGGCCGCCGCCCGTCATGACGAAGATCAGGCTGAACAGCGCCGTGAAGGCGCTGATGACTGTCATCACGAAGGAGAACTGGACGAAGCGCTTGAGCTGCGGGAACGTGATGTACCAGAACAGTCGGAGGGCGCCCGCACCGTCCACCTTGGCCGCCTCGTGCAGTGTCGGGTCGACGGTGGCGAGCCCGGTCAGGAAGATGATCGTGTTGGTGCCGACCATGGACCACACGAAGGTGATCGCGACAGCGACCAGGGCGGAGCGTTCGCCGGCCAGCAGGTCGGTCGTGACCGAGCCGAGGCCGACGTTCGCGAGCAGGTGGTTGAGCATGCCGTCCTGGGCGAAGAACCGGGCGGACACCATGCCGATGACGACCCAGGACACGGCCGTCGGCAGGAAGTAGACCGAGCGGAAGAACCGCCAACCTGCCACTCGCTCGTGCAGCACGGCGGCGATTCCGAGCGGGAGGACGATCGCGACCGGTACGGCAAGCAGCAGGATCCCGTTGTTCTCCAGCACCCGCCAGAAGATCGGGTTGGTCAGCTGCCGGGTGTACGCCGACGGCCCGACCCACGTCGCGGCGATGCCGTCCCAGCGGGTCATCGAGTAGTACACCGCCTGCCCGATCGGGAGGCCGAGCAGCAGCGCGACCAGGGCGAACGCGGGCAGCGTGAGTGCCATGCCGGCGCGGCCGCGGTTGCGCGCCAGGGCCGACGTCGGTCGCTGGCGCTGCCGCAGGCGGCGCGCGGCGGGTCCCGCGTCCCGCGGTGCGGCGGTCTGGGCACTCATGGCGGAACTCCTGCGGTTGTGCGGCGGGCGAGTCTGGTGCGGGTGCGGGTGCGGACCTGGGGCACCGGAGCGGAGGGCGTCCGGTGCCCCAGGCGACCGGGGCCAGGAGCTAGGAGTAGTCGCTCCCTCGTTGGTCCGCGGCCAGCTGGCTCCACACCGTCTTCAGCTGTCCGAGTCCGTCGGCCGGGTCCTTCTTGCCGGCCAGGATCGGCGGCAGGATCTTGTTCCCGGCGTCGACGACGTCGCCCTGGACGACGTTGTCCAGCATGGGGTAGGCGGTGAACCCCTGGCCGGCGACGAAGTCCAGCATCTGCTGGTTGACCGCGTTGGTGGTGCTGGTCCCGGTGAGGTCCGGGATGAGGCCGGCCTCGTTGATGACCTTCGCGCCTGCGTCGCTGGCCAGGAAAGCGAGGAAGTCTGCTGCCGCCGCCTGGTGCTTCGACTGGCTCAGGATGCTGAAGCCGTCACCGGGGTACTGCACGACTCCCTTGATGGGCTGGTCGGAGAACGGCGGGACGAAGGCCGCGACGTCGTCCTTCATGGCGTCGGTGAACTTCTGGGTGTCCCAGGTCCCGTCGATGATCATCGCGGCCTTGCCGCTGGTGAAGTCGTCGAGGTTGTCGGTCTTGGTGAGGATGTCGGTGTTGGTGCAGCCCTGGGACTCCAGCTGGGCCCACTTGGTCAGCTGGGCGGTGTTGCTCGGGTCGTCCCACGAGATGTCGCCGTTGTAGAGACCCTTCCAGTCCGCGACCGAGTGCGCCCCGATCATCAGGTAGCTCGCGTCGTACCAGGGGTAGAGCTGCGCACCCAGGCTCTGGCCGCCGTTGCCGTAGACGAGGGGCGTGAACCCGGCGGACTTCAGCTTGCCGCAGGCCGCGAACAGCTCGTCCCAGGTGGTGGGGACGGCGTCGATGCCGGCCTTGGCGAACGCCTTCTTGCTGTAGAAGCCGATGTAGAACTGCTGCTCCAGCGGCATGACGAGCGGGCCGTTGCCCGCGTCGAACTTGTCCGACATCCACTCCAGGCCCTGGACCCGCTCGAGAGTGGCGTCGGGAACCTTCCCCTTGAGGTTGACCAGCATGTTCTTGTACTTCAGCGTGAAGAGACCGGTCCACATGACCGCGAGGTCTGGGCCGGTCTTCGAGATGGCCGACGCCTGCAGCAGCGAGAAGTAGTTGTCACCGGGCTGGCTGACGACCTTGAAGCTCACGTCGGGGTGCAGCGCGTGGTAGGCGTCGGTGAGTCCCTGGGTGGCCACGGCGTTCTGCTCGGTGCCGTAGTTGTGCCACAGGGTGAGTGTCACCGGGCCCTTCTCGGCCGAGCCGGAGCCGGCCTTGGACGAGTCCGAACCGCCCGAGCAGGCAGCCAGGACGGCAGCCGTCGCCACAGCGGTCGCGATGAGTGCTGTTCTTCGCACGTGTCCTCCTTGTCGTGCCGCAGCGTGTCCGCTGTGGGATGGCGGGTGCGCCCTCCGTCGTCGTGCGGTCATCAGGACCGTCCGACGACAGGGGGCACGAACCTGCGGTGCGCCGCTGTCGGCGCCTGCAGGAAATCGAAGTCGCAGCCGGTGTTCGCCTGCGTGACGTGCGCCTGGTAGAGGGCCGGCCAGCCGCGTAGGTGTGCGGAGGTGGCCGGGGTCCAGTCCGCACGCCGCTCGTCGAGGGTGCCGGCGGAGACCTCGAGGTCGAGCCGGCCGGCGGCCACGTCGATCGCGACGACGTCGCCGTCCTGCACGAGCGCGAGCGGTCCCCCGAGCGCCGCCTCGGGGGCGACGTGCAGGAAGCAGGTGCCGAACGACGTGCCGCTCATGCGCGCGTCGGTGACCCGCACCATGTCGCTCACGCCCTGCGCCGCGAGCTTCGCGGGGATCGGGATCATGCCCCACTCGGGCATGCCCGGCACGCCGACCGGACCGGCACCGGCCAGCACCAGGACGGTGTCGGCGGTGACCGGGAGGTCGGGGTCGTCGATCCGCCCGCGCATCTCCTCGTAGGAGCGGAAGACCAGCGCCTGGCCGCGGTGCGTGAAGAGGCGGGGCGACGCGGCGGACGTCTTGATCACGGCGCCGTCCGGTGCCAGCGTGCCGGTGACGACGGCGAACGCGCCGTCGTCGTGCAGCGGGTCGGCCGGGTCCCGCAAGGCGCCGCCGGTGGTCACCGCGGCCGGGAGCTCGGAGCCCCACGGCCGGCCGGTCGCGCTCAGCGCGTCCAGCTCCACCAGGTCACCGAGCAGGCGCAGCACAGCGGGCACGCCGCCGGCGGAGTGGAAGTCCTGGATCAGCAGCCGACCGGACGGTTCGACGTCGGCCAGCACCGGGACGCCGCGGCCGAGCCGGCCGACCTCGGCGAGGTCCAGCGCAGCCGGCGTGCGGCCGGCGATGGCCAGCAGGTGGATCACGGCATTGGTGGACCCGCCGACCGCGTTGAGCACGCGCACCGCGTTGCGGAAGGCCGAGTCGGTCAGGACCGTCGACGGCGTGACCGTCTCGCGCACCATCTCGACGACCCGGCTGCCGGTCAGCCGGGCTGCAGCGGCCCGGGCAGGGTCGTCCGCGGGGATCACCGACGTGCCCGGGAGGCTGAGGCCGAGCACCTCGGTGACGATGGCCATCGACGACGCGGTGCCCATCGTGTTGCAGGCGCCCTGGCCGCAGGCGAGGCACCGCTCGAACTCACGCCAGCCCTCGTCGTCGAGCACACCGGTCCGGTGGTCCTCCCAGGCCCGCCACAGGTCGGTCCCGGTGCCGACCCGGCGGCCGCGGAACAGCGCGGTCGCCGGCCGGGCGCCGGCCGTGACCACGAGGAAGGGGAGGTCCGAGCTCACCGCGCCCATGACGGCACCGGGCACCGACTTGTCACAGTTGGCCAGCAGGACCACGGCGTCGATCGGGTAGGTCCGCAGGTACTCCTCGACCTCCATGGCGAGCAGGTTGCGGTAGAGCATGGCGGTGGGCTTCATCAGGTCTTCGCCGAGGGACATCACCGGCAGCTCGACGGCGATCCCGCCGGCGGCAGTGACCCCCGCGCGCACGTCCACCGCCAGCTCGCGCAGCGGCAGGTTGCACGGGTTGAGGTCGCTGGCGGAGTTGAGCACACCGATGACCGGGCGGTCGTGGTCGGCGGACAGCTCGAAGCCGGCGTTGCGCATCGCGACGCGGTGGATCACGGCGACCTCGTCGT
The DNA here is from genome assembly GCA_963784645.1 of uncultured Actinomycetota bacterium. Classification (GTDB taxonomy): domain Bacteria; phylum Actinomycetota; class Actinomycetes; order JACCUZ01; family JACCUZ01; genus JBBRVW01. Next base: position 76,743 of record CAWARY010000002.1, on the reverse strand, counting down.
CGCCCTCGAACCACTCCTGGCTGCGGAGCCTCATGCCCACCTCCTCGGTCCTCTCGTCGGTCTGCGTGCCGGCTGCCTGCCGGTCGGTCAGGGCCGGGGGACGGCTAGCCCGGCGGCGCCCGGGGCGGACTGGACCAGGTCGGCGTCCCCCCGTGCGATCCACTCCAGCGCGATCTGGGCGCGGCGCACCTTCTCCCGGGCGATCAGCTCGGCGTCGTGCTGCACATGCATCCCGGACGGGTACAGCGGTCGCGAGTTGCGCAGCCCGAACTTCACGTACAGCGGCGCGGCCACCGCGACCAGGTCGGCGACCTGTTCCCCACGGACGACCCCGCCCATCGCGTCGGGCGCCTCGACGTACAGGTCGAGCGGCAGCGCGGTGGCGGCCCGCATCTCGGCGAGCTCCGCGAGCGTGAGGTCGGTGGGCAGGTTCACCGTGCCGGCACCCAGGCTCTCGAGGACCTGCAGGGCGGCCGGGTTCGACGGGGCCGCGAGGGCGGAGACCTTCCAGACCACGTCCATCGGCACCTCGCCGGTCTTCTGTGCCTGCGCCAGGAGGTGCAGCAGGCCGAGGTCGGCCACCAGGAAGCCCCGGATGCCGCAGTCGACCGCGCGCAGGACGTCCTCGACGGCGTAGCGGAGCTGGCGCAGACCGCGGATGCCGCCGGCCAGGCAGCCGCCGTCGGCCGCGCGGGCCATCGCAGAGATGCCCCACTCCTCGCGGGGCCCCACGAACAGCGAGACCTCGAGGCCGGCGTCGGCACCGATGCGCGCCATCTCGGCGAGCTCGGCCTCGGTGTGCATCATGGCGCCGCTACCCTGGGACACCCGGTTGACGACGACGTGGCGGTCGGCGGCCTCGGCGAGCACCGCGGCGAGGACGCCGGGACCCTCGACCGACGGCACCTCGATGCGGTAGTCGGCCCCGTCCGGGAACCGGTGCTCGCTGGTCGCAGGCACCGTCTCAGGTCCGTGTCCGGCGGCGGCGAGCAGCAAGTCGGAGCGCATGGGCATGTCCTCTCAGTCGCCAGCGACGAGCACGGCGGGACGTGCTGGCTGGAGGTCGTCGGCGGTGGGCCAGTCGGCAGTGCTGGTGACGAGCTCGGGGCTGGTGTCACCGAGCAGGTAGGTGTCCTCGTCCTTGGCCCCGCCGGGCAGGCTCGGGTTCCACGCGACGGCGCACCCGGTGGGCAGCCGCGTCGTCCACCACGGGCTGTCCGACTGGCCCGGTGCGATCTCGAACTCGCGCTGCCCGTAGCCGATCGGGCCGCCCTGGTAGTGCTGCTGCCAGGCGGTCGGCGCGCCCTCGTCGGCGTAGGCGGCGGCGAGCTCGGTCATGACGGCGCCCGCCGTGGTGCCCGGCCGGCAGGCACCCAGGGTTCGCCGGTGCAGTCGACGGGCGGCGGCGAGCCCGTCGGCGAGGTCGCCGTCCAGCGGGCGGGCGGAGGCGTAGCGGGTCAGTGCGACGTGCCGGCCGTCGCGGGACGCGACGAGCACGGCCATCACCAGCTCGTGCACCGGGGCGCCCACGGCCACCGGGTGCCGGAACCGCCGGACCCGGTCGTCGCCACCGACGAGGAGCACCGGCGCGAGTGCGCCCAGCCGTTCGACGTCGGCGGCCACCCGGGCGGCCACGTCACGGTCCTGCTCACCCGGCCGCCAGGCGCGAAGCGCGCCCTCGACCGCCATGGCTGCGTCCCGGCCCAGCGCGCGGAGCTGGTCCCGCTCGCCGACGTCGAGGGCGAGCCGGGCCTCGGTCAGCGCGACCGACAGGTCGTGGCCGAACGCCGGGTGGTCGTCGGCGCCGAGGTCGGCAGGCTGTGCACCCGCTGCGGTGGCCGCGGCGCTGACGAAGGCGTCGGGCGCCCACCACGGGACGGCGACCAGGTCTAGTCCGAGGCCGGCGAGGTCGTGCTCGGCGGCCAGCCGCGGCGCCTCGACGGCGGTCGTCACGACGGTGGCCCGGTCGGCGCCCAGCGCGAGCCAGACCTGGTCGACCGGGGCCGAGCGGTCGATCGGTGCGTTGAGCCCGCCCGTCGCCCAGGCCACCGGCCCCGGGCGGGTCAGGACCACGCCCGCGAGGCCGGCGCTTTCGGCGACCATCCTGGCGCGCCCGAAGGTGGACCGGAGCCGCTCGACCGAGGCCGTGTCCAGCGTGATGGAGCACCTCCTCACCCACGATGTTCGGCAGGACAGAACGCTAATCGGTGGAACAGCACAGTCGAGCAGTCGGGTCGAGTGGTGTCAAGGACCTTGCCGATGTTCGTCGGTGAGATCGGTGAACCCGTTTCATAGCCTTGCCTTCCGGTCCCGTCGGTGCGCACCATGTGCGGTGCCCCCGGTCCTCGGGGCACCACGGGACGTTCTGTCCCGTTCGTCAGAGATATGTGCTGTGTGGCTGTGCCGAACAACTCGGAGGTCTGTGTGGTGTCCAGCCGGACGCAAGCAAGGGTCACCGACCCCCCATCGGCGGCGGCCGGCTCGCGCTACACGGTCGGCAGCGTGGCTCGGGCCCTGCGACTGCTCGACATCGTGGCCGAGGGGCCGCTGGAGGGACTGAGCGTCAGCGAGCTGGCCCGCGAGCTCGGGACGTCGAAGAGCACTGCCTTCGCCCTGGCGCACACGCTGGCCGACGAGGGGTACCTGCGCGCGGACGGCGCCGGCCCGCGCTACCAGCTGGGGCTGGCCCTGGTGCACCTCGGCGACGTGTCGGCCAACCGGCTGCCCCTGGGCCAGCTGTGCCGGCCGGTGCTGCACGCCCTGAGCGCCCGGACCGGGCTGACCACGCGGGCGGCCCTGAACGACGCCGCCCAGCCGATGTTCGTCGAGCGCGTCGACGCCCCGGGAGCCATTCGCTTCCACACCCCGCTCGGCGTCCCGGAGCTGGCCCACGTGAGCTCGGCCGGCAAGGCGATCCTGGCGACCCTCCCCGACGACGAGGTCGCCGCCCTGGTTGCCGAGACCGGTCTTCAGGGCCGTACCCCGAAGACGATCACCAGCCTGAACGAGCTGTTGGCCGATCTCGCGGCCACCCGCCGCCGCGGCTACGCCGTCGACGACGAGGAGGACGTCGAGGGCGTGTTCTGCATCGGTGCCGCCTTCTTCGACCACACCGGCGCCTGCGCCGGGGCGCTGAGCGCGACCGGCATCAAGCGGGACCTGACGGCCCGCGCGGTGGACGAGCTGGGGCAGGCCGTCGGGGCCGCTGCGGACCAGGTCACCGAGCAGCTGCGCGGCACCCCGCGCCGGGTCACGGGGTCCCGATGAGGGCGCTGGTCGTCAGCGGCCCGGGACGCATCGCGCTCGAGGAGCACGCCGGCCCGGTGCCGGGTCCCGGCGACGTTCTCGTCCGGCCGGTCGTCGTGGGTCTCTGCGGCACCGACCTGGAGATCATCGACGGCAGCATCGACCCGGCGTACGTGCGGCTGCCGCTGGTGCTCGGGCACGAGTGGAGCGGCGTGGTCATGGCGGCCGGGAACTCGCCGTCGGCGCCGCCGGTCGGCTCGCGTGTCGTGGTCGAGGGCATCGTCCCGTGCCGGGTGTGCGCGGCCTGTGTGGCCGGTGACACCAACCGCTGTGCGACCTACGACGAGTTCGGCTTCGTCCGGGACGGTGCGGCCGCTGAGCTGGTCGCCGCCCCGGCCGAGCTGGTGCACGTCCTGGACGCGGCGGTGTCGGCCGAGTCCGGCGCGCTGGTCGAGCCGGCGGCGGTCGTCCTGCGGGCCCTGCTGCGCGCTGCCCCGAGGCCGGGGCAGCGGGTCCTGGTCGTCGGCGACGGCACGGTCGGGCTGCTGGCGGTCACGTTGGCCCGGCTCTGGTCCCCGGCCTCGGTCACCCTGCTCGGCGCCCGGCAGGAGCAGGCGCCGCTGGCGACAGCCGCCGGCGCCGACCTGTTCGTCACGAGCCCCGAGGACGCGGGCGGCGGGTACGACGTGGTGGTCGAGGCGGCCGGTGTCCCGGCCGCAGTGTCCGCCGCCCTGAGCGCGACGGCCCGCGGCGGCACCTTGGTCCTGCTCGGCCTGGCCGGCACCGGGAAGACCGTACCGCTGCCGATCGACGACCTGGTCAACGGCGACGTGACCGTGCTCGGCAGCTTCAGCTACACGGTCACCGCGTGGACCCAGGTCGTGCAGCTGCTCAACACCGGGCGGCTCGATCTCGGCTTCCTGGTCACGCACCGCTTCCCGCTGTCGCACTGGGCGGCAGCCCTGGACGCGTTGCGGTCGCCGACCGGGACCCGAGGGAAGGTGCTCCTCGATGTCACGTCGGGCTGACGCCGCGTCGAGCCGGGGGTGGGTCAGGCGGGGGCCGACGCGGCGCGGGCCATCACCGCGACCATGTCGTAGACGACCGTGGCGGCCGCGAGCGAGGTGATCTCGGCGTGGTCGTACGGCGGGCTGACCTCGACCACGTCGGCGGCCACGAGCTGCTCGCCCGGCAGTGCCCGCAGGAGGGCCAGCAGCTCGCGGGACATCAGACCACCGACCTCGGGGGTGCCGGTGCCGGGTGCGAACGCCGGGTCCAGGACGTCGATGTCGACCGACAGGTACACCGGCGCGTCGCCGGCGCGTTCGCGGATCCGGCCGACGACCTCCTCGACGCCGAGCCGGTCGAAGTCGACGGCCCGCACGGTGGAGAAGCCGAAGCGCGCGTCGTCGGTCAGGTCGGCGGCGTCGTACAGCGGGCCGCGGATCCCGACGTGGGTCGACGCGTCCGGCAGCAGCAGGCCCTCCTCGGCGGCCCGGCGGAACACCGTGCCGTGGGTGCGCTCCGCACCGAAGTAGGTGTCCCACGTGTCGAGGTGCGCGTCGAGGTGCACGACGGCGACCGGGCCGTGCTGCCGCACCACGGCGCGCAGCGCGGCGAGCGCGATGGTGTGGTCGCCGCCGATCGTGATGAGGCGCCGTCGCTCGCCCACCAGCTCGCCGGCGTGGTCGTCGATCTGCTGCAGCGCGGCGTCGATGTCGAAGGGGTTGCACGGGACGTCGCCGGCGTCGACGGCCTGCAGCACCCGGAACGGCGCGACGTCGACGTCGGGGTGGAACGCCGGCCGGAGGTGGCGGGACGCCTGCCGGACCGCGGCCGGCCCGAACCGCGCGCCCGGACGGTAGGAGACGCCGCCGTCGAACGGGGCGCCGAGGATCGCGACGTCGTAGTCGCTGACCTCGTCGACCCGCGGCAGACGGGCGAACGTGGGGGCACCGGCGAAGCGAGGCACCTGGGTGCCGTCCACCGGGCCGAGAATGTCGGCGGGGTCCACGGGGTGTCTCCTCAGTCGGGGACGACGGGTTGCGGGAACACCCGGGGGGTCAGCGAGAGCGACCGGATGTGCGCGGCGATCTCGCCTGCGGTCGCGAGCCACAGGGCCGGCCGGCCCTGCATGTCCTCGATGAGCAGCTCGAGCGCCCGCGCGCGGGCCGGCCGCCCGGAGAGGAACGGGTGGTTGGTGAGGGCGAAGCAGCACCCCTCGTCGTACATCGCGTCGAGGTCCGCGCGCCACATCGACAGCGCCTTCGCCGGGTCCTCGATCAGACCCGAGCCGAACAGGTCCGGGAGGTAGGCGTACTGCTCCCAGTCGTCCAGCGCCCAGTGCACCGGGATCTCGATGATCGAGCGGGCGTCCGCGGCCGGCCCTTCGGCGAGCTCGTAGGGCAGCTCGCCGTCCATCAGGCTTGAGTCGTAACGGAACCCGCGGTCGAGCAGCAGCCCGGTGGTGGCGTACGTGGTCTCCCACATCGGCGCCCGGTACCCCGCCGGTCGCAGCCCGGTGACCTTCTCCAGCGCGTCCAGGCCGCGGTCCAGCATGGCCGCCTCCTCGACGGGCGACATGCCGGTGACCGCCTCGTGCAGGTAGCCGTGGTGGGCGATCTCGTGCCCCGCGTCCCGGACCCTGCGGAGCAGGTCGGGGTACCGCTCCGCGGTGAACCCCGGGCAGAAGAAGGTCGCCCGGACGTCGCGACGTTCCAGCAGGGCGAGCAGGCGGGGCATCCCCGTGAGCGGCCCGTACGCCTGGTGCGACATGACCGACAGCCGGCTCGCCGCGCTGGGGTCGATGGTGAGCACCACGGCCTCGGCGTCCATGTCGAAGCCGAGGGTGGCGGCTGCCTGCTTTCCCTCGGGCCAGCGGACCGGCGCGGCCGGGGCGGTCGCGTCGTGCTGGCCGGTCACTGCGCGACCCGGTCCCGGGAGACGGCGGCGTGGCGCCAGGTCGCGGCGTCGGCGTCGGCGTCCCGCACGAAGTCGACGCTGTGCCGCCCGCCCGGCCAGTGCAGCTCGACCGGGGACGGGACGCGCTCGGCGACCACCCGGCCACGGGCGACCACCCACTGGGGCGCCACCTGGCGGCGGACGGCGTCGAGGCGGGACGAGGCCGGCAGCACGACGAGGTCGGCGGGCCGGCCGCGCTCCAGCCCGTAGCCGTTACCGAGGCCCAGCACCCGGGCGCCGCGGCTGGACACCATCTCGAACGTCTCGGCGATCTCGGCCTGGCCGGTGAGCTGCGCCGCGACCACCCCGGTGTGGGCCAGCAGCATCGGGCTCCCGGTGCCGAGCGGGAACCACGGGTCCATCACGTCGTCGGTGCCGAAGGCGACGTTGACGCCGGCGGCGAGCAGCTCCTTGACCCGGGTCAGGCCACGTCGCTTCGGGTAGTCGTCGAACCGGCCCTGCAGCGCGAGGTTGACCAGCGGGTTGCTGACCAGGCTGATGCCGGACCGCACCAGCAGCCGTTGCAGCTTGTACGCGTACGCCGCGTTGTAGCTGCCCATCGCGGTGGTGTGGCTGGCCGTGACCCGGTCACCGAGACCGCTGCGCAGCGCGAGCGTGGCCAGCACCTCGACGAACCGGGACTGCTCGTCGTCGATCTCGTCGCAGTGCGCGTCGACCATCCGGTCGTACCGCTGCGCGATGTCGACGGCGATCTCGAGGGACCGGACGCCGTCCTCCCGCGTGTCCTCGAAATGCGGGATGGCACCGACGACGTCGGCTCCCCGGCGCACCGCCTCCTCGAGCAGCTCGGCCCCGCCCGGGAAGGACACGATGCCCTCCTGGGGGAACGCGACCACCTGCAGGGTGACGACGTCGCGGACCCGGTCCCGCAGCTCGAGCAGCGCGTCGAGCGCGGTGAGCGAGGGGTCGGTGACGTCGCAGTGGCTGCGGACGAACAGCACGCCCTGGGCGGCCTGCCAGCGCAGCACCTGCTCGGCTCTGGCGAGGACGTCCTCACGCGTCACGGTCGGCTTGCGCTCGGACCAGACCGCGATGCCCTCCCACAGCGTGCCGGAGGAGTTCCACCGTGGCTGGCCTGCGGTCAGGGTCGCGTCGAGGTGGATGTGCGGCTCGACGAACGGGGCTCGCACCAGGGCGCCCGCAGCGTCGATCTCCACCTCGGCGACCTGCTCGGGCGCGTCGGTCGAGTGCCGGCCGACGTCGGTGACGAGGCCGGCGTCGACGTGCACGTCGACCAGGTCACCGCCGTCGACCAGGCGCGCCCGGCGCAGCCTGAGCTGGGTCAAGGGCGCCGGCTCGCCGTCTGGTGCGGCACCGTCGCGGCGGCGTCCCGTCGACGTGCTGCGAGGGCGGCGTAGAGGATGCCGGCCGTCAGCGCGCCCGCCAGCCAGGACAGGTCGGTGTTGCCCAACGCCTTGGCGCCCGGTCCCTGGAGCGCGGTGGGGATGCCGAACTCGAAGAACCAGGTGGCGAAGATCCCGACGACGAACGCGATGATCGCGTCCCACTTGACGTCGGCGAGCCGCGACGAGCCGGGCGGGTCGAACAGCGCGTCGACGTCGACCCGCTGACGGGCGACCCAGTAGTAGTGGACCAGCATCACGGCCCCCCAGGGAGCGACCCAGGTGACCATGCTGGCCAGCCAGCCGTCGAGCGACGAGGCGAAGTCGTTCTGGAAGACCAGCCACACCGTGAACACCGTGGCCAGCGAGCCCACGACGTAGGCGACGACCTTGCGGTCCACCTTGATGTCGAGGGTCTGTGCACACACCGACGCGCTGTAGATGTTGAGGATGTTCGTGGCGATCGGGCCGTGGATCACCAGCAGCAGCACGGGGACCGCGAGCGCGCCGAAGGAGTCGACGATGAGCTGGCCGGGGTCGATCTTCTGGCTGACGGTCGCCAGCGTCGCGCCGAGGACACCGAGCCAGATGACCGGGATGAACTGGCCCAGCGTGCTCGCGGCGTAGAGCTTGCGGGCCGGCATGTCGCGCGGCACGAAGCGCGAGTAGTCGGAGGCGTAGGCGAACCACGAGATGCCCCAGCCGATCCCGATCGCCGTCATGATCGTGCTCATCGCACTCAGGCGCTCGGTACCTGCGAGCCCGGCGCCGGCGTAGCCCCAGTCGACGTCGACCTTGCTCCACGCGACCACCGTCATGACCGCGAGCACCAGCAGCGTCACGGGGACCGTGTACTTCTCGAACGCCGCGATGGCGCGGAAGCCGTAGGCCGCGATGAGCACCTGCAGACCCATGATGACCAGGACGACGACGACCTTGAGGCCGCGCCCGCCGTCGATCCCGATCTCGCTGAACAAGCTGGTCACCAGGTCGAGGACGATCCAGGTGTTGATCGCGCACCAGCCGGTGGCGATGACGAACTGGAACGCCGTCGGGAGGTAGGCGCCGCGCCGGCCGAAGGCGCTCCGGCTGAGCACCATCTGGCTCACCCCGGTGCGCTGGCCCATCAGCACGAAGAAGCCGAACGTCGCCATGCCGATGACGTTGCCCACGACCAGCACCGTGATGGTGTCGGCCAGCGAGAGTCCCAGGACGATGCCGAGGGCGCCGAGCACCCAGTTGATCGGGGCGATGTTGGCGCCGGCCCAGATCCAGAACTGGTAGGCGGCGGTCGAGGACCGCGCGCTGTCGGGGACGGGGGCCAGCGTGTGCTCGCCGTGCCAGGCGGAGTCGTCGACGGAGTCGCGGGACGAGGCGGTGGTGGCCACGGGTCCTCCAGGAGGGGTGAGCGGCTCGGGCAGCAGCAGCCGCCCGCAGCCTGACGCCTGCCGGGGGGCTGTGCAACGGACAGGCCGACCGCAATACTCCGACCAGCACCGGACACAGTGTCCGGGTACGAGGAGGCGCGGGCAGCCGTGACGATGACCCTCGCGGCCGTGCTCGCGCTGCCGGCGCTGCAGCACTCCCGGCCCGAGCTGCTCGCCGGCGACCCGGAGAGCCGCACAGTCCGGTGGGTGCACAGCAGTGAGATCTACGACATCGCCGCGCTGCTGCGCGGTGGCGAGCTGCTGCTGACGACCGGGCTCGGGCTGGAACGGTCGACGACCGACGAGCGACGCCAGTACGTCCGGTCGCTGGCCGACAAGGGGGTGGCGGGGCTGGCGCTGGAGCTGTCGGGCAGCTTCTCGCAGGTGCCGGCGGACATGGTGGACGAGGCCCGCCGGCTGGGCCTGCCGTTCGTCGCGCTGCGCGACGTGTACCCGTTCGTCGAGGTCACCGAGCAGGTCAACAGCGCCATCCTCGACCTGTCCGTCGTCCGGCTGCGGCACGCCGACGAGATCGGCCGCGCGCTCTCGCTCGTGCTCGCCGAGCGCGGCGGGGTGGTGGCGCTGACGCGGACCCTCGCCGGGCTCGTCGCCCGACCGGTGGTCCTCACCGACGCCTCCGGAGCCGTGCTCGCCGCCGTCGCGGAGGACGCCGCCGAGGTGCTGCGCGCACCGAGCGCGACCGCACCGGTCACCGCCGACGGCATCCTGCTGGGCGGCCTGGCGGTGGGCGCCGGCGAGTCCGAGCCCGACCTGCTGCGGGCGGCGCTGGACCGGGCACCGGAGATCTTCGCCCTCGAGGTGCTCCGCGACCGGCAGCAGCCGCTGCTCCTCGGCCGCGACCGGCGCGACCTGCTGGCCAGGATGCTCGCCGGTGCGTACGACCCGGGTGCGCTGGAGGCGCACGCGGCGGCGTCACGCATCCAGGGCGACGCCTGGTGGGCCGGGCTGGCGGTCGACGCGTCCGACGGCCGGCGCGCCGCCGCCATGGCCCTCGTGCACGACACGGCCCGCGCGTCCGGGCTGCCGGTGCTCGCCGCGGAGGTGGCCGGTGAGGTCGTGGGGCTGGTCGCGCTGCCCGGCGGTGACACCGAGAGGGCGATGGCGCGGGTCCGGGGCGCGCTGGCGTCCGGGGCCGGGCTCGCGTCCGCCGTCGGGCCGGTTGTCCCCGTCACCGCTGCGGGTCGCAGCGTGCGGGCCGCCCGGCAGGCCCTACAGCTGGCCGCGGGGAGCGCCGGCGGGTCGCCGCGGGTCGCGGCCGAGCTTGCGGTCGAGCGCCTCCTCGCGGCGGTGGCCGACCCGGTGCATCTCGGTGACCTCGTGGACGAGCAGCTCGGGCCGCTGCTGCGCGCACCGCGGACCGAGACCCTGCTGCGCACCCTCGAGACCTACCTCGACAGCGGCTCCTGCAAGGCGGCGACCGCCCGGCTGCTGCACCTGCGCCGGCAGTCGGTCCACCAGCGGCTGGCGCGCATCACGGCGCTGCTCGGCCACGACCTCGACGACCCGCGCCGCCAGACCGCGCTGCGGCTGGCGCTGGCCGCCCGTCGGGGGCTGTGAGGATCGCGCGCCGATCGTCCCGGCGCGCTCAGGCCCAGGGCTCGGGGGTGGTCGTCACCGTGCGGTCCGTGTCGGCAGCCTCCGCGATCGCCAGCGCGACGTGGTGGTCGTGGGCGCCGTCGGCCAGCGGGTACGGCGGCGCGCCGGAACCGTGCACCCACGCGGCCGTCGCCTCCAGCAGGGAGGCGATGGCGACCTCCTCGTCGTTCCACCGCCGGCCGGCGTAGGGGTTGCGGAACAGGATGTCCGGGCCGGCCGCGATGTGGTCGGTGTCGAACCCGTCGAGGTCCAGGTCGTAGCCGGTCTGGCGGCGCACCAGCGGTTCGCGGACGATCGTGCGCGCCGCGGTGAGGCGCACCACCTCGTCGTCGCGCAGCTCGCCGCGGGTGCCGCGGACGACGATGCGTCGGAACCTCAGCTGGTTGTGCCACTGGTTGTCGGTGAAGTCGTAGACGCCGGAGCGCCCGTCGCCCAGGTCGAGGGTGGCGATGACAGTGGTCGCCGGTCTCGGCGTGTCGTCGTCGGTCCAGCCGTCGCGGGTGAGGGGGTCGACCAGCGGCGCGGACGTCCGGGTGGCGCGCACCGACACCGGCTCGCGGCCGGCGCCGAGCAGGCCGCGGATGAGAGCGACGGCGTGGTAGTCGTGGGTGGAGGACACCTGCACCTGCGTCGGCGTCCCGATCGCGCCGCTGCGCACCAGCGCGAGCCGGGCGGCGTGCGACGGCATCCGCAGGTACTGCTCGGCCACCTGCACCAGCCCGGTCGCGCCGACGTCGGCCCACAGTGACCGCAGTCCGTCGAGGTCGGGCGCCGGCGGTGTCTCGGCCAGCACCGGCAGGCCGAGGCCCACCGCCTCGCGGATCGCGGTGGGGGTCACCGGCCGCGGGGCAGCGGTCACGACGAAGTCGGGTCGTCGGGCGGCGACCGCTTCGGCCAGCGACGCGTACGTCGGCACGGCGAGGTCGCGGGGGGAGCGCACCACGGCGCCGACGCACTCGAGGTCCGGGAGCCCGGCGGCCGCCCGCCAGAAGTACTCGGCCCGCCAGCCCGCGCCCACCGTCACGAACGTCGTCACGGGGCCGACGCTACGCGGCTACCCGACCGGCGCCGGGATCGGTTCGGGCCGCGGCTCCGCCACGGTCGGGCGGGGCAGCCGGCCCGGGAGGGCGAGAGACGCGGCCACGGCCCCGGTGAGGCAGAGGACACCGATCATGACCGACGACGTGTGCAACCCGGCCATGAAGGCGTCCCGCATCGCCGAGGTCAGCTCGGCCGAGCCGGCACCGATCGCCCTTGCCACCCCCACCGAGTCCTGCGCCGCACCGAGCTGCGTGGCGGGCAGCCGGCCGAACGCGCCGTCGGCCAGGTGCGCGGCGTAGACCGAGGAGAACAACGAGCCGACCACGGCGACGCCGAGGGTGCCGCCGAGCTCGCGGGTCGCGTCGTTCACAGCCGAGCCCACCCCGGCCCGGGCGGGCGGGAGCACCAGCAGGATCGACTCGGTGGCCGGGGTGGAGATGAGTCCCATTCCGAGGCCCATCAGCACCATCTGCGGCACGATCACCTCGGCGTACGACGTGTCGCCGGCGACGGTCGAGATCCAGAGGAATGCCGCGCCGAACAGTGTGAGCCCGGTCGTGACCACCGACCTGGTGCCGATCCGCGGGGCGAGCTGGGCACCGACGACGGAGGCCACTGCGATGCTCAGAGCGACCGGGAGGATGCGCGTGCCGGTGGAGAGGGCGCCGTACCCGCGGACCAGCTGGAAGTACTGCGTGATGAGGAAGATGAAGCCGAACAGCGCGAAGAATGTCACCGTCACGGCGCCGCTGGCCGCGGAGAACCGGCGGTCCCGGAACAGCGAGACGTCGAGCATCGGGTGCGCGGCCCGGCGCTCGACCGTGACGAACAGGGCGAGCAGAACGGCGCCGAGACCGAAGCCGGCCAGCGTGGGCACCGAGCCCCAGCCACGCGCGGGCGCCTCGATGATGGTGAAGGTGATCGTGAACAGCATGGCCACCGACAGCGCGAGACCGGCGAGGTCGAGACGGGGCACCTGCGGGTCGCGCGACTCCGGCACGACGAGGAACGCGGCCAGGGCAGCCACCAGCGCGAGCGGGACGAGGGCCCAGAAGACGCTGCCCCAGTAGAAGTGCTCGAGCAGGACGCCGCCCGCGACGGGGCCGGCGGCGACGCCGATACCGACGACAGCGCCCCAGACCCCGAGCGCCGCGGCCCGCTCCTTCCGCTCGCGGAAGGTGTTGGTGATGATCGACAGGGTCGTCGGGAAGATCAGTGCGGCCGCGGCACCCATGAGGACCCGGGTGAGCACCAGGGCGCCGGTCGAGGAGACGAGAGCGCCGGCGGCACTGGCGGCCGCGAAGCCGATGAGCCCGAGGATGAGCGCCGGCCGGCGTCCGTAGCGGTCGGACAGGCTGCCGGCGGCCAGCACCAGCGCCGCGAAGGCGAGGTTGTAGCCGTCGACCACCCACTGCAGTCCACGGGTGCCCGTGTGCAGCTCGCCGGCGATGCTCGGCAGCGCGACGTTGACGATCGTGGTGTCGAGGTTGATGGCGAGCACGGCCGCGCAGACCGTGAGCAGGATCCCGAGCTTGCTTCTCATGGCGGTGGCGCCTTTCCGCGAAGTGGACACTGACAACATTTAGGGAAGCACCGGATGTTGTCGCTGTCAACACTGCGCTACTGTCTGTCTCGTGAGCACCTACCACCACGGCAACCTCCGGCCGGCCCTGGTCGAGACGGCGGCTGAGCTGGCCCGCGCCGCCGGCCCGGACGGCGTGGTGCTCCGCGAGGTGGCGCGCCAGACCGGCGTCTCGCACAACGCGGCGTACCGGCACTTCGCTGACCGCGACGAGCTGCTCGCCGAGGTCGCGGCGCTCGGCATGGCCCAGCTGGAGCAGGCCATGCGCGACCGGCTCGCGACGGTGCGCACCCGCGACCCGGAGAAGCGGGCCCGGCGCCGGCTGCGCGAGACCGGGCGCGCCTACGTGCAGTTCGCACTGGCCGAGCCGGGGATGTTCGAGGTCGCCTTCTCGACCTGGGGGGCTGCTGCGGGCGCCGGGCAGCACGCGCCGAAGATCGACCCCGGTCCCTACGGCCTGCTCAACCAGGTGCTGGACGAGCTGGTGGTTGCGGGTGGGCTGTCGGCGGCCCGGCGGCAGGGCGCCGAGGTCGCGTGCTGGGCCGGGGTGCACGGCTTCGCGCTGCTCTGCCTCCGCGGCCCGCTGCAGGCGCTGTCGCCGGCGGAGCGCGACGCTGCGCTGGACGTGACGCTCGACGTCATCGAACGAGGGCTGACGTGAGCGGGGCCGTGAGCCGTGCGGTGCTGGGCCGGCGCTGGGGCGTCACCGACGCGGAGGTGGCGCGGCGCTACCCGTGCGACGACCTGGTGCCCGCTCCCGTGCTCGAACTGTGGCGGGGCGTCACCGTGACCGCACCGCCGGCCGAGGTCTGGCCGTGGCTGCGCCAGGTGCGGCTGGCGCCGTACTCCTACGACTGGCTCGACAACCTCGGGCGTCGCTCGCCACGCGACCTCCGCGTCGTGCCGGACCCGCAGCCGGGCGACCCGTTCTCGTGCATCGGCGGCCGGTTCGACGTCGGCCGGGTGCTGTCGGCGACCCGTGAGGAGCACCTGACCGCCACCATCATGGGTGCGGTCATGTCCTACGTCCTCGTCGCCGAGGGCGTCGGCTCCCGGCTGCTGCTGAAGGTCGTGTCCGAGCGCGACCGCTGGTACGTCCCGGCACTCGGCGTCGGCGACTGGCCGATGGCGCGCCGGCAGCTGCTCAACCTCAAGGCTCACGCCGAGGCCGGCCACCGGGCCTGACCGTCGGCCGACCCCTGCTCGTGGCACGCTGCGGCCATGGCAGCCGACTCCCCGGACCCGGCCGGCAGTCCCGCACCGGCGTACCCGACGGTGCCGTTCGCCGTCGACCCGCGGAGCCGGGCGCAGTCGGCCGCCGACCAGGCGAGGTTCGCGGCGCTGATGTCCGCGCGCCGCACCGTGCGCGACTTCTCCACCGAGCCGGTTCCCTGGGAGCTGGTCGAGACGGCGATCCGGGTCGCGGGGACGGCGCCGAGCGGTGCGCACGTGCAGCCGTGGCGGTTCGTCGTCGTGTCCGACCCCGCGGTCAAGCAGCAGCTGCGCGCGGCCGCCGAGGAGGAGGAGCGCGCGTTCTACGACCAGCGGGCCGGTGACGAGTGGCGGGCGGCCCTCGCGCCGCTCGGCACCGACTGGCGCAAGCCGTTCCTGCAGGACGCGCCGTACGTGATCGTCGTGATGGAGGTGCACAGGGGCCCGGACAGTCCCAAGCCCTACTACGTGAAGGAGTCGGTCGGTATTGCCGTCGGCCTGCTCCTCGCCGCGCTGCACGAGGCGGGGCTCGCGACCCTGACGCACACCCCGAGCCCGATGAAGTTCCTCAACGACATCCTCGGCCGGCCGCGGGAGGAGCGACCGTTCGTCGTCGTCCCGGTCGGCTACCCGGCCGGGGGAGCCCGGGTGCCGGACCTGACCCGCAAGCCCCTCGCGGAGGTGCTGGTACGGCTGGACGAGCCGGACGCCGGCTAGGCGAGGCGGGCAGTACGCCGGCGCCTGCCGGACGTGGCACGCTGCCGCCATGGCTGACGACACCCCGGACTGGCCGACTGTCGCCGAGCTGGCCGCGCAGGAGGCCGAGCTGGTCCTCGACCGGTTCGACAACGACGACGCGTGGCGGCTCGGCGTCGCGCTGGTCGACGAGGCCCGGCGCCGGGGCCTCGGCGTGGTCGTCGACATCAGCCGCAACGGTCAGCAGCTCTTCCATGCCGCGCTGCCCGGCACGTCCGCGGACAACGACGCGTGGGTGGTGCGCAAGTCGCGCGTCGTCACCCGGTTCGGTCACTCGTCCCTCTACATGGGGCAGCGCTGCCGCGACGACGGCACGACGCTGGCCGAGAAGTTCGACCTGCCGGTGGCCGACTACGCCGCGCACGGCGGCGCGTTCCCGCTGGTCGTCCGCGACGTCGGGCCGGTGGGCGTCGTCACGGTCTCCGGGCTGCCCCAGCTCGAGGACCACCGGCTGGTCGTCGAGGTGCTGCGCGAGTTCGCCACCGCCTGACGGCGCGTGGCGCTGCGACCTCCCGCGGTCCCGCCGGGCGATCACCGGCGGGGCCGCGGTCGGCCCCTGCACCCCCAGGTCTCGGCGCCGGCACGGTCGGCGCTCCCGGTCAGCCGATGGCGCTGCGGACCAGGCCGCAGAAGTCGAAGTCCGGCGCGAACGTGGGATGCGGGCCGGACACGCGGACCAGGATGCCGTCGGAGCCGATGCCGCCGGGGGCTCCGTCGCCGAGGGTGTCGAACACGTAGGAGAACGTGAGCACTCCCGACTCCTGCACCAGCACGCGGCCGGCCGAGTTCTTGATCGTGAACCGGCCCGAGTCGTGCGTGATGTAGGTGAACACCCGTCCGTCGGTGGTCTTCGGCTGCAGCTCCTTGAAGACGCCGCTCGCGCTGATGACGACGTAGCGGCCGTTCGCCGGGTTGGTGAGGGTGTCGCGGAAGTTGTACCGGTCGGTGAACCGGAAGAACTGCCCGGACAGCGACGGGTTGGTGTCGAGGATCTGGGTGGTGCCCCAGTAGGTGTCGAGCCCGTCGAAGCCGCAGTCCGTGAACGACTCCTGACCGCTGTAGCGCGTGTTGTCCAGCGGGGCGGCGGCCCGGGCCGGGGTGGTCAGCCCGACGAGGGCGAGGACGACGAGGGACGCGAGAGCGAGCTGGCGGCGCATGGGTTCCTCCTGCGGGTGCGGCTGGTCGTGAGCCCGGCTCCCTCGCAGCCGGGCCTCACCAGGCAGACGTCCCGGACGCCCCCGATGGTTGACCGGCTCCGGCACGTCTTTCCACCCGTCCGCGTCGGACCGCAATTTTCCGCTCCCGCAGGCCCCTCTCGTGCCACGCTGCGCGGATGGCTGGCTGGACGACCGATACCGAGCAGGCGGTACGCGCGTTCCTCGGCTTCTGGTCGGTCATGTGCGGGAGCTCCACGGGCGGTTCGTACGCCGAGCACGCGGGGGTGGTGCGGGCCAGGACCGGGCTGCCGGTGCCGCCGTTCAACGGCGTGTGGTCGGCGCGCGCACAGGTCGGCGCCGACGAGGTGCTGGCGGCGGTGGACGAGTTCGCCGGCGGTGAGCTGCCGTGGAACGTCCAGCTCCGACCCGGCTACCCGGCCGAGATCGACGACGAGCTGGCCCGCCGGGGTCTGGTCGTGACGGGCGACATCCCGTTCATGGTCCTGCCCGACCCCACCCCCCTCGCGGCTGCCGTGAGGGCCTCGCCGGCGACCTACCGGCGGGTCGAGACGTTCGCCGACCTCGACGTCATGCTGTCGCTGCTCGAGCGCGGCTTCGGCATGCCGCCCCAGCTCGCACGCGAGGTGCTCCCGATGCGGCTCGTGTTCCTCGCGTCCACCTGGCTCGCCACCGACGGCCAGGACGTCTCGACCGGGCTGGCCCTCCTGCAGGACGGCTGGTGCGGGATCTTCAACGTCGCCACCCCTGAGGAGCAGCGGGGCCGCGGGTACGGCGGCGCTGTCACGGCGTACGCGGTCGAGCAGGCCAGGACGGCCGGGGCCCGGGGCGCCTATCTCCAGTCGTCGCCGATGGGTCTCCCGGTCTACGAGCGCCTCGGCTTCGTCACCGTCGAGACCTGGCGGCAGTGGATGCCGGCGCAGTACGCCGGCTGACGTGGCCCTGTGGACGGCCGCGTGAGTGTCCCGACCGCGACCTACGGTGAGGGCATGCCCCTCTCCGGCACCGGCGGTGACCTCAGCGACCTGGCGATCCAGCGGACCGTCGGGCCGCGGTCGTTCGCTGCCGGGGTGGCCTACGCCCGCGCCGGCCGGGTGCGCGACGTGCAGCACGACCGGGCGGACCGCCTGATCTACGGCGCGGTGCAGGGCACCAGGCCGGCCCCGTACAGCGTCATCGTCACGCCGACGGGCCAGGGCGGGCGCTGGGCCGGCCGGTGCACGTGCCCGGTGTCGGCCGACTGCAAGCACGTGGCGGCGGTGCTGCTGGTGGCCCGGGACGCCCGTGCGAACGGGCTGGTCGCCGTCGGGCCGGCCGTGGGTGCGGCGCCGTCGTGGGAGCAGCCGCTGGCGGCGCTGGTCCGGGCCCGGGCGCGGGCAGGTGCCACGGCTGCCCGCCCCGGGCTGGCCCTGCAGGTCGAGCCGGTCGGGTCAGGGCGGCTCCGGCTGCGGCCGGTGCAGCCCGGCCGGCTGGGCGGCTGGGTGCGCAGCGGTGTCTCCTGGCGGAACGTGCAGTACGGCCACACCTCCTACGACTACGGCGCCCGCCCGACCGGGGCGGCCCGCGCCCAGCGCGAGGTGCTGCGGGCGCTCCTGGCCGCCCACCAGGTCCACTCCCACGGGCAGTTCGCCGGCTACGCCGAGCCTGCCGTCCACCTCGACGAGCTGGGACCGATCGTGTGGTCGCTGCTCGAGCAGGCGCGGGAGGTCGGCCTCGAGCTGGTGCCGACCCGGGGCGAGGCGGGCCCGGTCGTCCTGGCTCCCGCGGTGGCGCTGGAGCTCGACCTGCGCGCCGACGACCCGGAGGCTGGCGACCGGTCGGTGGCGGCGCTGCGCCCGGTGCTGCGTGCAGGTGACCACACCGTCGAGCTCCAGCGGGTGCACCTCGTCGGCGAGCCGGCGCACGGGGTCTCGGTCGCCGACCCGGAGACAGCCGGCGTGCTCGCCGGCAGGTCCAGCCGGCCGGCTGCGACACCCGGGCTGGTGCTCGCCCGCCTCGAACCCCGGCCGGACGAGGCGCTGGACCGCCTGCTGCGCCGACGCGGTGCCCTGGAGATCCCCGCGGGAGAGCTGCCGCGCTTCCTGACCCGCTACTACCCGCCGCTGCGTCAGGCCGTCACCGTGGTGTCCTCCGACGGCTCGGTCGAGCTGCCCGAGGTGCCCCGTCCCGAGGTCGCCGTCACCGTCACGTTCGGGCCGGAGCACGTGGTCGAGCTGGACTGGCAGCTGAGCTACGACGGCGTCCCGGTGCAGGGCGGGCTCGACGCCGAGGGGCTCGGCGACGGCGGGTTCGACGGCGACGACGGGTTCGACGACGACGGGTTCGACGACGACGGGTTCGACGACGACGGGTTCGCCGACGCCGGCACGGTCGGCGACGGGATCTGGCGGGACCTGGCGGCGGAGCGGCAGCTGCTCGACGAGCTCGACCCGGGCACCCGCCGGCTGATGCGCCCCGGGACGCGTCTCGCGGGCATGGACGCCGTCGCCTTCACCCGCGACGACCTGCCGCGGCTGGACGGCGACCCTCGCCTGGCGGTCGCCGTCGTGGGAGAGCGGCCCGACTACCGCCCGGCCGAGTCGGCGCCGGTGATCAGCCTGTCGACCGAGGCCCGGCCCGGCGAGTCGGACTGGTTCGACCTGGGGGTCGCGGTCTCCGTCGACGGCGAGGAGGTGCCCTTCGACGAGCTCTTCCGCGCCCTGGCCGACGGGCGCACCCACCTGGTGCTGGCAAGCGGCCGCTACCTCGCGCTCGACCAGCCCGAGCTGGTGCGGCTGCGCGACCTCATCGAGCAGGCCCGCCGGCTGCAGGACCGCACCTCCGACGGGCTGCGGGTCAGCGTCTTCCAGGCCGGGCTGTGGGAGGAGCTGTGCGCGCTCGGGGTGGTCGAGACCCAGAGCGCCCGGTGGGCCGAGGCGGTGCAGGGGCTGCTCGACCTGAGCAGCGTCGCGCCGCCCGCGGTGCCGGCCGGCTTCGTGGCGCAGCTGCGGCCCTACCAGCTCGACGGCTTCCGCTGGCTGGCCTTCCTCTGGCAGCACCATCTCGGCGGTGTGCTGGCCGACGACATGGGGCTGGGCAAGACGGTGCAGGCGCTGGCGCTGCTCTGCCACGCCCGCGAGGCCGGCCCGCTCCCGGGACCGTTCCTGGTGGTGGCGCCGACCAGCGTCGTCGGCAACTGGGCGGCCGAGGCCCGCCGGTTCGCGCCCGGCCTGAAGGTCTGCACGGTGACCGAGACCGTGGCCCGGCGCGGCACCCCGCTGGCCGAGGACGTCGCCGGTGCCGACCTGGTGGTGACGTCGTACGCCCTGTTCCGGATCGACGCCGAGGCCTACCAGGGGCTGCCGTGGGCCGCGCTCCTGCTCGACGAGGCGCAGTTCGTCAAGAACCACCAGGCGAAGACCTACCAGTGCGCCCGGCGGCTGCCGGCCCCGTTCAAGCTGGCGATCACCGGCACGCCGCTGGAGAACAGCCTGATGGACCTGTGGTCCTTGCTGTCGATCGTCGCGCCAGGGCTGTTCCCGAGCCCGGAGCGGTTCACCGAGGACTACCGACGCCCCATCGAGCGCGGCGAGGCCGCCGACCTGCTGGCGACCCTGCGGCGCCGGATCCGGCCGCTGATGCTGCGCCGCACCAAGGACCAGGTGGTCGCCGACCTGCCACCCAAGCAGGAGCAGGTGCTCGACGTGGTGCTCAACGCCAGGCACCAGAAGATCTACCAGACCCATCTGCAGCGCGAGCGGCAGAAGGTCCTGGGGCTGCTGGCCGACCTGGACAAGAACCGGTTCGAGATCTTCCGGTCACTGACCCTGCTGCGCCAGCTGAGCCTGGCCCCGGAGCTGGTCGACCCGGCCTACGCCGGGGTGCGGGCCAGCAAGATCGATGCCTTCCTCGAGCAGCTCACCGAGGTCGTCGACGAGGGCCACCGGGCGCTGGTCTTCAGCCAGTTCACCGGGTTCCTCGCTCTCGTCCGGGCCCGGCTGGACGCCGAAGGCATCTCCTACGGCTACCTCGACGGCAGCACGCGCAAGCGCACCGAGAAGATCGCCGCGTGGACCGCCGGCTCGGCACCGGTGTTCCTGATCAGCCTCAAGGCCGGCGGAGTGGGGCTCAACCTGACGGCCGCCGACTACTGCTTCATCCTCGACCCGTGGTGGAACCCCGCCGTCGAGGCGCAGGCCGTGGACCGCACGCACCGGATCGGCCAGGACAAGCCGGTGATGGTCTACCGGCTGGTCTCCGCCGGGACCATCGAGGAGAAGGTGATGGCGCTCAAGGCCCGCAAGCAGGAGCTCTTCTCCCGGGTGATGGACGACGGCGGAGCGCTGTCCGCAGCACTGTCGGTGGACGACATCCGCGGCCTGCTCGGCTGACCCCCTGCCGCCGCCCCCCGCCCCCGCTCCGCCCCCTGCCCCCCGTGATCCACAGTGGATCCGTGGGAAAAAGTCCAACGGATCCACTGTGGATCACGAGTGCCGGCCGCGGCTCAGGCGCTCGCCGAGCCCGGTCGCGCGGGCGGCGGGGCGGCCGACGGCCTCGACGAGCGCCTCGGCCGAGCCGATCACCCGCACGTGCGACGTGGCGCGGGTGACCGCGGTGTAGAGCGTCTCCCGGGTGCCCAGCGGGGAGCCGGCGGCCGGCAGCAGCACGGTGATCCGCGCGAACTGGCTGCCCTGGCTGCGGTGCACCGTCATGGCATGCAGCGGTCGCACCGCGCCGAGCCGCACCAGCGGCACCGGGATGGGGGAGCCGCCACGGCCGAAGACCGCGACCAGCCCGCCCTCGCCGTCGTCGACCACCACGCCGGTGTCGCCGTTGTAGAGGTTGATCTCGTAGTCGTTCGCCGTCACGAGCAGCGGCTCGCCGGCGTAGCGGCCGTCGGCGCGTGGGAACACCGGGTGCTCGTCGGCGATCCACCGGGCGGCGAGCGCGCCCCAGTGCTGCACGCCGCGCGGTCCGCGGCGGTGCGCGCAGAGCAGCCGGTGCCGGTCCAGCGCGTCGAGGGCGGCGGCCGCGTCGCCGCGCGCGGCGGCGTCGAGCAGTGCGGCGCCGTTGACGACGACGTCGGCGCGTACGCCGTCGAGCTGGTCGGCCGCCAGCGGTGCGTCGTCGGCCACCTCGACGAGCTCGACCTCGGGGGTGTCCCCGGACCGCAGGACGTCGAGCGCGTCGGCGCCGCGACCGTCCTGCACCGCGGCGGCCAGCAGGGCGATGCCGCTGGTCGCGGGGAACCGCCGGTTGGTCGCCAGGGCCGCGACCGCGACCCCGGACCGCGCGTCGACCAGGTCGCCGAGCACCGCCCCCGCCTCGACCGACGCGAGCTGGTCGGGGTCGCCGACCAGCACCAGCCGGGTCGACGGCCGCAGCGCCTCGAGCAGCCGGGCCATCATCGTCAGCGACACCATCGAGGCCTCGTCGACCACGACCACCTCGACGGGCAGCCGGTTGGTGCGGTCGTGCCGGAACCGGCTGCGCGCCTCCGGCCGCCAGCCGAGCAGCCGGTGCAGCGTCGTCGCGGACAGCTCGCCCAGCCGCTGCTGGTCCTCGGCCGGCAGCAGTGCGGACGACGACCGCACCGCCTCCTCCAGCCGGGCGGCGGCCTTGCCGGTCGGCGCGGCCAGGGCGATCCGCCACTCGGGGTGCTGCTCGCGCAGCAGCGCCAGCAGCCTGCTGACCGTGGTCGTCTTGCCGGTGCCGGGGCCGCCGGCCAGCACGCTCACCCACGACAGCGCGCAGGTCCGGGCGGCTTGCTGCTGGTCGCCGTCCGCGGCGCCGAAGAGCCGGTCCATCCCGGCCGAGAGCACGGCCGGGTCGAGGTCGCCCGGCTCCGCACCCGACCGGTCGAGCAGCTCGGTCGCGACCTGCTGCTCCTGGTCCCAGTAGCGCACCAGCCACAGCCGGCTGCCCTGCAGTCGCAGCGGCCGGCCATGGTGGTCGTCGCCGCTGTCGGTGCCGCCGACCAGCGGGCTGGCCGCCACCCGCGTGACCCAGTCGGCCGGCCAGGCCAGTTCCACCTCGGCCGCCGGGACGGCGCCGGCCTCCTCGTCGACGTCGGGGCTGGTGGTCGCCTCGGCGGTGGCGAGGTCGAGCACCACCGACCCGTGCCGGGTCGAGCGCACCACCAGCGCCGCCGCGAGCAGCACCGCCTCGTCGGTCTCGCCGCCGATCCGGCCGAGCCGGCGCGCCACGTGCACGTCGGCCGCGGTGAGGATCCCGGCCCGGTTGAACGCCGCGAGCAGCCCGGTCGCGCGCAGCGCCAGCGTCGCGTCGAACGACCTCGTCGACGCAGGACTCGACGACGCAGCGGGCGCGGAAGAAGGGGTCGTCGTCATGCGCGGCCCGCCAGCAGCTCGGAGGTACCCACGACCAGCCCCGTCGGCGGCCGCCACGAGAACACGCCGGGCGCGGCGCCGTTCTCATCCGCCACGCCCGGCCCGGACATGCCGCGCAGGAACAGGTAGAGGCAGCCGCCGAGGTGCACGTCCGGGTCGTACGCCGGCTGCCGCCACCGCAGGTAGCGGTGCAGCGCCACGGCGTAGAGCAGCGCCTGCAGCGGGTAGTGCGCCTCGACCATCGCGGTCTCCATCGCGGCCGGCCGGTAGTGCCAGGCCGTCAGCGGCTCGTCGTAGCCGCCGAGCCGGTTGGTCTTGTAGTCGACGACGACGTAGCGCGGCGCCGCCGGTGTGCCGACCCGCAGCACGGCGTCGATGCTGCCGGTGAGGTAGCCACGCAGCGGCACGTCGGGCAGCTCGGCCAGCGCATCGGCGTAGGACGACAGCAGACCGGTCGGCACCTGCGCGCGCCACAAGGGAACGAGGTCCTTGAGGACGACCTGCGCGGTGCTGTCGCCGGTCGCGTCGTCGCCGCCGGCCAGCGGCAGCTCGAAGTCGAGCTCGGGCAGCCGGTCCCGGGCCGCGACGTCGCGCAGCCCGCCGCCGTCGGTGAGGTCGCCGAGCGGGGTGGCCAGCGCAGACTGCAGCCCGGTGCTCAGCGCAGCGATGTCGAGTCCCGGCGCGAGCCGGGCGACGTGGGTGGCGACCGTGGCGGCGAGCGCAGTGCCGTCGGCCGGGTCGTCGAGCTCCTCGAGCACGCCGTGCACCAGGGTGCCGAAGGCGGCACTCCCGGGGATCGCGTCCCACGCCGACACGACCTCGCGCAGGGCGAGATCAGCAGCCGTCGTTGCTGCCGGCACCTCCTCGAGGTCGGCCTCGTCGTCCTTCTGCGCCACCTCCGGCTCGCTGCCGAGCCGTTGCTCGTGCGCGGTCGAGGTGAGCGCGCTGTACGACGTCCGCCGCCAGCCGGTGTCCAGCGCGCGGGTGAACGCCGCGAGCTGCAACGCCGGCGCCGGCTCGACGGGTGGCGACCAGACCTCCGGCGGCCGGGACCGCACGACCTCGACGCCGAGGCCGCCGTCGCTGTCCGCGGCCCGCGCCCGGAACGCAGCGAGCGCCGCGGCGTCGTCCGGGACCTTGACGCTCTGCGGGGCGACGGCCGCCGGGTCGTCGTGGAACAGCAGCCGGTGCAGCGGCGCGGTCGGCGTGTTGTACGACGGCGCCCACCACACGACGAGGTGCGACTGGGCGCGGGTCAGGGCGACGTAGGTCAGCCGCAGCTCGTCGTCGATCTCCTCCTGCCGGTGCCGCCGCACGTGCTCGGCCCAGCCGGGGCTGCCCGGGCCGCCGACGTCGCGGACCCGTCGGTCGCTGTCGTCGTGGAACACCGCCGTCGCCGGGTCGTCGCGCTTCCAGTTGTCCCACGCGAACGGCACCAGCACGACGGGGAACTCCAGGCCCTTGCTGGTGTGCACGGTGATGACCTGCACCGCGGCGGCGTCGGTCTCCAGTCGCCGGCTGCGCTCCTGGCCGCCCTCGCGGCGGGCCTCCTCGCGGCGGCGTCGTAGCCAGACCAGCAGCGCCGTGAGACCGAGTTGCCCCTCGAGAGTTGCCTCGTGCAGCACCTGCGCGATGTGCCGCAGGTCGGTGAGCAGCCGCTCGCCGCCGACCTGTCCGAGGATCCGCGGCTGCAGCTGCTGGTCGAGCGACACCGCCTCGAACATCGCCGCCACCCCGCGGTCCGCGAGCACCGCGCCCCAGACCCGCAGCCGCAACGCCAGGTCGTCGGCGAACGCGTCGCCGCGGGCGTCCAGCCCGGCGGCGTCCAGCCCGACGAAGCAGGTGAGCGCGAGCCGGCGGACCCGGGTGGTGCGGTGCGGCTGCTCCAGCGCCTCGAGCAGCAGCTGCCACTCGGCGGCGGCCGGGGTGGCGAACACCGACGTCTTGCCGGTGAGCACGACCGGCACGCCGGCCGCGCGCAGCCTCGCCTGCACCAGCTCGGCCTGCACGTAGGTGCGCACCAGCACGGCCACGTCGCCGGGGGCGACCGCCCGGTCCTTGCCGCCGTCGCGCGGGTGCAGCAGGGTGCGGCCGTCGAGCAGTTCGACGACCCTGTCGGCGAGGTCGCCGGCCACCAGGTCGCGAGCCGGACCGGTCCGCACCGTGCCGTTCTGGGCCACCGGCAGCCCGTCGCGCGGCACCACCCGCAGCTGCACGGGTACGGCGGCGTCCACCAGCCGGCCGGTGTGCTGCGCGCCGACCGGCAGCACCCGGATCCGCGGGTCGCCGAGGGCCGCCCCGCCGAGCACCGCGGTCAGCCCGTGGAGCAGGCCGGCGTCGCTGCGGTGGTTGGTGGGCAGTGTCCGCACCACCGACGCGGACGCGCGGGCCGCGAGGTAGGCGTGCACGTCGGCGCCGCGGAAGCCGTAGATGGCCTGCTTCGGGTCGCCGATCAGCACGAGGGTGCGGTGGCCGTGGAAGGCCGCCCGCAGGATGGTCCACTGCACCGGGTCGGTGTCCTGGAACTCGTCGACCAGCACGACCCGGTACCGCGCGCGCAGCCGGGCCCGCGCGACCGGGCCGTTCTCCGGGTCGGTGAGGGTGCCGGCCAGCCGGATCAGCATGTCGTCGTAGTCGACGAGCTGCTGGCGGCGCTTGCGGCGGTCCACCTCGCTGCGGACGGCGGCCGCGATCCGCGCGCGCTGGCCGGGGACGCCGTCGGTGCCCGGGTCCGGCAGCAGGTCGGTGGCCGGGTCGGTGGCGGCGGCCGTCGCGAGGTCGTGGAACGCCGCGCGGGAGAGGTCGGGCGGCCCGGCGAGCGGGGTTCCCCACTTGCGGAGATAGAGGTCGTCGGCGACCTCGGCCACCAGGTCGCCGATGTTCTCCACGAGCACCGCGCCGGTGTCGTGGTCGCCGGCCGTGCCGAGGGCGAGCAGCACCTGCTGGCAGAAGCCGTGGGTGGTGGTGACGGTCGCGGCGTCGAAGACCGCGAGCGCCTCCTCGAGCCGGCGCCGCCGTACGGAGAGGGTCGGCGGGTCCGCGTCGGCGAGCAGCCGCAGCACCCGGTCGTCGTCGCGGATCGTGCCCGGCCGGGTCAGCCCGTCACGGGCCGACACCAGCCGCTCGCGCACCCGCTCCCGCAGCTCGCGGGTCGACTCCCGGCTGAAGCTGACGACGAGCAGCTCCTCCATCGTCGCGACGCCCTCGGCGACGTAACGCGCGACCAGGTTGGCGATGGTGAAGGTCTTGCCGGTGCCGGCGCTCGCCTCGAGCACGGTGGTGCCCTCGGGCAGCGGCCCGAGCAGGTCGAACGGCTCCGGCCCGGCGTCGACGGCGGTCACATCAGCTCCGGTACGCGTCGGGTCGGGGTGCGACCGCGACGACGATGACGGTGTGGTCCGCCTCGTCGATGCGGTAGAGGACACGGTAGGTGCCGCGCCGGGCGCTGTGCCGGTCGGCGAGCGGCGGCTGCAGGCGCTTGCCGACCCGGTGCGGGTTGTCGAGCAGCGGTCCCACGATGAACTCGTGCGCCGCGAAGGCCACCGACTCGGGCAGGACGTCGGCGAGCTGGCGCCGAGCCGTCGGCGAGATGACCAGCCGGTAGCGGTCCTGCGAGGTCACACCTGCGACCGCCGGCGTCGCATCGCCTCCGCCAGCTGCTCCTCCGACTCGCCCTCACCACGAGCGACCTCGGAGTCGGAGTCCGCGAGCTGGCGCACCGAGTCGCGGTCGGACAGGACGGCGATGGTCTCCTCGAGCGACTCCAGGTCCTCGACCGCCAGGAGGACCGCGGACGGTCGGCCGTGCACCGTGACGGTGACCCGCTCGTGCTGACCGGCCACCCGGCCGACGAGCTCGGAGAGGTGGGACTTGACCTCGGCCAGCGGGAGCGTCGACATGGTCAGAAGTCTGACCAATCCACGAGGGCGAGTCAAGAGGTCGTGTGCTGGCGGCTAGCTCACCCGGCGGTGGGAGCGGGTGCGCTCGCAGGCGAGCCCGTCCTCGTCGCGGTCGAGCCCGGCGTTGGCTCGGTAGACCGCGTCGTCGACGACGACGACGCCGCGCTTCTTCTTGCCGGTGTTGGTGGCGCCGGTGCGCTTCACGCCGTTGGGGTAGGTGACGCGCAGGTCGGCACATCTGGTGAAGGTGGCGGCCGTGGCGAGCCCGGGTGCGGCTGCCGAGAAGGTCGGCGTGGGGATGACGGACCGCACGACGTCGTCGCCATGCGACGTCCACCACGTCAACAGGGCTGGGCCTGCGATCACGAGCAGAGCCAGCATGACCAGCTTGCCCAGGGCCTCCCGCCCAGCAGCAGAACGTCTGGCAGCACGCTGGCGCTGTCTCGCCGACGGCTCGCGGGGCGGCCTGCGCACCGCCGAGGCATGCGACCGGCGAGGTGCCGGCACGGCCGCAGACGGCAAGGCGGACCGGAGATGACCGGCGATGCCCAGCACGTCGCCGGGCGTGAGCTGGGCGGGGAGTCCGGTGGCCCAGCCCACGAGGTCGTCCTGACCGACGACGGTCACGCCCCGGCAGGGTCGGACGCCGCCGATGCCCGAGTCCGCGAGGGCGATGACGGGGATGATGTGCAATGCCCAAGGCAGCTGCAGGAGGGCTCCGACGTCCCGGCCAGCTTGGTGGACCGCAGCGACCTCGCGGTCGCGCTTGTACCCGTTCTGGCGGAGGACGCCGTGGTGCAGCGTGACGTTGCCGGACCAGTTCTTGGCGTCCACCACCAGGATGCCGGGCGGGCCGATGGCGACGTGGTCGATGTTTGCTCGCTTCCGGCCGGGCCAGCGCACGTCGTGCAGGACATCGAAGCCGAACGGGCGCAGCGCTTCCAGTTGCGCACCGACCGCCTGCTCGCCGGCCTGACCCCGCCCCCACATCGCGGCAGAGCGCTCGACCTGCTCGGCACGGTCGACGAGATCCTGTGCCTGCGCGCGCATGTCCTGTGCCCGGCTGCGTTGCCGCCGCGCCTGCCGTCCCGCCGATTCGCCCGCCTGCATGCCTGGCCCCCCGTACGCCCATGCCCTCGTGTAGATCGTGTCGGTCCCCGGGGACCTGGTCTTGAGCGAGCAAGAGGCGTCGATGGAAAGGATCTCCGACTACACGCTTGACTTCCTAACGGCGTTAGGCAACATTCGATGCATGAGTGCAGAGCCGGTCGTCCCGGACCGCCGCCAGCGACGGCGGCTGGAGACGATGGAGGAGGTCCTCGACCACGCGGCCGCGATCATGGCCGAGGAAGGCGTCGCGGGGCTGTCCGTGGGCGAGGTGGCCCGCCGGATGGGGATCCGCCCGCCGTCGCTCTACGTCTACTTCGCCTCGAAGAACGCCCTCTACGACGCCCTGTTCGAGCGCGGCGCCCGGATGATCCTCGACCGCTTCCGGACCGAGGTGGCGGCCCTCGACGTCGAGGGGCGCTCGCTGGCCGAGGTGTTGCTGGAGTCGGCGACGTCCTTCGTCGGCTGGTCGATCGAGCACCCGGCCTACACCCAGCTGCTGTTCTGGCGGCCCGTGCCCGGCTTCACACCGTCGGCCGAGGCTTACGCACCGGCGGTCGAGCTGGTGGCGCTGAGCCACCGAGTGTTCTCGACACTGCAGCAGCACGGGCTGATCCGCGCCGACGCCGACATCGACCACGTGCAGCGGGATTTCACTGTGCTCACCGCCGGCGTCGTGAGCCAGCAGATGTCCAACGCCCCCGGCGACACCCTCGCCACCGGCCGGTTCACGGCGGGGCTGCCCGACCTTGTTGCGATGTTCGCCCGCCACTACGGCTCCGACACAGACCCAGTCGCCCGCCCGACCACCAAGGCCCGCCCGAAGGAGGCCCGCCGTGTCCGCAACCGTTGACCAGATCGCCGACCGCAAATACGAGCAGCGCTACGGCTGCGGCACGGTGAACCTGCCCGCGCAACCGCTGCCGGCGCACGACGCACCGGTCGGCGTGACGTCGTGACGACGGCATCGGTGGCCACCGCGTCCTCGGCGCGGGTGCCGGCGCTCCCGCGGGACGTGGCGATGCGGCTGGCCGCGCACGAGTACGACCTATTCGTCGCGCAGCTGCGCGAGCTGTCGCCGGAGGAGTGGTCGAGGCCGACGGCGTGCCCGGCATGGGACGTGCACGCGATGGCCTGTCATGTGCTCGGGATGGCGGAGTTCGCCGCGTCCGTGCCCGAGCAGGCGCGGCAGATGCTGGCCGCGCGCCGGGCCGGCGGGCTGATGGTCGACGCGTTGACGGCGCTGCAGGTCGAGAAGCACATCGCCCGCCCGCCGGCCGACGTGGTGGCCCGGCTGGCTGTGGTCGGGCCGAGGGCAGCGGCCGGCCGGCGCCGGACCCCGTCCCTGGTGCGGCGGTTCCCGCTCGCGGGCCAACCGGTCGAGGAGACGGGGACGCAGACCGAGAAGTGGACCCTCGGCTACCTCACCGACGTGATCCTCACCCGCGACACCTGGATGCACCGCAGCGACATCGCCGCGGCCACCGGTCGCACCATGACGCTCACGGCCGGGCACGACGGCGTGCTCGTCGCCGACATCGCCGCCGAGTGGGCCCGTCGGCACGGGCAGCCGTGCACCCTCACGCTGACCGGGCCCGCCGGTGGGAGCTGGACGTTCGGTGGCCCCGGGGCCGACGGCGGGCGGCCGGCGCTCGAGCTGGACGCGGTCGACTTCTGCCGCATCCTCGCCGGCCGCGGCACGCGGCGACCGGGCCTGCTCGCGACGCGCGTCCCGTTCTGACCCGTGGAATTCCTTCGTCGATCCGACGCTGCAAGCCCGGATCGACTGGTGCGTCGACGCTCAGCCCTGGTCCTCGCTCCACGTGGCGGCGAGGTTCGGAAGGCTCGACGTCAATGCAGCTCCGTACGCAGGGACCGTCCCGCGAGGTCCGAGGTGACCACCGAGTACCCCGCCCCGGTCCGGTGCCACCACACCAGTCGGTCGTCGGATGCCCAGCCGATGAGCCGGTCGTCGGCCGGTCGGGTCAGCGTCTTCGCGGAGGTGTGCGTCGTCCGAGGCCAGGACCAGCCACTGTCGCAGGCCTTCGCCGAACGGCGCCGCGTCGCTCATGAGAAAGCGCGAGAGATCCGGCGCGGCTGCCCATCCGTTGGCCAGGACGAGGTCCCCTTCCGCATAGACGCCTCGTCCCGCCCGCGGAGTCGGCCGGAGATCGACGCGCGTCGCGCCCGCTCCGTCGAGCACCAGCAGGCCGGAGCCGTCGTCGTCCCACACGACCGGAACCAGCGCCCCAGCGGGGGCGCTGGCTGTGACCGTCAGCGTGGTGGGTGGCGAGCCGTCCAGCGGTACGAGCGTGAGCATGATCGCGCCACCCTCGGGGTCCGCCGCGTAGGCCACGGTGCGGCCGTCGGGCGACACGGAGACGTGGTGGTCCTGCCCGTCGGGGATGTCCAACGTGCTGACCCGGCCGTCAGCGGTGCGCACCAGCGTCGCCCGTCCGGGGCTGCCTAACGACAGCACGGTCCCGTCGGCGGACAACGCAGGCCGCGCCCCAGGAAGGGAGTCGATCCGGACCGGCAGGCGCGCCGCGCGTCCGGCAGGTGTCACGAGCCACGCGACGTGGCCGTCCATGTCCGTGACGACGAGCCGGGCACCGTCGAGACCGCCGACCGGCGCCCCGGCCAGATCGACCGTCGGTGGCGGCGTCCGGGCCGCCGGGGGCGCCGACTCCGGTTCGGACGGCGGGGAGAGCAGCGTCGCGGCGACCAGGACAGCCGCGATCGGGGCGACGACTGACGCCGCCCGGCGCCGGCGCCGGCGGATCCGCGCGCGAGCCCGCACCCGAGCACCGAGGTCGACCACGGTCACCTCGTCCGCGATCTGCTGCAGGGCGGTGTGGAGCTGCTGGTCGGTCATCGCGGTGCCTCCTCCGCGTCCCATCAGTGCGGGCACGACCCGGCGCAGCCGCGACAGGCCTCGGGCGTTCTGGCTCCGGACGGTGCCGACCGAGCACCCGAGCAGCTTCGCCACCTCACCCTCGGAGCGGTCCTCGAAGTAGCGCAGCACGATCACCGCGCGCTGGTGAGGTGGCAGCTGCACCAGTGCGGTCCTCAAGGTCTGGGCCTGCGCCATCCCGTCGACGAAGTCAGGGACCGCCGAGCGCCTCGGCTCCGGCGGGTCGGCCGCCAGGACCTCGGCAACCTTGCGTCGACGCCACCACGACACGTGCTCGCGGTAGAGCACCGTGCGGACGTACGGCTCGGGATCGCCCCTCGACACCAACCTGGACCAGCGCATGCTGGCCTTCGCCAGCGCCGACTGCACCAGGTCCTCGGCCAGCTGCTGGTCCCCGGTCAGGAGGTAGGCCGATCGGAGCAGGGCGCCGGTCCGAGCCGCCACGAAGGCGTCGAACGAGACCTCGTCCTTCACCGCGCCTTCCTCCCTGTCCGCCGCGAACCCAGCGGTCCGAAGGGCCGCACGGCGTGCCGTGCCACGAGGGGGTCAGGTCCATGGCAGCGCATCCGCGCCATGCGCGCCAGCGGCCTCCACGTCAGGGGCAGTAGAGATCCGCGAGGTCCGCGCTGAGGGAGGGGTGCGGTCCGCGCATCTCCACGAGGCTCCCGTCGGGGCCGAAGAGAACCCAGCCTGCGTCCACCACGCGGACACCGCCGTGCAGGTCCGATCAGCTGGAGCGGCTTCCCGACGACTCGGCGGCTGCCGTCGGGAGCGGTGAAGGAGGTCGCCGCCCCCTTCTCGATCGGCAGCCGCGGATCGGCGGGTACGAAGGTGCGTACGTCGTGCAGGCGTCTCGGAGCCGTCCCGGAACTGCTTGAGCGTCCATTGCTCCGTGACCGTCGTCTCGGTCTCGATGCCGCACAGCTCGAGGATGAAGTCGTCGGCGAAGGTCTCGGTGCCGCCCCCGTTCGTGATCGTCGGACCACCGCCCGCCGCCGCCGCGGTGCCCGCACCGCCGGCGAGCGCCGCCACCAGCACGACCGCCGTCAGTCCCGTCTGAGTCCGCATCGCCGGCACCTCTCGGCTCGGGACCCGGTCGCGACGAGGAGATCCGGGTCCATGACGTCCTCCCGTCCATGAACACGCCGGGGAAGGGTGCCGTCTATGTCAGGCGCCGCGGAATCTCTTCGCGACCGCCTCATGCCGCTCCGACCGCGGTCGACGGCGTCAGTCGGTGCCCGTGACGACGATCTTGCCCCGGGCCTTGCCGGCCACGATGGTGGCCAAGCCCTCCGTGGCCCGGTCGAGCGGCAGCGTCGAGCCGACGTCGACCTGCAGCGCACCGCCGGCGGCCTGCTCGGCGAGCGGTGCGACGACGTCGCGGACAGGACCGGCCAGGATGTCCGACCCGGTCAGCCCGGCGGCTGCGAGCGTCTCGTCATCGGCGTTCATGGTGCTGGCCACCGCGCCGCCCCTTGCGCACCGCGTCCAGCGGCAGAAGGGTCAGCCGGTCGACGTCGTCGGCCGTGCCGGTCGCCATGACGGTGGCGCCCCGGGCGTTGTGCTCACGCGAACCGGCTACGCCCCGTCGGCGTCGGTGACGGTGTCCGCGTGCCGGTGCGCGACCTTCCACTCGCCGCCCTCGCGACGGTAGACCTGGGTCGCGCGAAGGGAGTACGCGCGGGGCTCGCCGTTGACGGAGGCGTGGGTGTGCTCGTAGCCCACGGTGTAAGCGAGGTCGCCGGTGACCCCGGCCGCCACGACGTCGTGCGCGTACGATGTGCAGTCCGAGAAGCTGTCCGCGAGCAGCTGGAAGAGCTCGTCGAGCTGCTCCTGTCCCGTAGCGGACCTCCAGGCACCGAGGACCGTGACCGGTTCCTCCCGTGACCAGATCGCCCGTCGAGGCGCCGCGTCACCGTCGTGCAGCGCAACCTCGGCGTCGCGGAGGCGGGTCTGCACCCAGGCTAGGAAGTCGTCGTGGTCGGTCATGGTCCACCTCCACGCCCGGGGCGGATCCCGCTCGGCCGGACTTCTCCATCAAAGTCCGGTGCCGAGCGGCCGACAAGGGGGCGAGAGCCGGACGGGGACGACGGGATCCGCGTGCGCTCAGGTCTGGACGGACGTCTCGGCGTCGAGCAGCCGGCCCCACAGCCGGCGGGCCAGCAGGCCGAACCGGTCGGTCTCGTCGGCGTGCCAGCCGGCGCCGCCCTCCCCGGGCTCCGGGCGCTGGGTGGTGAGCACGGTCAGCGGTGCGCGCGGGCCGTGCAGCAGGACGTGCTCGACGTCCTCCTGCTCCCCGGGGAAGCGGTCGGTGAGCCACTCGCGCTCGGCGCCCTGCCGCGCGGTCGGGGTGTCGCCGGTGTTCCGCCGCCCGGCGTAGGCCGCTGCGGTCTTCACGGGCAACGGGAGCGGCGAGCGCAGCCCCGCCCGGTGCAGCGCGACCAGCTCGTCGAGCGCGACCCGTGCCTCGGTCTGGTCGAGCGGGTCGAAGGTGCTGCGCTGCGCCCGGTTGCCGCGCCCCCGGCCGATGGCGGCCGCCCGCCACTCGCCGGTCCGGCTGCGCGACGGTGAGCGCGACCAGGTCGATCCAGGCGAGCAGCCGGTGCCGCGCGCCGAGGCGGGAGTAGGTGAGCGAGAGCAGGGTGTCGCCGCGTACGCCACCGACGGTGCCGGCCAGCCGGGTGCCGTCGGGCAGCGGCACGTCGACGTCGTGCGACTCCGGCGGCAGCGCGCGCTCCAGGGTGGAGGCCTGCAGCAGCCCCTCGACCTTCGGCCCGATCGCAAGCAGCTGGGCGACGCCGAGCGGTCCGGGCGGCAGGGTGCCGCGGTGCTGCTCGAGGGCGAGGCAGTCGGCGGGCTCGAGGCCGGCCATCCGCTCGTGCAGCACCCGCTCGCCGACAGCCCACTGCTCCAGGGAGTCCAGCTCGACCGGCAGCGCATCGTCGGGCTCGTCCTCGCCGCGGGTCTCGGCGACCTGCAGCCGCTGCCGCAGGAAACCGCGTGCCGGGTGGCGTGAGCATCCGCCGCAGGTCGGCGAGGTCGACGTCCGCCGGCGGCTGCGAGCGGCAGGGCCGACGAGTACATCGGCAGCGGCTCGGTGCGCTCGCCCGCGGCGGCCCGCGCACCGGCGTACGACAGCGGGTCGAAGGAGAACGACCGGCCCGCCGGACCCGGCGCGAAGTTGCGCGGGTCGAACGGCTGCAGCGCGTGGTGGGTGGTGACGGCGTCGCGCACCCGGCCGTCGGGCACGCCGGCGACCGTCGCGGTGCGGTCGAGGGCGTCGAGCAGCTCGCCGAGCGGTACCGCCGGCGGCACGGGCGCGCCGGTGCGCTCGTCGGCCCCGGTGTAGGTGATGACGAGGTGGTCCTCGGCGGCCGAGAGGGCGTCGAGGAACAGCTGCCGGTCCTCGCTGCGCGGGTCGCGCTCGCCGACCCACGGGTCGCGGGCCAGCACGTCGTCGCCGTCGCGGTTGCTCTGCCGGGGGAAGACGCCGTCGTCGAGGCCGAGCAGGCACACCACCCGGTGCGGCACGGAGCGCATCGGGACGAGGGTGCAGACGGTGAGGGTGCCGGTGCGGAAGCTGGCGCGGGTCGGGCGGCCGGCGAGGCTGCTGGCCAGCAGCGCGCGGACGTCGGCGAGACCGAGCAGCGCGGTGCTGCCGTCGGCCGACTCGGCGATGTCGCCCAGCTCGCCGCGCAGCTGCAGCAGCTGCCAGGCCGTGTCGTACGTCGTGGCCGCGAGCCCGCCGACGGCGTCCTCGAGCCCGGTCATCCAGGCCGACGCGGTGTGCCGGCCGGCCATCAGCGCCTGCGCGGCGGCGACCCGGTCGACCAGCTCCGCGAGCCGGCCGGCCAGGTCGATGTCCGAGCTGTCGACGTCGTCGAGCGGGACGACGTCGCCCCAGCTGTCGAGCGCGCCCTCCATCGCGGCGCCGAGCAGCAGCCGGTCGAGACCGTCGCGCCAGGTGCCCTGGGTGACGTCGCCGAGCGCCCAGGCGGCACGGTGCTCGCCGTCCAGGCCCCAGCGCACGCCGGCGCCGACCGTCCAGTCGCGCAGCCGCTCGAGCGCGTCGTCGTCGAAGCCGAACCGCTGCCGCACCGCCGGCGTGCCGGCCAGGTCGAGCAGCTGGCTGGCGGTCAGCCGGGCGGAGCCGAGCTCGAGCAGCTGGCTCAGGACGGCGAGCAGCGCGTTGGTCTGCCGCAGCGCCCGGTCGGCCAGCCGTACGCGCAGCCGCGCGGCCGGGTGCGCGGCGTCGTCCTCGGCGCCGATCGCGAAGGTCGCCGCGATGATCGGCGCGAACGTCTCGACGTCCGGGCACATGACCAGCACGTCGCGCGGCTCGAGGGTCGGGTCGTCGGCGAGCAGCCCGACGATCACCTCGCGGAGCACCTCGACCTGCCGGGTGCGGCCGTGGCAGGCGTGCACCTGGACGCTGCGGTCGCCGTCGACCAACGGCGGCGGCTCGGCCGGTACGTGGTCGTCGGCGAGGTCCTGCTGCAGCCGGCCGAGCAGGGTCGCGGGCGCCGGCGGGGACGGGTGCAGCACCGTGGCGCTGCCGGGCGCGGTGCGGGCGACGAGCTGCTGCAGCTCGAGGACGTCGCGGGACAGGCTGGTCAGCAGCGGGTTGCGCAGCGCGGTGCGGGTCTCGTCGTCGGCGCGCCGCAACGACGGCGTCGTGCCGGCGACGGTGTCCCACAGCGCCGGCGAGGAGTGGTGCAGCCACAGGTGGACGTCGCGGTGCGCGGCGAGCGCGGCGAGCACCTGCAGCCGGGCGGGGGACAGCCGGCTCGCGCCGAAGACCGACACCCGGTCGGGCAGGGTGCTCAGCTGCGGCTGGTCGCGCAGCTGCTGGCAGGCGTCGTCGAGCAGCTCGGCCGGGCTGGGTGTGGCGAGCGCGTCGCGCAGCCGGCGCCACAGCTCGGCCTGCCAGTGCAGGTCGGCGTCCAGCGGGGTCCCGTCGCCGCGCTCGTCGCGGCCGGCCGCCCAGGCGCGCAGCATCGCGGGCCGGGACTGGCCGTACTCGTCGTACATCCCGGCCAGCCGCCGGGCGACCGCGAGCCGTCGGCCCTTGTCCTCGGCGTCGGTGCCGAGGTGCTGCGCCAGCGACCGGCACCACGGCTCGCCCGGCACGGACGCGTCGATCACGTCGAGCAGCGGCCACACCGCGCGGGCCGGAGCCCACCGCTCGACCGCCTCGGCGTGGGCGGTGGAGGTGGCCTGCAGCGTCTCGTCGACCAGGGCGCTGGGCCACGGGAAGGCGACGTTCGCGCAGACACCGTCGCCCGAGTCGGTGCCGAGCACGTGCGAGAGCCGCTGCGCCAGCCAGCGCTCGACCCCCTTCGCCGGTACGGCGACGACCTCTGCCGCGAACGGGTCGGCGCCCGGCACGGCCAGCACGTCGGCCAGCCCGCGGGCCAGCGCGGCCCCGCTCGAGGCGCGATGAACGATCAGCACGATCCTCCTCCGGCGCCCGACCGTAGCGGTGCTCGCGGCGGCCGCGCCCCGCGGCACTCCACCGACGCAGTCAGTGGGGTCGTCGTCCGCCCGGCCGCCCGGCCGACACCGCTACTGGCCGCCAGACCCGGCCGAGATGCCTCAGGTCGGGAAGATCGCGCGTCGGACGATTCCCTGGACGGCCATCGCGTCGTGCGTGGCCTGCGCCGCGGTGAGGGCCTCGACGTCGAGGCGCGTCAGCGCTGCGTCCAGTGCCTCGAGGGTCGCGACGCTCTCGCGGATGGCCGAGACCCGGTTCTCCCGGTACGGGAAGAGGTCGAGCTTGATGGGCTCGGTCCACTCGATCTGCCGGATTCCGTGGAGGAACTCGAGGGTCTCGACGAGGTGGAGTGCGCCGGCCGTGAGGTCGTCGTCCCACTCGCGGTAGTTGTCATCGAGCTCGATGTCGACGAGGCGGCCGTGGCTGTGCAGGAGGTGCAGCGCCTCGGCGGGGTTCTCCTTGGCGAACAGGGAGTGCCCGAAGTCGATGACGACGCCGAGGTTGTCGACGCCGGCGTCCTCGATGTTCACCAGGGTCGCCGCTGCGGTGCTCCACAGGAGCCGCGTCCGCGGCTCCTTGAGCTTGTACTCGATCGCGAACGTCGTGTCGGGGTGGTTGCGTGCGACGTCCGCGATGCCGCCGATCCCGTCGCGACGCAGCTGCGTGTAGTCGGTCTGGAAGGGGTAGTCGTAGCCGTCCTGCCCCGGCCAGAACTTCACATAGCGCGCGCCCATCGTGCTGGCCACGTCCACGGACTCGTCCGCGAGGTCCCGGACCGCGGCCCGGGTCGCCGGGTCGGCGCTGGAGAACGACCCGGACTGGTACTGCCGGTTGTAAATGACGGGGGTGATGCAGGTCGTGACAAGACCGTGCTCGGCGAGCTTGTCGGCGACCTCCTTCGGGGTGAGGTCCTGCTCCGGCCAGGGGTAGTTCAGGTCGAGGGCCACCAAGCCGCTCTCGGCGGCCTGCTCGATGATCGAGAACGTGGACGGCGGCTCGTTGTAGCCGTCGGTGGCGTACCGGTCGATGATCTGGCCGAAGATCCACATTCCGCCGGAGTAGGTGTGCGGGGTGGTGCTCATGTGCGTGTCCTTTCGCAGGGTTCGCCGCGGCCGGCTCGGGTCGTGCCGCGTGCGCTGGAAGCTGTGTCGACGGAAGCGTTCGGCTACTCGGTTCCGGTCCGGTGAGACAGTGCGCGCGCGACCGCTGCGTGCCAGCCCGCCTCGCGGGCCGTGCGCTCCTGAGGCGACATCGCGGGCTCGAACACCGTCCGCGCCTCCTCTCGGGCCCGCAACGTCTCGTCGTCCCAGAGGCCGGTGTGCAGACCGGCGAGGTGCGCGGCGCCGAGCGCGGACAGCTCGCCGGACGTGGACCGGTGGACCGCGATATCGGCGACGTCGGCCTGCAGCTGCATCAGGACGTCGTTGACGCTGGCGCCGCCGTCGGCGAGGACGGCGGTCGGTGCCGCTCCGCACCGCCGCGCCGCCCCGACGAGGTCCATCACCTGGAACGCCACGGCTTCCAGGGCGGCGCGACAGACCTGGTCGCGGGTCGAACCGAGGGTCAGGCCCTCGATGAGTCCGGTGGTCGTCGCATCCCACCACGGCGCGCCGAGGCCCCCGAAGCCAGGGACGACGTGGACACCGTCGCTGCGCGAGCTCGCTGCGAGGTCGGCGACCTCCTGCGGCGTCAGGCCGAAGAGCCGCGCGGCCCACGCCACGGTCGCTCCGGACGCCCGGATGTTTCCCTCCAGGGCCGGCTGCGCGTGCTCGGCGCCGGCCAGCTGCCAGGCGAGCGTCAGGCACAGACCCGCCCGGTCGTCGGGCGGGGCGTCGACGAGCGTCATGAGGGACGAGCCGGTGCCGTAGGTCGCCTTCACCAGGCCAGGTGCCCGGACGCCGTGCCCGAACAGGGCCGCGTGCGAGTCGCCGAGGACGGCCACGACCGGCAGTGGCGGCTCCGCCGACGTCGAGCGTCCGCGGGAACCTGCCGGCCGACGGGCGGATCTCCGGCAGGGCTTCGCGGGGGATCGCGAACGCCTCGAGGAGCTCGTCCGACCACCGACCGGTGGACACGTCGACGAGCTGGGTCCGCGCGGCGTTGCCGACCTCGACGGCGTGCTCCTCGGGGGTGCTCACGAGCCATGAGTCCACCGTCCCCAGGCACAGCTCGCCGCGGCGGGACCGCGACCGGTCGGGGTCGTGGAGGTCGAGCAGCCAGGAGGCCTTGGCTGCGGAGAACATGGGGTCGAGGGGGAGCCCGCTGAGGCCCTGCACCGCCGTGGCGAGCCCGGCGGCCGCCACCTTCTCGACGACGGAGACAGCGCGGGCGTCCTGCCAGCTCACCGCAGGAGCGACCGGCCGGCCGGTGCGGCGCTCCCACAGGATGATCGACTCCCGCTGGTTGCTGACACCGACTCCGGCGACGGTCACCTCGCCGGCCGAGGCCAGGCACGCGGCGACGGCACGGTCGACCGAGGAGCGCAGCACGTCGGCGTCCTGCTCCACCCAGCCGGGCCGGGGATGCTGCTCGGCCACGGCGATCGCCGCGCGTGCGACGACGGCACCGGCGGCGTCGACAGCCAGGACCTTGGTGCTGCTCGATCCCTGGTCGACGGCCAGGACGACGGTGTGCGGGCCAGCCATGGACTCTCCGAATGTATATTCAGGTCGCAATAGACATGCAAGGTAGGTCCGTGGCTCGACCATGTCAAGGGCGTGCCCGCGCAGATCGGTCCACGCGGCGTCAGTCCGGGTCAGGTGCTGGCGGGCGTGCCCGTCCGCCCGTCACGGCAGTGGCGTGGGTCTCAGGGTGCCTCGGCCAGCAGGTGCTCGGCGGTGGAGAGGTCGGTGACCAGCGTGTTGATCCAGCCCCCCACCAGGGCGGCGCGCACGGACTCGCGCTTGCGGGCTCCGCCGGCGACCCCGATCCGCCGGGGGATCCGGTGCAGGGTGTCGGCGTCGATGCCGACCACGCGGTCGTCGAGCGTCGTGACTGCCCGGCCGTCGGCGTCGAAGTAGCGCATGCAGATGTCGCCGACGGCCCCCGCGGCACGCAGCTGTTCCTCGTCGTCCTCGCCGATGGAGTTGCCGCTCGCCCGCAACAGCGGTGACGGGGTCAGGCTGCCGACCCCGGCGAGCAGCGTGGTCAGGTGGGGGAAGCGCTCGAGCGTGGACCTGATGGTCGCGTCGCGCCGGAGGGCGGCTCCCGTGTCGCTGCTGGCGACGAGCCCGGGGGCGGACAGGTAGACGGGCGTGGCTCCGGTCAGGTGTGCCAGCCGGCCGGTGAGCCGCGTCGCGTGCGCCTGCGCGGCCACCACGCCGGCCCCGCCGAGGACCTGCACGACCTCCTCGGCGCCATGCCCGCTGCGGGGTCGCATCGAGTCGACCGTGGCGAGCAGCGCGGAGCTCCAGGAGGAGATCCCGATCCTCTCTCCGCCGAGCACCGTCGTCTCCAGATAGCTCGCCGCGACCGACCCGAGCGCCGGCGTCAGCGCCGCCTCCTCGACCAGGTCCCCGGTGTCCGCGACGACGACCTCGCGGACGCCGTAGCGATGCTCGATCTCCTCCTCGAGCTCGGCGTAGACGCCCCGCGGTGTCAGCACGCTGGTCCGGACGATGCCGACCGCCACGGCCTTCTTGAGCAACCGCGACACCCGCGGCTGGGAGATGTTGAGCCGCTCGGCGATCTCCGGCTGCCGCACCGCCTGCTCGTGGTAGAGCCGGGCCACCTTCGTCATCAGGCGGATGTCCTCGGTCCCCATGCTGGCCACATCGAGCGAGGGCTCAGCGCGTCCGGTGCCCCGCGGCGTCTCCGTCATCGGTCCCTCTCCACACTCCGGGAGCCCCGGCTCGCCCGTACCTGCCGGCCAGCGATGTGCGCTGCCGTCGAGAATGAATATTCACTATTGACTCGGTCGAGGCAAGCGAGCATGCTGTGCGCGACTGCAAGAGCAGTCAGTACTGAATGGATATGCAAACCATGCTTCTAGCGGATCCCGACCAGACTGCCGCGTGGCGTGCCGTGCGTACCCGCGTGGAGTCCGATCCCGCGGACACCGGTGCGCTCCTGGCGGCGGCCGCGGACTCCTCGAGGGCGCGCGTCCTCCAGATGGTGAGCGCGGCCAAGCTGGGCCACCTCGGCGGGGACCTCTCGATCCTCGACGTGCTGACGACCCTGTACGGCGCGGTCCTGCGGATCGACCCGTCGAACCCGACCTGGGCGGACCGCGACCGGATGATCATGAGCAAGGGGCACTGCTCGGAGGCGCTCTACGCCACGCTGGCGTGGTCCGGCTTCTTCTCCCCCGACGAGCTGGAGACCTTCAACCGGCCCGGGTCCGCCCTCAACGGTCACCCCAACCGGAACAAGGTTCCCGGGGTCGAGACGAACACCGGTGCCCTCGGACACGGCCTGCCTGTCGCGGTCGGGTGCGCCGTCGGCGCCCGCCTCCGGGGTTCGCCGGCGCGGGTCTACGTCGTCCTCGGTGACGGCGAGCTGCAGGAAGGCAGCAACTGGGAAGCGGTCATGACCGCTGCCCACCGCGGGCTGGACAACCTGACCGCTGTCGTCGACCGGAACCGTCTGCAGCAGGGCGCCCGGACCGAGGCGACCGCGGCGCTGGACCCGCTGGGAGACAAGTGGACCGCCTTCGGGTGGCACGTGGTCGAGGTCGAGGGTCACGACCACCTCGCCCTGCGCAACGCGCTGATGTCGACGTCGGCCGGCCGGCCCACCTGCGTCATCGCCAACACCACCAAGGGCAAGGGAGTGAGCTTCATGGAGGACCGCGTCGAGTGGCACCACAAGGTGCCGACCGCGGAGCAGCTCGCTGCTGCGCTCGAGGAGCTCGCGCGATGACCGCCGTCCCCGCAGTCGACGTGCCGACGTTCGACTGCCGGCAGACGTTCGCCGAGACGCTGCTCGCCCTCGCCCGCGCTGACAGCAGGATCGTCGCGGTCGCCAACGACTCCGTCGGGTCGTCGAACCTCACGGCCTTCGGGCAGGAGTTCCCGGACCGCCTCATCAACGTCGGCATCGCGGAGCAGAACATGGTCGGCGTCGGTGCGGGCCTCGCCAATGCCGGCCTGATCCCCTTCGTCTGCGCCGCCGGCCCGTTCCTCACCGGCCGCGCCACGGAGCAGATCAAGACCGACGTGGCCTACAGCGGGCAGCCGGTGATCCTGTGCGGGATGAGCCCGGGCATGGCCTACGGCGAGCTCGGGCCCACCCACCACTCCATCGAGGACCTGGCGTGGATGCGGGCCATCGCCGGTCTCGACGTCCTCGTCCCCGCCGACCCCGACCAGACGCGGGCAGCCGTGACCTGGGCCGCCGGCGCCGGCCGGCCGGTGTACATGCGGGTCGCCCGCCACAAGATCCCTGCCGTCAGCGACCCCGCCGACCCGTTCGTCTTCGGCCGGGCCGACGTGCTCCGGGCCGGTCGCGACGCGACCGTGCTCGCCACCGGAACCCTCGTGAGCCGGGCGCTGGCCGCAGCGGAGCTGCTCGTCGCCGACGGGTTGGACGTGCGCGTCGTCAACGTCTCGACGATCAGCCCCCTCGACGAGGAGGTCGTCGTGGCGGCGGCCAGGGAGACAGGGTTCCTCGTGACCGCCGAGGAGGCGACCACGACGGGTGGCCTGGGCGCCGCGGTCGGCGAGGTCGTGCTGCGCACCCACCCGGTGCGCGTGGCCATGCTCGGCGTCCCCCGTCAGTTCGCACCGACCGGGAACAACGACTTCCTGCTCGAGACGTTCGGTCTGACCGCCGCCGGGATCGCCGGCGTCGTCCGCTCGATGCATCGCTCGGGACAGTCGTGAGGCCCGTCTCCCCACTGCGGGTGATGGCCGTCGGCGCGACGCGTGCCGGCCTCGCACTCGCAGCCATCGCCCTGGTGCTTGCCACGGCTGCCTGCTCGGTCCCGGGCGTTTACGTCGTCGAGCAGGCCGGTGGCACGAAGGCCCCGGGTTCAGGTGCAGACGCCAAGTTCGACCCCACGGCGTACGCGGACAAGATCTGGGACACGAAGGTGGTGCCCACCGCCACGGACGACGCTGTCGAAGCCGCCACGCTGCTGCCGGCTCTCCAGGCGGACAGCGTGGCCGCCAGCGAGCAGTACGGCAAGCAGGCAGGTTCCGGAGCTCCCTACGCCTTCCTGGTCAAGGGTTCCGGGACGGTCGTGGCCGTGAGCAAGGGCAACGAGGTCGGCAGCATCACCGTGGAGGTCGCCGACGTCGGCAAGACCGAGGTCAATCTCGCCGTCGGGCCCGCGTTCGTCGGTACGGCTGTCCGCGACGCGGTCGGGTTCATCGAGTTCGGCCAGTTCACCAACCAGATCGACTACGCCGACGCGGCTACCGCCCTCAACAGCAAGGTGAAGGCGACAGTGGTCAGCGGCCTGGACCTGACCACCATCAAGGGCAATCAGGTCACGTTCACAGGCGCCTTCCAGCTGCTCGACCCGTCCAGCGTCTTCATCACGCCGATCACCTTGCAGGTCGCCCCGTGAGCGCGTCGCCCGTCGAGCCGAGCGACTGGGACCAGGACGTTCCTGCGGTGCTGGTCGCTGAGGACGTGGCGAAGTCCTACGGCGGGGCGCACGCCCTGCGGGGCGTGAGCTTCAAGGCGCGCACCGGTGCAGTGAACGTCCTGGTGGGTGAGAACGGCGCGGGCAAGTCCACCCTGATGAAGATCCTCAGTGGGGCGGAACAAGCCACCAGAGGTCGGATCCTGCTCGACGGCGAGGTGGTCGACTTCCGCAGTCCCCGAGAGGCGATGGCTCGCGGGATCGGCATCATCCATCAAGAGCTCAGCCTCTTCCCCAACCTCAGCGTCGCGGACAACATCTTTGCCGGCCGTGAGCTGCACAACGGGGCGCACATCACCGACGTCCGCGAGCACCGCAGGCAGAGTCACGCCGCCTTGTCGCGCCTGGGTCAGGACGTCAGCTCCGACAAGTTGGTCGGCGACCTGCCCATCGGTACCCAGCAGCTGGTCGAGATCGCCCGGGTGCTGTCGCAGGACGTGCGCATCCTCATCATGGACGAGCCGACCTCGGCGCTGAGCAATGCCGAGGTGGATGTGCTGTTCGACGTGATGGAGGACCTGCGCACGCAGGGCGTCACGATCATCTACATCTCGCACAAGCTCGACGAGTTCCGCCGCATCGGTGACTACGTCACCGTTCTGCGCGACGGCGCGGTCGTCGCCGAAGCGCCGATGACGGAGACCGACACGGCCTGGATCGTCCAGCAGATGGTCGGGCGCAGCCAGAGCAGCCTCTTCACGAGGTCCTCCAGCACCCTCGGCGACGTGATCCTGCAGGTGGAGGGCCTCACGGTTCCCGGGAAGCCGACGGCTCTCGTGAACGACGTCTCGTTCGACGTGAAGGCGGGCGAGATCGTCGGCATCTACGGGCTGATGGGGGCCGGCCGCACCGAGCTCATGGAAGCCCTCATCGGGACCCGGAGTCGTTCGGCCGGCACGATCCGGATGGACGGCAAGGAGGCCACGGACGACCGGGTCTCCAGCCGGCTGGCCATGGGTCTGGCCCTGGTCCCGGAGGACCGGCAGCGGGACGGTCTCGTCCAGGTGCTCTCCGTCCGGGCCAACGTGCTGCTCGCCGTCGTGGGCAGCCTGACCCAGCGGCTGCTGCTGTCCGGAGCGCGCGAGCGCGCGGTCGCCAACGAGCAGGTCGAGGACCTGCGCATCAAGATCCCGGGTGTCGATGCGCAGGTGACCGAGCTCAGCGGTGGCAACCAGCAGAAGGTCGTGCTGGCTCGTGCCTTGTTGACCA
Organism: uncultured Actinomycetota bacterium; assembly: GCA_963784645.1. GTDB lineage: Bacteria > Actinomycetota > Actinomycetes > JACCUZ01 > JACCUZ01 > JBBRVW01. The sequence goes on along the minus strand of CAWARY010000002.1, from coordinate 32,821 downwards.
AGCCCAAGATCCTGCTGCTCGACGAGCCCACCCGCGGGATCGATGTCGGGGCCAAGACCGAGATCTTCCGCATCATGAGCGGTCTGGCGGACGCGGGTCTGGGCGTCCTGTTCGTCAGCTCCGAGCTGGCCGAGGTGATGGGCATGGCTGACCGCGTGCTGGTCATGGCCAGGGGTCACATCACCGCCGATCTCCCACGCGAGGAGGTGACCGAGGAGCTGCTCGTCAGTGCCTCGGCCGCCGCCCCGGTCATGAAGGTGAGCGAATGAGTACCAGCATCGACGACGGAGTCAGGACCCCGAGCCCCACTGAGGAACGCCGTCAGCCGAGCACCGGAGCACGCCTGGCGATGCTTCTGCTCGAGGGGCGGACGCTCATCGTCCTGGTGGTGCTGATCGCGGTCTTCAGCGCCATCTCGAGTGACTACCTGACGCAGAGCAACCTCATCCTGATGAGCAAGCACGTCTCGATCACGGCTCTGCTCGCGATCGGGGTCACCTTCGTCATCCTCACCGGCGGGATCGACCTGTCCGTCGGCTCCATCGCCGGCCTGGCCGGGATGATCAGCGGCGGACTGCTCTACGAGGGCCTGAAGCTGCCCGGTGGGCACACGGTCTGGTTCTCGACGTTCATGGTCATGACGATCGGCATCCTCGTCGGGGCTGCTGTCGGCGCGATCAACGGCCTGCTCGTCACCAAGCTGAAGGTCGCGCCGTTCATCGCGACCCTCGGGGTCCTCTACGTCGCGCGGGGATTCGCCGACCTGCGCAGCGGCGGGGGCACGTACCCGAACCTGGCCGGCACCCCGGCGAGACACAACACCGGCTTCGACGTCCTCGGGGTACGGAGCTGGTTCGGCGTGCCCGTGTCCATCTGGATCATGGTGGCGGTGGCGGCACTCGCCATCATCGTCACGACGAGGACGCCGTTCGGGCGACGCATCTATGCGGTCGGTGGCAACGAACGAGCCGCCGAGCTGTCCGGCATCCGCACGGCACGGATCAAGATGGCGGCCTACATCATCTCCGGGGCCTGCGCGGCCCTGGCCGGCCTGATCCTGACCAGCGAGCTCGGTGCGGCCTACCCCGACACGGCAACGACCTTCGAGCTGAACGCGATCGCCGCCGCCGTGCTCGGTGGCACCTCTCTCTTCGGTGGCAAGGGCACGATCATCGGCACGATCGTCGGTGCCTTCGTCATCGGCTTCCTCAGCGACGGCCTGGTCCTGGTCGGGGTGTCCGCCTTCTGGCAGCTCGTCGTGAAGGGCACCGTGATCATCTTCGCGGTGGTCCTCGAGCAGACACAGGAGCGTGTCAAAGCGCGCATGGCCACCTAGAAGCAGGCCGCTGTAGTCGCCGGGACGACGTCCCGGCGTGCGACGCAGCGGAAAGGGTGTCCGACACCCCACGACAAAGCCTTCCGTGTCCTACATCTTCTCGAAAGGAAGTCCGGCTGTGTTCTCTCACTCCCTGCGTCGTTCTCTCGTCGGCGTGTCCGCGCTGGCGCTGGCAACGTTGAGCCTCGCTGCCTGCGGCGGCAGCTCGACGCCAAGCACGACCCCGGTCGCGTCCGGCGACTCGTCGTCGTCAGCGCCGGCCGAAGGCGGCTCCAAGCTGATCGTCATCATCACGCCGTCCCCCGACAACGTGTTCTTCAAGGCCGAGCAGGTCGCCGCGGATGCCGAGGCCAAGAAGCTCGGGTACACGACGCTGGTGCTCAGCCACGACGACGACCCGACGAAGCAGAGCCAGGCGATCGACACGGCGATCTCGCGCAAGGCCGCCGCGATCATCCTGGACAACGCCGGCGCCGACGTCACGGTGACGGCTCTGCAGAAGGCCAAGGACGCGAACATCCCGAGCTTCCTGATCGACCGTGAGATCAACTCCACGGGTGTCGCCGTGTCCCAGATCGTCTCGAACAACTCCCAGGGCGCCACGCTGGGCGGTCAGGAGTTCGCGAAGCTCATGGGTCAGGCGGGGGAGTACTTCGAGCTCACCGGCAAGGCGACCGACACCAATGCCGGCGTCCGGTCCCAGGGCTACCACTCGGTCCTCGACCAGCTCCCGAAGATGAAGATGGTGGCGCAGCAGAGCGCGAACTGGGACCAGACCGAGGCCCTGCAGAAGGTCCAGACCATGCTTCAGGCGCACCCGAACGTGAAGGGCATCATCGCCGGCAACGACACCATGGCCCTGGGTGCGTACGCGGCGCTGAAGGCGGCCAAGAAGACCGACGTGATCGTGACCGGGTTCGACGGTAGCCCGGACGTGGCTGCCTCGATCCTTGCGGACGGGATCAAGGCCACCGTCCTGCAGCCTGCCGCTCAGATCGCTCAGATGGCGGTGGACCAGGCGGACAAGTACATCACCTCGGGTGACACCGGTCAGCCGGAGAAGCAGTCGGTCGACTGCGTCCTGATCAACAAGGCGAACGCGTCGAAGCTCTCGGACTTCGCGCTGACCTCCTGAGTGCGGGCGGGGACGGCCGTTCGGCCGTCCCCGCCGGCCTGCGCCGTGAACGGGTCGGCCGTGTGCGGCGAGCACGTCGGCCGGCCCGCTCCCGCTCGCGCGGGGGGTGCATGGCAGCACGATCGCTGAACTCGCTCTCCGACCTGGGTGACTCAGGCGGCGGGCATCCGCCATGCACACGTCGACATGGCCACCGCCGCCGCTCACGGCCTAGCGGCGTTCGGCGTCCCGGGCGGCCACGATCGCGGCGATGTCGAGCACCTCGGTGGGGGTCCCGCGGACCCGTCCCGAGCCAGGGACGTCCGGGAAGTCCGGCCGGGCGGCCAGGGCCGCGAGGTGCCGGCCGACGTAGTCCTCCAGCGACCTCCCCGACCGCTCGGCGCGCGCGGCCAGCTCGTCGCGGACGGCGTCCGGGACGTCGGGGATGGTGAGGGTGACGGCCATGTCTCTGCACGCTAGACCTGTTCCGGAGGTGCCCGTACCAGCCGTTCGGTTCACCTCGACCGGCGCCAGTGCTACCCCGAGGAACGAGCAGCTCGCGCGCTCGGGCACGGTGCCGAGATCATCATGAGGCAGAATCAGTCGCCCCGGCACCGATTCGATCATCGTCGCCGACCGCCCGCACACACCCGGAGCCACCCACCGTGCTCGTTCGCAGACCCCTCGTACCGCTGCTCGCCGCCGCCCTCCTGGCCGTGGCCGGCTACGGGGCTGCGCTGCCCGCGCAGGCAACCCTTGCGCCGATGTCGGTCGGCACCGCCCCGCAGGTCGAGAGCGACGCGGCCGGCGCCACCGCGTGGACGGTGGGCGACCCGGTCGAGGTCGCCGTCACAGGCGGCACCCTGGTCTCGGCCACCCTCTCCAGCCGCGACGGCCGGCAGGTGCGCGGCACGGCCAAGCCCCGGAAGTGGACGAGCACCGGCCGGCTGGTGCCGCGCACGACCTACGTCCTGGACGCGACCGCCGTCGCCCCGGACGGCCAGCAGACCGTCCTGCACGACACGGTCCGCACCGGTGCGCCGCCGAAGCGCCTGCGCGCCACGGTCAGCCCGAACGGCCGCACCGTCGGCGTCGGCCGGCCGCTGGTCGTGACCTTCAACTACCCGGTCCGGCGCAAGGCCGCCGTCGAGGCCGCCCTGCAGGTCAGCACCACCCAGGACGTCGGCCCCGCCTCGTGGTCGTGGACCTCGTCCCGCACCCTGCAGTACCGGCCCCAGGGCTTCTGGCCGGCGTACACCCGGGTGAAGCTGAGCGCCGACCTGCGCAAGGTCCACGCCGGCCCGGGCCTGTGGGGGATGACCGACTCCGACGCCGGGTTCCGCGTCGGCCGCGCGTTCGTGATGCGGGTGTCCAACGCGAAGCACCGCCTGGTGCTGCGGAAGGACGGCGTGAAGATCCGCACCTTCGGGGTGTCGATGGGCAAGTCCGGCTTCCTCACCCGCTCCGGGGTCAAGGTCATCATGGACACCCACGAGACCTACCGGATGCGCTCCACCACCGTCGGCATCACCGGCTCCGAGGCCTACGACCTCGACGTGCCGTACTCGATGCGCATCACGGCCTCCGGGGAGTTCCTGCACGGTGCGCCGTGGAACCACTACGTCGGCATCGCCAACAAGTCGCACGGCTGCACGAACCTCACCCTGACCGACGCCCGCTGGGTCTTCCGCCACGTCCGCGAGGGCGACCCGATCGTCACGAAGGGCACCGGCCGGGCGATGGAGTCGTGGAACGGTCTCGGCGGCGTATGGAACGTCCCGTGGGCGACCTGGGTGAAGGGCTCAGCCCTCAGCTGAGCGACGTCTCCGAGCGATCACCGGCCTGGCTGATTGCGGTCACGCCGACCGAGACGGGTACCCGGCGCGCGCGTAGGCCGGCGCCTCTCGGGCAGGGAGTGAGGATGTCAGCAGCCGGCCGTCTCGCGACCGCCGCCGGCGCGGCCACGGCCTACACCTGGCTCGTGCAGGGAAAGCTCACGCTCGACACCGGCCTGGGGCGCCGGGTGCGCACGCTGTCGTGCCCGCCGGTGGACATCGCCGCGCCGCGTCCCCTCGTCTACGCGGTGCTCACCGCGCCCTACGCCGTGCGCCAGCCGCGGGCCATGGCCGAGAAGGTGCGGGTGCTCGAGCGCGGCAGCGACCTGGTGCTGGCCGCCCACCGGACGCCGGTGCGCGGCGGGCTCGTGGCCACCACCGTCGAGACGGTGCGCATGGTCGAGCCGGAGCGGATCGAGTTCCGGCTCGTGCGTGGGCCGGTTCCCCACGTCCAGGAGGCCTTCGAGCTCACCGAGATCGACCCGGCCGACGGGGGCCCGACCCGCACCCGGGTCGACTACACGGGCACCCTGGGAACGGACTTCTGGCGCGCCGGGGAGTGGTGGGGCACCCGGGTGGCGGCCGCATGGGAGTCGGCCGTGGCCGCCTCGCTGGCGACGGCCAAGGCCGAGGCGGAGCGCCGGGCACCCGCGGCGAAGTGACGCCGGCTGCCGAGCGGCTGGTCGTGCACGGGCAGATCGACGGTCGGACCCGCCCGTCGGCGACACCTTGTGGACGGGGTGGGGGACGCGCATCATCGCGGCATGCGACCGGGCTGGCCCGCTGTGGCCGTCCTTGCGCTCGCCCTCGCCGCCTGTGGCGGCGACCAGCCGAGCGGGAACTCTCCGTCGCCCACAGCCGCCTCGACCACGGCGGCTGCCGGCAGCGCGTCACCGACCCCGGTAGTGACCGAGGCGCTGGACTCGATCGCGGTGATGGGGCACTCCGGCGCCACCGGCACGATGTCCGACCCCGCCGACCCGTCCCTCGACGCACACGAGAACTCCTGGGCGACCGGCGAGAACCCGGCGGTGCGCAGCATCTACTTCCGGCTGGCGCAGACCCACCCGGCGATGCAGGGCCACAACTACAACATGGCGGTCAACGGGACCAAGGTGGACAACCTCCAGTACCAGCTGGACCGGCTGATGCTGGAGGCCGACCCGCTGCCGGACGTCGTCATCGTGCAGAGCATCGACAACGACATGCACTGCGACGGCACCGACTCGGCGAACTACCAGCCGTACGGCGAGGCGCTGAAGCAGGCCCTGACGCAGATCGAGCAGCGGATCCCCGGCGTCGACCTCTTCCTGGTCAGCCAGTGGGGCTCGGTCAAGAACTGGACGGCGTACGCCGTCGGTAACCCGTCGGCCGTCGCCCAGAACACCGGCACCGGGCCGTGCGACGTGTTCACCAGCGGCGGCAAGATCCGCACGGCCGGTGTGCGGTCGCTGCAGTCGATCGTCGACCACTACTGGGACGTCGTCGAGACGGTGTGCGCCTCGCTCCCGCGCTGCTTCACCGACGGCGGCGCCCTGCAGGCGATGCGGATCAGGGACGAGGACGTCGCCTTCGACGGCAACCACCTCGCGATCCCGGGTCACGCGAAGATGGCCGCCATCGCCTGGAAGGCTTTCCCCGCCGAGATCAAGAACCGCGACTAGCGACGAGTAGTGGCAGCTCGCCGTTCAGGAGCCAGCGCATCGGAGTACGGACGCGGCACTGAGGGCGGACGGCCGCTGGCCGCTGCGAGCCGTCGGTGAGTGTCGCGGCCGGCGAGGATGTTGTCGGGGATTCAGCACCCGCTCCGTGGTTCGCACCCGTGCTCGCGCGGTGGATGTCGGGTCATCGACGGCAGGCCGCGCCGCGAGTCCGCCGTGAGGATGTGCGACGCTCAGCGGGCTGCGCTGTCGAGGCTTCTTCCGGGCCGCACCCTCGTGGGAGGGAGGAGGTCTCGATCCGCCCGGTGTGCGCGGCGGAACAGTGGCGGTAGGCAGTACACCATCAGGGCCGACCAGGTCAGATGCGTCAGAACTGGCGCCTGCAGACCTCCGGTCGCCCGTCGTTGCAGGCTGAACAGCGTTCCCATCGCCCCGGCCGCCAGCATCAGAGCGGGATTTCGAGTCGCGACGGTTGCAGCGGTGTACACGGCGGTCGAGACTGCGGCGGCCCGGTCGGCGTCCAGCGCCGCGTAGAGCGCGCCCCGGAAGAAGATCTCCTCACCCAGTCCGTTGGCGAGAGTGGTGGCCACGACCCTGGGCGTGCTGCCCTGGTCGGCGAAGGCCAGCACGTTGCCGATGGAACGGTCGAGGACGGGGATGTGCTGCGCCACGAGCGCGCATCCGTAGAAGCAGCCGAACGCTGCGACACCAGTCGCGACCGGTGTGACGATCGGCCGACGGAGGCGCTGGTCGCGGCTCTGGATCCAGCCCAGGTGCAGTGGACCGGACAGCAGGCCTCCCAGTGTCCAGGTCGCTGCGACTGCGGCGGTGAACCCGTAGAACTTCTTGGAGTCGGGCTGGGTCGAGAAGGACACACCGAGCAGACCGGTGCCCAGCAGCGAGACGCCAGCCACGACGCGTCGTCTGCGGCGTACGACGGCTGCGGGCTCGACAGGTCCGACCGACGCGATGTGCCTGATCGACATCGGGAGCCTGGACCGGACATGGTCACGCGCCCGCCACCACCCGGAGGTAGCGCCCGGCGCGGTCATCCGGTCCGCTTCTGCTGATCGCGCTCACGCAGCGCGGTGCGCACCGCCTCGTCGTAGCCCATCGGCTCGAAGTCGACGATGCCCCGGATGCTGTCGTCGGTGACCACGACCTCGTTGGCCATGGAGTCGATGAGTGACCGCCCGGTCTGGGTGTCGACGTCAGTGACCAGGGCCAGCCAGCGTGACGACAGGCCGGGGCTGAGCAGCGGGACCGGCACGATGAACAGCGAGCGGCCCTTGATGCTGGCCACCCGGCGCAGCATCGTCACGTACTGCATCGTGTCGGGGCCGCCGATCTCGAAAACCCGCCCCTTCGACCGAGGCTCGTCCAGCACCCCGACCAGGTAGCGGACGACGTCGGCGACGGCGATCGGCTGCGTCCTGGTGCGCACCCAGCGCGGCGTGACCATCGCGGGAAGGTGGTCGACCAGTTGACGGGTCATCTCCCACGAGATGCCGCCGCTGCCCACGATGATGCCGGCGCGCAGCACGGTGACCGGCACTCCGGCGCTCCCGAGAAGGCCTTCGACCTCCCGTCGACTGCGCAGGTGCGACGACAACGTGTCGCTCTCGCTACCGAGCCCGCCGAGGTAGATGATCTGCCGGACCCCGGCCGCAGCTGCAGCATTCCCGAACGCCGTGGCTGCTTGTGCGTCCAGTCGTTCGAAGTCCTTGGAGTCCAACGAGTGCACCAGGTAGTACGCCACCCGGCAGCCGTCCAGGGCGCCGGTCAGGGTGGCAGCGTCGTGCACGTCTCCGTACACGGCGACGGCCGTCGCCCTCGTAGCCTTCCGGGTGCCGGGTCATGGCCCGGACCTCATGGCCGGCCGCCGTGAGCGCGGGACAGAGACGCCGACCGACGAAGCCGGAGGCTCCGGCGACCAGAACAGGCCCTGGCGGAGTCATCGTGCCCCGTCGACGGGGCGCTGCACGGAGGCCCGGCTGGGCTGGGACGGCTGACGGGAGAACTCGCCGCCGAGCCGCCCGCCGTACGGGCGGCCGTGGTCGGCGTACTCCTCGCGGAAGAACGTCAGGTGCCACTCACCGAGATCGACCCCGCTACCCGTTCGCAAGACGGCGCTGTGCACCGGGGCGCCGTGGACGCGGGTGTCTGAGGTGTTGCCGATGCGCACGAGCACGAACTCGTCCTCGTCGTCGTGCCGGATCTCGGCGTGCAGCGGCTCGAGGCCCGGCAGCTGGATGTCGCACTCGGCTGCGGCCCCGACGGTGGTGACGTCACCGCCCAGCGGGAAGACCTTGGTGCGGTCGCCGTCCGTCGGGTGGGCACCGAGCTGCAGGATGAGTCGCGGATCGCCGCCCCGGTCCGGGTCATGCGTCGTGGTGACGCGGTGGCCGGGTCGCCGGGTCATGGTCGGCGCGATCGGTGTCACGGTGGGCGGCGGAACCAGAGCCGTCGCTCGGGAGCGCGCCGTCCTTCGGGGACCGAGTGCGGCCGCGAGCCAGGGTCCAGAGCCCCGCTCCTCGCTCGACGCGGATGTGCCGCGAGCCAGTCACCCAGCGGTGCAGCCAGGACGTGTGCGACGCGCCCAGCGTGACCAACGGTCCTGCTGCGGACACCACGTGCAGGGCCAGCCCCCGGCCCGCCAGCGCTCGTGCCAGCCCTCGGATGGCCCCCGAGTCGGACCGCCCGGCGAACAGGGAAGGGTCGCTGACGCGCAGCTCCAGCGTCCGGCCCGAACCGGTCAACGACCCGGTCACGGTGCGCGCACCGGGGATGTCGACCGAGAACTCCAGGTCGGCATCGATCGTCAGCTCAGTGGGCATCGGCTCGGGCGCCGGTTCCGGTGGGGCTCGCGTTGTCCTTCGTGGTGATCTGCAGGGTCCCGTTGAGCTTCCAGGTCGCGCGAGGAGCCGCCGGACCGGTGTCGCGGGGCACCTCCACGGCCATGTCGATGAAGCGGTAGTTGATCGCTGCCTCGCGGCCGGTGAGGAACGACCACATCTCACGTCCCATGTCCGTCCAGTCGACGACCTCGTCCGGGGCGGAGCGGGGGACAGTCGTGCTCTCGGTCATCGGTGTTCTCCTTCAGGTCGGTGGGAAAGCCAGGGTCGGTGGAAAGTGAAACGCTTTCCTAAACAGATTGTGGAGGTTTACCATGACAGCGTGATCGCTAAACCGCAACCGCCGGGCGCCGCTGCTACCGGCGCGGAGGGCAGCCTGACGATCGGCGACCTCGCCGAACGGACGGGGCTGCAGCCCGCCACGTTGAGGATGTGGGAGTCCCGGCACGGATTCCCGCGACCCCAGCGTCGGGAGAGTGGTCACCGGCGATACGCCGAGGGTGACGTCGGCCTTGTCATGCAGGTGATCCGTCGACGAGACGCCGGCGCTCGTCTCGAGGTGGCCATCGCCGAGGTGGCACTGGCCCAGGCCAGCGTCCAGAGGCCTCCCGGCGCCCCGTCCGTCTACGCGACCATGCGCCGCACGCACCTCTCGCTGCAGCCTCAACGGCTGAAGAAGTCGAGCCTGATCGCGCTGTCCTGGGCGATCGAGGACGAGTGCTGCGCGCGGGCGGAGCGGCCGATGATCTTCGGCAGCTTCCAGGCGGAGCGGTACTTCCGCGCTGCCCAGGAGCGCTGGACCGAGCTAGCCCGGATCGCCCGGTCGGCGATGGCCTTCGCCGACTTCGGCGAGTCACCGGCGCCGGTGGCCGGGACGTTGCTCGTGCACCTTCCCGACGACGCGCCCATGCGCAGGGAGTGGGTGGTCGTGTGCGACGCGCCGGACTACCCCGCGATGCTGACCGCCTGGGAGCTGCCGGGACAGGCCACCGTCCCGGACCGCGCGCGGCTGTTCGAGGCGATCTGGACCGTCGAGCCGGCCGTCGTACGCTCGGCCGCCCGGGCGTGCGCGCAGGTGGCCTTGCAGCTGGGCCACTCCGAGGCGGCGCCGGTGCTCTACGAGCTGGCCGAGAATCCGCCTGCGCCGCCCGTGGAGCTGCTGAATGCGACCTCGCTGCTCAACCGCGTCGTGGCCTACCTCGACGTCGCCGCCGACAGTGCCCCGCGCGGCGCGGTGTCCTGACCGTCGCCCCGCTGACGGAGCCGAGGCCGTGGGCCTCCAGCACGTGGCTGCCCGCCACCTCCTGTTTCGTTGCCGCCCACGACGACGTCCGTGGTCTCCGCCACGTCGAACATCGTGGTGACGGGTCCCTGCGCGCGTACGGCCAGTTGCCGCGCAACCTCACCTCGATCACGCCGCCACCTTTCAGCGGGCAGGCGGATGCGGTCGTCTTGGCCAGCGCAGCTGAGGGAGGTGTCCGCTGCCTGGTCGCCGGAGACCTTGCCGGTTGGGGCGAGCATCGCCGCACCTGCGACGGCGCACGCAGACGTCCTCGGTGCGCACCGGTCCGAGCCGCTCCAGCGCCGGGCGCGGCAGGTTGCGCGCGGCGTAAAGCGCTGCAGGTCACGATGTGACCCGGGAAGTCACGCCTCCAGGGGTGTCAGCATCGACCCGCTCAGGAGGACACCATGCCCAGTGCCAGCAGGATGACGACCCCGGTGGCCGTGGACAATCCCCAGATCCAGGCCCGCTACGCCGAGCTCGGCGGCTACACCGTCGCCTTCGAGAGCTTCCCGCAGGAGGTCGACCCGGCGCCGTACTACGCCGGCCTGCCGGGCGACCGTTGCCAGTGCCCGCACTGGGGCGTCGTGCAGTCCGGCCAGGTCACCTTCCGCTGGGCCGACCACGAGGAGACCTACGGCTCCGGCGACGCCTACTACGCCGCGCCCGGCCACCTGCCGCTGCTCGCGGCCGGCACCAGCGTCGTGGAGTTCAGCCCGACCGACGCGCTCGGCGAGACGATGGCGGTCCTCGAGCGGAACCTCGCCGCAGCGGGAGTGGGTGCGTCATGACGACCTCGACGATGGCGTTGCCGGCAACCATCCAGACCAGCCTCGACAAGTTCGTCGAGTTCCTCCAGAGCGGGGGCATCGCCCCCGAGGGCCTGTTCGCGCCGGACGTCTTCGGCGACCTGACCTTCCCGCGGTGGCGCATCCAGACCGACGGCGCGGACGAGCTGATCGCCGGCCGGCGGCGGCTGCACCCCCAGCCCGGGCGGTCCGGCTGGAACGGGTCACGCCCACCGAGACCGGCTACCTGGTCACGCTCGAGGAGCGCTGGGAGGACGGCGGCGAGCAGTGGTACTGCCGGGAGGGCTTCGTCCTCGACCTCGACGAGAGCGGTGCGGTCTCCGACTTCACCCTCTACTGCACCGGCGACTGGGACGAGGACCGTCGGCGCGAGCACACGGACGCGGTGACCCTGCTGCGCCCGTAGTGCCACCATGGCACCTGTGGGACCCACCGCGGGGGACCTCCCAGACCCGGTACGGCAGGCACTGCGCCTGGCCGAGACCTACGTCTTCGGCACCGAGCCCGGCCGGATCCCCGCCGTGCTGCACGAGGCCCTGGAGGCCTCCAGCGACGACCGGGTCCGCGCCCGGCTCAGCGCCGCCCTCGCGCGGTGCTGGGTCTACGCCGGGGCCCACACCCGGGCGGTCCCGTTGGCCGACGCCGCTCTCGCCCATGCGACCGCGACCGGTGACGGCGCACTCCTCGCGGATGCGCTCGACGCTGCCCTCGCCACCCGCTGGGGTCCCGACGAGCTGTCGGTCCGGACGGAGCTGGTGCGGCGTCTCGACGACGTCACCGCCCACCTCATCGACGTGGAGGCGCGTACCCGGGCACACCTGTGGATGCTCACCGTCGCCATGGAGCTGCTCGACCTGCCGGCGATGAACCGCCAGATGCGCGCGCTGGAGGTGCTCGGAGAGGAGTCGTCGCGCGCACTGTTCTTCGCGGCGTCCCGGCGGCTGACCCTCGACCTGCTCCGGGGGAGGACGGACACCGCCGCGGAGCTCGTCGCGGTGGCCGGCCGGGCGTCGGAGAGGGCCGGGCTGGCCGACGGCTGGCTGGTCGTGTCCAGCATGCGCGGGTACGCCGCGGTCCACCGCGGCGACCGGGGCACGGTCGCCGAGCTCGCTCAGGGGGCAGAGGACTTCGCTGTCGCCGAGGGCGTCCGCGAGCTCTATGCCGAGGCGGCCTGGATGTGGCTCGGCGCCGGTCGGATCGAGCGGGCCGTCGCGCTGGCGGCGACCTTCGATGCCGGCGTGCTCGCTGCGCTGCCCCGCGACTTCAGCTACCTGCCGACCCTCCAGCTGGTCCTGGACGTCGCTCTGCACGCCGGCGACACCGACCTCGTCGGCCGGGTCGCACCGCTGCTCGCGCCGTACGCCGGCCGGCCGGTCGTCGCCTCGGGCGGGGTGATGTTCCACGGGCTCACTGACGACACGCTCTCCCGAGCGGCGGACCTCCGCGGCGAGCAAGAGGAGGGCGCCCGGCTGCGGGCGGCCGCGCTGGCGACGTACACCCGGATCGGCGCGACCTGGTGGCGTCACCGGCTCGAACACTGGGCTCCTACGCTGGCCGCCACCGCCGACAGCCGGCCGGCCGACAGCACGATGACACTGCGTCCCGGATCCCCCGGCACGTGGCTGGTCGGCCACGCCGGCACGACGACGCCGGTCCCGGCGCGCAAGGGCATGGCCCATCTGCAGGTGCTGCTCTCGAGACCGGGCAGCGGCGTCGACGCGCTCGCGCTCGCCGGCGGCGCGGTGGTCGAGAGCGACCTCGGGCCCCGGGCCGACGCGACCGCGCTGGCCGCCTACCGCCGTCGCCTCCGACAGCTCGAGGACGTGCTCGACGAGGCCGACGCGACCGGCGACGCCATTCGTGCGGAGACGCTGGTCGCGGAGCGGACCGCGCTGCTTGCCGAGGTCTCCGCTGCCACCGGGCTCGGGGGGCGGGCCCGCCACCTCGGTGGGAGCACCGAACGCGCCCGGGTGACCGTGCGCAAGGCGATCGTGACCGCCATCGAGACGATCACGGCTGCCGACCCCGTCGTCGGCCGCCACCTGGCGACCCACATCCGGACCGGCTTCACCTGCAGCTACCAGCCGGAGGCCGACCGGCCGCCGACCTGGTTGCTGTGACCCTCGTCCTTCGGTCCGGCCGCGGAACTCGTGGTCACCTGAGCCGGTAGCCGACGCCACGGACGGTCTCGATCCGGTCGGCGACGGCGCCCAGCTCCTCCGGAGGCTGCCAATCACGACGTCGACGGTGTTGCTGCCACCGACGTAACTGGTGCCCCACACGTCGCGGAACAGGTCGGCGCGCGACACCGGCGCCGCACGCGCCGCCGAGCTGCGCAGTTGAGGAGTCGATGCGAGTCGAGCTCGGTGCTCAGGGACCACCCCAACGGCGTCGATTGTCGCGATGCGCGAGGTCCTCCGCCCGGGGCGGGACCAGGACGGCCTCCAGCGAAACCGAAGCGCCCTTCCCGCGGACGATGACTCGCTGCACGCGCTCGGTGTGCGTCATGCGCCAGTCGATAGGGGTGGAGGCTGCGGCCCTTACGACGTGTTCGGACTGCAGAACATGACAGTCACGGCGAAGCCACATGCCAGGGGATCAGCGCTGCTACGTTGCCCGGATGCTGCGCCGAGGTCAACGCAAGTCGCTCACAGTCCTCGTCACGGCCGTGGGGGTGCTTGCGATCGGTCCCGCTCTGCAGGCGTCCGCTAGCACCACGACCAGCCGTGCAGCGCTCACGACGCTGGGCGAGTGGAACGGGGTGGTCTCCTTCAGCACGCACCAGCGCGAGACCATCAGCGGCACCGAGACCACGGCTGCCGACGTCCGGGCCTACGCGCTGCACGGCGGGACTTCGGCGAACATGACCGGCTCGGCGCATCTGCGCTATGACTGGAGCGATTACACCTGCGGCGCGCAGTCCACGTCCTGGCAGTGGAGCGTCGCCGGCGCCTCAGCCGACGCCGATGTCGAGGTCAGCGACGGCGGCGTGTGGCTCTCGTTCAAGAACACCGTGGCCCACTACACGTTCGCCGCGAGCGGGATGGTCCCCGGCCCGCCGGGCGACGGCACCGTGCCCTGCACCGGGACACGCGTAGCGCAGGAAGACGAGGACAACGGCGCCGGAACCGCTTCCGTCGGCTGGACGGCCGCCGGGCATCGCACCTACCTCCTGCGCACGTCGGGCAGCCACACGATCAAGAGCGGGGCGGAAAACCCGAACGTGTCACCCGGCAGTCTGGCGAACTCCGGGGCTAGCACCGTAGTGACGTGGAACCTGTTGCGCACGGGGCTGGACCGTGACCACGACGGGCTCGCGGACGCCGGCGACCCCAACCCGCGGAAGGCCGACACCGACGGCGACGGCTATTCCGACGGCTTCGAGGTCGACCGCGGCACCAATCCACGCCGTGCCAGGTCTCACCCGCGCGGCCCGATGTGGAAGGGCGCCCCCGACAACGACGGCGACGGGTGGTCCGACGCCACCGAGATCACGCACGGCACCGACCCGACGCTCGCTTCGAGCCATCCGTCGACACACACCGACACCGGGAACAGGACGCCGGGGACGACCAAGCCCGCTCGCCCGTCCAGGCCGGGCGGACCGTGGTATTCCAGCTCGCCCGTGTCCGTCACCTGCGTGACGGCCGGAGCGCTGGACGAGAACACCGGCAGCCAGCTCGTGCAGGCGAAAGTCCGCGTGACCCTGGGCGTACGCAACTCCAGCCAGATCAGCGGGCTCGGCCGCTACTACGCCTCGCACATGCGCACCTCGGCACGGCTCGAGCTGCCGGTGGGCACCAACATGGACCGGGGCTGGGCGACGCAGAGCTATCCAGCCGCGGGCGAGCTGTCCGCGTCGGCGTCCCACGCCGCGAACTTCACCGTGTTCACCGGAGTCATCAACCGCACGGCGACCACAGATGGTGGCCAGCCCTACCGGCTGCACGTGAAGCTGATCTGGGACCGCAAGGTCCCCTATGCCGACGTGGTTCAGGACCGGCTGATCCCGTTCAACGTGAACTCCGGAGCATGCGCGCTGCAATGAGCTGACGGGCGAAGGCTGCGTCCCGAAGCCGGACGCCCGCTTCGGACGCTGCTACCAGCAGATCCATGAGCGGACACAGCAGCCAGGACGGGGACGTCGTCGCCGACGTCCGCACCATGGCCATGCCGCGGTCCGTGATGTCGTCACCGCCCCGGGCCTCCGGCTTCACACCGAACATTCCCAGTGCGGACGGCATCGCGCACCGTTACTCGCGGCCGGCTGGTCCGAGGCCCGACGGCGTTGGCGTCGTCGGCCCGAGGGTCTGTCTTGTGGTGGCCAGGGGGCGAACCGCTGACCTTCCGATTTTCAGTGCCGGTCGAGGGGTCCGGAGGGGTCCATCGACGTAGATCAACAGGCCTCTGACCTGCGATTTTGCTAAACGATCTTCCGGGGCTGTCCGCCGGAATCCAGACCTGCTGTTAGCAAAGTGTTAGCAAGATCGCGCTCTCCGGGCCGCCTTTTCGGTTGCTCTCAGTCACGGTCGCACTGCGTAACCGGCCACATTTCGGCGACAAGGACGGCGACCGCCGGCTGCCGCTTCAGCCGCGAACAAATCGGCCAGCACGCGGGCAGAGAGGGCCGCACGGGACATCGGCTCGCGAGGGATCCTGCCCGTTACCCGGGGCATCGGCACGGAACGGCGGCACAGCGCGGACACCCCTCCAGGTAGCGGGCGAACGATTCTTCAAATGAGATGCCCAACTGGTTCGCCAGAGAGGCCAGCCAGGCCAACGTGTCGCCAAGCTCGTGGACCTGCTCCTCGCGGCTGCCCTTGCGAACCGCCTTCGCCAGCTCCCCCGTCTCCTCGGCGAGCCAGGCAACCGTGGCAGGGATACCGCGCGCGCGGTCCCGTTCACCGTAGGTGCGTTCCATCAGCAGCTGCAGCTCGTTGAGGTCAGTCATGCGTCTTCGCGGGTGCTCATGTGCTGCCCTTCGTCACTGGTGTGGTGGTTGGCGACGCTAACGCTGCGCTGACGGGATCGGACGGCCAGGTGGCGAGGGGAGTGAACCCGCAACACCGTCGACGGGTGTGCGACGACGGGCGCGACTCGTGCCCGCTGGCGGAGCGTAGGTGGGCGTCGCCTACGCCCGTGCTGACGGTGGAAGTCGTGCGCCAACGGGATTGACGTGCCCCGATATGCGAAGCTGCGCTGCATGGACGGGGGGCTTGCGGCCGGCGCGTATGAGTCGCTGCACACGGCAGAGCTGGAGCGACGTCTGACTACGTTGGTGGGCCTGACGCCGCAGTTCCAGACGCTGGACCAGTCAGACGCGCCAGGCGTGCTTTCCCGACACGTTGCATCCGTCCTGCAGCGCGTGCTGACCGAAGAGAAAGACCCAGAGCGTCGCGGCTTTCTCGTCGGAGAGATCTTGGATCTGCTCGGAGCCACCGAGCAGCGACCCACCAGCACCCTGGAGCAGCTGTTTTCTCTTGCGATCGCCGGGGTTCCAGGAGCAGGGCCCTCCTTGAGGCCCGTGACGCCACTGTCTACGGCGGCTCTGCTGACGAACTCGAAAGGTGAGCCGAACCTTGGCTCGGAGTTGCGCGCCGAGATGTCGAGCGCCGACCGAGTGGACCTGCTCTGCGCCTTCATCCGCTGGGCAGGGTTGCGGGTTCTTGAAGGCGCTCTCGTAGACCTCAAGGAGCGGGGCATTCCCCTTCGCGTCATCACCACGACCTACATCGGCGCAACAGAGCGCCGTGCCGTAGACGAGCTCGTCCGGCGCTTCGGCGCCGAGGTCCGCATCAGCTATGAAACGCAATCCACGCGGCTGCACGCCAAGGCGTGGCTCTTCCGGCGAAACTCCGGCTTCGACACAGCGTTGGTTGGAAGCTCCAACTTGTCGCGCGCGGCGCTGCTCGACGGGCTGGAATGGAACGTGCGCCTCTCCGGCGTCGCAACGCCCGAGCCCTTGCGGAAGTTCGAGGCCACGTTCGACACCTACTGGGCCGACCCAGCCTTCATTCCTTACGACCCTGACCTCGACGCCGATCGCCTCGATGACGAGCTTCGGCAGTCCGGCAGCGGCGAGGGCCGCTCGACCATCACATTGGCCGGCCTTGAAGTTCGTCCCCTTCCGCACCAGGTCAGCCTCCTCGAGGCACTGGACACCGAGCGACATGTTCATGATCGGCACCGGAATCTCGTGGTGGCGGCGACCGGGACAGGCAAGACGGTGGTCGCGGCACTCGACTATCGACGTCTCGTTGAGCAGCACGGCAGCGACCTGTCCCTTCTGTTTGTCGCACACCGCCGGGAGATTCTCGATCAGTCCCTGCGTACGTATCGGGAAACAATGGCGGACGGGGCCTTCGGAGAGACCTACGTCGGCGGCAGTCGCCCAGAGCGCTGGCGCCACGTCTTCGCGAGCATCCAGTCGTTGGGGTCCTATGGCATCGAGCGGCTGCCAAGCGATCACTTCGACGTCGTGGTCATCGACGAGTTCCACCATGCTGCCGCCAAGAGCTACGAGGCCTTGCTTGCGCACCTCCAGCCGAAGGAGCTCCTGGGGCTCACGGCAACGCCGGAACGCTCCGATGGTCGGGATGTACGAAGCTTCTTTGGTGGACGCACCGCCTATGAGCTCAGGCTGTGGGATGCGCTAGCGGCCGACCTGCTTGTTCCCTTTCACTACTTCGGCGTCGCTGACGACGTTGATCTCACCGGCATCGAGTGGAAGCGCGGCGCGTACGACGCGGCCGGTCTCGACCGGCTGTATACGGGCAATGACGGACGCGCCGCCAAGGTGCTTCGAGAGTTGCGCGACAAGGTGACCGACGTTCGACGCATGCGGGCACTGGGCTTCTGTGTCTCGGTTGCTCACGCCGAGTACATGGCTCGGGTATTCGGCGAGGCAGGGATCCCATCCCTTGCAGTGTCCGGCGAGACACCGGACGCTCAGCGCGCCGATGCCCTCGCTCGACTTCGCGCAGGCGACGTGAACTGCCTGTTTGCCGCCGATCTCTTCAATGAAGGTCTCGACTTGCCCGAGGTCGACACGATTCTGCTTCTGCGGCCAACTCAGAGTGCGACTGTCTTCTTGCAGCAGTTGGGACGCGGTCTGCGGAGAGCCCACGGCAAGCCAGTGCTCACCGTGTTGGATCTGATCGGCCAGCACCGCAAAGAGTTTCGCTTCGACGTGCGCTATCGCGCCCTGACCGGCTCGAGCCGACGGGCGCTCGAGCACCAGATCGAGCACGGATTCCCGTATTTGCCCTCGGGATCCCAGCTTGTCCTCGACCGAGTAGCTCAGCAGATTGTGCTCGACAACGTCCGACGTCAGCTTCACTTGTCGAGGAAACAACTGGTGGAAGACGTCCGGTCGCACGGTGACTCGTCTCTGAGTCGATATCTGGAGGAGTCTGGTCGCGACCTCGTCGAGGTGTACAAGGCCAACGGGTCGTGGACCGCATTGCGCAGAGATGCCGGCTTCCCGACGGACGCCTCTGGGCCGGACGAGGCGCCACTTCTGAGGCGCGTCTCGACGCTCGCCCACGTCGATGACCCAGAGCGGGCACAGGCCTATTCCATGCTGGTGGCATCCGATGCGCGGCCCTATGACCAGCTCACCGACCGCGAGCAGCGACTCGCGCGCATGCTTTTCTTCACGCTGTGGCCCAACAAGGGCGGCTTCACGAGCTTTGAAGCCGGGCTGGAACACCTGAGGCGGCACCCAGCCGTCTGCGAAGAACTCCAGCAGCTGTTTGAGATCGGCCTGGACGGCGCGCGGCATCTGCCGCGCTCTCTCGGAGAGGGACTCCAACACGTGCCTCTCGCCAGTCACGCTCACTACCGGCGTGAAGAGCTGCTCGCGGCGCTCGGCTGGGCCTCGATGGAGCGCAGCGCGCGAGGAAACATCACCGGTGTCGCCTGGGCTGACGAAACGCAGACCGATGCGCTCATGATCAACCTTCGGAAGGACGAGAGGGACTTCTCGCCGTCGACGATGTACAAGGACTACGCGATCAGTCCTGAGCTCTTCCACTGGGAGTCGCAGAACGCGACGTCTACCCGCTCACCGGCCGGCGATCGCTACCTGAACCACGAGCGACGGGGCTCGAGGGTAGTGCTTTTCCTGCGCGACACCCCAGAGAACGAGATCGGGGCAGCGCCCTTCCTCTGCGCCGGGCAGGCCTCCTACGTTGAGCACCGGGGCGAGAAACCCATCGCCATTACCTGGCGCTTGCACAGACCACTTCCCGGCGACACATTCCGCCAAGCAAGCGTGGTCGCGACCTAACGCGGACGATCTCGCGACTTATTCATTGCCCCCGCGGCGCAGCCCTACCCGGGGCCGCCAACATCGCCGCGCGGTTGGCGTCGAGCACTCAGCTTGTTCGTCCGAGCCAGAGTCGATCACGTGCTCGAGTCATAGCCACGAAGAGTTGGCGCCGTTGAAGCTCCGCCCGTTCCCGATAGGCATCGTCAGTCTCCTTTTCGCGTTGGGCCGCCACGGCTCGGTCGTGATCGGGCAGGAAGACGCAGGAGAACTCAAGGCCCTTCGCGCGCTGATACGTGCCGATCTTGACCGCGTCGATGCTTTGCCCGTCGTAATCAGCGAGCAGGAGACATGCAATGCCGGCATGCCCCAAGTGCTTCGACCAAGCCACCGCTTCCGCGTTCGACCGCACAAGTAGGGCTACGTCGCCGACCCTCGTATCCGCGGAGATTGTCCACTCAAGGTCGGAGATCAGAGCGGCTCGCTGAGACGCTGGTGATGTCGCGACACAGCGCTTCACCTGGCCGCCTTCGCGATCGACGTCAACCACACGCGACCCAGGCTCAGGATCACTGTCGAGGTCATCGAACTGATCGCCGCGCACAACGTCCAGTGCCGTTCGCAGGATCTCCGAGCCGTTGCGGTAATTGCGGGTGAGGACGGTGGCGCGTCCGGCAACCGAAACTCCGCTCTCATTGAGGGTGAAGCCGCCCGGGTAGATCGATTGTTGCCCATCCCCGACAAGAAACAGCCCATCCGGGGAGTCGCCTACCAGCGCGTGGGCCAGCTTCAGGCCGACGCATGTCAGATCCTGAACCTCGTCAACGATCACCGATGTGTAGGGCTTTTCGAGAGGTCTAGAGATGAGGCTGTCGAGGGCGAGTTGAAGAACGTCTGACCAGTCGCAAAGTCCAGTCGCGTCAAGGCCGCTCTGGTAGGCCTCGTAGATTCGCCATACAGCGAGGCGCTGCTCCTCGCGAAGGGGTGACCGTCGGCCGACTCGCGTCAGATTCAGGTAGTCGTTCACGTCGGTCAGTCCGCGGCCCTTGATGACGGTTTCGATCTCCGTCCACCAGTAGTCCTCCGGGAGCGAAGAGTCGGCCAGCACAGTTTCTCGGCTGACATTCCTCCAGGTCTCGGCAAACACTTGGCGAGCGTCCGTGGTCGTTTTGAGCGTTAAGTCGACATTGCGTTGACGCAGCAGTCGCACGGCCCACTTGTGAATGGCAACAAACTCCACGGCAGCCGTGTGCTCCGGGGCGAGGCGTTCAAAGAGAGCACGATGGACATTGGGCAAGGTGCCAACGAAGGAGGTCATCAGAATGCGAGCAGCCGGGCGTCTAGCTAGGTGCCGAGCACGGTGTAGCGCGACCACCGTCTTCCCGGTTCCGGCGGGGCCGCGCATCCTGGCTGGTCCGGAGTATGACCGGGTCGTCAGTTGTGCCTGGGTCGGGTGCAGCCAAGTCATCCAGGATTCGATCGGCTCACGCATGGCCGTCTCAAGGACGGAATCCCAGATGCCTCGGTCATCAGAGCCGAGTTCGACTTGTTCTGGCTCAGTCGTGCTGGACTGCGGAGGAAGGGCCGGCGCCACGACACGTCGCGATCTCCTGGAATGTCGTGCCGCTGCCGGGGGGCAACGCTCATCAAGAACAGCCACGAGCGATGAGACATCGAGGGGGCTGAGGCGCTGCGGGAGTCGAACTAGTTCGGCCTGAACTGAGCGCTCTCCGACGACGGCGACTCCGCGGACGTCGACACTGGCTTGTTTGCGACCCGCCAGGACCAGATAGGGCAGCACCGCGGCTGGGGCCAGGCCGAGATCGCCGAGGGTGGCGGCCACGGCGTCAGCCTGATCGCGCAGCTTGTCGACTTGCTCATCCTCTGGGCAGTCGCCATTCCAAAGGCGCCCGTGCTCGATTCGCGGCTTCTTCCAGTTCTTCGAGTCGAGCACCAGTACTCCGGGGGGACCGACGAGCACTAAGTCGAGGTTCGCTCGACGTGTGCCCGGCCACCGGCGGTCAGCGAGAATGTGCCACTCGGCGCTCCCGAAGTCGATCAGCACTCGTTCGACGCTGGCCGCCACTGCCCGTTCGCCGGCGGCCCCGACGCGGTAGCGCCGACTCGCGCCCCGGTGCTCCGAGAGGATCTCCTGCAACGATCGGATCTGACGCTCGAGGCACTCTGCATAGTCGTCGAACATCTCCGCCTGTAGCAGCGCGGACCCTCCCGCCTGATCGAGCGGAGTGCTCGCGATACTCCCGGTCATCTCAACTCCGTCGACGGTCCGCCCGGGAATCTTGAGCCGGCAAGATCGCTGCGAGCGGTGAGCGGCGTCGATGCCGCAAAGGCAATATGCCAGCCACGGCCGACTGGCGGACAACTACCTCGAGGGAGGCTCCCGAGCCGGGAGCCATCCAGCAGCTACGGAACCTGGTGGGGACTGCCCCTACTTCGGTTGACTCGTTTCGTAGGGGCGGTCGGGCCGCGTGAGCGGTCTGTAGGACGGCTTCGAACTCGACCGGGGTAAGCCGGCCGAGGCCATCTTGGCGTCTGCGGCGGTGGTAGGTCGACTCGATCCAGAACACGATCGCGGCGCGCAGGTCGTCGCGGGTGTCCCGTGTCCGCCGGTTGAGGACGTTCTTCTGCAGAGGGCTGAAGAACGACTCCATCGCGGCGTTGTCAGCGCAGGCCCCGACCCGGCCCATCGAACCGTGCAGCTGGGCGGTCCGCAGCGCGCGGACGTAGACGTGGGCGTGGAACTGCCCTGGCTGCCCCGGTCGAAGTGGACCACGGTGCCGGCCGGGCCGCGCAGAGCGACAGCGTGCTGCAGGGCGCGGACCGCGAGGTCAGGGGTCATCCTCGCGTCCATCGAGTAGCCGACGATCCGGTTGGAACAGGCGTCCTTGACCGCACACAGGTAGAGCTTGCCCTCGCGGGTGGGGTGCTCGGTGATGTCGGTGAACCACAGCTCGTTCGGCCTGGCCGCGGCGAACTGGCGGGTGACCAGGTCGTCGTGGACCGGCGGCCCGGGCTTCCGGTGCAGTCCGCGCTTGCGGGAGTGCACCGACCACAGGCGTTGAGCTGTGCAGAGCCGGTTCACGCGGTTGCGGGGACGCCCTGATGCCGTGGCCGGCGAGCTCGTCGGTGATGAACCGGTAGCCGATCTCGGGATCGTCGTGGTGGATGTCGATCGCGGCGTTGAGCAGGTGCGCGTCGTCCCAGTCGCGCTGCGAGACCGGGTTGGCCCGCCACTTGAAGTAGGCCTGCTTGCTGAACCCCAGCACCCGGCAGGTCAGCACGACGGGGATGCCCTCGTCGGCCAGGTCCGTGACCAGCGGGTAGATCATTCTCGGAGGACGTCGCGGGAGAAGTAGGCCGTCGCGCGGCGCGGAACCTCGTTCTCCTGCTCGAGCTGGCGGTTGCGCTTCTCCAGATCCCGCAACCGCTGCTCGACCGTCGCCGCAGTGGCCGGGGTCACCGGGGACCCAGGCGGCGAGCCGTCCGCTCGCCGACCACCAGGTCGATCACCCAGCCCGTCGTCGCGGTCGGCGAGCTTCAGCCAGCGGGCAAGGCAGGACTCGGAGATCCCGAAGTCACGAGCGATCGAGGCCATCGACGCATCACTGCTGCGAGCGACCGCGATGACGTCTCGGCGGAACTCCGCCGGGAAGGGCTTGGGCACGGTGTTGATCCTCCCAGCGAGGCGAACCTCGCAGGTCAGGAGTCAACTGAAGCTGGGGCAGTCCCTCACGCTTCTCGAGAGGAGTTGGATCTACGGGACTACCGCTCCCTCACTCGCGTCGGAGAAGGCGACCGCCACAGCTGCGCCGCGACTACTGCGCATGAGGCGGGTTCAGAAATCATGGACCGCTTGAGGTCGCAGTGCGAGCAACGCCGCGTCCAGGGCGTTGGTCCGCAGCGTCGGCTGCAGCTGAGGTGACTGCCCGAGGCCGCAGCCTCAGGCTGTGCGGGTACTCCTCGAGCGCGTGTGCGAGCAGCCCGACTGATCTTGCGGTGGTGAAGATGATCTCGCCCGTGGTGGCCGGCAATCCGCAGACCAGGATGAGGGCTGCCAGGGCGAGGTCCACGTTGGGGTACGCGCCGAGCTCGCGAGCGGCGCTGATGGTGAACCGCTCGATGTCGTGCGCTGTGGTGGGGTCCAGCCGAGCGACAAGGGCGAGGATTATCTCCGCCCTGGGGTCAGGTCCTCGGTAGACCTTGTGTCCGAATCCGAGCGGTCTGGGCGGGAGGTCGCCGGATGAGAGCCACGAGCGAAGCTGCTGCGCTGCGATGGTGCTGGCTCCTGCTTGCCGAGGGCCGCGCATAGCGGCGGACCCGGCCAGCAGGACCATCCAGGGGTCGGCGTGGGTGCCGGCGGCAGCTCGGGCAGCCATCGTCGAGGCGGTCAGCTCGTGATCCATGAGGCAGATGAGCGTCACGCTGAGCGCGTGGTGTTCGTCGGGTGTCGGACTTCGCCCTGTCGCGCCGATCCACAGCGCGGTCGCTACGTCATGGTCGACGGTGACTGGGTGTTCGGCCGCGGCGCTGGTCATCAAACGGATCGCGGCGCGTCCCACCTCTGGAACGTGCTCGAGGGTGAGGTTGTGCCGAGAAGAGTCGTGAGCGGCGCCGACTGTGAGCGCGATTTGCATGCGGTCCACCGGTAGTGGCGTGTGCTCGGCGAAGATGAGGGCGGCACGGGATGCTTCCGTCATTTCGGGCCGGAGGGCCCATGACGAGTCGTGATGGGGAACCTGCCACAGCATGTCGGCGGCTTGCTCGAAGGAGCTGTCAGCGGCTAGTTGCGCGATGTCATGGCCACGGAAGCGCAGTCTGCCTTGGGGATCGAGCTGGGTGACGTCGCTCTCGAGCAGGATCGCCAACGAGGCCGCCGAGGTCCTGGCCCTGGCACGAGCCAGGGTCAGAACCTCGTCACGGTCGAAGTGGGAGACGCGCCGGCCTCGAGCGTCGATAGCAGTGGAGCTGGTTAGGACGCCGCGTGTGACGTAGGCGTAGATGGTCGAGAGCCGGACACCCAGCACGTCTGCGGCCTGCGCGGAGGTCAGCACGGTTGACCTCTGGTTCCACGATCGTTCACTTCTGACCTAACCCTCTCCTGGTCCTCAAGACCGCCATTATGCGATCCATGTCAGGGCACGCCCGTGGCCATTCCCGAGAGCTTGAGCCTGGCCATCGAGCGAGAGCACGAACAAGGTGTCGGGAGTTGGTATCGACTGCGGGAGGTCGACGTCGACCACGCCGCGTCCCTCGTAGCTGATCCAGTGTCCAGCAGACGCGAGGGCCGTTGACGCGAAGCGCCGACGCTCCGCGCGGTCGTGCAGGTAGTTGAGCACGGCGCTGTGGAAGATGACCAGTGTCGCGTCGGCGGGGGCGGCTGCGGCAAGCGCTGGCAGCAGCTCGTTGAGGTCGCCGCGCTCGATACGAACTGGCTCCTCCGCAGCGATCTGGACAGCCGACCTGAGGCGCGTACGGCGGTCATCCTGTTCCGGCCACACCAACGTCTCGAGCCACTTCATGGCGTCGGGATCGCGGGGGTCCAGCGGGTTCAGGTCGATCCCGGCCCGCCACACGATTTCGGGCACCCTGCGGCTTAGCGGGACGGGCCCGTCGATACTGCACGGAAGGACGACGAGGCTCGGTCCCTGCTCGGGGTCCACCTCCACACCGTTGCTGTACCGATAGCTGTAGCGGTCGGGGTACAGACACAGCCCGGCGGCTGCCCCTACTTCGAGAAGCGCGAGTGGGCCGGTCAACTGTTGGAGGATGGGCAGCAAGACGGCGCACCGGCCCGGCTCATTCGTCTGAGTGGTGCGTGATTGGATGACGGCCCTCACGCGATCCCAGTCTGCCAACACGACATGTCGAAGCGCGGCGAACGAGCCCGGCTGCGCCCCACACCAGCGCGCGGCGGCGAAGACCAGGTTGGGCTGCTGCTGGGCGACGGTCATGGTGCTGAGCAGCCTCAGCACCTCCTGATCCTCCGCGACACCCGTAGCCCAGATTTCGTAGCACGGCGACTGACCGTAAGCCTCGACCTCTGCGAACCGGCGGTACCTGGTTGCGATGGCTTGCGTCATGCCGTCAGCCAACTGGGTCGCCGTGCGATTCCACCACGTTGACACAGTCAACCCATGTCCCGTGAGCCGATCCCTTCTGGGACGACCTGGACTCGATGGCTGCTCCGCCCGGAGCCTCGCCGGAGGGCATTCCGCTTGCGAGACGTCAGGATCTAGCTGATGTGCGGGTCGGGTGGACGACCGCTGGAGGGACTGGTCTATTGACGTGGTCTCGGGTTGTGGGCGCGGCGGTGATTGGTGTTCTTGACGCGGTTCTGGCAGGTCACCCCGCAGAATCGCCGGGTTCCGTTCTTGGAGCGGTCGACGTATGCCCGGTCACACCTCGGGGCTTCGCAGACGCCAAGTCGTCCGGCGTCTGCGCTGCCGATTGCCATCGTCAGCGCGGCTGCACAGCCAGCCACCCACCCGTCCCCTAGGCGGTCGGTCGGCCCGTGAAAATGCATGTGCCAGGCCCCGCCGAACAGGTCGAGCCGCGGTTGCGGGCACGTCCAGCGCAGCAACTCATTCACTCTGGCGGCAGCATCGTTGAAGTCTTCGTCGGCTACTGCCTCGAAGACCGGCCTAGCCTCAAGTGCAAACCGCTGAAGTATCGCCGCGTCTTCATAAGTGACGGTCGGCGCCCGGTCCTCGCGGATCAGAGTCTGGCTCAGCACCTGGCGCAAGTAGCTTCCGGTTGGCGGGTTCGACTCCCGGCCGCCAACCTCCTCACAGGTCAGCAGATTCACCATGTCAGTGGCAACACGCAACAGGTCGGTGACGTGACTGTCAAAACGCACTTGAGCAGTGTAAGCCCCAGGTCTAACCTCCTCCCCGTGACTATCAAAAACATAATAGACAGTCCGGTGAATGCTGAGCCGGTAACCGGATTGCCACGGTCGGTGAAGGTCCTGCTGGTGGCTCGATTCGTCAACCGACTGGGCGCATTCTCGGTGCCGTTTCTGGCGGTCCTGCTCGTCCAAGAACATGACGCGAGCGTGACGCTCGCCGGCGTCGTGGTGGGGGTCTTCGGGTTGGCGACGATCCCGTCTCGCCTGATCGGGGGGCGACTCGCAACACGGGTAGGCACCAAGAACGCGGTGATCGTGGGACTTGCCGGGACTGCAGGATCGCAAGTAGTCATTGCTTCGGCGCCATCGCTGGCGGTCGCCTTCGTTGGGGCGGCCCTGCTCGGCCTCTGCTTCGAGATCTACGAGCCCGCCAGTCAGGGCCTGGTGGCCGATGTGACCCCCGATCACCTATTGCCCCGCGCCTACGGTCTGTTGGGGGCGGCTCTGGCCGCGGCGGGACTCGCGGCTGGGTTGCTCGCGGCGGCGATTGGTCGCTTTGGGTTGTCGTGGCTCTTCGTCATCGATGCCGGCACGGCGATCGCTTGCCTGATACTTGTGGCCTTGATGCTGCACCCAGCCCGCCACCCGGCAGAGAGCGAAGAGGACAGCGACGCTGCTCATTCACCATGGCGAGACCACAGACTGTGGCTACTCATCGCCACCGGAACCAGCTTCGCGATGATCTACATGATCGTGCGGATGGCCATGCCCCTTGCGCTGGCCATAGAAGGTAGGCGGGCCTCTGACGCAGGACTGCTTGAGGCACTGTCGGCCTTGGTCGTCATCGCCGCCCAACCCGTTCTCCGGAAGACGGGCAAAATCGCGCTGCGGCTGCTCGCCGGATACGGACTCCTCGCCCTCGGGCTCGCGGTAGCCGGGCTGATGCCAGATCTGCCCGGTTACGCAATCGCCGTCACCGTCATGGGCCTAGGCGACGTGCTCCTTCTCGGCTACTCATACACCCTGGTCGCACGCGTAGCACCACCCAACGCGAAGGCCCACTACTTCGCCGTCTACGGCATCACCTGGGGAGCCGCACTCACTCTTGGCCCCCCACTGATGGGTTACCTGATCGCCTTCGGTCCGCGAGCAATGTGGTTCGCCTGTGCCAGCACAATGGTGGTCACCGGCCTCGCTCAACTATGGATCACCCGGCGGCTTGTGCCCCCCACCCGCGAGTGTTGACGAGCAGGAACGCCACCGACCTCGGGTCATGACTGCGTTCCGCGCGCGGCCGTCCCGCTCCGGGATCGATCAGCGGTTCAGGCTGGTTGGATTGCTGGCGCGCAGCACGCCGACCAGGCTGACGGTTGAGACGATCGCCCAGACTCCTTCGAGCAGCAGAAAGCCCCACTGCTGCTCCAGGACGGCCTCGACGGTCAGGACGGCTGAACCAACGAGATTCAATGTCAGATAGCGCAATGACTTCTGGTCCAGAACTCCGCGCTGCGACAGCGCGAAACCTGCCAAGACAAGTAGCGACCCGACGATTTGAACGAACTGACTCATGACGCGACCCCTTCAAGAAAGCGTCGTCTTGGCTGACCGGGTACGGCGCATCTCGTCCGGGACGCCGTCGCATCATCGCCGGCACCGAGGTCATTATCGCAGAGGGTTCGAGATGGATGCCTGGCGTCACCGCTAGGCGATCCCCAAACGATCGCGGACTAGGGATTCCTCCACGTCATGGGCGGCGGAGCATCGCGACACCGCTGGCCGTTGGGCTTACGAGAGGTCCGGACATGTCAGCGAGTTCATGTTTTCGGTGCCGCGTTTCGGTTCTGCTTCAGAGGTCGCCTAGCGCGAAGATCGATTCGATCTCCTCCCGTAGGCGAACGTGGTCGAAGTCGACGAACTCATGCGAGGTAGCGAGCCGCGAGGCGAGCTCGGCGAAGATCAACAACGTCCTTCTCAAGGCGGAGGCGCTGTCAGCGGTGTCGAGGTGACCCCAGCAGCCGTGAAGAGCCTCACGCACATCCGGATCCATCCACTCGTTCATCCAGGTGCCGAGG
Source organism: uncultured Actinomycetota bacterium (assembly GCA_963784645.1). Classification (GTDB taxonomy): domain Bacteria; phylum Actinomycetota; class Actinomycetes; order JACCUZ01; family JACCUZ01; genus JBBRVW01. The sequence goes on along the minus strand of CAWARY010000002.1, from coordinate 4,720 downwards.
TAGCGAGTGTCGTAGTCATGGCCATAGCGAGCCTGGTGGTCCCACTCAATGATGCGTAGCAGCTCCACCTTCAAATCGTTGTCGCGGAACTTGGCCGCCCACAGTTCCCCGCGTACGAGAGCCTTGGCCAACATGAGCGCGGCTGCGTACCCCCAGTTCGTCGCTTCGTCGAACTCGTTCTGGGTGGGCGGCGCCGCCGTCCCCATGGCGTCTCGTATCGAGCGTCCATGACCGTCCTTGTCGAGGAGCACTTCATACGGCCTGTCGTATGGCGCAGCCTTGAGCCTGTCAGCGTCGATGAGGGTGAAATCCAGCTTCCCGCCGGCGTAGTACACCAGCCTCGTTGGATCACCGTCCGGGTTCTCCAGGCGCTCAACGACGAGGACCTCTCCCAGTCTTTCCCACCAAGACTCGTCTGAGACCAGTCCTTCGACGTTGGTGGTGTAGAGGTTGATGTCGCGGTCTGAGAGTGAATGTGCCGTTCGAGATCCTCCCGAACCGGTCAGCACAAGGGCACGGACGTCGTCGTTGTCGTGCGCCCACTTCAGAAGACCGGCAAGGGTGTGCTCGTAGTCCATGACCATGAGTGAAGTTTGTCAAAGGCTCGGCTGAGCAGTTCACGAGGAGTCGCTGTCCGGCCATCAGTGCGATGAGGCGACAGAGAGCCGCACACGGATCGACTACCGGGGCCTGTTGGTCAGGAAGCCGGCCAGGGCTGCAGTGAGTTCGTTGGGGGCTTCCTCGGCCATGTGATGGCCGGAGTCGATGCCGTGGCCGGCGACGTTGTCAGCCCAAGCTGCCCAGATGGCAAGCGGGTCTCCGTAGAGATCCTCGAGGTCGTCACGCAGGGACCACAGCACTAACAGGGGCTGCTCCAGGCGTCGACCAGCATCACGGTCGTCCCGTTCATGGTCGGCGTCGAGCGTCAGACCGGCTCGGTAGTCCTCGAGCATGCCCTTGACCACTTCCGGATCGTGGATCGCAGCGCGCCACTCAGCGAAGTTTTCTTGCCCCATGGCGGTGGGGTCTGCTTGGTACCACGCGTCCGGGTCGACACCGATGACGCGTTCGGGGATGTCGGGCTGGGCGAAAAAGAACCAGTGCCACCACGCGGTGGCGAATCGGGCGTCGGCACGATCGAGGTGCTCGGAGATAGGGAGGCAGTCCAGCAGGGCGACCTGTCCGATGCTAGAGGGATGGTCCAGCGCCATGCGCAGTGCGTAGTAGCTGCCGCGGTCATGGCCGACAACCGCGAACCGGTCATGGCCTAGTTGCTTCATGGCGTGCAGAAGACGCGTGGCACCGACTCGCTTGGAGTGGGCTGAGTGGTCAGCTGTCGGTTTCGGCTTGTCCGATCGGCCATAGCCGGGAAGGTCAGCGCAGACCACGGTGAAGCCCCGGTGAAGCAAGGCAGGGGCGACACGATGCCAGGTCGCAGACGTACGTGGATGGCCGTGCAGCAACAGCACCGCCGGTCCTTTGCCCGCGGAACGAACGAACAGCTGAAGGTCGCCCGCGTCGACCATCCCCTCGGTGAAGCCATCGAACATGCGGAGAGTCTGACATTCCGTCGGATCACGGGCGGAGAGTCCTGATACGAACGACGCCAGGCGACCGGCTCCGCGTGACCGGAAACCGAACCGGTTGCGGGCGAGAGTTCGAGCAACTCGAGCGTCGAAGTGAACAACGACGCTTCACCGCAAGTGGATGGTCGCGTGGAGCGTGACCACAAGCCGATCCGTTCACCGAATCGGTAGCCTGCGGCCATGGTTGCCCCGACGCCAATCGCAGTGGCGGCTCTTGTGCGCGACGGCCTCGTGCTGATGGTGCATCGCCACCCACTGCCCTTCGCATCCTGATCAAGCGCCATGGGACGGCTCCCGAGCGGTTCAGAGACCGGCACCCAGGATGGTGACTGCTTCGGCGATGAGGGCGGCGTTGTCAGCGGCCGGGCTGCCATCGCTCATCACGAGGGTGTCCTCGAGGCCCACTCGGGTGGACAGGCCGCGATCGCGGGCATGCTCGAGTGCCGGCCAGCAGCTACTGCCCTCGCCGTGCAACAGGATTGGCTGCTCGATCCCGTCGAGCATGCGCAGGAGGATGTCGGCACGCTCGGCGGTCCTGCTCGCCGAGAGGCCGTCCGGGAGCTCCACCAGGACGCGCAGGCACCGAGCTCTCAGCGACGACGCGAGCCATTGCGCCACAGCGTCGCCGTGCCATAGCCCGGCCTCGACAGCGATTCCCCGGTCGAGCAGACATCTCGCGACGTACTCGGCGCCCGGCTCATGCCAGTTCACTGAGGCGAAGTCCGGCAACACCGACCAGGACCGGATCGCACTCACCCGCGCGGCGGGGTCGGGTTCAGCCCAAGCTCCGGTGGTCACCCCGATTCGCAGTCGCGGGGCGGCAGCGCGCACCGCGGCGATCGCCGCATTGGTGGACGCAGCCCCGAAGGTGTCTTTGCCGGCGTCGTCTTTGACGTGAAGGTGCACCGCCTGCGCACCGGCGTTCAGCACGTGCCGTGCATCCGTGGCCAACTCCGTCGCAGTGACGGGAAGCGCATCGTGTTCGCGAGGGTCGCGGCCACCGTTCAGACACGCTTTCAACATCACCAGCCGACTGTCCCACAACGGAATCCGCTCGCGGTGATCGGCGGGACCATCCCCGCCGCGCACTCCGTCCACTGCACGAGGTTAGGCATGCGAGGCGCACGTTCACGTTCACGGCGACGTGCTCGCTAGATTCCTTTCGCCACGACGACGCGGCGGCTCTGTACTCAAAGGCGTTGAGGTGTCCGTGAGAGGTCAGGCGTCTGCCAGATGGGGTGTGGTGCACACGCCCAGCAAGACACCGTCGGGCGACTGGAAGCGCGCGATGATCTGCCCCCATGGCTCGGTGCGGACCGGGTGGACAAGGTCATAGCCTTGCCCGTGAAGTTCTGCCGTGGCGGTCTCGACGTCGTCTACCTCGAACTCGATCGTGGCCTGCGGGACCGGGTGCGTTGCTGGCCATTCCTGGGTACCGAAACAGGCGTGAGCAGCCTCCGACAGGGGCCACACCCCGAAGTGCTTGGCGCCCTCGATGCGTTCCGAGTACCGGTACTCGGAAGTCGGGACACTGGTTGGCGCCCGTAGCGGAAGGCCCAGAGTGTCGACGAAGAGGCGGAGGTCCTGACTCGGTGTGCTGCTGATGACGGCAAATCCAGCGACAAAGAGAACGTTCATAAGCTGAGCCTTTCATCCCGTTGCGGCCTTGCTCTGACTCCCATTCAGCGATGGTCAACTGGGACGCTGCTCGACGCAGCGGCCGAGTAGCCAGTGGACGTACAGGAGTTCGTCCGGCACCGTGGCGAGGTGAGCGAACAAGCTGGTCGATGGACCAAGGCCACGGTCTACCCCGACATGTGGGTGAATCCGGACGATGACCCGCGCAACAGTGAGGGAGTCAGCCCGGACGGCGAGCTGGCGACATTGAAGGACTACCTACATAACTACCGGCTCACGCTTCGGATGAAGTGCGAAGCCCTGGATGCGGAGCAACTGGCGCGACGGTCGGTGCCGCCATCGACCATGTCCCTTCTTGGCCTGGTCCGCCACCTCGCGGAGGCAGAACGCGACTGGCGCAACTGGATCACCCCCAACGATCCGTCGCCGAGTCTGTACGGCGGGGGTGGAGCCGACTTCGACGGGGCGGTTGCCGAGCAGGAAGTAGTCGAGGCAGCCTGGGTCGACCTTGCCCGAGAGCAGGCTGCGACCGACGCCATGTTGGCCGAACACCCGGATCTCGGAGAGCGGCTAGGCAAAGACGGCATCGCTGCTAGGGAACTGCTGATCCATCAGATCGAGGAGTATGCCAGGCACTGCGGGCACGCTGACCTGTTGCGCGAGTGCATTGACGGTCGCGTCGGACAATGACCGATGGTGGTGGATCCCTCTGTGGCACGCTCCGCATGCCGATCCGCCAGCGGGGACGCGCCGGTGGCAGTGGAGATGCGGACGTTTGGCGCTAGCGTTCTCACGTGTCGATCTCACTGAAGTACGCAGTTGTGGAACGAGAGCGTCGCTATCGACTTCGACGGCTTCCTGACGGTGTTTCGAGCACCAAGGAGATCCTTGATCGGTACGTGACAGACACCCGGCTTCGCCTCCGCGAAGTGCGAGAGAGCGACGGCACCGTCACTCGTAAGCTCGGACATAAGGTGCGCATCACCGATGGTCCTGCCGAGGTAGCGTGCACGAACTTCTACCTCGATAACGAGGAGTGGGCACTCCTCACCGCTTTGCCGGCCCGATTGCTCCGCAAGCGGCGGCACATGATCCATCGGGATGGGCTGCTGGTCGCCGTCGACGAACACGAGAACGGCACGCTGATTGCCGAAATCGATGACGGCGATCAGCCCTCCGACTTCGTTCCCGAATGGCTCGACGTCGTGGACGACGTGACCGCTGACGAAGCGTGGACCGGCGTCCGACTCGCCCACTAGCGCTCATCGGTCAGATCCGGGCCTCCCCGTAAGAGGTCCGCTTCTGGCGACTTTCCAGAGCTCGGATCGTGCAGCAGACCCTCCTTCTCGTACAGGAACCAGACGGGCCGGACGGTCGGCCCGTTGGGACCGTTGGCCGCGACCCTGGCGACAAGAGGCTGCGCCAGGTGGTTCTCGATGTCGATCGTGGAGAGCAAGTCGACCACCGCTCCTCGGCTGTGGCCCGGCTGTTGCGCC
>CAWARY010000001.1:0-334918 GCA_963784645.1 uncultured Actinomycetota bacterium | reverse complement strand
CAGTCCAGGGCGCGCCGGGCCTCGGGGTTGAGGACCCCCCACGAGATGAGCTGCTCGGTCAGCTGGCTGGGCGTCTCGTCGTAGATCACGGCGAGCGTGCGCAGGTCGTCCTGACGGATCGAGAGCACCCGGCCGTTGTAGTCGCCGCGCTGGGCCTGGATGGTGGACGCGTAGCGGGCCAGCGGGCCGGCCCGCTCGGCCGGCACCGTCTGCAGTCGTTCGAGGTCCAGGATGAGCCGCGGAGGCGGCTCCGCGGCGCCGTTGGGGGCGCCGTCGGGCAGCAGCTCGGAGACCGGGACGGCGTAGAAGTCGGCCAGCTCGGCGAGCCGCTGCACCGTCACCGCCCGGTCACCACGCTCGTAGGAGCCGACGACCACGGCCTTCCAGCGGCCCTCGGACTTCTCCTCCACGCCGTGCAGGGAGAGGCCCTGCTGGGTGCGGATCGCCCTCAGCCGCCCTCCGAGCGCCCGTGCGTACTCGGTCGCCATAGAGGCCCCGTCCTTCCGTGGTCCGTGTGCCCGAGCGGAGCGCCGTCACACGTGGTGATCGGTGCCTGCCCAGCTCGCGCGTATGGCCGGAGGGTCCGGCCGCTCGACTCAGTATCGCGGTGACTCTGGGTGATGTTACGCAGAGTTACCGGAAAAGATCCGCGGCTGCCCGGCGAGATTCACCCGGATGGCGGCACGGGCTGCGACGAGGGCGATCCTGCGCGTCGCGGTCGGCCGCCCGGCACGCCCGGCCGCGGACGCCTCCCGCGACCGCCGGCCGGCCGCTGCTACGGTGGCGTCGCTGCCCGAGGCAGCACCCAGCACCACCCCGGATTTCCTTTAACGACCCGTCCTGTGAGGCGGGGAAGGAGGTCGGTCGGCAGATGACGCCCACCCCCAGCACGTCCCCGGAGTTCCGCGTGGCCGCGGCCACGGAGCTCGCCACACCCGTGTCGGCCCTGCGCCGCCGGGTTCTGGAGGCCCCCGACATCGGCCGGGCCCTCACCCGCATCGCCCACGAGATCCTCGAGCGCGCCAAGGGCGCCGACGACCTGGTCCTGCTGGGCATCCCCACCCGCGGCGTCCCGCTCGCGCACCGCCTGGCCGCGCGGATCGCCGAGGTCGAGGGCAGCGAGGTGCCGGTCGGCTCCCTCGACATCACGATGTACCGCGACGACCTGCGGCTGCACCCGGCCCGCGCCCTGGAGCGCACCGAGCTGCCGGCCGGCGGTGTCGAGGGCCGCACCGTCGTGCTCGTGGACGACGTCCTGTACTCCGGCCGGACCATCCGGGCCGCGCTGGACGCCCTCGGTGACCTCGGCCGCCCCGCGCGGGTACAGCTCGCCGTCCTGGTCGACCGCGGGCACCGTGAGCTGCCCATCCGGGCCGACTACGTCGGCAAGAACCTCCCCACCTCGCTCACCGAGCGGGTCCACGTGCTCCTGGCGGAGCAGGACGGCGAGGACAGCGTGACGATCGACTCCGGTCCCGGCGCCGACGAGCCCGCTACGGAGGTGGCCCGGTGAACCCGCACCTGCTCAGCGCGGCCGACCTCACCCACGACGACGCCCTCCTCGTGCTCGACACCGCGGAGGAGCTCGCGCGGCTCGCCGACCGTCCCATCAAGAAGCTGCCGACGCTGCGCGGCCGCACGGTCGTCAACCTCTTCTTCGAGGACTCGACCCGCACCCGGATCTCCTTCGAGGCCGCCGCCAAGCGGCTCTCTGCCGACGTCATCAACTTCTCCGCCAAGGGCTCGAGCGTGTCGAAGGGCGAGAGCCTCAAGGACACCGCACTCACCCTCGAGGCGATGGGGGCGGATGCGGTCGTGGTCCGGCACCACGCGTCCGGTGCGCCGCACCGGCTCGCGCACTCCGGCTGGATCCGCGGTGCGGTCGTCAACGCCGGCGACGGCACCCACGAGCACCCCACCCAGGCACTGCTCGACGCCTTCACCATGCGACGGCGGCTCAACGGTCACGACACCGCGGTCGGGACCGATCTCGCCGGTCGCCGGGTGACGATCGTCGGCGACGTGCTGCACTCGCGGGTGGCCCGGTCCAACGTGCTGCTGCTGCACACCCTCGGCGCCGAGGTGACCCTCGTCGCGCCGCCCACGCTGCTGCCGGTCGGCGTCGACACCTGGCCGTGCGCCGCGTCGTACGACCTCGACGGCGAGCTGGCGAAGAGCGACGTCGTCATGATGCTGCGGGTGCAGCGCGAGCGGATGCACGCCGCCTTCTTCCCGAGCTCGCGCGAGTACAGCCGGCGCTACGGGCTCGACGGCGCCCGGATGGCGCAGCTGCCCGAGCACGCGATCGTCATGCACCCCGGGCCGATGAACCGCGGCATGGAGATCGCCGCGGAGGTCGCCGACTCGCCCCGGTCGACCATCGTCGAGCAGGTCACCAACGGCGTCAGCGTCCGGATGGCCGTGCTCTACCTGCTGCTGTCCGGCGCCACCGAGGGAGACCTGGCATGAGCCGCACGTACGTCGTCACGGGTGCCCGGCTGCTGGGCGGGGAGGCCACCGACCTGGTGCTCGAGGACGGCGTCGTCGCCGAGGCCGGCACCCGGCTGAGCCGGGCCGGTGCGGAGGTCGTCGACGCCGACGGGCTGGTGGCGCTGCCCGGCCTGGTCGACCTGCACACCCACCTGCGCGAGCCCGGCCGCGAGGACGCCGAGACCGTCGAGACCGGGACCGCTGCCGCCGCGCTCGGTGGGTTCACCGCCGTGCACGCCATGGCCAACACCGACCCCGTCGCCGACACCGCCGGCGTCGTCGAGCAGGTCTGGCGGCTCGGCCGCGAGGCCGGCCACTGCGACGTGCGACCGGTCGGGGCGGTCACGGTGGGGCTGCAGGGCGAGCGGCTGGCCGAGCTCGGCGCGATGGCCGACTCCGCGGCGCGGGTCCGGGTGTTCTCCGACGACGGCACGTGCGTCTCGGACGCCGTGCTCATGCGCCGCGCGCTGGAGTACGTCAAGGCCTTCGGCGGGGTCGTCGCGCAGCACGCCCAGGAGCCGCGGCTCACCGAGGGCGCCCAGATGAACGAGGGCGAGCTCTCCGGCGTGCTCGGGCTGCAGGGCTGGCCGGCGGTCGCCGAGGAGGCGGTCATCGCCCGCGACGTCCTGCTCACGGCGCACGTCGGGTCGCGGCTGCACGTGTGCCACGTCTCGACCGCGGGGTCGGTGGAGATCCTGCGGTGGGCCAAGTCGAAGGGCTGGAACGTCACCGCAGAGGTCACCCCGCACCACCTGCTGCTCACCGACGAGCTGGCCGCCTCCTACGACCCGATCTACAAGGTGAACCCGCCGCTGCGCACCGCCGACGACGTCGCCGCGCTGCGCGAGGCCCTGGCCGACGGCACCATCGACGCCGTCGCCACCGACCACGCCCCGCACTCGCACGAGGACAAGGACTGCGAGTGGGCCGCGGCCGCCATGGGGATGCTCGGCCTCGAGACGGCGCTGTCGGTGGTGCAGGAGGCGATGGTCGAGACCGGCCTGCTCGACTGGGCCGGCGTCGCCGACCGGATGTCCACCCGGCCCGCGCGGATCGGCCTGGTCGACGACCACGGTCGGCCGCTCGAGCCGGGCTCCCCGGCGAACCTCGTCCTCGTCGACCCGGCGGCCCGCCGCGAGATCGACCCCTTCGCGCTGGCGTCGCGGTCGCGCAACACGCCGTACGCCGGCCGCACGCTGCCCGGCGCGGTGGTCGCGACGTTCCTGCGCGGGCGACCGACGGTCCTCGACGGGAAGCTCCAGTGACGGCCCGCCAGGTGATCCACAGCGGATCTGCTGGAGTTCTTCCAACGGATCCGCTGTGGATCACGGTGAGAAGACCGTGGTGACCGGGCGGACGGCGCTGCTGGTGCTCGAGGACGGCCGGGAGTTCCGCGGCGAGTCCTTCGGGGCCACCGGCGAGACGTTCGGGGAGGCGGTGTTCTCCACCGGCATGACCGGCTACCAGGAGACCCTCACCGACCCGTCCTACCACCGGCAGGTGGTGGTCATGACGGCGCCGCACGTCGGCAACACCGGTGTCAACGACGAGGACGCCGAGTCGCGGCGGATCTGGGTCAGCGGCTACGTCGTGCGCGACCCGGCCCGCAGGGCGTCCTCCTGGCGGTCGCGCCGGTCGCTGGGCGACGAGCTCGCCGACCAGGGCGTGGTGGGCGTCAGCGGCGTCGACACCCGCGCGCTGACCCGGCACCTGCGTGAGCGCGGCGCGATGCGCGTCGGCATCAGCACCGAGGACACCGACGCGTCGTCGCTGCTCGACCGGGTCCGTGCCGCCCCCGCGATGGCCGGCGCCGACCTCACCGCCGAGGTGACGACGCCCGAGCCGTACGTCGTGCCGGCCGACGGGGAGAAGCGCTACACCGTCGCGGCGCTCGACCTCGGCATCAAGCGGATGACGCCCGTGCGGATGGCCGAGCGCGGCATGGAGGTCCATGTGCTGCCGTCCACCTCGACGGTCGACGACGTGCTCGCGACCGGCGCCGACGGCGTCTTCCTCAGCAACGGCCCCGGCGACCCCGCGACCGCCGACCGTGCGGTCGCCCTCACCCGCGACCTGCTGGGTCGCCGGGTCCCCGTGTTCGGCATCTGCTTCGGCAACCAGGTGCTGGGCCGGGCCCTGGGCCTGGGCACCTACAAGCTGCGCTACGGGCACCGTGGCATCAACCAGCCGGTCCAGGACCGGTCCACCGGCAAGGTCGAGGTCACGGCGCACAACCACGGGTTCGCCGTCGAGGCCCCGGCCGACGGGGCGTTCGGCACGCCGTTCGGCGCCGCCGAGGTCAGCCACGTCTGCCTCAACGACGGCGTGGTCGAGGGCCTCCGGTGCCTCGACGTGCCGGCCTTCTCGGTGCAGTACCACCCGGAGGCGGCCGCCGGCCCGCACGACGCTGCGTACCTGTTCGACCGTTTCGGGGAGCTGCTCGGCGGGGAGGAGCGCAGCGCGGAACGAGCAGAGCGACGAGCCCGACCGAAGGAATGGTGACCCGCTAGATGCCCCGCCGCACCGACATCCGCAGCGTGCTGGTCATCGGGTCCGGCCCGATCGTCATCGGCCAGGCCTGCGAGTTCGACTACTCCGGCACCCAGGCCTGCCGGGTGCTGCGCGAGGAGGGCATCCGGGTCGTCCTCGTCAACTCCAACCCGGCCACGATCATGACCGACCCGGAGTTCGCCGACGCCACCTACATCGAGCCGATCACGCCCGAGATCGTCACCAAGGTGATCGAGAAGGAGCGGCCCGACGCGCTGCTCGCGACCCTCGGCGGGCAGACCGCGCTCAACACCGCGATGGCCCTGCACGAGGCCGGCGTCCTCGAGCAGTACGGCGTCGAGCTGATCGGGGCGAACGTCGACGCGATCGAGGCGGGCGAGGACCGGCAGCGGTTCAAGGCGATCGTCGAGCGGATCGGGGCCGAGTCGGCCCGCAGCGTCATCGCGCACACGCTCGACGACTGCCTCGGCGCAGCCGACCAGCTCGGCTACCCGCTCGTCGTCCGGCCCGTCGTTCACGATGGGTGGGGCCGGCTCGGGGCTGGCACGCGACGAGGTCGAGCTGCGCCGGATGGCCGGCGCCGGGCTGCAGGCGAGCCCCACCACCGAGGTGCTCCTCGAGGAGTCGATCCTCGGCTGGAAGGAGTACGAGCTCGAGCTGATGCGCGACACGGCCGACAACGTCGTCGTCGTGTGCTCGATCGAGAACCTCGACCCGATGGGGGTGCACACCGGCGACTCGATCACGGTCGCGCCGGCCATGACCCTCACCGACCGCGAGTACCAGCGGCTGCGCGACATCTCCATCGACGTGATCCGCGCGGTGGGTGTCGACACGGGCGGCTGCAACATCCAGTTCGCGGTCAACCCCGACGACGGCCGCGTCATCGTCATCGAGATGAACCCGCGCGTCTCGCGCTCGTCGGCGCTGGCGTCGAAGGCGACCGGCTTCCCGATCGCGAAGATCGCCGCCAAGCTCGCCGTCGGCTACACCCTCGACGAGATCCCCAACGACATCACCCGCGAGACCCCGGCGTCCTTCGAGCCGGCCCTCGACTACGTCGTGGTGAAGGTGCCGCGGTTCGCCTTCGAGAAGTTTCCCGGCGCCGACCCGCGGCTGACGACCCACATGAAGAGCGTCGGCGAGGCGATGGCGATCGGACGCTGCTTCACCGAGGCGCTGCAGAAGGCCCTGCGGTCCCTGGAGTCCACCAACGCGCAGTTCGGGTGGGACCCCACCGACGTCGACGTCGCCGAGTGGCTGATCCGCGCCGAGGTGCCGCACGACGGCCGGCTGCGCGACGTCCAGCAGGCGCTGTGGGCCGGCGCGAGCGTCGACGACCTCTACGGCGCCACCGGCATCGACCCGTGGTTCCTCGACCAGGTGCAGCTCGTCAACGAGATCGCTGCCGAGGTCCGCGAGGCCCCCGAGCTCGACCGCGACCTGCTGGCCCGGGCCAAGCGGCACGGCTTCTCCGACGTCCAGGTCGGCCGGCTGCGCGGCATGCCGGAGGACGTCGTGCGCGGGGTCCGGCACGCCCTCGGGCTGCGCCCGGTCTTCAAGACCGTCGACACCTGCGCGGCCGAGTTCGCCGCGCTCACGCCCTACCACTACTCGTCCTACGACGAGGAGACCGAGGTCGCTCCCCGCGAGGAGCCGGCGGTCATCATCCTCGGCAGCGGCCCGAACCGGATCGGGCAGGGCATCGAGTTCGACTACTCGTGCGTGCACGCGTCCTTCGCGCTGCGCGCCCGCGGACTGCGGACCGTGATGGTCAACTGCAACCCCGAGACCGTGTCGACCGACTACGACACCTCGGACCGGCTGTACTTCGAGCCGCTCACCCTCGAGGACGTCCTCGAGGTCGTGCACGCCGAGCAGGCAGCCGGCCCGGTGCTCGGCGTCGTCGTCCAGCTCGGCGGCCAGACACCGCTCGGCCTCGCCCAGCGGCTCAAGGACGCCGGCGTGCCCATCATCGGCACCAGCCCCGAGGCGATCCACCTCGCCGAGGACCGTGGCGCGTTCTCCGAGGTGCTCGCCGACGCGGGCCTGGTCGCACCCAAGCACGGCACCGCGACGTCGTACGAGGGCGCCCGGCGGGTCGCCGCCGACATCGGCTACCCGGTGCTCGTACGACCGTCCTACGTCCTCGGCGGCCGCGGCATGGAGATCGTCTACGACGACGAGCAGCTGGCGACGTACATGCGCGAGGCGACCGAGGTGTCGCCCGACCGGCCGGTGCTGGTCGACCGGTTCCTCGACGACGCGATCGAGATCGACGTCGACGCGCTCTTCGACGGCGAGGAGCTCTACCTCGGCGGTGTGATGGAGCACATCGAGGAGGCCGGCATCCACTCCGGCGACTCCGCCTGCGTGCTGCCGCCGGTGACCCTCGGCCGGGACGTCGTCGCGAAGGTGCGCGAGCAGACCCTCGCGCTGGCGCGCGGCATCGGGGTGCGCGGGCTGCTCAACGTGCAGTTCGCGATGGCGGCGGACGTGCTCTACGTCCTGGAGGCCAACCCGCGCGCCAGCCGCACCGCGCCGTTCGTGTCCAAGGCGACCGGCGTCCCGCTGGCCAAGGCCGCGGCCCTGGTGATGGTGGGCGACTCGATCGCCGACCTGCGCGCCTCGGGCGTGCTCCCGGCGGTGGGCGACGGCGGCCGGCTGCCGACCCACGGCGGCCCGGCGACGCCGGTGGCCGTCAAGGAGGCGGTGCTGCCCTTCAAGCGGTTCCGCACCGTCGAGGGCCGCGGCGTCGACCACATGCTGGGCCCGGAGATGCGCTCCACCGGAGAGGTGATGGGCATCGACGCCAACTTCGGCACCGCCTTCGCCAAGTCGCAGTCGGCGGCCTACGGCGGGCTGCCGACCAAGGGCGTGGTGTTCGTGTCGATGGCCGACCGCGACAAGCGCAACATGATCTTCCCGCTCAAGCGGATGGCCGACCTGGGCTTCCAGGTCCTGGCCACCGAGGGCACGGCCGACGTGCTGCGCCGCAACGGCGTGGAGGCGACCGTCGTCCGCAAGCACAGCCACGGCCGCGGCCCCGACGGCGAGCTCACCATCGTCGAGCGGATCCTCGAGGGCGAGGTCGACATGGTCGTCAACACGCCGTCCGGGCCGCGCGCCCGGGCCGACGGCTACGAGATCCGGGCGGCCGCCATCGCGATGGACCGGCCGATCATCACCACCGTGCAGCAGCTCGCCGCGGCGGTGCAGGGCATCGAGGCGCTCGGTCGCGGCGAGCTGGGCGTCCGGTCGATCCAGGACTGGACCGCCACCCTCCGCACCGAGGCGGTCCGCTGATGCCGCCTCCCCAGAACGCTCGTTTGCGACATCCGTCACGCGACACGCCGGACGGTCCCCGGCGTGTCGGTGACCCAGGTCGCACACGAGCATCGGGGGGTGGGCGGTGATGGCCGGCCGCAGCTCGGACGGGCCGCTGCAGGTCGCAGGCCAGGTGCTGTCCAGCCGCCGGGTCGGCGCCTACCACCACCTCACCCTGGTGGCGCCCGGGCTCGCGGAGCGCACCCGGCCGGGGCACTTCGTGGCGCTGGCCACCGGCGGCCCGGACTCGGGGCTCACGCTGCGCCGGGCGTTCTCGATCTACCGGACGTCTGCGCGCGGGGTCTACGGCGGCACGGTCGACGTCGTCGTCGGCGTCAAGGGTGCCGGGACCGCCTGGCTGGCGGCCGCGCCGGCGCACACCCCCGTCGACGTGGTCGGCCCGCTCGGGCGGCCCTTCAGCCTGCCGCGGGACGCGGTGAGCGTCACCCTCGTCGGAGGCGGGTACGGCGCCGCGCCGCTGTTCGCACTGGGGGAGGCGCTGCGTGCCCGGGGGTGCCGGGTCGACTTCGTGCTCGGCGCCGGCTCCGACGACCGGCTGTTCGGCGTCCTGGACGCGAAGCGGATGGCCTCGTCGGTCGCGGTCACCACCGACGACGGGTCGGCCGGGACCCGCGGCCGGGTCACCGACGTGCTTCCGAGAGTGATGGCCGCCGCGCGCACGGCGGTCGTCTACGCCTGCGGGCCGATGCCGATGCTCCGGGCGGTGAGCCTGGTGGCGGCCGAGCACGGCGTCCCGGCGCAGTGCGCGGTCGAGGAGTCGATGGCCTGCGGCATCGGGGTGTGCATGACCTGCGTGCTGCCGGTCGTCGGCGACGACGGGCTGACGCGCATGGTCCGGTCCTGCACCGAGGGGCCGGTCTTCGCCGGCGACCGGGTGCGGTGGGACGACGTCGGCACGGTCCCCGAGGGCACCGTCGGTGCACCTGTGTCCGGAGGTCACTGATGAGCTTCCACGTGCGGACCGTCGAGGCGCCCCGCACCGAGCGTCCCGCCGTCGACCTGACCGCCCGGCTCGGCAGCCTCGTGCTGCCCAACCCGGTGCTCACCGCCTCGGGCTGCGCGGCGGCGGGCCGCGAGCTCGGCCAGTTCTTCGACGTCGCCGACCTCGGTGCCGTCGTGACCAAGTCGATCATGCTCGCGCCGCGCTCCGGCCGGGCGACGCCGCGGATGGCCGAGACCCCGGGCGGCATGCTCAACTCCATCGGGCTGCAGGGCCCGGGTGTCGACGCCTTCCTCGAGCACGACCTGCCGTGGCTGCACGAGCAGGGGGCCCGGGCCGTCGTCTCGATCGCCGGTGGCAGCGTCGAGGAGTACACCGAGCTGGCCCGCCGGCTACGAGGCGCTCCGGGCCTGGTCGCCGTCGAGGTGAACATCTCCTGCCCCAACGTCGAGAACCGCGGGCTGGTCTTCGCCTGCGACCCCGGCGCCGCCTCGGAGGTCGTCGCCGCCGTCCGCCGGCACACCGCGCCGTCCGTGCCGGTGCTGGCCAAGCTGTCGCCCGACGTCACCGACATCGTCACCATCGCGCGGGCCTGCGTCGATGCCGGTGCCGACGGTCTGTCGATGATCAACACGCTGCTCGGGATGGCCCTCGACCTCGACACCATGCGCCCGGTGCTCGCCGGGGTCACCGGCGGTCTGTCCGGGCGGGCCGTCAAGCCGGTGGCGGTGCGCTGCATCTGGCAGGTGCACGCCGCCCTCCCGGAGGTGCCCATCCTCGGCATGGGCGGGGTCGCGTCCGGCCTGGACGCCTTCGAGCTGGTGCTGGCCGGTGCCAGCGCCGTCTCGGTGGGCACGGCGATCTTCCACGACCCCTCGGCGCCCGTCCGCGTCCTCGCCGAGCTGGCCGACGCCCTCGCCGCCCGCGGTTTCGCCTCGGTCGAGGACGCCGTGGGTCACGCCCACCGCCAGCTGGCCCGCCACCACGACAGCTGAAGGAGCCCCGCTTCGCCATGACCGCTGCCCCCGACCGGCCCGCACCCGTCGCCGTCGCGCTCGACACCCCGGACCTCGAGACAGCGGTCTCGTGGGCGGCCGCGGCCGGCCCGCACCTGAGCACGATCAAGGTCGGGCTTCAGCTGTTCCTGCGCCACGGGCATGACGCCGTGCTGAAGTGCCGGGAGGCCAGCGGCGGGCGTGACGTCTTCCTCGACCTCAAGCTGCACGACATCCCGAACACGGTTGCCGGCGCGGCGCACGCCGTCTCCGAGCTGGCGCCGACGTACCTCACGGTGCACGCCAGTGGGGGGCCGGACATGGTGCGTGCGGCCGTGGACGCGCTCCCCACGACCACGGTGGTCGGCGTCACGGTCCTCACGTCGCTGTCGGCGGAGCAGCTCGCGGCGGTCGGCTTCGCCGGCGCCCCGCGCGACGCCGTACGTCGGCTGGCGGCGCTGGCGGTCGAGGGCGGGGCGCGCGCGCTGGTCTGCTCACCGCTGGAGGTGGCCGACGTCCGGCGCGAGGTCGGCCCCGGGATCACTCTCATCACGCCAGGGGTCCGGCCGGCGGGGGGAGCGGTCGGTGACCAGGCGCGGGTGGCGACCCCGCAGCAGGCCCTGGCCGACGGCGCCGACCTGCTCGTCGTCGGCCGCCCCGTCACGGGAGCCACCGACGTCTCGGTGGCGGCGGCCGCACTTGCGCGCTCCCTCTCTACCTGAGGTCGAGACACGGATCCGTTGCGGTGCAACGACTTCCGGCCCCCGTGCCCTCAGTCGATCGGACGATTTGCTGCCCCGGGCGGCCGACCCGCATTGCTAGTACCGGGCGGCAGTCGCTAGGTTCCTGACTCGTTCTCGTCCGCTGCACCGACGCCGAGGTGACCTCTCGTGGCACTGCCCCCGTTGACTCCCGAGCAAAGGGCGGCGGCCCTGGGGAAGGCCGCGATCGCGAGGCGTGAGCGGGCGGCCGTGAAGAACCGGCTGAAGCACTCCGGCGCCTCCCTGATCGAGGTGCTCAAGGAGGGCAGCCGCGAGGGCGGCAACGACATCGTCGGCAAGATGAAGGTGTCTGCCGTGCTCGAGTCGCTGCCCGGCGTCGGCAAGGTCCGGGCGCGCAAGATCATGGAGGAGATCGGCATCTCCGAGAGCCGCCGGGTCCGTGGGCTCGGCACCCAGCAGCTCGCCGCCCTCGAGCGGGAGTTCGGCGGCACCGCCTGAGCCCCTCCGGCGGCACTGCTGACGGCACTGCTGACGGGGCTGCCGACAGCGCCGGCGCGGACACCCGTCGCCCGGGACCCCGTCTCGTCGTCCTCTCCGGACCGTCCGGTGTCGGCAAGAGCACCGTGGTCAAGGCGCTCCGCGACCAGCACCCCGACGTGTGGCTGTCGGTGTCGGCGACCACCCGGTTCCCGCGACCCGGCGAGGTCGACGGCGTGCACTACCGGTTCGTCAGCCGCGATCAGTTCCAGGAGCTGGTCGACGGCGGCGGCCTGCTGGAGTGGGCCGAGTTCGCCGGCAACCTCTACGGGACCCCGCGCCAGCCGGTGCTCGACCACCTGGCGGACGGGCGTCCCGTCATCCTCGAGATCGAGATCCAGGGGGCCCGGCAGGTCCGGGAGCGGATGCAGCAGGCCCTGCTGGTGTTCCTCGCCCCACCGACGTGGGACGAGCTGGTCCGCCGGCTCACCGGTCGCGGCACCGAGCCGCCGGACGTCGTCGAGAAGCGGCTGGCCCTGGCGCGCGACGAGCTGGCCGCCGAGCCCGAGTTCGACGTCACGCTGGTCAACACGGACGTCGAGGAGGTCGCCGCCCGGCTGGTAGCCTTGGCGGTTGCGTCCCGGGAGTGATCCCGGGGGCTCCGTGCGGGCGCTCCTGCACCACCGCGAACTTCGAGGGAAGGCATCACCGTGTCCGGCATCGCCGCCGCGCCTGAGGGCATCACCAACCCGCCGATCGACGAGCTGCTCGCCGCCACCGACTCCAAGTACAGCCTGGTGATCTACGCCGCCAAGCGGGCCCGCCAGATCAACGCCTACTACTCCCAGCTGGGCGAAGGCCTGCTCGAGTACGTCGGCCCGCTGGTCGAGACCCACGTGCACGAGAAGCCGCTGTCGATCGCCATGCGCGAGATCAACAGCGGGATGCTCGGCTACGAGAAGATCGACCCGGCCTGACGGCCGCTGCCGACCCCGCCTCGCCGCCCATGACCGTCCACCGCCCGCGTGTGGTGCTCGGCGTGGGGGGCGGGATCGCCGCCTACAAGGTGGCCGAGCTGCTCCGTCGGCTCACCGAGAGCGGGCACGACGTCCGCGTCGTCCCGACCCGGGCGGCCCTGGAGTTCGTGGGCGCCCCGACCTGGGCGGCCCTGTCCGGCCACCCGGTCACCAGCGAGGTCTGGGACGACGTCCACCAGGTGCCGCACGTCCGTCTCGGCCAGGAGGCCGAGCTCGTCGTCGTCGCGCCTGCCACGGCCGACCTGCTGGCCCGGGCCGCCCACGGCCTCGCCGACGACCTGCTCACCAGCACGCTGCTCACCGCCCGGTGCCCGGTCCTCATGGCGCCGGCGATGCACACCGAGATGTGGCTGCACCCCGCGACCCAGGCCAACGTCGCGACGCTCCGGTCCCGAGGCGTGCAGGTCCTCGAGCCCGCCTCGGGCCGCCTCACCGGGTCCGACAGCGGTCCTGGTCGCCTCCCGGAGCCTGTCGACATCCACGCCGCCGCGCTCCGTGCCCTCGCAGGACGCACCGCGACGCGGGACCTCGAGGGCCGGCAGGTCGTCGTCTCCGCCGGCGGAACCCGCGAGCACCTCGACCCGGTCCGCTTCCTCGGCAACCGCTCGTCCGGGCGGCAGGGCTGGGCACTGGCCACGACCGCAGCGGCGCGCGGAGCCCTGGTGACCCTCGTCGCCGCCAACGTGGCCCTCCCGGGGCCGGCCGGCGTGACCGTCGTCCCGGTGGTCTCCGCCGAGCAGCTGCGCGAGGCCGTCCTCAAGGCGGCCACCACCGCCGATGCCGTGGTCATGGCCGCCGCGGTGGCCGACTTCCGGCCCCGTGACACGCGCGACACCAAGATCAAGAAAAGTGCCGCAGCCGATCCCGAGCCGGTCGCGCTCGTGCGCACCACCGACGTGCTGGCCGAGGTCGCCCGGTCGCCGCGAGCCCGCGACGGCCAGGTGGTCGTCGGGTTCGCCGCCGAGACCGGCGACACCGACGGCGACGCCCTCACCCACGGTCGCGCCAAGCTGGCGACCAAGGGGGCCGACCTGCTCGTCGTCAACGAGGTCGGGGGAGCCGGCCACCCCACCGGCTTCGAGGGCTCCCAGAACGCCGCCGTGGTGCTGGGTGCCGACGGCAGCGAGACCCCGGTGCCGCTCGGGCCGAAGGAGGACCTCGCCGACGTCGTCTGGGACCTGGTCCGGCAGCGCTGGACGTAGCGTCGGCGCGGCGCTGGCCGCGACGCCCGCCCGGTAGACTCCCACCCGGCCCGCCGCCGGGCCGTCGTCCCCGACCCCCGATCCGCCGAGGAGTTCCGTGTCCCGCCGCCTGTTCACCTCGGAGTCCGTCACCGAGGGCCATCCGGACAAGATCGCCGACCAGATCAGCGACGCCATCCTGGATGCCCTGCTCGCCGAGGACCCGGCCAGCCGGGTCGCGGTCGAGACGATGATCACCACCGGTCAGGTGCACGTCGCCGGCGAGGTCACCACCTCGGCGTACGCCGACATCGCGGGCATCGTCCGCGCGCGGATCCTCGAGATCGGCTACGACTCGTCCGCCAAGGGCTTCGACGGCCACTCGTGCGGCGTCTCGGTCTCCATCGGCGCGCAGTCGGCCGACATCGCGCAGGGCGTCGACGCCGCCTACGAGGCGCGCACCGGTGAGTCGGTCGAGGACCCCCTGGACCGTCAGGGCGCCGGCGACCAGGGCCTGATGTTCGGCTACGCCTGCGACGACACCCCGGAGCTCATGCCGCTGCCGATCCACCTCGCGCACCGGCTCGCCCAGCAGCTGACCACGGTCCGCAAGGACGGCGCGGTGCCCTACCTCCGGCCGGACGGCAAGACCCAGGTCACCATCGAGTACGACGGCGACCGCGCGGTCCGCCTCGACACGGTCGTGGTGTCGAGCCAGCACGCCTCCGACATCGGGCTCGAGTCGATGCTGCAGCCGGACATCGCCGAGCAGGTCGTGAAGCCGGTCCTGGACGGCGTCGACATCGACATCACCGGCTTCCGGCTGCTCGTGAACCCGACCGGCCGGTTCGAGGTCGGCGGCCCGATGGGCGACGCCGGGCTCACCGGCCGCAAGATCATCGTGGACACGTACGGCGGTATGGCCCGCCACGGCGGCGGCGCGTTCTCCGGCAAGGACCCGTCCAAGGTCGACCGGTCCGCCGCCTACGCGATGCGCTGGGTCGCCAAGAACGTCGTGGCCGCCGGCCTGGCGCGGCGCTGCGAGGTCCAGGTCGCCTACGCGATCGGCAAGGCGCACCCCGTGGGCCTGTTCGTCGAGACGTTCGGCACCGAGACCGTCGCGCCTGGCGTGATCCAGGACGCCGTCACGTCGGTCTTCGACCTCCGGCCGGCGGCGATCATCCGCGACCTCGACCTGCTCCGGCCGATCTACTCCCAGACCGCGGCGTACGGCCACTTCGGCCGTGAGCTGCCGGACTTCACCTGGGAGCGCACCGACCGGGTCGGCGCCCTCATGGCCGCCACCTCCGCCTGACCTCTGTCTAGGGCGGGCGCCCGCAGCTGTCCTGCCTCCACCGGCCGGGCGGGCGTGCGTGGTGCGGTCAGAGCGGCTTGGATGGCGTTGCCTCCAGCGGGTCCTGCCCACGGCTGCCGGGCTGAGCGGTGTGATCGCCGGACCCGCCGCGTGGTGCTGAGGTGAGTGCGGCTTCGGAGGAGGACGCGGGCTGCCCGCCGTCCGCGGCCGTCCCGAATGTCGGACTTCGGCCAGCTGACTGCGTTGACTGGCGCGTTGTGGCTGTTTCTTGACCCCTGAACCAACCACAACGCGCCACTCGACGACGTCGGGACAGGGCCCACCGTCCACCGAGACGCGAGCCCTGTCCCGGGGGAGTGGTGGGATGGGCGCATGAGCGACGACGGGGAGCAGCTGGCGCTGCTGCAGTCGTCCCCGCGCGCAGCCGCCAGGTCCACGGCCCGCGCGGCGAAGGTCCGGCCGCGGAAGCCGGCGCGCACGCCCGCCGCTGTCCGACCCGTGGCCCGGGTCGCGGTCGATGTCGGGCTCGCGCACCTCGACCGGCCGTTCGACTTCCAGGTCCCCGCCGAGCTCGACGACGTCGCGCAGGCGGGGGTCCGGGTCCGCGTCCGGTTCTCCGGACGGCTGGTCGACGGCTACCTGCTCGAGCGCGCTGACGCGAGCGAGCACCTGGGCCGGCTGGCGTTCCTCGAGAAGGTCGTGTCGCCCGAGCCCGTCCTCGCACCCGAGGTGCTCCAGGTGGCCCGGGAGGTCGCCGACCGCTACGCGGGCACGCTCGCCGACGTCCTCCGGCTGGCGGTGCCCCCGCGGCACGCCCGGGTGGAGCAGGCGGAGCCCGGCCCGGCGGCAGACCTGCCAGCGTTGACCCGGCCCGAGCTCGCCGGCTGGACCCGCTACGAGCACGGCCCGGCCCTGCTCGACGCGGTGCACGCCGGCGCGACCGTCCGCGCGGTCTGGTCGTCACTCCCCGGGCCGACCTGGCCCGACGAGCTGGCCCGGCTGGTGGGCACCGCACTGGCCGCCGGGAGGGGCGCGCTGGTCGTCCTGCCCGACCACCGCGACGTCGCCCGGGTCGACGCCGCCCTCACCGACCTGCTCGGCGCCGGCCGGCACGCCGTCCTCACCGCTGAGGCCGGGCCGGCCGCGCGCTACCGCAGCTGGCTGCGGGTCCGACGCGGCGAGGTCCGCGCCGTGGTCGGCACCCGGGCGGCGATGTTCGCGCCGGTCCGCGACCTCGGCCTGGCCGTCGTGTGGGACGACGGCGACGACCTGCACGCCGAGCCGCGCGCGCCCTACCCGCACGTCCGCACGGTCCTGGCCGTCCGCAGCACGATCCAGGGTGCCTGCCTCGTCGTCGGCGGGATGGCCCGGACCGCCGAGGGAGCAGCCCTGGTGCGCTCGGGCTGGGCCCGCTCCGTCGCCGCGCCGCGCGAGGTCGTGCGCCGGACGGCTCCGCACGTGGTCGCCGATCCCGGCACCGATCACCCGGCCGAGGCCGGGGTCCGGGGCGCCCGGCTCCCGACGCAGGCGTGGCGGGTCGCGCGCACCGGGCTGGAGGCCGGCCCGGTCCTGGTCCAGGTGCCGCGCACCGGCTACCTCCCCGGCCTGGCCTGCGCCACCTGCCGGGCACCGGCACGCTGCACCGCCTGCCGTGGCCCGCTCGGCGCGGGCGATGCCCGGCGGGCGCCGGCCTGCCGGTGGTGCGGCGTGGCGGCCACCGACTGGGCCTGCCCCACCTGCGACGGACGTCGGCTGCGCGCGACCGTGGTGGGCTCCGGCCGCACCGCGGAGGAGCTCGGCCGCGCCTTCCCGCGGGTCCCGGTGCGCCCCAGCGGCGGCAGCGCACCCGTGCTGGCGCAGGTCGGCCCGGAGCCGGCGCTCGTGGTGGCGACGCCCGGCGCGGAGCCGGTCGCCGACGGGGGCTACGCCGCCGCGCTGCTGCTCGACGGCTGGGCGCTGCTGGGGCGGCCCGACCTCCGGGCTGCCGAGGAGGCCCTGCGCCGGTGGACCGCGGCCGCGGCCCTGGTGCGACCCGCACCCGACGGCGGCACCGTCGTCGTGCTGGCCGACTCGGGCTCGCCGGCGGTCCAGGCGCTGGTGCGCTTCGACCAGCCCGGCTTCGCCGACCGTGAGCTGGGGGAGCGGGCGGCGCTGCGGCTGCCGCCGGAGTCGAGGATGGCCTCGCTCACCGGCACGCCCGACGCGCTGGCCGGCTTCCTCGCCGCGGCCGAGCTGCCGGCTCACGCCGAGCTGCTGGGGCCGGTGCCGGCCGGTCCCGACCACCGCGACCAGGAGCGGCTGCTGGTCCGGGCCCCCCGCGGCGAGAGCGCCGCCACCGTTCGCGCGCTCAAGGCCGCCGCCGGGGTGCGCAGCGCGCACAAGGAGGCCGGCGCGGTCCGGCTCCAGGTCGACCCGCAGGAGATCGCATGACCTCGCCACGGTCCGGGGCCGACCAGCGCCCGCCCCGGGGCGCCGTCCCCACCACCGTCGTCTTCGACCTCGGCGGCGTCCTCGTCGACTGGGACCCCCGCTACCTCTACCGGCAGCTGCTGCCCGAGGACGAGGTCGAGGCGTTCCTCACCGAGGTCGACTTCATGGCCTGGAACCACCGGGCCGACTCCGGGGGCCGCTGGGCCGATGCTGTGACCGAGCACACCGAGCGGTTCCCGCACCGCGGCGAGCTGCTGGCGGCCTACCCCGCGAGGTTCCGCGAGACCCTCGGCGGCGAGGTGCCGGGCACGGTCGAGGTGCTCCGCGAGCTGCACCGCGGTGGCGTGCGTCTGCTCGCGTTGACCAACTGGTCGGCCGAGACCTTCCCGCACGCCCGGGAGCTGTTCGACTTCCTCACGTTGTTCGAAGACGTCGTGGTGTCGGGGGAGGAGCAGCTCGCCAAGCCCGACCCCGCTGTCTTCGCGCTGCTGGTCGACCGCTTCGGCCTCGACCGCGGGCGCACCGTCTTCGTCGACGACTCCCCGCGCAACGTCGCGGCCGCCGCCGACGCGGGCCTGGTTGCCCTGCAGTTCCGCGACGCGCACCGGCTGCGGGCCGACCTCGCGGGCCTCGGGCTGCTGACCGGGAGCGGCGGCACGGCGCCGTAGACTGGGCGACCGCGCCCGCCCTCCCGTCCTGCTCAGAAGGAGCCCACGACCGTGCCTCTCCAGCCGATCCGGCTCTTCGGCGACCCTGTCCTGCGCACGCCTGCGGAGGCGGTCGTCGACTTCGACAAGGAGCTGCGCACGCTGGTCAAGGACCTCGAGGACACGATGCTGGATGCCCCGGGCGTCGGGCTCGCCGCACCGCAGATCGGGGTCGGCCTGCGGGTGTTCACCTACTACGTCGACGACGTGCTCGGCCACCTGGTCAACCCCAGCCTCGACCTCACCGACGAGACCCAGGACGACGAGGAAGGTTGCCTGTCCTTCCCCGGCCTGGCGTACCCGTGCGTCCGCGCCCACGGCGTGGTCGCCAAGGGCTACGACATGCACGGCGAGCCGGTGACCGTCGAGGGCACCGACCTGCTGGCCCGCTGCGTGCAGCACGAGACCGACCACCTGGACGGCATCCTGTTCATCGACCGGCTCGACCGCGAGCAGCGCAAGGCCGCGCTCAAGGCGATCCGGGACGCCGACTGGGCCGGCGAGACCGCGCCGCCGGTGAAGCTCTCGCCGCACCCGATGGGCGGCCGCGCCCTCTAGGGGCGGCGGCCGGGCCAGCCCATGAGGATCGTGTTCGCGGGGACCCCCGAGGTCGCCGTCCCGGCGTTGGACGCGCTGCTCGCCTCGCAGCACGAGGTGGTCGCGGTCGTCACGCGGCCGGACGCGCGGGCCGGCCGCGGCCGCCGCGAGATCGCCTCGCCGGTCGCCGTCCGCGCCGCTGGAGCCGGGCTCGAGACCCTGAAGCCGGTCAAGGCGTCCGACCCCGACCTGCTCGTCCGGCTGGCCGAGCTGGCCCCGGACTGCTGCCCGGTCGTGGCCTACGGGGCGCTGGTCCCGCGGCGGCTGCTCGACCTGCCGCGGTACGGCTGGGTCAACCTGCACTTCTCGCTGCTGCCGGCCTGGCGCGGCGCGGCGCCGGTCCAGCACGCCGTCCTGCACGGCGACGACGTCACCGGGGCCTCGGTGTTCACCCTCGAGGAGGGACTGGACACCGGCCCGGTCCTGGCCGTGATGACCGAGGCCGTGCGGTCCCGTGACACCAGCGGCGACCTGCTCGGCCGCCTGTCCGTCGCCGGTGCCGGCCTCCTGGTCGCGACGCTCGACGCCCTCGAGCGCGGCGAGCTCGCCGGAGTCCCGCAGCCGGCCGACGGTGTCAGCCTGGCGCCGAAGATCACCGTCGACGACGCCCGGGTCGACTGGGCGGCGCCGGCCCTGCGCGTCGACCGCCTGGTCCGTGCGTGCACGCCGGCGCCGGGCGCGTGGACCACCTGGGCCGGTGACCGGCTCGGTCTCGGACCGGTGGAACCGCTCACCCCGGAGGAGGGTCTGGCCCCCGGGCAGGTCCGGGTGGGCCGGCGCGACGTGCTCGTCGGCACCGGTGACGGCCGCGCGGTCCGCCTCGGCGAGGTCCGGCCGGCCGGCAAGAAGCCGATGGCCGCCGACGCGTGGGCGCGCGGCGTCCGCGACCTCGACGGCGGGACCTTGACGTGACGACGCCCCCCCGGTCCGGCCGACCCGCCGGTGGCAGCCGTCGCCCGGCTCCGCGCCGCGGCAAGCCGCAGCCCGACGCCCCGCGCCGGGTCGCGTTCGACCTGGTGCGGGCCGTCGACGAGCGGGACGCCTACGCCAACCTCACGCTCCCCGGCCTGCTGCGGGAGCGGGGCGTCGAGGGCCGGGACGCGGCCTTCGCCACCGAGCTCGGCTACGGCACCCTGCGCGGGCGGGGGAGCTACGACGCGGTGCTCGCGGCCTGCGTCGACCGGCCCCTCGACCAGGTCGACCCGCCCGTGCTCGACCTGCTGCGGCTCGGCGCCCACCAGCTGCTGGCGATGCGGGTGCCGCCGCACGCCGCGGTGGGCGCGACGGTCGAGCTGTCCCGCGCCGTCGCCGGCGAGGGGCGCAGCTCGTTCGTCAACGCCGTCCTGCGCAAGGTCGGCCGGCGGGACCTGCCCGGCTGGCTCGTCGAGGTGGCCCCGGACGCCGTTGCCGACCCGCTCGGGCACCTCGCCGTGGTCCACTCCCACCCGCGCTGGGTCGTCTCGGCACTGCGCGACGCGCTGGGCGGCGACCTCGGGCAGACCGCCGAGCTGCTCGCCGCCGACAACGTGCCGGCGCACGTGACGCTCGTCGCGCGCCCCGGCCGCAGCACGGTCGACGACCTGCTGGCCGCCGGCGCCGGCCCCGGCCGCTGGTCGCCGTACGCCGCGGTGCTGCCGGCCGGGGACCCCGGCCGGCTCCCGGCGGTCCGCGACGGCAGCGCCGGCGTCCAGGACGAGGGGAGCCAGCTGGTCGCCCTGGCACTCGCGGGGGCCTCGGTCGTGGGACGGGACGAGCGCTGGCTGGATCTCTGTGCCGGGCCTGGCGGCAAGGCCGCGCTGCTGGCGGCGGTTGCTGCGGGACGGGGCGCCCGGCTGCTCGCCGCCGAGCTGGCGCCGCACCGGGCCGGGCTGGTCCGCCGCTCGCTCGGCGGTACGGGCGACGTGGTGGTGGCCGACGGCCGGGCCCCGGCGTGGCCGGACGGCACCTTCGACCGGGTGCTGGTCGACGCCCCCTGCACCGGCCTGGGTGCCCTGCGCCGCCGGCCGGAGGCTCGCTGGCGACGGCGGCCCGAGGACGTCCCCGCGCTGGCCGCCCTGCAGCGCGAGCTGCTCGGGGCCGGGCTGGACGCCGTGCGACCCGGCGGCCTGGTCGCCTACGTCACCTGCTCGCCGCACCTCGCCGAGACAAGGACCGTCGTCACCGACGTGCTGCGTCGCCGCGACGGTGTCGAGCAGGTCGACGCCCGGCCGCTGCTCCCCGGCGTCCCCGACCTCGGTGACGGGCCGCACGTGCAGCTGTGGCCGCACCGGCACGGCACGGATGCGATGTACCTCGCCCTGCTGCGGCGCAGCTGAGTCGGCGCAGCTGGGCCGAGTGGCTGCGGCGCAGTTGACGAGACGCCGGTCGCACTAGGCTCGCGACCATGGGCGTGCAGATCTCCCCGAGCATCCTGTCGGCCGACTTCAGCGACCTGGCCGGCGAGGTCGCGCGGATCGCCCCGGCCGCCGACTGGGTGCACGTCGACGTCATGGACAACCACTTCGTGCCGAACCTCACTCTGGGCGCGCCGGTCGTCGAGCGGCTTGCGGCCGTCAGCGCGCTGCCGCTGGACGTCCACCTGATGATCGAGGACGCCGACCGCTGGGCGCCCGACTACGCCGCGGCGGGGGCAGGATCGGTGACCTTCCACGTCGAGGCGTCGGCGGCACCGGTCAAGCTGGCCCGCGAGCTGCGCGGCGCCGGTGTCCGGGCCGGCATGGCGCTGCGGCCGGCGACGCCGGTGGAGCCCTACGCCGAGCTGCTGCCCGAGCTGGACATGCTGCTGCTCATGACGGTCGAGCCCGGGTTCGGCGGCCAGAAGTTCCTCGACCTGGTGCTGCCCAAGGTGCGCGCTGCCCGCGAGCTGGCGAAGGGCCGCGACCTCGACCTGTGGATCCAGGTCGACGGCGGCGTCGCCGAGGACACGATCGCCCGCTGCGCCGAGGCGGGGGCGGACGTCTTCGTCGCCGGCTCGGCCGTCTACGGCGCCGAGGACGCCGCTGCGGCCGTGCAGCGGCTCCGCGGCGCAGCGGAGCAGGCGACCGCCGCCTCCTGGTGGGCAACCCCGAATGTGCGCTGACACACCGGGCGTGCGGCGTGTCCGGTGTGTCACCGCACCATCGACACGCGTGCTGGGGCGCTAGCCGGTCAGCCGGTCAGATATCGAGCGTGCCGCGCACGATGCTGTCACCGGAGTGCGCCGGGTTGCCGTCGGCGGGCTCCAACGACACGTCCACGATCGGGTACTGGGCCAGGTCCAGGTCGGCCGGGAGCGGGAAGCGTGCGGTCGGGCCCTGAGCGGGGTCGATCACCCCGAGCGCGACCAGTCGCTTGCCACCGTCACCGAGCAGCCAGACCTCGAAGAAGCCCCTGCCGGGGGTGAGCCCGGACACGTCCAGCTCCAGCACCCTTCCGGTGCCGATGCCGAGCACCTCGGCGTCCCCGGTGCCCTGGTGGTCGGGCAGCGCCGCCAGGCGGGTGCTCGCGACGATGGTGCCGCCGGGGCTGTTGTCGCCGTCGCCCGACACGACCACGCCAGTGACCGCTGAGCCCACCACAAGACCGGCCACCGCCGCTGCAGCGGCGAACAACAGGGTGCGTCGCCGGGCCCGGGCGAGCGGGATCACCGGGGCGGTCGCGTCGTGAGCCGGGCCGGGCTCGGCTGAGGACGCGGTCGGGTCCAGACCCAGCTCGGAGACGATGGCGTCCCAGACCCCGGCCGGCGGGTCCTGCGGGAGGTCGTCCGGAGTGACCGTGCGCGCGGTTGCGATGACGGCCCGCAGCTGGTCGACCTCGGCCTGGCACTGCGCGCACCCGGCGAGGTGCGCCTCGTCGACGCCGTCGGGGTGCTCGCCGAGCGCCAGGAGTGCCAGGTCGTCGGGCTGGCCGTGCTCATCGTGCGGGGTCATCGTCCACCTCCAACCGGGTGCGCAGCCGGCCCAGGGACCGGCGGATGTGGCTCTTCACCGTGCCCAGGGGCATGCTGAGCAGGCTGGCGATCTGGGTGTGGGTGAGGTCGTCGTAGAACGCCAGCCGGACGATCCGGCGGGCCGGCTCGTCCAGCCGCTCGAGCTCGTCGGCCAGCAGCACGCGGGTCGTCACGTGGTCGGCGGGGGACGGCGCAGGATCGGCGCTGGCGATGCGCGTGGCGGCGTCCCGCTGCTTGCGCTCGCGCTCGCGTGCCGCCCACCGGTCGGCGACCTTGTTGCGGGTGATGCCGAGCAGCCACCCCGGCAGGCTGCCCGCCGCGGGGTTGAACCCGGCGCGTCCGCGCCAGGCCGCCACGAAGACCTGCTGGGTGACGTCCTCGGCGTCGTCACGGTCGCCGAGGGTGCGCAGCGCCACGGTGAACACGAGCGGGGACCACCGGGTGTACGCCGCCGCCAGTCCCGCGTCGTCACCGGTGCGGAACGACTCCTCGAGCGGGAGGTCGCGCTCGTCGGGCACCCGGCGCACGCGGGGGGCAGCGGACACGCGCGGCCCTCCCTCGGCGGCTGTGGCGGGCTCACCGGGACGGAGAGCAGCCAGGACCGTCATCCTGCCACCCCCTCGCATGCGTCGTGCCTCTTCCCCACGGTGGGCCGGGCCGGATGCGGCCGAGCGGGCGGAGCCTCGCGGTCGCGCGGGGCTCGTGGCACACTGGCCGGGCACAGTTGTTCGACGCACAGCGTGCTCCGGGGTCGGTGCAACTCCGAACCGGCGGTGACAGTCCGCGACCCGCGTCCGGGTGTCCACGACTCGTCGTGGACACCGGGGCCGGTTGACCTGGTGGAACTCCGGGACCGACGGTGAAAGTCCGGATGGGAGGCAGCACGCCGGGCGTCGACGACGTCGCGGTGCCCGCTGTCCTCCGGCCGGCTGGTCACCGCCGGCGCGCGTCGGCGTCCGACGCCGGTCTCCCGGCGCACCCCGGAGCCCGCCCGACCGAGGGGCAGGAGCACCGGTGGACCGCCCGACCGAGACCCGCGACGCGCGCGAGACCGACGCGATGCGGCGTGCCGTCGCGCTGTCCGCGTCGGTGCGGGAGGCCACGGCGCCCAACCCCAACGTCGGTGCGGTGGTCCTCGACGCGCGGGGCGGTCTCGTGGGCGAGGGTCGGCACGAGCGGGCCGGCGGCCCGCACGCCGAGGTGACGGCGCTGGCGGCGGCGGGCGACCAGGCGCGCGGCGGCACCGTGCTCGTCACGCTCGAGCCGTGTGCGCACACCGGGCGCACCGGGCCCTGCGCCGAGGCCCTGGTCGCGGCCGGGGTGGCACGGGTCGTCTACGCCGTGGCCGACCCGAACCCGGTCGCGGCCGGCGGAGCTGCGCTGCTCCGGTCCGCGGGCGTGGACGTGGCCGACGGCCTGCTCGCCGCCGAGGCCGAGGTCGCCAACGAGCGCTGGCTGACCGGCGTGCGGGAGCGGCGCCCGTTCGTGGTCTGGAAGGTGGCCACCACCCTCGACGGCCGGGTCGCTGCCGCCGACGGCTCCAGCCGCTGGATCTCCTCGCCCGAGTCCCGGGCGGACGCGCACCGGCTGCGGGCCGAGGTCGACACGATCGTCGTCGGGGTCGGCACCGCGCTCGCCGACGACCCGGCCCTCACCGTGCGCGACGCCGACGACAGGCCGGTGGGGGAGCAGCCACTTCGGGTCGTCGTCGACAGCGACCGCCGTACCCCGGCGACCGCGCGGGTGCTCGACGAGACCGGTCCCAGCTGGCTGGCCACCGGCGACGAGGTCGGCCGCGACGCCGACGGGCACGTCGACCTGGCCGCGCTGCTGAGCGCCCTGCACACCCGGGGCAGCCGGTACGTCCTGCTCGAGGGTGGGCCGACCCTGGCCGGCGCGTTCGTGCGGGCCGGCCTGGTCGACCGGGTGGTCGCCTACCTGGCGCCGACGCTGCTCGGCGCCGGGACGCCGTCGTTGACCGGCACCGGCATCGGCACCCTTGCCGACGCGGTGCCGCTGGACCTGCTCGACAGCGGCCGCTGCGGCCCGGACCTGCGGGTCGTCGCCCGCCCACGACAGCCACGTCACACCCTCGGAGGCAGCTGATGTTCACCGGGATCGTCGAGGAGCTCGGCGAGGTGGCCGGGCTCACCGACCTGGTCGACAGCGTGCGGCTGTCCGTGCGCGGGCCGGTCGTGGTGACCGACGCTCGGCACGGCGACTCGATCGCTGTCAACGGCGTGTGCCTCACGGTCGTGACGACCGACGGCGACGGCTTCACCGCCGACGTCATGCGCGAGACCCTGGACCGAAGCTGCCTCGGCTCGCTGGAGGTCGGCGACCGGGTCAACCTCGAGCGGCCGGTGCGCCTCGACGGCCGACTCGGCGGCCACCTGGTGCAGGGCCACGTCGACGGCACCGGACGGATCGAGTCGCGCGACCGGTCGGAGCACTGGGACGTCGTGCGCGTCTCCCTGCCCGACGGGCTGGGCCGCTACGTCGTGCACAAGGGCTCCATCACGGTCGACGGGGTCTCGCTCACCGTTGCCGCGGTCGACGAGTCGTCGTTCGCGGTGAGCCTCATCCCGACCACGCTGGAGCTCACCACTCTCGGTCGCAAGCAGGTCGGGGACCCGGTGAACCTCGAGGTCGACGTCCTGGCGAAGTACGTCGAGCGGCTGCTGCCGCCGACCGTCCGACCCCGCACACCCATCGCTGATGCAGAGGACCCCTCATGAGTCTCATCAACGACGTCTACGAGGCGCACCTGACGATCGGGGGGCACGACATCACCTGGCGGGAGATCGTGGGCAACGCCTTCGGCCTCGCGTCCGCGGTCGGCGGCATGCGCCGCCAGGTCTGGGCCTGGCCGGTGGGCATCGTCGGCAACGTCCTGCTCTTCACCGTGTTCCTCTTCACGGCGACGCAGGGCGACCACGGCGGCAGCCCGCTCTACGGGCAGGCGGGGCGGCAGGTGTTCTTCGTCGTCGTGTCGGTCTACGGCTGGTGGCGCTGGCAGCAGAACAGTCGCCGCGGGGGTCGCGCCCCCGCGGTGGTGCCCCGCTGGGCAACCGCACGTGAGCGGGCGACGTACCTGGGGGCGGCGGCCGTCGGGGTCGCTGTCTGCTACCTCGCGTTCCGCGCGATCGGCGCCGGCTTCCCGGCCGAGTGGTGGTTCTACCTCGCCGACGCCTGGATCTTCGTCGGCTCGGTCGTCGCGACCTATGCGATGGCACGCGGCTGGGTCGACTTCTGGCTCTGCTGGATCGCGGTCGACCTTGTCGGTGTCCCCCTGCTGCTGCACTCCCGCTTCTACCCGTCGGCGGTCCTCTACGCCGTCTACGGCGGCTTCGTGGTCTGGGGATTCGTCACCTGGCTGCGGATCGCGCGGACCGAGGTCGAGCGACTGGGCTCTGCGGCGCCCAGCCCGGACGAGGTGCCGGCATGAGCGGCCCGGCGGCCGGGGTCCGGCTGGACCCGATCGAGCGCGCGGTCGCCGACCTGGCGGCCGGCAAGGTGGTGGTGGTCGTCGACGACGAGGACCGCGAGAACGAGGGCGACTTCGTCGTGGCCGCGGCGAAGATCACCCCGGCGCTGATGGCCTTCGTCGTCCGGCACAGCTCGGGGGTGGTGTGCGTGCCGATGGAGGGCGCGGAGCTCGACCGGCTGCGGCTGCCCCCGATGACGGCCGTCAACGAGGACCGCAAGCGCACGGCCTACTCGGTGTCGGTGGACGCCCGCGACGGCATCGGCACCGGCATCTCGGCCGCGGACCGGGCTCGCACGGTCCGGGTGCTGGTCGACTCGGCCACCGAGCCGTTCGAGCTGACCCGGCCCGGGCACGTCTTCCCGCTGCGGGCCGTCGAGGGCGGCGTGCTGCGGCGGATCGGACACACCGAGGCGGCCGTCGACCTGGCGCGGCTTGCAGGGCTCGCACCCGCCGGAGTGATCGCGGAGGTGGTCGACGAGGACGGCTCGATGGCGCGGCTGCCGCGGCTGCGTGAGTTCGCCGACGAGCACGGGCTCGCGCTGGTGTCCATCGCCGACCTGGTCGCCTACCGCCGACGCAGCGAGGCGCTCGTCGAGCGGGTCGCCGAGGCTCGCCTCCCCACGCGGTACGGCGAGTTCCTCGCGCTCGGCTACCGGAGCACCGTCGACGGCGCCGAGCACGTCGCGCTGGTGCGGGGGGACCTCGGCACCGGGACGGACGTGCTGGTCCGGCTGCACTCCGAGTGCCTCACCGGCGACGTCCTCGGGTCGCTGCGCTGCGACTGCGGCCCGCAGCTGGACGCCGCCCTGCGCACGGTCGCCGACGAGGGCCGCGGGGTCGTGGTCTACCTGCGTGGCCACGAGGGGCGCGGGATCGGGCTGCTGCACAAGCTGGCGGCGTACGGCCTGCAGGACGGCGGCCGCGACACGGTCGACGCGAACCTCGACCTCGGCCTGCCGGCGGACGCTCGCGACTTCAACGTCGGCGCGCAGGTGCTGGGTGACCTCGGTGTCTCGTCGGTGCGGTTGATCACCAACAACCCCGCCAAGGTCACCGGGGTCGAGGCGCAGGGGATCACCATTGTCGAACAGGTGCCGCTGGCGACCCATCCCACGGCGGAGAACATCGGCTACCTCCGCACCAAGCGCGACCGGATGGGGCACGTGATCCCGGGCCTCGGGGCTCCGGCCGGCGACAGCGAGGGGACACGGACGTGAGTGGATCGGGCGCGCCGGACGTCACGGCCGACGGCACCGGCCTGCGGGTCGCCGTGATCGCCGCGCAGTGGCACCAGCAGGTGATGGACGGGCTGGTCGCGGGTGCGCTGCGCGGCCTCGAGGCGGCTCACGTCGAGGAACCGCTGCTGGTGCGGGTGCCGGGCTCGTTCGAGCTGCCGGTTGCTGCGGCCCGGTTGGCGCGCTCCGGGTTCGACGCCGTCGTGGCGCTGGGCGTGGTCGTGCGTGGCGGCACCCCGCACTTCGACTACGTGTGCCAGGCCGCCACGCTCGGGCTCACGCAGGTCTCGGTCGACACCGGCGTCCCGGTCGGCTTCGGCGTGCTCACGTGCGACGACGACGCGCAGGCCCTGGACCGCGCCGGGCTCGAGGGCTCCTCCGAGGACAAGGGCTTCGAAGCCGCAGTGGCTGCCGTCGCCACGGCCGTCGCGCTGCGCGACGCGGTCGCGGGCACCGGCGGGTAACTGTTCTGACCGGGCCCCTACGGTGGCGTCATGGTCCCCGCGCGCTGCTCCCTGGTCACCCTCGGCGTCGAGGACGTCGCCCGCTCGACGGCCTTCTACCGGGCCCTCGGGTGGGAGCCGGGCATCGAGATGGCCGGGTTCACGGTGCTGCGGACGGCCGGGCCGCTCCTCGCCCTGTACCCGCTGACGGACCTGTCCCGCGACGCGGGCGACGCCGTGCCGGCCACTCGTGAGCGGCGGATCCACCTCGCGATCAACCTGGGCTCGCCCGCCGAGGTCGACGGCGCGGTGGCCGAGTTCCTCGCGGCCGGCGCCGCCCTGCTGCGAGCACCGCAGGCCGCGGAGTGGGGCGGCTACACCTCGATCGTGGCGGACCCGGACGGGCACGCCTGGGAGATCGCCCACAACCCCGGCTGGCCGCTCGGCGACGACGGGCTGCCCCGGCTGCCGTGACGGTGCCCGGAGTGGCCGGACCGTGGACGTGCGTCGGCCGGCACCGCCCGCTCTGCGACCATCAACGGGTGAAGACCTTCGACGCGCTGTTCGCCGAGCTCAGCGAGAAGGCGACCACCAGGCCGGACGGCTCGGGCACGGTCGCCGCGCTGGACGCCGGGGTGCACACGATCGGCAAGAAGGTGGTCGAGGAGGCCGCCGAGGTCTGGATGGCCGCCGAGCACGAGTCTCCGGAGCGGGCCGCGGAGGAGATCTCCCAGCTGCTCTACCACCTGCAGGTGCTCATGCTGGCGCGCGGGCTCACGCTCGACGACGTCTACGCTCGACTCTGACCGTCCCGGACCGAGAGGCCCCGCTGTGCTGCGCGTCGCCGTGCCCAACAAGGGCTCCCTGGCCGAGCCGTCCGCCGACATGCTGCGCGAGTCGGGGTACCGGCAGCGGTCGGACCCTCGCGAGCTCGTCCTGCTCGACGCGGCGAACGACACCGAGTTCTTCTTCCTCCGGCCGCGGGACATCGCCACCTACGTCGGCTCCGGCGAGCTCGATGTCGGCATCACCGGCCGCGACCTGCTGCTGGACAGCGGAGCGCCCGCGGAGGAGATCCTGCAGCTGGGCTTCGCCGAGTCCACCTTCCGGTTCGCCGCGAAGCCAGGCTCGGCCACCACGGTGGCCGACTTCGCCGGCAAGCGGGTCGCCACGTCCTACGGCGGGCTGCTCGCGACGTACTTCGCCGACCGCGGGGTGGACGCCGAGATCGTCCGGCTGGACGGCGCGGTCGAGACCGCGGTGCGGCTCGGGGTCGCCGACGTCATCGCCGACGTCGTGTCGACCGGCACGACGCTGCGGCAGGCCGGGCTCGAGGTGGTGGGGGAGCCGATCCTCGAGTCCGAGGCGGTGCTGGTGCGCCGGACCGGCGTGGCCGACTCGGCCGCCGTCGCCCAGCTGTCCCGCCGGATGCAGGGCGTCATCATCGCCCGCCGCTATGTGCTGATGGACTACGACATCCGCGCCGAGGGCGTCGAGGAAGCGGTCCGGCTGACGCCCGGCATCGAGTCGCCGACGGTCTCCCCGCTGCACGACCGGGGGTGGGTCGCCGTGCGCGCGATGGTCCCGCGGGTGGAGACGAACAAGATCATGGACGAGCTGTGGGAGATCGGCGCCCGCGGCATCCTCGTCACCGACATCCACGCCTGCCGGCTGTGAGCCGCGGCGCCGCACCGGGGCGCACCGTGCTGCGGCCCGTCCGGGCCCGCGCGGTGGTCTACGCGATCGCGCTCGCGGTGCTCGTCACGCTGGTGGCGCTGGCGATCGCGCTGCCCAGCGGCGGGCCGCACGCGTGGGGCATCGCCTCTCGGCTCGGTGTCGTCGCAGTTGCTCTCGCCGTCGTCTTCGTCATGCACCGGCTTGCCGACGTGCGGGTCGAGGCCTCGGATGCCGGCGTGCTCGTCGTCAACGTGATCGGACGACGGCGGCTGGAGTGGGCCGAGGTCGTCGGTGTGCGGCTGCTCCGGGACGACCCCTGGATGCTGCTCGACCTCGCCGACGGCCAGGCGCTGCCGGCCATGGGCGTGCAGAAGTCCGAGGGGGAACGGGCCCAGCGCCAGGCCCAGGAGTTCGCCCGGATGGTGACCGAGCACACCAGGGTCGCCGGACACGAGTGAGCGCCCGGCGGCCCGGCCGCCACCGATGACGGCGAAACCTGGACATATGTGTGAGTCAGGCATATAAAGGACGGATGACAGCAGCCAACGGCACGTTCACGATCCAGGGCTGGGACGAGCAGACCTACGCAGAGCGCGGTCCCGGCAAGCTCACCCAGGCCAGTGTCCAGCAGGACCTGGCCGGCGACATCCAGGGCAGCTCCGAGGTCCGCTGGGTGATGGCCTACACCGCCGCCGATGCCGCTGAGTTCGTCGGCATCCACGCGGTGACGGGCACCCTCGGCGGCAAGGACGGCTCGTTCGTCCTGCGCAGCGTCGGGACCTTTGACGGGGCGAAGGCCGTGGGTGAGCTCACCGTCGTCGAGGGCTCGGGCACCGGCGACCTCGCCGGAATCACCGGCACCGGCAGCTTCACCGCGCCGATGGGCGATGAGGCGTCGATGACCCTCGACTACGAGCTCGGCTGACCCGGCGCCTCGCGCGCCCGTCACCCGGTATGGCAGCCGCACGCGCGCCCGGTCCCGACGAGGCCCGGGCGGCGAACGTCCTGGGAGCACTGGCTCTCGCGCTGACCGACCGGATGGCGGGTGCCGTCGGCGAGGCTGCGGGTCAGGCCGAGTCTGGTGCGGCGGCACTGTCCGCGCTGCGCCACTTCCTGCGGGACCCGAGCATCGACCTGCTCCGGCAGGTCCTCGGCCTGACGCACTCGGGGACCGTGCGGCTGGTGGACCGGCTCGAGCAGGCCGGACTGGTCCGCCGTGCTCCCGGCCCGGACGGCCGCACGACCGTGGTGCAGCTGACCCCCGCGGGGAGCCGGTCCGCGGCCGGCGTCAGCAGCGCTCGCACCGAGCTCCTCGCCTCGGCTCTCGACGTCCTGCCGCCAGGTGACCGGGAACGACTGGCCGACCTCGCGGGCCGCGTCCTCGCGGGCCTGAAGCGCGGTGCCGGTGCCACCCGGTGGACCTGTCGGCTCTGCGACACCGGTGCGTGCGGCCGCCTCGAGGGCCGCTGCCCGGTCGCGGGCGAGTCCCCGCCGTCGTTCTGACGTGCACGCGCCAGCCACCGGTGCCGGGGCGCCAAGCCGGCGCGCATGCTCGGGCGGCGCCGTCGGAGGGCAGCCGCCGCTGCGCTAGAGTTGGCGCGCTTCCGGCGGTCACCGCCGGGGTTCCGGGCTGTAGCGCAGCTTGGTAGCGCACCTGACTGGGGGTCAGGGGGTCGCAGGTTCAAATCCTGTCAGCCCGACGCTGTGATGTCTCAGGACATCGGAATTGGCCGGACCTGCAATCTGCAGGTTCGGCCTCTTTCTTTGTGGGGCCGGGTGGACGTCCGGTGGGTTGGTAGTCGCGTCGTGGGTCGATGACGGGCTCGCGCAGGATCTCGCCGGTCGCCGCCCTGTCCTACGGCGTGTGGTCGACGCTCGGCACGGTCGTAACCTGTTCGGCTGACCGCGCTCCTGCACAGCGTGCCTACGATCGCTGGGTGGACATGACTGCGACGCCGCTGCCGGGCGCGGCTGGTGGCGTCGTGCTGGCCGGTGGCCGGTCGTCGCGGATGGGCCGGCCCAAGGCCGACCTCGAGTGGCACGGCAGCACGCTGCTGCGACGCACCTGCGGCGTGCTCGCGCGTGCCGGGCTCGCACCGGTGGTCGTCGTCCGGGCGCCCGGGCAGCCACTGCCCGACCTGCATCCGGGGGTCGAGGTCGTGGACGACCACCAGGAGGGTCTCGGGCCGCTCCAGGGGATCGCCGTCGGCCTGGCCGCGCTGGAGCAGCGGGTCGGCGTGGCCTACGTGAGCTCCACCGACCTGCCGTTCCTGCACCCCGCGTTCGTCCGGCGGGTCGTCGCGCCGCTGCTGGCCGAGCCGGCGCTGGAGGTCGTGCTGCCGATCGCGCGCGGCTACCCGCAGCCGCTCGCTGCGGCGTACCGCACGCGGCTGGCCGGCCGGGTGGCCGACCTGGTGGCGGCGGACCGGCTCCGGCCCGCGTTCGTCTTCGAGCAGTCCGAGGTGCTGCGGCTCGATGACGAGGCGCTGCTCGCCGACCCGCGGCTGCGCGCAGCGGACCCCGCCCTGGAGTCCGTGGTCAACGTGAACGAGCCGGCTGACTACGACGCCGCCCGGTCGCGCCCGGGGCCGGGCGTGGTCGTCGAGTGCTTCGGCGTGCTCGCCCAGCGTGGTGGCCGCGGAGCGCGGACCGTGGCCGCCGCGACCGTGGGGGAGGCCGCCCGGGCGGTCGACCTCGTCCTCGACCGGCACGTGCTGGCCGCCGTGAACGGCGACCAGATCGGCCGCGACCCGCACCTGACTCTGCACGCCGGCGACACCGTCGCGTTCCTCTCGGCGGACGCCGGTGGCTGACACCGCCGTGCCCGCGAGGACGGCCGCCCTGACGTCCGCCCCGGCTGCGGTTCCGGGCGGCTACTTCGGCCGCGTCCTCGTCGTCGACGTGACCGACGGCAGCAGCCGCGCCGTGGCGCTGCCGGACCGGGTCCTGCGGGAGCACCTCGGGGGCGCCGGCCTCGGCGTCCGCCTGCTGCTCGACCTCGCGCCGGCAGGTGTCGGCCCGCTCGCGCCCGAGGCGGTGCTCGCCTTCGTGTTCAGCCCGCTGGTGGGGACCCCGCTGACGACCAGTGCCAAGTTCGCGGTGGTCGCCAAGTCGCCGCTCACCGGGCTGCTCACCGACGCGCTCGCCTCCAGCCACTTCGCCATCGCCGGCAAGCTCACCGGTCACGACGCGATCGCGGTCGTGGGCCGTGCCGCGCAGCCCAGCGTCGTGATCGTCGACGGTGACCAGGTGCGGCTCGAACCGGCCGGTGATGTCGTGGGGATGTCCGCCGCGCGTACCGAAGAGGTGCTGCGCGAGCGGCTCGGGCGCGCCTTCAAGGTCGCGGCCATCGGCCCGGCGGGGGAGCGGCTGATCCGGTACGCCACCCTCTCGCACGACGGCCGGCACGCGGGAAGGGGCGGGCTCGGCGCAGTCCTGGGATCCAAGAACGTGAAGGCGGTCGCCGTCCGTGCCCGGACGAAGGTCGCCCCGGCCGACCCGGCCGGCGTGCTGGCCGCAGCCAAGGACCTGCGTACCCGGTCGTTCGGAGCCGCCACGGCGAAGTACCGCGAGCTCGGGACGCTGGCCAACCTGCTCGCCTTCAACGCGCTCTCCACCCTGCCGACCCGCAACTTCCAGCAGGCGACCTTCGACGGAGCCCCGGCACTCGCGGCCGAGGAGCTCGCCGACCTGCGCGGCAAGGCGAAGAACAGCTGCGCGTCCTGCACGATCGGCTGCGAGCACATCTACCAGCTCTCACCGGGCCGGGGCGGCCGCACGATGCGGGTCGAGTACGAGAACGTCTTCGCGCTCGGACCGCTGTGCGGCGTCTCGGACGCAGATGACGTGCTGGAGGCAAGCGCCCGCTGCGACGACCTCGGGATCGACACCATCTCAGCCGGCGGCACCATCGCGTGGGCGATGGAGTGCGCCGAGCGCGGCCTGCTCGACGCACCCTGGCTGCGGTTCGGCGACGGACCGGCTCTGCTCCGCGCGCTGGACGAGATCGGGACCGGCACCGGTGTCGGGCCACTGCTGGCGCTGGGTTCGCGCGCCGCCGCCGAGCATCTGGGCCGGGGGTCCGACCGGTTCGCGGTGCACGTCAAAGGCCTCGAGCTGCCCGGCTACGAGCCGCGGACCCTGCACGCGATGGCGCTTGGTCTGGCGGTGAACGCCCGCGGCGCCGACCACAACAGGTCCGGTGCCTACGAGGCCGATCTGGGCGGCGACCTCGACCGGCTCGACGGCGGTGCGCCGCACGTGGCCGCGGCCGTCGAGACCGAGGACCGAGCAGCTGCCATCGACTCGATGATCCTGTGCAAGTTCCTGCGCGGCGTCTTCGTCGACGAGGACGACCCCGACGCTCCGTGGGGCGAGTGGGCGCACCTGCTCTCTCTCGTCACCGGTTGGGACCTGGATGCCGACGAGCTGCGGAGCACGGCGCGCCGGATCGTGCTCACCAAGAGGGAGTACAACCTGCGCGAGGGCTGGCAGCCCGACGACGACTGGCTGCCACCACGGCTGCTCGCCGACCCGATCGAGCTGCCGTCGGGCCGCTCCGCCCGGCTCACCCCCGAGCGTTTGCGGGTCATGGTCGACGGCTACTGGGCCGCCCGCGGTCTCGACGCGCACGGAAGGCCGCGCGCAGTGGACATCCCGACCGGCGACGGGCGAGGGTGACCCGGTGACCGCGACCGCCGATGCGTCCTCGTCCACCCGGACGGTCGCCGTCACCATCGACGGGCAACCGTTGACCGTGCCCGCAGGCACCACCATCTGGACCGCGGCGCGCGACGCGGGCATCGATATCCCCGTGCTCTGCCACGACGAGCGGATGGACCCGGTCGGAGTCTGCCGCCTGTGCGTCGTCGAGGTCGGCGGTCGCGCCTATGCCGCCTCGTGCGTCCGCCCCTGCGAGGACGGCATGGAGGTGACGACCACGTCCGACGAGATCGAACGGAGCCGCGCGACCCTGACCGAGCTGCTGGTCGCCGACCAGCCGGCTCCAGAAGCCGATCCCAAGCAGACGACCACCGGCGACAACCTGCTCCTCGGGCTCGCGGCGCGGTACGACGTCGAGGCCGG
The DNA here is from genome assembly GCA_963784645.1 of uncultured Actinomycetota bacterium. Lineage (GTDB taxonomy): Bacteria > Actinomycetota > Actinomycetes > JACCUZ01 > JACCUZ01 > JBBRVW01. The sequence goes on along the minus strand of CAWARY010000001.1, from coordinate 300,310 downwards.
TGACCTGCCTCGCGGCGGCGGCCGCGGCACCGACGTGTCCAACCCGGTCATCGCCGTCGACCACGACGCGTGCATCCTCTGCGACCGCTGCGTACGGGCCTGCGACGACCTGCAGGGCAACGACGTCATCGGCCGCTCCGGCAAGGGCTACACCACGCGGATCTCGTTCGACCTGGACGACCCGATGGGCGCCTCGTCCTGCGTCACCTGCGGTGAGTGCGTCGCCTCGTGCCCCACCGGTGCGCTCACCAACAAGCCGATCCGCGAGATCCCGATCCGGCCGCGCACCGAGCTCGATGCCGTCGACAGCGTGTGCCCGTACTGCGGGGTCGGCTGCGCCCTCACCTACTTCGTCGACCGTGAGCGCGGCGCGATCGCCTTCGCCGACGGTCGCGACCAGCCGGGCTCGCAGGGCCGGCTGTGCGTCAAGGGTCGGTACGGCTGGGACTACGCAGCCTCGCCCCAGCGGCTCACCGTGCCCCTGATCCGTCGCGACGAGTCGTACCCCAAGGGCCCGCTGTCCGCCGATGTCCGCGGCGACGCCCGGTCGACCGACGGACAGCAGGGCGAGGGCCGGAAGCGGCGCAGGCCCGGGGGCCTCGTGCCCTACGAGGAGGTCCTTCCGCACTTCCGCGAGGCGACCTGGGACGAGGCGCTCGACCTGGTGGCCCGGCGGCTGCGCGAGGTGCACGCCGAGCGCGGGCCCGACGGCATCGCCGGGTTCGGCTCGGCCAAGTGCAGCAACGAGGAGGCCTACCTCTTCCAGAAGCTCGTGCGCACCGCGTTCACCTCCAACAACGTCGACCACTGCACCCGGCTCTGCCACGCCAGCAGCGTCGCGGCGCTGTTCGAGGGCATCGGCTCGGGCGCGGTGTCGACGACGTACGGCGACGTCGCCAACGCCGAGGTCGCGCTCATCACCGGCAGCAACGCCACCGCCAACCACCCGGTGGCGTCGTCGTTCTTCAAGCAGGCCCGCCGCAACGGGACGACCCTGATCTACGTCGACCCGCGGGCCGACAAGCTCGCCGACCACGCCGACCTCTACTGCCAGCTCAAGCCCGGCACCGACGTCGCGTTCTACAACTCGGTCATGCACGAGATCATCGCGACCGGGCTGGTCGACGAGCAGTACGTCGCCGACCGCACCAGCGGCTACGACGAGCTGGCGCGCACCGTGGCCGACTACCCGCCCGAGCGGGGCGAGCAGATCACCGGCGTGCCGGCCGCGTTGATCCGTACCGTCGCCAAGGTCTGGGGCGAGGCCGCCGCCGGCATCATCTTCTGGGGGATGGGCATCTCGCAGCACACCACCGGCACCGACAACGCGCGCTGCCTCATCGCACTCTGCGCCATCACCGGCAACGTCGGCAAGCCCGGCGCCGGCCTGCACCCGCTGCGCGGCCAGAACAACGTGCAGGGCGCGTCGGACTCCGGCCTGATCCCGATGTTCTTCCCCGACTACCAGTCGGCCGACGACGCCGAGGTGGTCGGACGCTTCGAGCAGGCGTGGGGGTCGCCCCTGCCATCGAAGCGCGGGCTCACCGTCACCGAGATCGTGCACTCGATCCTCGACGGCTCGCCGTCGGGGGGTCCCGGGGTCGGCGCCATGTACATGATGGGCGAGAACCCGTTCATGTCCGACCCCGACACCAACATGGTGCGCACGGCCCTGTCCGCGCTGGACTTCCTCGTGGTGCAGGACATCTTCGTCACCGAGACAGCCGAGTTCGCCGACGTGATCCTGCCGGCCACGTCGTACCTGGAGAAGGACGGCACCTACACCAACACCGACCGCCGGGTGCAGTGCGGCCGCAAGGCGCTCGACCCGCCGGGCGACGCCCGCGAGGACTGGTGGATCACCCAGGAGATCGCCCGCCGGGTCGGGCTGGACTGGGCCTACGAGTCGCCACGCGAGGTCTTCGACGAGATGGTCGGCCTGATGCCGAGCTACCGGAACCTCGACTGGGACGTGCTGGGCAGCACCGGGAAGCTCTACCCCAACGACGACCCCGCGCACTCCGACGGCACCGTGGTCATGTTCGACGAGCGGTTCAACACCGGCGACGGGCTGGCGCACCTGGTCGCAGCCGAGTGGCTGCCGGCCAAGGAGCTGCCCGACGACGAGTACCCGTTCGTCCTCAACACCGGCCGGCTGCTGGAGCACTGGCACACCGGGTCGATGACCCGGCGGTCGTTCGCCCTGGACACCATCGCCCCGCGGGCCGAGGTCTACGTGCACCCCGATGACGCCCGCGACCTCGGACTCGTCGACGGGGGCATGGCGCGGGTGTCCTCACGGCGCGGGGAGATCGAGCTGCACGTGCGGGTGTCGACCCGCGAGGCGCGGGGCAACGTCTTCATCCCGTTCCACTTCCGCGAGGCCGCGGCCAACCTGCTGACCATCAACGAGATCGACCCGGTCGGCAAGATCCCCGAGTTCAAGTTCTGTGCCGTCCGGCTGGCACCTCGCGCCACCCCGTCGCCCTCGGGAGCACCGGCGTGACCCACGGGCGGCGGGTGCCCGGCGCCGAGGCGCGCAACGGGCGCTTCCCCGGGCCGAGCCTGGTCCCGGCGCTGCACGCGATCCAGGACCGACTCGGCTGGCTGCCGCGCGAGGAGCTCGTCGCGCTGTCCCAGGACACCCACCGGCCGCTGTACGAGATCCAGGGGCTGGTGTCGTTCTACCCGCACTTCCGCACCGAGCCGCCGCCACAGGTGTCACTGCACGTGTGCCACGACCTCACCTGCTGGCTGCGCGGCGGCGACGCGCAGATCGCCACACTGCGCGAGCGGTACGGCGCCGACGACGACGTCGAGCTACGCGAGGTGTCCTGCCTCGGCCGCTGCGACACAGCACCGGCGGCAGCGGTCGACGACGAGCCGATCCGTGCGGCCCTCGCCGAGTCCCTGGTCGAGTCGGCTCGCGCCGGCACCCCGCAGGAGCTGTACCGCGACCTGAGGGGGCGTCGCTGGCCCAACGACCCTTACGACGAGGACGAGCAGCGGTACCTGGTGCTGCGCGACGTGCTGTCCGGACGACGCGCCGCCGACGACCTGGTCGAGACGCTCACCAGCTCCGGCCTGCGCGGCATGGGTGGCGCCGGCTTCCCCACCGGCAGGAAGTGGTCGCTGGTGGCAGGGCAGGAGGCCGTGCCGCGCTACGTCGTGTGCAACGCCGACGAGTCCGAGCCCGGCACCTTCAAGGACCGCCAGATCCTCGCCGACCAGCCGCACCTCGTCCTCGAGGGGCTGCTCCTGGGCATGGTCGTCGTCGGCGCCGAGGAGGGCTGGGTCTTCATCCGGCACGAGTACGGCCCGGAGGCCGACGTGCTGCGCGCAGAGCTAGGCCGGCTGCGCGCCGAGGGGCTGCTCGGCGACGACGTCCTCGGGAGCGGTCGGCGGCTGTCGGTCGAGGTGTTCGTGTCGCCGGGCGGCTACATCCTCGGTGAGGAGTCCGCGCTGCTCGAGTGCATGGAGGGGCACCGGGGCGAGCCCCGGAACAAGCCGCCGTTCCCCGGTGTCCACGGCCTCTGGGGCCGGCCGACCCTCATCAACTCGGTGGAGACCTTCGCCGACGTGCCGGTGATCGCCACCCGCGGTGCACAGTGGTGGAAGGACCAGGGGCACGGCGACAGCGACGGGCTGAAGTTCTTCGCGGTCTCCGGCCATGTGGAGCGGCCCGGTGTCTACTGCGTCCCCATGGGAACGACGGTGCGCGCCCTGCTCGACCTCGCAGGCGGGGTGTCCGACGGGCAGGCCCTCGGGGCCGTGCAACCGGGCGGCGCGTCGTCGAACTTCCTCGGCCCGGACGGGCTCGACGCGCGGCTCGACTTCGACGCCCTGGCCGAGGCCGGCAGCATGCTCGGCTCGGGCGCTCTGGTGGTGATGGCCGCCGGCACCGACCTGCTCGCCGCGGCGACCAACACTCTGCGGTTCTTCCGGGACGAGTCCTGCGGCAAGTGCGTGCCGTGCCGGGTCGGCTCCATGAAGGCGCACACCCTGCTCACGACGGCGATGGCAGGTGACGGGCTCGACGACGCCGGCCGCGACCAGGTGCTCGAGCTCGAGCGGACCCTGCGCAAGACCTCCATCTGCGGCCTCGGGCAGGTCGCGCTCGGTCCGGTCGCCAGCGTGCTCGGCCTCCAGCGCGGCGGGACCGCCGCGCGACCGCAGCCGCGGGACTGACACGTGCCATCCGCCCCGCGCGCCCACGGGCGCGAGTTCTTCACCACCGTGACCGTCGGCGCCGCGCTCGGCCTGCTGGCCGACCTCGGACCGACCGACGCCGAGAGCGTGCCGCTCGACGCGGCGCTCGGCCGCACCCCGGCCGGGCCGGTCACCGCCACCCGTCCGCTGCCCGGCTTCGCGCGCTCGACGGTCGACGGGTTCGCGGTCCGGGCGGCCGACACGTTCGGGGTGTCCGACGCGCTGCCCGGCTACCTCGACCTGCTCGGCTCGGTCGCGATGGGCCGGCCAGCAGAGGTGGCCGTCCGCGCGGGGGGAGCGGTCGCCGTACCCACCGGCGGCGTGCTGCCGGACGGCGCCGACGCGGTCGTGATGGTCGAGCACACCCAGGAGACGATGCCGGGCTCCGTCGAGGTGACCCGACCGGTGGCGCCCGGCGACGGCACGGTCCGCGCCGACGAGGACGTCGCGGCCGGTTCCGGTCTCGTGCCGGCCGGGCGGCCGCTGCGCGCGCAGGACCTCGGCCTGCTCGCCGCTGCCGGGATCGTGACCGTCGACGTCAGACGCCGGCCCCGCGTCGGGATCCTCTCGACCGGCGACGAGGTGGTGCCGCCGGCCACCGGCGACCTGGTCCCCGGCCAGGTACGCGACGCCACGTCGTCCGCGCTCGCTGGGATGGTCCGGGAGGCCGGCGGCGAGCCGGTGCCGCTGGGCATCGTCGGGGACGACGCCACGGCGCTCGAGTCGGTGCTGCGGGACGCGCTGGCCCGGTGCGACCTCGTGGTGGTCTCGGCCGGGTCGTCGGTCGGCGCCCGCGACGAGACCGCCGGGGTCGTCGCACGGCTGGGGGAGCCGGGCATCCTCTGCCACGGCCTCGCAATCCGGCCGGGGAAGCCGACGCTGCTCGCGGACTGCGCGGGAGTGCCCGTGGTGGGCCTGCCCGGCAACCCGCTGTCGGCGCTGGTGGTGTTCCGGCTGGTCGGGGTCCCGCTCGTGCGACGGCTGGCCGGCACCACCAGGCCGGCCCCCGAGCCGAGGGTGCGCGCCCGGCTCGACCGGCAGGTGCCGTCGCAGACCGGCCGCCTCGACGTCGTGCAGGTGCGCGTGGTGGCGGGCGAGGGCGGTCCGGTGGCGCAGCCGCTGTTCGGCGCCTCGGCCCTGCTCTCGGTACTCACGGCCGCCGACGGCTGGCTGGCCGTGCCCGAGGACGCCACCGGCCTGCCGGCCGGGGCCGATGTCGACGTCACCCTGTACCGGTGAGGGTCCAGCCGCGGGTCCTCGGGCGATGAGCGAGAGCCCGTTCGTCCACGATGTGCCGGCCGCCCAGGCCACGGCGGCCTGGGCCCGCGCCTGCGCCGACGCCGGCTGCCCGGCGCGGGTGGAGCCGGTGACGGTGCCGGTCGCCGACGCTCTCGGCCGGGTCACCGCCGCGCCGGTCTGGGCCCGCCGGTCGTCCCCGGACTTCGACGCCGCCGCGATGGACGGCATCGCGGTGACCGCCCGGGACACCTACGGCGCCAGCGAGAGCACCCCGTTGATCCTCGACCCGAGGCAGTTCGAGGTGATCGACACCGGCGACCCGGTGCCAGAGGGGCGCGACGCGGTCGTGATGCGCGAGCACGTGCACCGCACGCAGGACGGAGCGGAGCTGCGCGCCGCCGTCGCGCCATGGACGCACGTCCGGCACGTCGGCGAGGACGTCGCCGCCACCGAGCTGCTGCTGCCCGCTGGCCACCGGATGCGGCCCTACGACCTCGCGGCGGCCGCGGCCGCAGGTGTTCCCGAGCTCGTCGTACGCCGGGCTCCCCGGGTGACGGTGATCCCCACCGGGGACGAGATCCGGGCTGTCGGGGAGCCGCTCGGGCCGGGCGAGATCCTGGACACGAACTCGCTGATGATCGCCGCCCAGGCGCGGGTGCTGGGTGCCGAGGTGGCGGTGACCGCGGTCGTCCCGGACCAGCGGCCGCTGATCGCCGCCGCCGTGCACGCCGCCGCCGCCTCGAGCGACCTGGTGGTCGTCCTGGCGGGGTCGAGCGCCGGCCGGGACGACTGGACAGCGCGCGTCGTCGCCGACGAGGGCGTGCTGGCGGTGCACGGCGTCGCGGTGCGCCCCGGTCATCCCGTGGTCCTCGGGGTCGTCGACGCGACGCCCGTGCTCGGCGCCCCGGGATTCCCGGTGTCCGCCGCACTCACGTTCGACATCTTCGCCGCGCCGCTGCTCGCCGGGCTGGAGGGCGCGGCCCCGGTGCGTCGGCCGACCACGACGGCCCGGCTGGCTCGCAAGCTGGTTTCGCAGGCCGGGGCGGACGACTGGGTGCGGGTGCGGCTCGGACTGGTCGGCGGCCGGGTCGTCGCGACCCCGCTGCCGCGGGGCGCCGGGGTCCTGACCTCCCTGGTGCGCGCCGACGGCCTGCTCGTCGTGCCGGCCGGCCTGGAGGGTCACCACGCAGGCGAGGACGTAGAGGTGGAGCTGCTGCGCGGACTCGAGGAGGTGGCGCGCAGCATCGTGGCGATCGGATCCCACGACCTCGTGCTGGACCTGGCCGCCTCGGCGCTGCGCGAGCGTGACCCGGGCCTGACGCTCGTGTCGTCCAACGTCGGCTCGCTCGGCGGGCTGGGGGCCGTGCGCGACGGGCTCTGCCACGTCGCCGGCTCGCACCTGCTCGACCCCTCGACCGGCGACTACACGCTGCCGTACCTCGACCGTGTCCTCGGACCCGGAGCCGGGGCCGTTGTGCGCCTGGTGCACCGTCAGCAAGGCCTGCTCGTCGCGCCGGGCAACTCGCGCGGTCTCTCGGGCGTCGCCGACCTCGCGGGGTCGGGGCTCAGGTACGTCAACCGGCAGCGCGGCGCCGGCACCCGGGTGCTGCTCGACCACGAGCTGGCCCGGCTCGGGGTGGACCCGGGGGACGTGGACGGCTACGGCCGCGAGGAGAGCACCCACCTCGCCGTGGCCGCTGCCGTGGCGTCCGGGCGCGCCGACGCCGGCCTCGGCATCCGCGCCGCCGCCGCAGCGTTCGGGCTCGACTTCGTGCCGGTGGCCGAGGAGCCCTACGACCTGGTCACGACACCGGACATCCTCGGCAGCGGGGTGCTCGACCCGCTGCTCGCACTGATGGACGACCCGGCCTTCCGGGCATCGGTCGAGGCGCTCGGCGGCTACTCGACGCGCGAGACCGGCGCGCGGATCCGCTAGCCCCACCCACCACCTGGTGCGCTCGTTTGCGACCTGACGCCCCGACACGCCGGGGCGACGCCCGGCGTGTCGGGGACCTAGGTCGCAAACGATCTTTCGCTGGACGGTCCGGTCGGGTAGGACGGTCGGCATGACGCTCCCGTTCCCGGCACCGACCGAGCAGGCCGACGACCGGACCGCGGTCCTCGTGCGCTACCTCGACTACTTCCGCGGCGTGCTCCTCGACAAGGTCGCCGGCCTGACCGAGGAGCAGCTGCGAGCCAGCGTCCTCCCCTCGGGGTGGTCGCCGCTCGAGCTCGTCAAGCACCTCACCTTCGTCGAGATGCGCTGGCTCGAGTGGGGCTTCGAGGGGACGTCCGTGGACGAGCCCTGGGGTGACCAGGACCGGGCCGGCCGGTGGCTGGTCGGGGCGGACGAGTCGCCGGCGGAGGTGCTCGCGGCGCTGCGCGAGCGCGGCCGGGTCACCGCAGCGATCGCCCGCCGGCACCGGCTCGAGGATGTCGGCGCGCCGGGGGAGCGGTGGGAGGGCGCCGACGCCGCCACGCTGGAGCGCTGCCTGCTGCACCTCCTCCAGGAGCACGCCCGGCACCTGGGCCACCTCGACGTCGTCCGCGAGCTGATCGACGGCCGCACCGGCGAGTCCTGACCTGGGCGCTGCCGCCCGACCGTCCACGAGCCGGTTGAGCACCGGCGGTCACCTGGTGGCCGTCCGTTCGTCACCGGGCGCGACTAGGGTCGAAGGCCGCGGACCGGGTACGCCGGTCCGCGCCGAGAGAGGACCTGCGTGCCGGCTGCCGTGACACCGAGCGACCGGGTGCTGACCCTGCCCAACGCGCTCAGCGTCCTGCGCCTGGTCGGCGTCCCGCTCTTCTTCTGGCTGGTGCTGTCCGAGCACGACGGTCCCGCCGTGCTGGTGCTCATGGTCAGCGGCGTCACCGACTACCTCGACGGCAAGATCGCCCGTGCCTGGGGGCAGACCAGCCGGCTGGGCACCCTGCTCGACCCGGCCGCCGACCGGCTCTACATCCTCGCGACCCTGATCGGACTGACGATCCGCGATGTGGTGCCGCTCTGGCTGACCCTGGTGCTCGTCGGGCGCGACGTCCTGCTGGCCACGACCCTGCCGCTGCTCAAGCGGCGCGGGTACGGTCCGCTCCCGGTGCACTACCTGGGCAAGGCGGCGACGTTCAACCTGCTGTCCGGCTTCCCCCTGATCCTGCTCGGCGAGTGGACCAACACGCTCGGGGACGTCGCGCACGCCTTCGGCTGGGCGTTCGCGATCTGGGGTACGGCCCTCTACTGGTGGGCAGGGGTCCTGTACCTGGTGCAGGTTCGCGGCCTGCTGCACGACGAGCCGGAGGGGGTCCCAGCGTGAGCGCGCGAGCCCCTGGCGGAAGGTGGTCCGGGTGAAGGCGGTCGTGATGGCGGGCGGCGAGGGCACCCGGTTGCGCCCGATGACGGTGAGCATGCCCAAGCCGCTGCTGCCGATCGTCAACAAGCCGATCATGGAGCACGTCCTGCGGCTGCTCGCCCGGCACGGCTTCACCGAGACCGTGGTCACGGTGCAGTTCCTCGCCAGCCTGGTGCGCAACTACTTCGGCGACGGCGAAGAGCTCGGCATGACGTTGCACTACGCCACCGAGGAGACCCCGCTCGGCACCGCGGGCAGCGTGAAGAACGCCGAGGACCTGCTGCGCGACGACACCTTCCTCGTGATCTCCGGTGACGCGCTGACCGACTTCGACCTCACCGACCTGGTGGCCTTCCACCGGGACAAGGGCGCGCTCGTCACCGTCTGCCTCACCCGGGTGCCCGACCCGCTGGAGTTCGGCATCACGATCGTCGACGACGACAACCGGGTGCAGCGGTTCCTCGAGAAGCCGACCTGGGGGCAGGTCTTCTCGGACACCGTCAACACCGGCATCTACGTGATGGAGCCCGAGGTCCTCGACCACGTCGCCGAGGGCGAGCAGGTCGACTGGTCGGGAGACGTGTTCCCGCAGCTGCTGGCGGCCGGCCTGCCGGTCTACGGCTACGTCGCCGAGGGCTACTGGGAGGACGTCGGCACCCAGGAGTCCTACGTCCGGGCGCAGGCCGACGTGCTCACCGGACAGGTCGACGTCGACCTCGACGCGTTCGAGGTGAGCAGCGGTGTCTGGGTCGCCGAGGGAGCCGACGTACACCCCGAGGCCGTGCTCAAGGGCCCGCTCTACGTCGGCGACTACGCGAAGGTCGAGGCCGGTGCCGAGCTGCGCGAGTTCACGGTGATCGGCAGCAACGTGATCGTGAAGTCCGGCGCCTTCCTGCACCGTGCCGTGGTGCACGACAACGTCTTCATCGGCCCGCAGACCAACCTGCGAGCCTGCGTCATCGGCAAGAACACCGACGTCATGCGCGGTGCGCGCATCGAGGAGGGCGTCGTCGTCGGCGACGAGTGCGTCATCGGCGAGGAGGCCATCGTCTCCGCGGGCGTCCGCGTCTACCCGTACAAGAGCGTCGAGGCCGGGGCCGTCGTCAGCTCCGACATGGTGTTCGAGTCCCGCGGCCAGCGACGGCTGTTCGGGCCGCGCGGTGTCAGCGGCATCGTCAACGTCGAGATCACGCCGGAGCTCGCCGTCCGGCTGGCCAGCGCCTGGGCGAGCACACTGAAGAAGGGCTCGACCGTCACGATCTCGCGCGACGTGTCCCGGGCTGCCCGCGCGCTCAAGCGGGCGGTGACCGGGGCCCTCACGTTCAGCGCCATGAACGTCGTCGACCTCGAGGTGGTCCCGGTTCCGGTCGCCCGCCTGGCCACCGCGGAGGGCAGCGCCGGCGGCATGGTCATCCGCACCTCGCCCGGTCAGGCGGAGTCGGTCGACATCATGTTCCTCGGTCGGCACGGGGCCGACCTCTCGCACGCCGGGCAGCGGCGGCTCGAGCGCACGTTCTCGCGGGCCGAGTTCCGCCGAGCCTTCCCCGGCGAGATCGGGGACCTGTCGTTCCCGCCGCGCGTCATGGAGGCCTACGCCCTCGAGCTCCTGCGCCGGGTCGACATCAAGGGACTGGTCGAGACCGATCTCAAGGTCGTCGTCGACACCGGCGGCGGCACGGCCTCGCTCGTGCTCCCCACCCTGCTGGGTCGGCTCGGGCTCGACGTGCTCACCATCAACAACGGCCTGGACGAGGCGTCGCCCACCGAGACCACGGCCGAGCGCGCGGAGGCCATGCTGCGGCTCGGCCGGCTGGTCGCCTCCAGCAAAGCCGACTTCGGCGTGCACTTCGACCCGGTCGGGGAGCGCATCTCGCTGGTCGACGAGAAGGGCGCGCCGATCGACGACGAGCGTGCGCTCCTCGTGGTGCTCGACCTGGTGGCTGCCGAGTCGGTCGGCGGCACGGTCGCCCTGCCGGTCACGACCACTCGGGTGGCCGAGCAGGTCGCCGCCTTCCACGGTGTGGACATCCGCTGGGTGGCCACCAACGCTGCGGCCGTCACCGAGGCGGTGTCTGCTCCAGGCGTCGTGTTCGGCGGTGACGGGCGCGGCGGCTTCGTCGTTCCGCAGTTCTCCACGACGTACGACGGCATCGCGGCGTTCGTGCAGATCGCCGGACTCGTGGCGCGGACCCAGCTACAGGTGTCCGAGATCGACGCGCGCATCCCACGCAGCCACGTCAGCCGCCGCGCCGTCCCCACCCCGTGGGCGGCCAAGGGGATGGTGATGCGCGCTGTGGTCGAGGCTGCCGGGACCCGGCCGCTCGACACCACGGACGGCGTCCGCGTGCTCGAGGACGACGGCGGGTGGGCGCTGGTGCTGCCCGACCCGGCCGAGCCGGTCACGCACGTGTGGGCGGAGGCGGCCGACGACGTCGCCTCGGCGGCGCTGCTGGAGCACTGGTCCGGGGTCGTCTCCCGCACCGGCTGAGGCGCTGGGCGGACCGTCGTGGCTGTTCTGCGACGATGGCCACGATGCCGACGCCTGCCCCGCCCCGCACCGACGAGCCGCCCAGCCGGGCCGACTCGATGCTGCTGCTGCGCGATCTCGTCGAGGGATCCCTGGACGACGGCTACGCCCGGGCGGCAGCGCGCCGCGATGCCGGCGAGCCGGCCGGTCGCGGGTCGGTCTGGGTGCTGGCCGTCGGACTGCTCGCCGTCGGGCTGCTCCTCGCCACCGCGTTCGCGCAGACCCGTGAGCGGGCCGGGTCGGTCGCCCAGGCCCGCGACGCGCTGGTGGCCGAGGTGCAGCAGCGCGCCGACGACAACGAGGCCGCCCAGCGTCGGCTGGACCGGCAGCGCGCGTCCGTCCAGCGTGCGCAGCGCCAGGCGCTCACACTGACCGGGGAGGGTGCGCAGCTGGCCGCCCGGCTCGACGAGCTGGAGGCGGCCACCGGCGCGGTGGCCGTCAGCGGCCCCGGGATGGTCGTCCGGCTGGACGACGCGAGCGACAGCGGCGGTCTCGCCGACGGGGCCGACGTCGACCCCCGCACGGAGACCGCCAACCAGGGTCGGGTCACTGACCGTGACCTCCAGACCGTCGTCAACGAGATCTGGGCGGCGGGAGCCGAGGCGGTCGCGGTCAACGGCCAGCGGCTCACGGCTCTGAGCGCGATCCGATCCGCCGGTGAGGCGGTGCTCGTCGACTTCCGTCCGCTCGCCCCGCCGTACGTCGTCGAGGCGGTGGGCGACCCGGACCGGCTGCGCACGACGTTCGTGGGAGGCTTCGGTGGCAGCTACCTCCAGGTCCTGAAGGGCTACGGGATCACCTCCACGGTCACCGACGACGGCTCGCTCGACCTGGCGGCCTCGGTCGGTGTGACGCTGCGCTACGCCGTGCCGCCGGCTGTTCCCGGGGCAGCTGGCGGCGGCTCGGACCAGAGCAAGGACGGATCAGTGTCGAGGGGGAAGAACCAGTGATTGCCGCTGTCGGGCTGGTGCTGGGCATCGTCGCCGGGCTCTTCCTGGAGCCGACGGTCCCGACCTGGGTCCAGCCCTACCTCCCCATCGCGGTGGTCGCCGCCCTGGACGCGGTGTTCGGCGGCGTCCGCGCGCTGCTCGACGGGATCTTCGACGACCGGGTGTTCGTCGTGTCGTTCGTGTCGAACGTGACCGTCGCGGCGCTCATCGTCTACCTGGGTGACCAGCTCGGCGTCGGGACACAGCTGTCGACCGGAGTGGTCGTCGTGCTCGGCATCCGGATCTTCGCCAACTCGGCCGCCATCCGGCGCCAGCTGTTCAAAGCGTGATGATGGCGCGCGGCGGGCGGCACGAGCGGGGCGTGGACCTGCCCGACGGGGGTTACGGCCGCGAGCCGGCGCCGGGGACGGGGACGGAAGCAGGGCGGGAGGACGCGGTCGCGGTCCGCAGCTCGGTGCAGCGCAACGCATGGACCCGGCTCGCGTCGGCGTTCCGGCCGCGGGTCAAGCGCGGCCACCTGCTGCCGGCGCTGCTCTGCGCCGTCCTGGGGTTCGCCGTGGTCGTGCAGGTGCGCTCGACCCAGGACACCGGGCTGGACGGCCTGCGCCAGACCGACCTCGTGCGCATCCTCGACGACGTCACGGAACGGGCCGACCGCCTGCGGCAGGAGGCACGCGACCTCGAGGACACCCGCGCCGCGGTGACCGCCGGCAGCGGCGGCTCCCTCGCGGCGCTGCAGGCGGCGCAGGACCGGGCCCGGGTCCTGGGCGTCCTCGCCGGCACCCTCCCGGCGACCGGTCCGGGGGTCGAGATCACCATCAGCGACCCGAGGGGCGACGTCGGCTCCGAGGTGCTGCTCGACACCCTGCAGGAGCTGCGCGACGCCGGCGCCGAGGCGGTCGAGCTGTCGACGCTGGACGGGCCGGCCGTGCGGGTGGTCGCCAGTACCGCGTTCGTCGACCCGGCGGACACCGGCGTCGACGGGCCGGGTGTCGTCGTCGACGGCACGTTGCTCAGCTCCCCGTACCGCTTCCTGGTGATCGGGGACCCCCGCACCCTGGAAGCCGCGCTGGGCATCCCCGGCGGGGTCCTGGACGTGCTGCGGCAGAAGGAGGCGCAGGGCGTGGTGACCCAGCGGGACCAGGTGGACATCACGTCCTTGCGGGCCGCTCCGTCGCCTCGTTACGCTCGGCCGGCCGCGAACGACGACAACGACCAGTGAGCGAGGGCGCGTGATCCCCGAGGACCTGCGGTACACGACGGACCACGAGTGGGTCCGCACCGAGGGTGACACCCTGCGGATCGGGGTCACCGACTACGCGCAGGACGCGCTCGGCGACATCGTCTTCGTGACCCTGCCCGAGGCCGGCAGCCAGGTGAAGGCCGGCGACACCTGCGGCGAGGTCGAGTCGACCAAGAGCGTCTCCGACCTGTACGCGCCGGTGAGCGGCACCGTCGTCGAGCGCAACGAGGCCCTCGACACCTCACCGGAGCTGGTCAACAGCGACCCCTACGGCGACGGCTGGATGTTCACCATCCGGCCGGACGACGCGGCAGCGGCCGACGGCCTGCTCGACGCCGCGGCGTACCAGGGCACCCTCGGCCCCTGACGTGCTGGCCCGCCCGGGAAGGGGAGGACCGGCGACGCGCCGAGCCGGTTGACCCCGAAACACAGCGGGCCGTAGGTTCCCCACCACCACCATCCCCTCGACCTGGGGTGGAGGTCGACAGTTCGCCCGGAACGCGCCGTCCCGAGGTCGTAGCCTGTCCGGCAGCACCCCGCCCGTCCGTCCCGTCCGGCGGCCACCACCGTGGCCGGCGGCTACCCACCCGCCCTCGTGGCGAGGGAGGCAGCCTCGATGCCGTTCTGCACCCAGTGCGGTCACAGCAACACCGACGACGCACGCTTCTGCGGCAGCTGCGGGGCCGCGCTCAAGCCGGCGACCGCCGCTTCGCCGTCACCCGGTGAGACGTCGACCATCACGATCAACGCCGGCTTCGAGCCGGGTGAGGGTGAGAAGGAGCGCTCCGAGGCGCTCTCGACGGCCGACCAGGCAGCGGTCGACGCCCTGCCACCCGCGTCCGCGCTGCTCGTCGTCCGTCGGGGTCCCAACAGCGGCAGCCGGTTCCTGCTGGACTCGGACACCACCACGGCCGGCCGGCATCCGTCGTCGGACATCTTCCTCGACGACGTCACCGTCTCGCGGCGGCACGCGGAGTTCGTCCGCGGCGACACCGGCTTCCATGTCCGCGACGTGGGCTCGCTCAACGGCACCTACGTCAACCGCGAACGCATCGACGACACCACCCTCGCCGGGGGCGACGAGGTCCAGGTCGGCAAGTACCGCCTGGTCTTCTATCCCTCAGCCCAGCAGGGATGAGCCTGCGTCGATGAGCGCTGTTCCCTCCCGGTCGCTCATGAGCATCGGGGAGGTGCTGACGCAGCTGCGCACCGACTTCCCCGACGTCACCATCTCCAAGATCCGGTTCCTGGAGTCCGAAGGTCTCGTCGAGCCGGCGCGGACCCCGTCCGGCTACCGCAAGTTCAGCCATGCGGATGTCGCCCGGCTGCACTACGTGCTGGCCACCCAGCGCGACCACTACCTGCCGCTCCGGGTGATCAAGGAGCACCTCAGCGCGCTCGACCGTGGCCTCGAGCCACCGGCGATCCCGGGCGGGCGCCCGCAGGCGCCGAGCTCCGCCGGTCGGCCGGACTGGGCACCCGGGCCGCGGGCGATGGGTGAGACCACCGAGCTGCGGTTGTCCCGGGACGAGCTCCAGGTGTCGGCGCAGATCGACGCCGACCTGCTGGCCGAGATCGAGGGCTACGGACTGGTGGCGGCGATCCGCGGGCGCAGCGGTGACGAGTTCTTCGACGCCGACGCACTGGTCATCGCGACCGCCGTCGCGGAGATGGCCGACTTCGGTCTCGAGCCGCGGCACCTGCGGTCGTTCCGCACCGCCGCCGACCGCGAGGTCGACCTCGTCGGGCAGGTCGTCGGCCCGCTGCTGCGGCAGCGCAGCCCGCAGGCCAGAGCACGCGCCGAGGAGGTCGCGCGCGAGATGGGGGCCTTGTCACTGCGGCTGCACACCGCGCTGGTGCGCACCCGGCTGCGCGACGTCACAGGTCGCTAGCGAATCCGACCGCCCACCACCCCGGCCGCGCCGATGCGCGCGGGTAGTGTGGGTGAGGTGAACGAGCTGGACGTCGTCGGGGTGCGGGTCGAGATGCCGTCGAACCAGCCGATCGTCCTGCTCAAGGAATCCGGCGGCGAGCGCTACCTGCCGATCTGGATCGGCGCGGGGGAGGCGACTGCGATCGCGTTCGCCCAGCAGGGAGTCGTGCCGCCGCGGCCGCTGACCCACGACCTGATCCGCGACCTGCTCGAGGCGGCCGGCCAGGAGCTCACCCAGGTGCGCATCACCTCGCTGCGCGACGGCGTCTTCTACGCCGAGATGGTCTTCGCCTCCGGCCTCGAGGTGAGCGCCCGCCCGTCCGACGCCATCGCCGTCGCCCTCCGCACGTCGACCCCGATCTTCGGCGCCGAGGAGGTGCTCGCCGAGGCGGGCATCAGCATCCCCGACGAGCAGGAGGACGAGGTGGAGAAGTTCCGCGAGTTCCTCGACCAGATCTCACCGGAGGACTTCGAGGGTCCCGCGCCCCCGTGAGCCCCGCACCCCGCGAACGAGCACCGCGGGTGCGGTCCGCGTGAACCTCGAGGTGAGGGTGAGACTTTTCGCCGCCACGGGCGCGCCGTCGTTGACCGGGGGCCCGGGGCGGCCGTACCGTCGCAGGAAGAAACGCCCCTGGTGTAGTTCCACCGATGGAACTCCCACCTGGACCGACCCGCAGCGGGGAGCCGGTTCTTCCCCGCGGGGGCGCGAGACGGAGGTCGGCGTGAGCGACAGCGGCTCCAGCAGCACCGGTGCTGACGGGCCTGACCCGGTCGCGCGTACGCGTGCCCGGGCGCAGGCCGGCCAGCAGGGCCTGCTCTTCACCGACGACCTGCCGATGCTGCCCGAGGACATGGGCTACCGAGGGCCGACGGCCTGCGCAGCGGCCGGCATCACCTACCGCCAGCTGGACTACTGGGCCCGGACCGGCCTGGTCGAGCCCGGCATCCGTGGTGCGGCGGGGTCCGGCAGCCAGCGGCTCTACGGCTTCCGCGACATCCTCGTGCTCAAGGTGGTCAAGCGACTGCTCGACACCGGGGTCTCGCTGCAGAACATCCGCACCGCGGTCGCTCACCTGCGCGAGCGCGGCGTCGACGACCTCGCGCAGATCACCCTCATGAGCGACGGCGCCAGCGTCTACGAGTGCACCTCCGCCGACGAGGTCGTCGACCTGGTGCAGGGCGGGCAGGGAGTCTTCGGCATCGCCGTCGGCCGGGTCTGGCGTGAGGTCGAGGGCTCGCTCGCCGAGATGCCGGGGGAGCGGGCGCACGACGACGAGCCGTCGCGCGCAGGCACCGACGAGCTGTCGGCCCGGCGGGCCGCCCGCCAGACCGGGTAGCAACGCGCCACCGCATCGACTCGGGGGGACCGGCGGCCTGCCGGTCCCCTGGTCGCATCTCGGGACGGGCCCGGCCCGCGGGGTAGGGTGTTCCTGCTCACGAACCCGCGTGGGAGAGACCTCATCCCGCTTGTCGATGAGGCGCCGAAGGGGCAACCTCCCCGGAACCTCTCAGGCACCCAGGACCACGCGGTCGAGGCAGCTCTGGAGCACCAGCGACAGAGGGGGACCGCACCTCGGCCGGCCGCCGGCGTGCGGCCGACGACCCCTCCGGAGGCCCGAGTGACGAGCAGCGACCGCGAGCAGCACCCCCCCACGCCGGCCCAGCCGTCGCCGCTCGACGCCGGGCTGCCGTTCGCCCGCCGGCACATCGGTCCGGCGCCGGAGGACCAGGCCAAGATGCTCGCGGTCCTCGGCTACTCCTCGTTGGAGGATCTGGTCGACGCCACGGTGCCGGCCTCGGTGCACAGCTCCACGCCGCTCGCCCTCGACGCCGGCCGGAGCGAAAGCGAGGTGCTCGACGAGCTGCGCGCGCTCGCCGCCCGCAACAAGGTCCTCACGTCCATGATCGGTCTCGGCTACCACGGCACCGTCACGCCGCCCGTCGTGCTGCGCAACGTGCTCGAGAACCCGGCCTGGTACACCGCCTACACGCCCTACCAGCCGGAGATCTCCCAGGGCCGGCTCGAGGCGCTGCTCAACTTCCAGACCGTCGTCACCGACCTCACCGGGCTGCCGGTCGCTGGCGCCAGCCTGCTCGACGAGGCCACTGCCGCCGCCGAGGCGATGACGCTCGCGCGCCGCACCAGCAAGGCTCCGGCCGACGCCGTCTTCGTCGTCGAGGCCGACGTGCTGCCGCAGACCCTCGCGGTGGTGCGCACCCGCGCGGAGCCGCTCGGACTCGAGGTGGTCGTCGCCGACGTGCACGCCGACGGGCTGCCCGACCGCGACACCTTCGGTCTGCTGCTGCAGTACCCCGGTGCCTCCGGCGCCGTGCGTGACCTCACCGACCTGGTCGCCGCAGCGCAGTCCAAGGGCGCCGTCGTCGCAGTGGCTGCCGACCTGCTCGCGCTGACCCTGCTGCGCTCCCCGGCCGACATGGGAGCCGACATCGCCGTCGGAACCACCCAGCGCTTCGGGGTGCCGATGGCCTTCGGCGGTCCGCACGCCGGCTACCTGTCCGTGCGCAAGGGTCTCGAGCGCTCGATGCCCGGCCGGCTGGTCGGGGTCTCCAAGGACGTCGACGGCGCGCCGGCGTACCGGCTCGCCCTGCAGACCCGCGAGCAGCACATCCGCCGCGAGAAGGCGACCTCGAACATCTGCACCGCGCAGGTGCTGCTCGCCGTCGTCGCGGGCATGTACGCGGTGTACCACGGTCCCGAGGGGCTGCGGACGATCGCGCGGCGGACCCACGCCTACGCCGGTGCGCTCGCCTCCGGTCTGGCTGGTCTCGACAGCGTCGAGGTCGTCCACGACGCGTACTTCGACACCGTCCTGGTGCGGGTGCCAGGCCGCGCCGCCGAGGTCGTGGCCGCCGCCGTCGACCAGGGTGTCAACCTGCGTCGCGTCGACGACGACCACGTCGGGATCACGACCGACGAGACCACGGTGCGCGACCACCTGTCGGCGGTCCTGGCCGCCTTCGGGGCGACGGCCGTCCACCTCGTCGAGCTGGACACCTCGGACCGGCTGCCCGACGAGCTGCTCCGGCACGACGACGACGAGGTGCTCAGCCACCCGGTCTTCCACTCGCACCGCTCCGAGACCGCGATGCTCCGCTACCTGCGCCGGCTCTCCGACAAGGATCTCGCCCTCGACCGGTCGATGATCCCGCTCGGCTCCTGCACGATGAAGCTCAACGCCACCGCCGAGATGGAGCCGATCACCTGGCCGGAGTTCGCGGCCGTGCACCCGTTCGCGCCGGCCGACCAGACCGAGGGCTACGCCGAGCTGATCCGTCAGCTGGAATCGTGGCTGGCCGAGGTCACCGGCTACGACGCGGTGTCACTGCAGCCGAATGCCGGCTCGCAGGGCGAGCTGGCGGGCCTGCTGGCGATCCGCGCGTACCACCGGGCCAACGGCCAGGGCGAGCGCACGGTCTGTCTCATCCCGTCCAGCGCTCACGGCACCAACGCCGCCTCCGCCGTGATGGCCGGCATGAAGGTCGTCGTCGTGAAGACCGCAGCCGGCGGCGACGTCGACATGGACGACCTGCGCGCGCAGGTCCAGGAGCACGCCGACGACCTGGCCGCCATCATGGTCACGTACCCGTCGACCCACGGTGTCTTCGAGCAGGACATCGCCGAGCTGTGCGGCCTCGTGCACGATGCCGGCGGGCAGGTGTACGTCGACGGTGCGAACCTCAACGCGCTGGTCGGTGTCGCGCGGCCGGGTCACTTCGGCTCCGACGTCTCGCACCTCAACCTGCACAAGACGTTCTGCATCCCGCACGGCGGTGGAGGACCGGGAGTCGGTCCGGTAGGGGTGCGCGCGCACCTGGCGCCGTACCTGCCGAACCACCCGATGTCAGCCGCCGCAGGGCCTGAGACAGGTGTCGGCCCGGTGTCGGCAGCACCGTGGGGCAGCGCGGGGATCCTGCCCATCTCGTGGGCGTACGTGCGGCTGATGGGCGGAGAGGGACTGACCCGGGCGACCCAGGTCGCGATCCTCAACGCCAACTACGTCGCCGCGCGGCTCGGTCCGCACTTCCCGGTGCTGTACACCGGCGGGTCGGGCCTGGTGGCCCACGAGTGCATCGTCGACCTGCGGCCCGTCACCAAGGAGACCGGCGTGACCGTCGACGACGTCGCGAAGCGGCTGATCGACTACGGCTTCCACGCGCCCACGATGTCCTTCCCGGTCGCGGGCACCCTGATGATCGAGCCGACCGAGAGTGAGGACCTCGCCGAGCTCGACCGGTTCTGCGACGCCATGATCGCGATCCGCGAGGAGATCACCCGCGTCGGCAACGGTGAGCTGGACCGCGACGACAACCCCCTGCGCGGAGCGCCGCACACCGCGGCCGCTCTGGCCGGCGAGTGGGAGCACGGCTACCCGCGCGTCGAGGCGGTCTTCCCGAGCGGGGTCACCCCGGCGACCAAGTACTGGCCACCGGTCCGCCGGATCGACGGCGCGTACGGCGATCGTCACCTGGTCTGCAGCTGCCCGCCCGTCGACAGCTACAGCGACTGAGGCGATCCTTGCGGCGCGGTTCGGCGACCCGTGCAGCCAGGGTCGGCGATCCGTGCGGAGCTACTGACGGTCGCTCCCGCCGTTGGTGGCTCAGGTCAGAGCGGCTTCAGATCAGGACGACCCTCGGGTGCCTGGCCGGTCGCCGTTGGTGGTGCGGCCACAAGCGGCTTCAGATCAGGACGACCCTCGGGTGCCCGGCCGGTCGCCGTTGGTGGTGCGGCCACAAGCGGCTTCAGATCAGGACGACCCTCGGGTGCCCGGCCGGTCGCCGTTGGTCATGTCCCGCCATTCGGGACGAAATCCCTGCGCCGAGCCCCTTGCCGTGGCGTCTTCGGGTCAACCGCGTCTTGCAGGCCACGGCCGACACGAACAAGCCGCGGTAGGGCTCACGTCCGTCCCACCCCTCGAGACGGCGGGATCAGGACCGACGGCGCCCAGCCCGGCAGCCGAGGGTCGTCCTCGTCCGAAGCCGCTCTGACCGAACCCTGAACGGCGGGAGAGCTGCGCCGCGCGGTCGGCGTGCCAGCGACCCAGCGGCCCCCTGAAACCGCGAAGGGAGCCGCACCCGTAGAACGGGTGGGCTCCTTCGGGAGAACGGCGCGAGACGGAGTCAGGCGGCGATGACGTGGTCGGTAGGGCGGTGCGGGCCGATGACCGTGCCATCGGGCAGCAGCTCGCCGGTGTCCTCGAAGAGCACGACCCCGTTGCACAGGAGGCTCCAGCCCTGCTCCGGATGGCAGGCGAGGGTGTGGGCGGCCTCCCGGTCGGGGGCCTGCGCCGAGGGGCACTGCGGCTGGTGCGAACACATGGTCTGCGGCTTTCGTCGATGCGGTGCGAGCCGGTCGGGCCGGCGGGAAAGCGACCTGTGATGCAGGTCACCTCTACCTTGCCCCCTTAGTGTCGGTTCCACCGCGCACATCTGAAGGGTTCGCGGGAAGAGCTGGGGAAACGGACCGAACGGACGAGGGGCTTGTGGACGACCGGCCAGAGGCGAGCGCAGGGATGGGCGAGTGAGTCAGGTCGTCGCGGTCGCGCCGGCACTCCCGGAGCACCGCTACGCCCAGGAGGAGATCACCGAGGCCTTCGCCTCGATCGTGCTCCCGCCCGGCGGGCAGCGCGCGGTGCTGGACCGGCTGCACCGGAACGCGGGGGTCCGGCACCGGCACCTGGCGCTGCCGCTCGCGGAGTACGCGGGGCTCGACGGGTTCACCGCCGCCAACGACGCGTGGATCCGGGTCGCGACCGAGCTCGGCGCCCGCGCCGTGACGGACGCGCTCGCGACGGCCGGGCTCACGCCCCGTGACGTCGACCTGATCGTCACCACGTCGGTCACCGGCATCGCCGCACCCAGCCTGGACGCCCGGCTGGTGCCGGTCCTCGGCCTGCGGCCGGACGTCCGCCGGGTCCCCGTCTTCGGCCTCGGCTGCGTCGCGGGAGCCGCCGGCATCGCCCGCGTGCACGACCTGCTGCGCGGCGACCCGGACGCCGTGGCCGTCCTGCTCTCGGTCGAGCTGTGCTCGCTGACCATCCAGCGCGACGACACGTCGATGGCCAACCTGGTCGGCAGCGGGCTGTTCGGCGACGGCGCCGCCGCGGTGGTCATGGTGGGGGAGCGGCGCGCCCGACGCCTCGGGCTGCCCGGTCCGCACGTGCTCGCCTCCCGCAGCCGGATGTACCCGGACACCGAGCGGGTGATGGGGTGGGACGTCGGCAGCAGCGGCTTCCGGATCGTGCTCAGCGCAGGGGTGGCGGAGGTCGTCGAGAGCTACCTCGGCGACGACGTCGAGGCCTTCCTCGGGGACCACGATCTCAAGATCGGCGACGTCGACACGTGGGTCGCGCACCCCGGCGGCCCCCGGGTCCTCGAGGCGATGCAGAACGCGCTGGCCCT
Source organism: uncultured Actinomycetota bacterium (assembly GCA_963784645.1). Lineage (GTDB taxonomy): Bacteria > Actinomycetota > Actinomycetes > JACCUZ01 > JACCUZ01 > JBBRVW01. Next base: position 278,442 of record CAWARY010000001.1, on the reverse strand, counting down.
GCCGCGGGAGGCGTTCGCACGCACCTGGGCGTCGCTGGCGCAGGTCGGCAACCTGTCGTCGTCCTCGGTGCTGCACGTCTTCGCCGACACGCTCGCCGACAGGGGGCCGTCCGCGCCCACGGCGGGCGCGCCGGGTGTGCTGCTCGCGATGGGACCGGGCTTCTGTGCCGAGCTGGTGCTGCTCCGGTGGTGACCAGCCACGCGTGGTTCCTCGCGCTCGTCCTCGCGGTCGGGCTGGAGCGCATAGCCGAGCTCGTCGTCAGCGAGCGCAACCGGAGCTGGTCGCTGGCGCGGGGCGGGGTCGAGACCGGCGGCGGTCACTACCCGTTGATGGTGCTGCTGCACGCCGGGCTGCTCGTCGGGGCCCTGGTCGAGGTGCTGGTGGGCGACCGGTCGTTCCACGGCTGGCTCGGCTGGCCGATGCTGCTGCTGGTGCTCGCGTCCCAGGCGCTGCGCTGGTGGTGCATCACGACCCTCGGCCGGCAGTGGTGCACGCGGGTCGTCGTCGTCCCCGGGATGGCCGCCGTCACCGGCGGCCCGTACCGGTTCCTCCGGCACCCCAACTACCTCGCCGTCGTCGTCGAAGGCTTCGCCCTGCCGCTCGTGCACACGGCGTGGCTGACGGCCCTGGTCTTCACCGTGGCCAACGCCGTCCTGCTGCGGACCCGGGTGGCCGCCGAGGAGAGTGCCCTCGCGACGCTGACCCCGGCAGCGCCACCGCGCCGGGGGAGGTGACGTGCCCGACGTCGACCTGCTGGTCGCCGGGGCTGGTCCGGTCGGCCTGGTGGCGGCGCTGCACGCGCGTGCCGCGGGTCTTACCGTCGCCGTGGTCGAGCCCCGCACCGACCCGGTGGACAAGGCGTGCGGCGAGGGGCTGATGCCCGCCGCCCTGGCCGAGCTCCGGGGTCTCGGCGTCGAGCCGGTCGGCCGCCCGTTCGTGGGGATCCGGTACCTCACCCCCGGGCGGGCCGTGTCGGCCACCTTCCGCGACGGACCGGGCCTCGGGGTCCGGCGCACCGCGCTGCACACCCTGCTGGCCTCGCAGGCGGACATCGCCGGGGTGACGCGCGTCCGGGGCAGGGTCGGACCGGTCGAGCAGGACGCGGCCGGGGTCTCCGCCGCGGGGCTGCGTGCCTCCTGGCTGCTGGCCGCCGACGGCCTGCACTCGCCACTGCGACGGGCGCTCGGGCTCGAGCGGCCCGCCCCCGGCGGCCGCCGATACGGCCTGCGGCGGCACTACGCGGTCCGTCCCTGGTCCGACCGGGTGGAGGTGCACTGGGCCGAGCACACCGAGGCCTACGTGACCCCCGTGGCCGACGGGCTGGTCGGGGTGGCCGTGCTCGGCGGTGACGGCGGCCGCCTACCCTTCGACGAGGCGCTGGCCTGCTTCCCGAGGCTGCTCGCGCGGTTGCGAGCGGCCGAGCCGGTCACCGACGTCCGCGGTGCCGGACCCTTGCGCCAGGTCGCGGCCAGCCCGCGCGCCGGCCGGGTCCTGCTCGTCGGTGACGCCGCGGGCTACGTCGACGCGCTCACCGGCGAGGGGCTGGCCGTGGGGCTGGCGACGGCCCGGGCGGCCGTCGGTGCCCTGGCCACCGGGCGGCCCGAGACCTACCCGGCCGCCTGGCGCGCGGCGACCCGTCGCTACCGCTGGTCGGCCGGAGCGCTGCTCGCCGTGGCCGGACGTCCGCTCCTGCGCCGGGGGCTGGTCCCGGCGGCCGCTGCGCTGCCGGCCGTGTTCGGCCTGGCCGTCGACCACGTCGCCTGAGCGCACGGCGCGCCCCGGCGCTTCCGCTGTCGCGGTCGCGCCGGGGTGACGGCGCGACAACTGTCGGAGGTTCATGGGACGATCCACCGATGCGGTACGGTGCGACGCTCGGGGGGGCCGGGCGCAAGGACGGCGCCGCAGCACGCCCGGTTGCGCGGCCGTCCCGGCCCGGCCTGGTCCGCGAGGTCCTCCTGCTCACCGCGTTGTTCCTCGTCTACCGGCTCGGTCGGCTGGCGATCTCGGGCCACGACGACCTGGCGATCGCGAACGCCTGGCACGTGTGGGACGTCGAGCGGCTGCTCCGGCTCCCCGACGAGGAGACCCTGCAGGAGTGGGTCCTGCAGTGGCCCGACGTGCTGAAGGCCGCCAACTGGTACTACGTCGGGGTCCACTTCCCGATCACCCTGGCGTTCCTCGCGTGGGGCTGGCTACGCCGCCCGCCTGCCGAGTACCGCTGGGCCCGCCGGCTGATCATCACGCTGACCGCCTTCGCGCTCGTTCTGCACGTCGCGATGCCGCTGGCCCCGCCGCGGATGCTGTCGAGCCTGGGGTTCCTCGACACGATGGCCGCGTTCGGCCCGTCGGCCTACGGCGGCGGCGCGGCGACGGTCGCCAACCAGTTCGCCGCCATGCCCAGCCTGCACGTCGGCTGGGCGCTGCTCCTCGCCGTGGTCGTCGTGCGGACCGCTCGCAGCCGCTGGCGCTGGCTGATCGTGGCGCACCCGGTCCTCACCACGGCGGTGGTCGTCGTGACGGCCAACCACTACTGGGTCGACGCCGTCGTGGCGGCAGTGCTGCTGGGTCTGGTGCTGCTGGTGACCCCCCGGCCGGCCGCCGTGCCCCCGTCGCGGCTCTGGCGGTGGGTGACCCGCCGCCCGGCCGTGCCGGCCGACCGGACCGCCACCGGTCAGGGCGGTCAGACCGACCAGACCGATCAGGCCGACCAGATCGATCAGGCCGACCAGATCGATCAGGCCACGGTGACGAGGAACACCGGCTCGGTGGTCGGCCGTTCCGACCCGGACGCCGGCTCGACCGTGACGCCGACGGCGTCGGTCGGCCCCAGGTCCGTGACCACGCCGGTGACCTCGCCACCGCGGCCGAGGACGCCGGCCGACGTCGACTCCTGTCCCCGGATCCGCCACAGCTGGTAGGCGCGGCCGTCCGGCAGCGCTGGTAGGTCGCTGCCGTGGAACACGGCGAGGTTCCCGGCGGCGATGACCGTACCGGTGCCGCCGCCGCTGACGGCGACGGTGCGCTCCACCCCGTCCGGGTCGGTCGCCACCGACGCGACCCGGTCGGCCAGCTGGCGCGCCTCGGCAGCCCGGCCCTGCTCGACGGCGGCAAGCCAGCCGAGCCCACCCGCGACCACGAGCAGCACTGCCGCGGCCGCCGACGCCGGCTGCTGGTACCACGCGCGCCGGCTGCGGCGGGCGTCGAGGTCGGCGACGGTGGGGGAGACCTGACGGGTGCGGGCCGCCTCGGCCAGCACCCGCTCGCGCATCCCGGCCGGTGCCGGCTCGGACACGCCGAGCGCCAGCCGGGCCGTGGTCGCCGACAGCTCGGCGACCTCCTGACGGCAGGCCGCGCAGTCGGCGAGGTGGGCGTCGAACGCCTCGCGCTCCTCCGCGTCGAGGGCGTCGGCGGCGTACGCGCCGGTCAGGAGGTGCAGCTCGTGGTCGCTCACGCCGTCACCCCCAGGCAGTCGCGCAGCCGGATCAGCCCGTCGCGCATGCGGGTCTTCACCGTGCCGAGCGGCACGTCGAGGAGCTCGGCGACCTCGCGGTAGGTGTGCCCGGCGTAGTAGGCCAGCGTCACCGACTCACGCTGGAGATCGGTCAGGCTCTCGAGGCAGCGGCGGACCTGCTCCTGCTCGAGGCGGGTCTCCACCCGGTCGGCGACCACGTCGAAGGCCGGCTCGTGGTCGCGCAGGGCGACCTTCTCCTCGCGGTCGTGAGCCGCTTGCGCCGACCGCACGCGGTCGATGGCGCGCCGGTGGGCCATCGTGTGGATCCACGTGGTGGCGCTGCCGCGCTCCTCGTCGAAACGGGTGGCGGTGCGCCACACCTCCAGGAGCACCTCCTGGGCGACCTCCTCCGACTGTGCCGGGTCGCGGAGCACGCGGCGGATCACGCCGAAGACGGAGTTGGCGACCCGGTCGTAGAGGATCTCGAAGGCGGGACCGTCGCCCCGGGCCACCCGGCCGAGCAGGCTCTCGAGGGTCTCGGGGCCGGTCTCGGTGCCGACGCGAGGAGCACGCCGGAGGGATGCCATGCCGGACATGGTGCCATCCACTGCGGTGACGCTCATGCGGCCTGCCTCCTCACGCTCCGACGCCGTCGTGACCACGCGAGCGTGCCCAGGGCTCCAGGGACGCGCAGGTACATGTCGGCGAAGGTTCGGAGTGGGCGCGGCGGAGGTTTGGTCGGGGTCCGGTGGGCGGACCGGGGCGATGCGGCCGCGGCGGCCCGCGCCGCGAGCATCAGGTGCGGCCCTCGGTCTCCTGCGCCTCGTACAGCGTGCCCTGCCGTGGGGCGGGCCGGCCGCCGCGCGCCGGCCCCGCCCAGTCGGCGTGCAGGACCGCATAGCCCGCCTCGCGCAGGCTGTCGACGACATCGGAGTCGTCGTCGACGACGATCTCGACCGCGCGCCCGGCGCCGAGCCGGCCCAGCGCGTCGAGCTTCATGACACGGGCCGGCCGGAAGTCGCGGGCCGGCCGCATCCACAGCGGCCCCGCCGGCAGCTCGTGCCGGGCCAGCCAACGCTGCGTGACCCGGCGCAGGTGCTCCGGCCGGCCGGTGAGGTAGGCAAGGTCGTGCTCGACGGCCAGCTCGGTCGCCAGGGCCAGCCCGACGGGGAGCGGCGGGTCGCGCTCGGCGGCGGCGAAGAACGCTCCCCAGTCCTTCCGGCCACCCTCGAGGTGGTGCAACCGGTGGGCGACATCGGCGAGCACGCCGTCGACGTCGAACACGGCCAGCCCGCGGGTCCCGTCGGACGCCTCGGTCGGCGCGGACGGCGCGGTCGCTCCCGGGGCGCCAGTCACTGCCGGACGTGCGAGCCGTCGCGGGCCTTGACGACCTGCAGCTGCACGGGGACCCGCTGGCGCAGGTCGGCGACGTGGCTCACGAGCCCCACGGTACGACCGCCGTCGCGTAGGCCGTCCAGGACGCCCATCACCTCGTCGAGCGCCTCCTCGTCGAGGCTGCCGAACCCCTCGTCGACGAACAGCGTCTCGAGCAGGGTTCCGCCGGCCTCAGCCGTCACGACGTCGGCCAGCCCGAGCGCCAGGGCCAGCGAGGCGCAGAAGCTCTCACCGCCGGACAGCGTGGCGGGGTCGCGCTCCACCCCGGTCCACGCGTCGAGGACCCGCAGGAGCAGCCCACCCCTCCTCCGCCCGGTGGCTCCCTCGGCGGTGTGCACCAGCTGGTAGCGCTGGGAGGACATCCGCAGCAGCCGCTCGCTCGCCGCGACCGCGACCTGCTCGAGCCGCGCGGCCAGCACGTACCCCGACAGGCTCATCCGGAGCCGGTTGTCGGCGCTCTTGCCCTCGGCCAGCCGGGCCAGCGCGTCGACGGTGCCGTACCGGTCGGCGACCGGTGCGCGCTCGGTGAGGATGCCGCGCAGGGCGGCTGCGAGCCGGGTCAGTGCCGCGGCGCGCGCCGTCGAGGCACCCAGGGTGAGCGACGCCTCGGTCCGCCGGGCGTCGCCGGCCCGGGCCTCGGCCCGCAGTGCGTCGAGGTCAGGGGCAGGTGACGACTCCAGCGCCGCCAGCACCGGCTCGGACAGCTGGTCGTGGACGGCCGAGAGCTCGGCTTCGTGCCGGTGCAGGGCGTGCTCGAGGGCGGCGAGGTCCGGCTCGGCGCGGTGATCCTGCAGAACCCGCTCCAGGGATCCGACGCCGCGCTCACCGGCGGCGTCCTGGGCCCGGGCCAGGGCGCGGGCCATCTCGCGGTCGAGGCGCTCCGCGGTCTCGACCTCACGTCCGAGCGCCTCGAGGTCGTCGGCCGCGCCGACCAGCCGGAGCGCGCGGGCCGCGATGGACGGGTCGTCACCGCGGGCGGCGTCGAGCGTGCTGCGCAACCCGGCGAGGCGGCCGCGCTCGTCGCCGGCCCGCTGGCGCAGGGCCCGGGCCGCCGAGTCGAGCGCGACCCGCTCCCGCAGCGAGGTCTCGTGCTGCTCGTCGAACGCGGCGAGAGCTGCGGCGTCGCGGTCGCGGTCGGCGGCGAGGTCCAGCGTCCTGGCGAGCTCGCCGACGGCCCGGTCGTGCTCGGCTCGGACAGCGGCGACCGCCTCGTTGCCGCCGGCGGTGGCGATGGCCGCCGCGAGGTCGGCGTCGAGGACCGCCAGCCCGTCGCGGGCGCGCGCGAGCAGGGCCTCCGCACCGCGCACCGCCGCCTCGGCGGTGCTCTCGTCGTCGTGACTGACCGGTTCGGGCCCGGGCGCCGCCGGGGTCGGGTGCTCGCCGCTGCCGCAGACCGGGCACGGCGCGCCGTCGCGGAGCCCGGCGGCGAGCTCGGCCGCCATCCCGTCGAGCCGGGCCTGCCGCAGCCGCAGCCAGTCCTCGCGGGCGCTCAGCGCGCGGTCGACGGCGTGCCGGACCGCATCCGCCGTGCGGGCCTGCGCGACCCGGAGCTCGTCGCGGCGGACGGCGGAGGCGAGGCGGCCGGACGCGGCCTCGACGGCAGCCTGGGCACCAGGGACCGCTGCGGCGGCCGACGCGCTGGCGTCGCGGGCGGCCGCCAGCACGGACCGCCGAGCAGGGGCTGCGTCGAGATGCGCCTGCAGCTGCCGGGCCCGGTCGTCGAGGTCGACCGCCTGTCGCTCGATGTCGTCGGTCGCGGTCGCAAGCCGGTCGGCCTCGGCCTCGTCCCTGGCGAGGGCGCGCAGGCCGACCGCCTCGCCACGCCTGTCCCGCGCCAGAGCGGTCAGGGCGGCGGGCGGCGGCATCGGGTGGTCGGGACCGGTGCCGGTGAGCGGCAGTGTCCGGGAGACCACGGCACCCACGGCGGCCACGGCCGCCCGGGCGGCATCGAGCTCGACCTGCAACCTGGCGACCTCGGTGACCATCGGGACGAGCGGCGCCACCGCGCGGGCGCCGGCGAGCTCCGCGGCGGCGGCGTGCAGGCTCGGAGCTGCCGACTCGAGCTCGGCGAGCCGGGACACGAGGGCGCGCCGCCGGTCGAGCGACTCGGCGACCAGCGTGGCCGCCTCCAGCTGCTCGACGGCGACGTCGTGCTGCACGTCGGCGAGCTGGACCGCCGCCTGCGCGTCCGCGTGCTGCCGCCCGGTGCGGGCGAGCAGCCCCGCGACCCAGGCCGTGGCCGTCTCGGGGGCAAGGTCGTCGGGCCGCTCCTCGCCGGCCGCTTCGGCGACCCTGGCGAGCACGCGGTCGAGCCGGGCGTCGACGTCGGCCAGCTCGTGGGAGGCGTCCTTGCGGGCGGCGACCAGCCAGCGCTCGACATCGGCGAAGCGCCGGGTGTCGAAGAGGCTCTCGAGCAGCTCGCGCCGCTTCTCGGCGTCGGCGCGCAGGAACTCGGCGAACTGGTTCTGGGGGAGCAGCACCACCTGGCAGAACTGGGCGAGCCGCAGACCGAGGAGTCGCCCGACGAGGTCACCCGTCTCGTCGAGCCGCGTGGACAACGTGGACCAGGACGAGCCCGTCCGCTCCTCGAGCAGCACCTTCGCGTGCTGCGTGACGGTGCCTGCGCCGCGCTGGCGGGGCCGCTCCCACTGCGGCGACCGGGTCAGCCGCAGCCGGCGACCCCGCAGGGTCACCTCGAGCCGCACCTCCGGGGCGACCGCGTCGGGCGCGTGGTCGCTGCGCAGCCCTCGAGCGTCGGCCCGGGTGCCCGGGACCTGGCCGTACAGGGCGAAGCAGACGGCGTCGAGGATGCTCGTCTTACCGGCACCGGTGGCACCGGTGAAGAGGAAGAGGCCGGCGTCGGCGAGTGCGTCGAAGTCGACCGTCTCGGTGCCGGCGAACGGGCCGAAGGCCGTGACCGCCATCCGGTGCAACCGCATCAGCGGGCCGCCTCGAGCCGGCGGGCGTCCTCGAGGGCCTCGGCCATGAGCAGGGCCTCGGCCGGCTCCTGCGGGCTGCGCACGTGCGCCACGAAGTCGGCGGCGATCTCGAGGTCGCTGCGCCCACGGACCCTGGCGGCGTAGGACGACTGGCCGTCGTCGGCGTCGCCGTCGGGTGCGAAGGCGAGCACCAGCACGTGCGGGAACCGCCGGCGCAGGCGCTCCATCGGGTCGCGTGGGCGGACCGGGTCGGTGAGGGTGACCTGGAGGTAGTGCCCGGAGTACGCCGACCAGCGGTCCTGGGTGAGCAGGTGGTCGAGGCGCCCGGTGATCCGGGCCAGCGGCCGGACGACCGGGGTGGGCACGGGCCGGACCCGTGGCGGGCGGCCCGGCTCGGGGTGCAGGTCGACCAGGAGGACCTGCTTGGTCTGGTGCTCCTCGGAGAACGAGTAGGGGAGCGGTGAGCCGCTGTAGCGGACCCGGTCGGCCAGCCGCTGCGCCCCGTGCAGGTGGCCGAGCGCGGCGTAGTCGACCCCGGCGAACGTGCTCAGCGGGACGGCGGCGGCGCCGCCGACGGTGATGTCGCGCTCGCTGTCGCTGGGCTCGCCGCCCGACACGAACGCGTGCGCGAGCACCACCGACCGGGTGCCCGGACGGGCCGCGAGGTCGCCTCGGACCCGGCCCAGCGCGGCGGACAGGACCGCGGCATGACTGCGTTCGTCACAGCCGAGCGCGAGCCGGACGGCGTCGGGCTCGAGGTACGGGACGGCGTAGACCGCGACCGGGCCGTCGGGGTCGTCGAGCAGCACCGGGGCGTGGGCGCCGGCGACGTCGGTGCGCAGGTGGATGCCGGCCCGGTCGATGAGCGACGACCCGAAGCCCAGCCGGCGCGCCGAGTCGTGGTTGCCGCTGATGAGCACGACGCGGGCGCGGGTGGCGGCCAACCGAGCGAGAGCGTCGTCGAAGAGGGCCACGGCGTCGACCGCGGGCAGCGCCCGGTCGTAGACGTCACCGGCGACCACGACGACGTCGACCTGCTCCGCGCGGACGGTCTCGACGAGGTGGTCGACGAACCGGGCCTGGGCGCCGAGCAGGTCCTCGCGGTGGAAGGACCGGCCCAGGTGCCAGTCGGAGGTGTGGAGCAGGCGCACACGAGGACGGTAGGTCGAGCCCTGGACAGAACCCGGGAAGGCACGCGGGGGAGTGGCGCTCGGCCGTCGCTGAGCACGCCGGCCGCCGTCGTGGGCGCGGGTCACAGCGGCTCCGGAGAGGGCGGTGGTCGATCGGGGTCCGCGTGCGGACCCCGGAAGACGGCACAACGGCCCGAACAGGCCCTCGTGACCGGTACGACAGCTCGTTGGGCCGTCGTTGGTGTTCGTTCCACGGCGGGTCAGCGGCTGACGGCGAGCCCGGCGCACCTGCCTCAGCCTGTCCTGGCTGCTCTGACCGTCGTGGCCACCGCGGCCCGGGGGCGCGGTCATCGGCAGTGGCGCCGACACGGACCTCCCCACGTGGCACCGGGTCGTGACAAGGTTGTCCCAGGTGAGCCCGGGAAGGGGCGGCACATGGGGCAGGACGTCGCCAGCAGGCAGTTCACGCGTGAGGACCGGCAGCGCTACCGGCAGAAGGTGAAGCGCTGCCTCGACGTGTTCGCCCGGATGCTCGCCGAGTCACGGTTCGACGCCGAGCGCAAGAGCATGGGTCTCGAGATCGAGCTCAACCTCACCGACGCCGCGGGAGACCCGGCGATGGCCAACGAGAAGGTTCTCGGCCGGATGGCCGACCCCGACTTCCAGACCGAGCTGGCGCAGTTCAACATCGAGATCAACATCCCGCCGCGGCTGCTCGACGGGCCGGTGTTCGCCGAGCTCGAGGAGGCCGTGCGGGCCAGCCTCAACCACGCCGACGACGTCGCCAACCAGGAGGGCGCCGACGTCGTGATGATCGGGATCCTGCCGACCGTGCGCGCCGAGCACCTGACCGAGGACACGTTCTCGGCGAACCCCCGGTACAAGCTGCTCAACGAGCAGGTGTTCGCCGCCCGCGGGGAGGACATCCACCTGTCCATCGACGGCGTCGAGCGCATCTCGGCGTACGCCGACAGCATCGCGCCCGAGGCTGCGTGCACGAGTCTCCAGCTGCACCTGCAGGTCAACCCCGAGACCTTCGCCGCCCACTGGAACGCCTCCCAGGCGATCGCCGGCGTCCAGCTCGCGCTGGCCGCGAACTCGCCGTTCTTCTTCGGCAAGGAGCTCTGGCGCGAGACGCGGATCGCGCTGTTCGAGCAGGCCGCCGACACCCGCTCCGACGAGCTGAAGGCCCAGGGCGTGCGCCCGCGCGTGTGGTTCGGTGAGCGCTGGATCACCTCGATCTTCGACCTGTTCGAGGAGAACGTCCGCTACTTCCCCTCGCTGCTGCCGATCGTCGACGACGAGGACCCGCTCGAGGTCCTCGATCGCGGTGACATCCCCAAGCTCGGCGAGCTGCGGCTGCACAACGGCACGATCTACCGCTGGAACCGGCCGGTGTACGACGTGGTGCGCGGCCGTCCGCACCTGCGGGTCGAGAACCGCTGCCTGCCCGCCGGCCCGACCGTCGTCGACGTGCTGGCCAACGCCGCCTTCTACTACGGGCTGGTCAAGGTGATGGCCGAGCAGGACCGGCCGGTGTGGTCGCAGATGTCCTTCTCGGCCGCGGAGGAGAACTTCCACGCCGGGGCCAAGCAAGGGATCGACGCGCGGATCTACTGGCCGGGCATCGGCGAGGTGCCCGTCACCGAGCTCGTGCTCCGGCACCTGCTGCCGATGGCGCACCGCGGCCTGGAGGAGTGGGGGATCGCGTCGTCGGACAAGGACCGGCTGCTGGGTGTCGTCGAGCAGCGCTGTCTCAAGGGCGTCAACGGCGCGAGCTGGCAGGCGGCCGAGTTCCACCGGTTGTTCGACCGGCACGACCGCCCCGACGCGTTGCGCGAGATGATGCGCGGGTACGTCGACCACATGCACTCGAACGAGCCGGTGCACAGCTGGCCGGTCGGCTGAGCTGTCCGCCTCGCGACCCGGGGTGCGCACGCGGTGTGACCCCGCCGCGGCTGAGAGTCATTGGTCCGAGATGACTATGGAGCCGTGCGCCCGGCTCGCGACACTGGGGGTGGTGTCCCTCGGGGCATCGACCGGCCGGGGACCGTTCGGCCGAGCGTGACGCGGCGGGCGGTCGCCGGGACACGCGCGCAAGGGGGACCCGAGATGCGCAGCAACCGAGTCGTCGTCGCCGTGGGCCTGGTCGTCGGGGTCCTCCTGCAGGCGGGCGTGGCCCGGGCCGCCTCGTACTCCGCCGTGTGGCACATGGACGACGCCGGTACGACGATGGCCGACAGCACGGGCCACGGCCTGACGGGGACGCTGACCAACGTGACGGTCGGAGCGCCCGGCGCGGTGGGCACCGCATTCCAGTTCCGGGCCCGGCCCGCCTCTGTCAAGGTGGCCAGTTCGCCGCTGCTCAACCCCGGCTCCGGCGCCTTCACCGTGACCGCGCGGGTGCGCTTCTCGGTCCGGCCGAGCACGGCCGTCGGCGACTACGACCTGGTCCGCAAGGGGCTGGCCGCGACCAAGGGCGGCGACTGGAAGGTCGAGATCCTGCCGACCGGATACGCGTTCTGCCTCTTCCGCGGGTCGGCCGGGACCGTCAGCATCAAGCACGGCCCGAACCTCGCGGACAACCGGTGGCACACCATCGCCTGCCGCCGGTCCGGGAGCACCGTACGGCTGACCGTCGACGGCTCGTCCTGGACGGCGTCAGGGAGCACGGGAACGATCGCCAACACCTCGGCCGTGCTGCTCGGCGCCAAGGGATCCGGCGGCGAGGACCAGTACGCCGGGCTCATGGACGAGGTCAGCGTCTCGACGGGATAGCCGTCGGGCACCGTTCCGCTCGACTCGACGGACGCGTCCTACGCCGTCGAGCGGCCCGCACCCGGGTGCGACTCGATCTGCAGCAGGTCCTGGCGCGCCATCGACACGCTGACCACGTGCTCGCGGCTGACGACGTGGGCGCGGGCGCCGGGCGAGTCGTCCTCGAGCAGCACCAGGCAGAACCGGTCCAGCGCCCCGACGGTGACCCCGGCCAGCAGCCGGCCGTCCGAGGTGGCCACGTCGATCCGCACGCCGTGCTGCTGCGCGTGGTCGAGGGCCAGCCCGAGGGTGAGCACCGTGCTGCTGCGGTCCATCCCGGAATTCTCGGGCATAGGGGCGGCGTGCTGGAGACGCCTCGCCGGGAGCGAGCCGTCCGGACGAGCCCGGTCGGGTGACGGAGCCGGCGGTTCGCGGCTTCTGCAGCGGTCAGGTCAGCCCCGGCGGCGGAACGCGGGCGCCAGGAGGAGGGGCAGCTCGCCCCACCTCTCCCGGGTGAGCCCGGCGGCCTGCGCGGCAACCGACCGCCACGGGGTCAGTCGCGGGTCGGTGCCCGCGGCGACCCGCGACAGCCGGTGCTGGACCAGGGCACGTCGGCTCGGGGAGTGGACGCCGGCGTCGGGACGGCCGGCGTCGCCGGGCGAGCCTTGCCCGTCGTCCAGCGCGCGCTCGAGGAACCACGCGGTCGAGATCGCCGCCCAGCCGGCCTCGGCCACGGCCAGGTCGCCGTCGAAGGTCGGGGCGAGCACCACGGGGACGGCTGCCGAGACGGCGTCCCGCCACGCGCCCAAGGCGCCCGCTGCGACGTCCGGGGGCAACGCCCAGCTGCACCAGCAGGACGGCCACGGCACCCGCAGGTAGGCGGCATCCCAGGCGACGTGCCGGAATGCCGCGCCCTCGAAGTCGAGCAGGACCGCACCCACGGCGGTCAGCACGTTGTTGTCCGGGCAGATGTCGCCGGGCGTCAGCGCCCAGCTGGACGCGTCGTCGGTGAGAAGGTCCTGCAGCCGTCTCACCACATCCAGCGCCTCGGCGGCGCGCTGCACGCCGAGTTGCGGCAGCAGCCCGGCCAGCTTCGACGCCGCCTCGTCCAGTGCCGCGGGCATGTCGTCCTCGGCGGGTGCGGGCCGGCCGAGCCGCTCGGCGTGCCGAGCCAGGCCGGCGCGTATCTCGGTGCGACGGCCGGCCGTGGCGGAGTGCAGCCGCCCCAGCGAGCCGGCCCAGGACTGGAGCCCGTCGACGGCGGCTCCGGGGTCCTCACCGAGCAGCAGTCCGGCGAGGTCGGTGGGCGCGGAGCCGAGGTCCGCCATGACGACGAGCGGCGGATCGTGTGCCACGGCGAGCAACCGTGGCGCGCCCACGCCGGCCAGGAGCTCCAGCGCGGCGGGCTCGCGGACCAGGGTCTCCCACGGGCCGCCGTCGAGGTGCGCCTTCACCACTGCTGAGGACAGCTCGCCGGCGCCCTGGACCGCGACCCGCAGGACCGTCGAGCGCGGGCTGCCACCGAGGTCCGCCGGAGCGCTCAGCACGACCGTATCGCCGATGGTCGCGGACAGCGCCTCCTGAGCCGCGGCGAGAACGGCGGCCGTGTCCGCCACCGCAGTCAGCCGAGGCGGGCGCGCTCGTCGGTGCACCAGGCACCGACGAGGCCGCGGTAGTGCGCGACGAACTGGTCGTGCTCGTGCGGCGGGAAGGTGGTCGTGACGGTGTCCACGAGCACCCGGTCGAAGTCGCCGGATTCGAAGTAGGCGAGCGCCTTGTCATCGATGTCGGTGAGCCGGGACGCGCAGAAGTCGAGGTAGCGCTCGGTGTCGAAGTAGTCGTCGGCCAGCCGGGAGTACGCCGCGAGCTTCTCCTCGTAGGACAGGTCGGAGCGGTCGGCGATCGCGAACCACGGCGACGGGTCGACGTGCGGCGAGGGGACGCGACCGGTCGCGGTGCAGAACGTCGACCACTTCACCAGCGCCTTCATCGCCCAGGGGAAGTAGTAGTGCAGCGACGTGATGGCGACGTCCGGGCACGCGTTCGCGTAGTCGATCGGGTGCACATCGGTGCCCTTGACGAGGGTCTCGCAGGAGTTGAACTCCCAGCGGAAGAACGCGTTGACGATCCTGCCGATCGACAGCACCTCGGCACCGGTCTCGGGAGAGAGGAAGTCGTGCGAGATGGAGTACCGGCCGTGCATCGGCTGGTCCGGGTCGAAGTTCATCACCATCGTCTCGGCGCCGATCGACAGCGACCGGGCGAACACGTCGTAGCCCTCGACGGACGCCTGCAGGTGCATCAGCATCTCGCCTGACTCGTCGTAGGCGCGGTGCAGCTCGTCGACGTCGCGGATCCGCGAGACTCCTCGCCAGGCTCCGCCGTCGTAGGGCTTCATGAAGAGCGGGAAACCGACCTTCGAGGCGACGGCCTCGAGGTCGAACGGCCGGTTGTAGCGCTCGGCTGTGTAGGCGTACTTCGTGTGGTCGACCGGGTTCTTGTACGGCACCAGGGCCGTCTCCGGCACCTTCAGGCCGAGCCGCATCATGGCGCAGTAGGCGGCGTGCTTCTCCATCGCCTGGAAGGTGAACGGCGAGTTGAGCAGGTAGACGCCGTCCATCAGCGCGACCTTCTTCAGCCACTCGCGCGGGTGGTAGTACCAGTAGGCGAGCCGGTCGATGACCAGGTCGTACGACGGCTGGTACCGCAGGTCGAACGGCTCGATGGTGATGCGCTCGACGTCGTAGGTGTGCACCGTGCCGGAGCCGTCCTCGACCGGTCCGACCCGGCGGACCAGGTCCTCGAAGACGGTGGGCCAGTCGTTCTCGGTGCCCAGTAGCAGCCCGATGAGGTGCCGGGAGTCGCTCACGCTCAGTCCTTCCGTCCGGTGCCTGGAACCGTAGTGAGCGGCAGTCGTGGCTGTCGACAGCCCTAGGGTTGGGCCCGTGCTGCCCCAGGTGACCGCCACCCGCTACGTGACACCGCTGCGCGAGGGCGGATCGCTGCCGGGGCTGATGGAGGCCGACGACCTCGGGACCTACGTCGTGAAGTTCCACGGTGCCGGGCAGGGCCGCAAGACCCTCGTGGCGGAGGTCGTCTGCGCCCGGCTGGCGCGCGGCCTCGACCTCGACACCCCTGACCTGGTGCTGGTCGACGTCGACCCCGGCCTGGCGCCGGCCGAGCCCGACGAGGAGGTGCAGGACCTGCTCCGCGCCAGCCCTGGCCTCAACCTCGGCGTCGACTACCTGCCCGGTGCCCTCGACGTCGATGCCCGGGCGGTCGACCCAGCTCTCGCGTCGCGCATCCTCTGGTTCGACGCGCTGATCGGGAACGTCGACCGCTCCTGGCGCAACCCGAACATGCTGCTCTGGCACGGCCGGATTCGGCTGATCGACCACGGCGCGGCCCTGATCTTCCACCACTCGTGGTCCGGGGCGGCCGCCTCGACCACCCGGGCGTACGACGCGACGACGCACGCCCTCGCGGCGGTGGCCGCCGGTGTCGACGACGCCGACGCAGAGCTCGCGCCCCTGGTGACCCCGCAGCTGCTGGGCGTCGCCGTGGCGGATGTCCCCGACGAGTGGCTCGCGGGCGAGCCGGGCTTCGACTCGCCGGACGCCGTGCGCTCGGCCTACGTGGAGCAGCTGAGCGGGCGGCTCGCCGCCCGCGGCTCCTGGCTGCCCGGGCTGCGGTCGCTGCGGGCGGCGTCGTGACCGACCGAGCGCCGTTCGAGTACGCCGTCCTGCGGGTGGTGCCGCGCGTCGACCGGGGCGAGTCGATGAACGCCGGGGTGCTGCTCTACTGCCGGTCCCGTGCCTTCCTCGGTGCCCGCGTGCATCTCGACGTCGCCCGGCTGCGGGCGCTCGACCCCACCGCCGACCCCGTGGCGGTGGAGCACGCGCTGCGCACCGCCGCCGGTGTGTGCGAGGCCGACGCGGACGCCGGACCGGCGGGGGAGGAGGACCCGGGGAAGCGGTTCCGGTGGCTCACGGCGCCGCGCAGCACCGTCGTGCAGCCGGGTCCGGTGCACACCGGCCTGACCGCCGATCCCGAGGTGGACCTCGACCGCCTGCTCGAGCGCCTGGTTCTGCCGGCCACCTGAGGTCGGGTGCTGGCCACCGTCCAGCGCCGTCAGCAGAAGCGCGGTAGGTGGTGCGCCAGCTGCCGGCGCCACGACTCCCAGTCGTGCGGCACGTCGTGGCCCCACACGTCGAGGTCGTGCGGGACGCCCTTGTCCGCGAGCACGCTCGCGAACGCGCGGGTGCTCGGGAGGGCACGGGTGGGATCGACCTCCCACGCGCCCTGGCCGACGACCAGGGTCAGGTGGACGGTCCGGCGCAGCCACTCCAGGTGGTCGCCGTGCAGGTTGCCGACGTAGTGCATCGGGTTGTGGAAGTACGACGCGTCGCCGCGGTCCCCCCAGGCGTCCCACTCCGAGGGGTCGTAGCTGCCGGACAGGCAGATCGCCCGGGGGAAGACATGCGCGTGGCGCAGCGCGATGTTGGCCGCGTGGTAGGCGCCCAGGCTGCAGCCGACGCTGAGCAGCGGCTGCAGGCCACCGGAGTCACCGTGCACGAACGGCACGACGTGCTCCAGCACCCACCGCTCGTACTCGCCGTGCAGCTGCGCGCGCCGCTCCAGCGGGGCCGAGCGGTCGGACCAGGTGGACGCGTCGGCGGAGTCCACGCAGTACAGCTTGACCCGGCCGGCGTCGAGCAGGGACCGGACGGCGTCGACCATGCCGTTGTTCTCGAAGTCCTGCGCGCGGCCCGCCTCGGACGGGAACACCACCACCGGCCGGCCCCAGTGCCCGTGGACGTCGACCCGGCCACGGAAGCCGTCGTGCGCCCCGAGCTCGACGGCACGGGTCATGGCCGTCGCTCCGCCCCGGCGCGGTGCTGCCGGTCCACCTCGCGCAGCAGGCCGGTCAGCGCGGGGTCGAGGGCGTCGCGCCAGGCGGTGTAGCTGTGCACGTCGCGCACCTCGCGCAAGGTCACGTCGTAGCCCTGGGCGGCCAGCGCCCGGGCCATGATCCGGTTGTTGGCCAGGTTCTCCTCGAGGGTCCCGCAGGTCATCACGGTGGGCACCGGCCGTGGGTGACCGGGGGCCCGCAGGACGCTGTCGACACTGCGCACCACCCGGTCGTAGCGGGCGAAGCGGCGCTCGTGCGCGTCGTGCCGCGGGTGGAAGAACGACCCGGACTGGAGGAACAGCGCGTCCAGCGCGGCGGCGTCGGACCGCTGCGCGTGCAGCAGCGCCAGCGCACCCAGGCTGGCCCCGACACCCACCGCGGCCGAGACCGCTGTCTCCAGGCGCAGGCGGGGGAGCACGGCCAGGCACAGCGCGCGGGTGTACGCGCCGTCGGCGGAGTAGCGCTCGTCCCGGTGCCCCGGCCCCAGGAGGGCGGCCCGCACCGGCGGCAGCTCACCGGCGGCGGTCAGTGCCGCGAGGTAGGTGGTGAGGCGGGCGAGCTCGTCGTACTCCGGGCCGTCGTGCACGACCAGGAGCAGCGCCGGCTTCGCGGCCGCGAGCCCGGCCGGGCTCCACAGCGTGACGGGCACGTCGGCGTCGAGGGAGCGAGCGCTGATCGTGAGGTCGCGACGCGTCCCCTCCGGAGCCGGCAGCTGCAGCCACGCCGGCGGTCGGTAGCCGGGGAGCTCGAGCACCGACTTGTCGCCGAACGCCCCGCCGACCCACACCGGGTTCGCCGGGTCGGTGCGCCAGCTCTGGCTGCCGTCGGTGGCCGTGACCTGGAAGAGGTACTCCATCCGGTCCACCTCGGGCCGGTCGACCTCCAGCACCCAGCAGTCGCCCTGGCGCACGAAGTCCAGCAGGGCGCCCGGGATCCGCACCTCCTGGTACAGCCGGACCCGGCACAGCTCGTGGTCGGGGTCGTCGAGCCGGAAGGTGACCGTCCGTTCGCCGACGACCGGTCCCGACAGGGACGCGCGGTCGGTGGGCATCCGGCAACTTTAGGGTGCCGCGATTCACGGGTGTCTGGTGGGGAATCCCGCCGGCATGCCGACCACCGAGCGCACCGTCCACGTCGACTCCGACCCCGCCGCCGTCTTCGACTACGTCAGCGAGGTCGCCAACCTGCCGCGCTACTTCGACTCCATGACCTCAGCGGAGGCCACCGGGCCGGAGGAGGTCCACGTCACCGCCGAGGTGCCGGACGGCGGACATCAGGAGGGGACGGCATGGTTCCGGGTCGACGAGGAGCGGCGGCGTCTGGAGTGGGGCTCGGAGCGCACGTCGAGCTACTCGGGCTGGCTCGAGGTCGGCCCGGACGGCGACGGCAGCGAGGTGCGGCTCGGCATCACGATGGAGCGCGACGACGAGGACGACGGCATCGGTCGCACCCTCGACAATCTGCGACGGCAGATCGAGGGCTGACGCTGGTCTCAGGCCGCCACGAGACCGCGGGCCGCCAGCTCGCCGCGCAGCTGCGCGACCGAGCTGTACTGCACCGCCTGCAGGCCGGCGGCCCGGGCGCCGGCGACGTTGGCGGGGGAGTCGTCGACGAGCAGGCAGTCGTCGGCGGGCACGCCCAGGACCGCGAGCACCGCGGTGAAGAAGGCGGCCTCCGGCTTGCGCTCGCCGAGGTCGCAGGAGGCGAACACGCCGTCGACGGGCAGCCCGTCGAGGATCGGCGCCAGTGCCGCCATCCGCCGGGTGTCCTGGTTGGTGGCGACGTGCAGGGCGTCGACCGCGAGGTCGGCGAGCAGGTCCACGACCTCCTGGTCCCGCACCGACGCAGCGCAGAAGACGTCGTGCACCGCGACCGGCTCGCCGCCCGGCGCGTGCCGCTCGAGCAACGGCGCCATGGCGTGCAGCACGTCGGTGTCGCCGACGAGTGCGGCCCGCTGGGCCGGGTGGTCGGCCAGCTCGGCGAGGAACGCCGAGCAGCCGCCGTCCCGCCACGGCGCTGCCGCCGCCAGGTCGGCGCGGAAGGTCGGCGGTGCGAGCACGAGGACGCCGTCGAGGTCGAGCAGCAGCACCGTCACGGCCCAGGATCCTGCCGGACGGGGTGCCCCGGGGCCACGCCAGGGGAGACCGATCACATGCAACCAATGGTTGCGCGGACTGGACACCTCGGTTACGGTGATGCGCAACCTAACATTGCAGGAGGCTGACATGGAGCTCGGGACCATCGAGCGCGAGATCTACGTCGAGGCGTCGCCCGAGGTCGTCTTCGACGTCGTGAGCAGTCCGGAGCACCTGAAGCAGTGGTGGCCGGACGACGCCCGGTACGAGCCGACGCCCGGGTCGACGGGGGAGATTGTCTTCGGTGACCCCGGGGCCGGTGGGGCAGTGGTGCCGTTCACCGTCGTCGACGCGAGACCGCCACGCACGTTCGCGTTCCGTTGGACGCACCCGGCCGACCAGGTCGCGGCGGAGGGGAACTCGCTGCTGGTGACCTTCGACCTGACGCCGTCGCGCGGCGGGACGCTGCTCAGGATGACCGAGACCGGCTTCCGCGAGATGGGCTGGGAGGTCGCGGTCCTCGAGGAGCAGTACCAGGAGCACGTCACCGGCTGGGAGTTCTACCTGCCGCGGCTGGCTCCGTACGTCGCGACGCTCGAGGTGCGGCCGTGAGCGACGCCGTCGCCGAGAAGGTCGACGACGATCTCTGGTCCGCGATCGGGGACCCGACCCGGCGCCGGCTGCTCGACCTGCTGCTCCTCGGCGGTGACGGCACCGCGACGACGCTGGGCCGGCAGCTGCCGGTCACCCGTCAGGCGGTGTCCAAGCACCTCGTCGTCCTCGACCGGGTCGGCCTGGTCCGCGCGACGCCGGCGGGCCGGGAGAAGCGGTACCGCGTGGACGACGTCCAGCTCGCCCGCGCCGCGGCCCAGCTGTCGTCGGTGGGATCGGCGTGGGACGCCCGGCTGCAGCGGATCAAGACGATCGCCGAGGCGATCCAGCGCACGCAGCAGGACTGAGTACAGGACCGAGAGCACGAACTGACCGTAGGACGGACGAGCACGAGGAGGATCGAGATGGTGGACATCCTGCACCGGGTCGGGGTCATGACCTCGACACCGGAGAAGGTCTACGACGCACTGACGACGGTCGAGGGCCTGGCCGGCTGGTGGACCGAGGACACCCAGGGCAGCAGCAAGGTCGGTGGGGTCCTGGAGTTCCGGTTCCCTCCGGTCGGAGGCTTCGACATGGAGGTCGTCGAGCTGCGGCCGTCCGAGCGGGTGGAGTGGCGGGTGGTCGACGGCCCCGAGGAATGGGTCGGCACGACGATCGGCTGGGACCTCCGCCAGGAGGGCGACTGCACGGTGGTGCTGTTCCGGCACCAGGGCTGGGCGGAGCCGGTCGAGTTCATGCACCACTGCAGCACCAAGTGGGGCTCGTTCCTGATGAGCCTGAAGTCCCTGGTGGAGACCGGGCAGGGTGCACCGGCGCCCGGGGACGTGCCGATCAGCAACTGGCACTGATCCTGGACCCTTCTCTCGTCGAGGACGTACGTACCCTTGCGGTTACATACCGGACCGGGTACATTCGTCGCATGGACGCGGTGTTGCAGGCGTTGGCCGACCCGAGCCGACGCACGGTGCTGGAGATCCTGCGGGATCACCGGGCGACGGCCGGCGAGCTGGCCGACGCGCTGCCGATCGCCCGGCCGGGCGTGTCCCGGCACCTGCGGGTGCTGCGGGAGGCCGGGCTGGTCACCGTGCGCCGGGAGGCGCAGCGGCGGATCTACAGCCTGCACCCCGAGGCGCTCGTCGAGGTCGACGAGTGGCTGGGGGAGTACCGCGTGCTGTGGCAGAACCGGCTCGATGCCCTGCACACGGAGATCGCACGAGGGAAGAAGGCACAGCAGTGAGGATGACCGGAACGATGCGGGCACTCGACAGCAACCGCGGAGCGGTGCGCGTCGAGGACGTCTACGACACCGACATCGACGACCTGTGGGCGGCGTGCACGGCGCCGGAGCGACTGGCGCGCTGGATCGCCGAGGTGTCCGGTGACCTGCGGGAGGGCGGGACGGTCCACGCCGTCTTCACCAGCACGTGGACCGGTCCGGCGAGGATCGAGGTCTGCGACGCCCCGCGCCACCTGCTGATCACGACGGAGCCGGGCACCGACGACGAGTCCCAGCTCGAGGCCTGGCTCTCCGCGGAGGGCTCCGGGACCCGGCTGGTCGTCGAGGAGCGCGGTCTGCCGGTCCACGCGCTGCACTTCTACGGAGCGGGCTGGCAGGCGCACCTGGAGGACCTCGGGCGCTCGCTCGCGAGCGACGGCTCCGCGCACGCCGACGGCTGGTCTCAGCAGACGGCAGCCACGGCCTGGCACGAGCGCTGGACCGAGCTCACCCCTGCCTACCAGGACACCGGGGTCGGCTGATGTCCGACGGCATCAGGCTGAACGGGACCACGGTGAACGCTCCCGACGCACTCGCCCTAGCGACGTTCTACGCCGACCTCACCGACGGCGTCGCAACGGGGACCGCACACTGGGCGGCGGTCAGCGGCCCCCACGGGTTCATCGCCTTCCAGCAGGTCGACGACTTCCGGGCGCCCGGGTGGCCGGAGGGCTCCGCGCCGATGCACCTGCATCTCGACTTCCTCGTCGACGACCTCGGGGCGACGGGGTCGCGGGCGCTCGCCGCCGGAGCCACCCGCCTGGACCACCAGCCCAACTCCGACCACTGCGTCGTGTACGCCGACCCGGCCGGCCACCCGTTCTGCCTGTCCACCTGGGACGGGCAGGGGCTGGTCGACGGGGACCAGGGGACAGGGTGATCGCGCACGACCGCCGTGCTGAGCCACAGCTAGGGTTCCCGATCTTGGACATGCTGAAGGGCGACCAGATCGCCGCGGCCGGGCTGACCGACTGGCGCAAGCTGGCCCAGGGGCTGCATGCCCGTTACCTGGTCGACGTCACCGTGGTCGCCGACCAGGAGGGGAACACGGGCGTCGTCTGCATCGACGGGTCCGCGGCGATGACGGAGTGACGAGCAGGGGGGATCCGTCGTACCTGACATAATGTACGTTATCGGCACACTATCCGAACCTGTCGCTGCACCGGTCCGGACGGCACGACGGCCGGCTGTCCGACCCCACCCGTAGCGTCTGGTGCGCCCAGCCGGGCACTCCACGACCACAGGAGGACGCAGGCATGGCCGAGGTACTCGTGTTCCACCACGTCCAGGGACTCACCGACGGCGTCCAGGACTTCGCCCAGCAGCTGCGCGACGCCGGGCACACCGTGCACCTGCCGGACCTGTTCGAGGGCCACACCTTCGGCTCCGTCGACGAGGGACTTCGCCTACGTCAAGGAGGCCGGCCTCGACGTGATCGAGGTCGGGACCGAGATCGCCGAGGCGCTCCCGGCCGAGCTGGTCTACCTCGGCTTCTCCTACGGCGTGATGCCGGCGCAGAAGCTCGCCCAGACGCGCCCCGGCGCGCAGGGCGCCCTGCTGGTCTACTCGGCGATCGGCGCCGAGCACTTCGGTGGCTGGCCCGACGGGCTGCCCGCGCAGGTCCACGCGATGGACGCCGACTCGTTCTTCGTCGACGACGGCGACATCGATGCCGCCCGGGCCCTGGTAGCCGCCCACCCCGAGGTCGAGCTGTTCCTCTACCCGGGCGACCGGCACCTGTTCGCTGACAGCTCGCTGCCGGCGTACGACGCCGAGGCGGCCGCCCTGATGACCCAGCGGGTCCTGGAGTTCCTCGCCGCTCGTTGACCAGGCCCGGCGCGCAGAGCGCTGGCTAAGGTGCGGCGGTGCCCGACAACGACCCGAGGTTCCCCTACCTGGAGCACGACGGGCCGATCGCGTTCGCGCACCGCGGCGGTGCCGCCGACGGCCTGGAGAACTCGATGGCCGCGTTCTCCCGGGCCGTCGAGCTGGGCTACCGCTACCTCGAGACCGACGTGCACGCCACCGCCGACGGCGAGCTGCTGGCCTTCCACGACGCGAGCCTGGACCGGGTCACCGACCGCGCCGGGCGGGTCACCGGGCTGCCGTGGTCGGAGGTGTCCCGGGCGCGGATCGGCGGAGTGGAGCCGATCCCCCGGCTCGCCGACCTCCTCGGGGCCTGGCCCGACGTCCGGCTGAACATCGACGTGAAGGAGCGGTCCGCCATCGGGCCGCTGGTCCGGGAGCTGGCGCGGACGGGAGCCGTCGACCGGGTCTGCGTGGCGTCCTTCTCCGGCCGCCGGCTGGCGGCCGTGCGGGCGGCGGTCGGTCCACGGCTGTGCACCTCGATGGCCACCGGCGCGGTGGTCCGGCTGCGCGTCGCGGCGCTGCACCCGCTCACCTACCGGCTCGCTCCGGGCCGGGTCCCCTGCGCCCAGGTGCCGAACCGGGTCGGGCCGCTGCGGGTCGTCACCGCCGGCCTGGTCGCGGCGGCGCACGCGCACGGCCAGCGGGTGCACGTGTGGACGGTGGACGACCGGGCGGAGATGCACCGGCTGCTGGACCTCGGCGTCGACGGGCTCATGACCGACCAGCTCGTCACGCTGCGTGACGTCCTGCGCTCCCGCGGCCACTGGCCGTCCTGAGCGCCGGTCCCGGAACTCCGCACCCGCCCGGAGGCATCCGAACCGGCCCTCGGCTCCGTATTCCTTGATGTCACCCCGAGCGGCACGTGCCCGACATCACGTCGGGCCCGCCCTGCCAGGCGTGGCTGCACGGGTTGCCGGGGCCCCCACGGGGAATCCTCCGGGGGCTCAGCACGTTGGACCCAGCGTACGGCGGTCGGCACCAGGCCGTCGTCGAGCGGCTCACGCCGCCCCACCCGCGAACCCGAGGAGACCGATATGGCCGAGCGAGCACTGCGCGGCTCGCGTCTCGGTGCCCAGAGCTATGAGAGCGATCTCGGCGTCGAGATGGCACCGCGCCAGAGCGTGACCTACGCCTGTCCCAGCCAGCACCGTTTCTCCGTCCCGTTCTCCCTCGAGGCCGACGTGCCCGAGCTCTGGGAGTGCACCGTCTGCGGTGCCGAGGCGCTGCGCGTCGACGGCACCCGCCCGGAGAAGAAGGCCGGCAAGCCGGCCCGTACCCACTGGGACATGCTGCTCGAGCGCCGCAGCATCAAGGAGCTCGAGGTCCTGCTGGCGGAGCGGCTCGAGCTGCTCCGGGCCGACATCCCTGTCAAGACCGGTAGCCGGCAGAAGAAGAGCGCCTGACTCCACGCACCACGACAGACCCCGAGCAGGACGTCCGGGTCGCGCCACTACCCCCCGGTGGCGCGGCCCGGACCTTCGTTGTCCGGGGGTGTTCCCGGGTCGACGACCTCCCCGGGCACCACCTGGTCCCCGTGCGGCCCCCGGCCACGGCTGCCGGGCCGGGGCAGCGGGCCGAACCTGCTGACGGCGACGGTGGCGCGCCGGGCGAGGAACGCCGCCAGCAGCCGTCGCGCCACCGGGCGGGTGAGCGGGAGCACGACGAGGAAGCCGACCACGTCGGTGACGAAGCCGGGGGTCAGCAGCAGCGTCCCGCCGACGAGCACCAGCGCGGCGTCGGCCAGCTCGCGGCTGGGGAGCTGACCGCCGCTGACCGCGGTGCGCAGCGCCGCCCAGGCCCTGCTCCCCTCGCGACGCACGATCCAGGCCCCGATCAGGCTCTCGACGAGCAGCAGCGCCACCGTGGGCAGCGCGCCGATCTGCTGGCCGACCTGGACGATCACGTAGATCTCCACGACGGGGACGACCAGGAACAGCAGCACGAGCAGCAGACCCATCCGTCTCACCTCCTGCCGGTCCGGCCGGGCAGCCGGCCGAGGCGCTCCTGCGCGCCCCACACCGTCACCCGCCAGAGGGCTTCCCGGACGACGGCGCCACTCATCTTCGACGCGCCGCGCGCCCGCTCGACGAACTCGATCGGGACCTCGACGACCCGGAAGCCCTGCTGGACGGTGCGCCAGGTCAGGTCGACCTGGAAGCAGTAGCCCGCGCTCGCGACGCCGGCCAGGTCGAGCTTCTCCAGCGTGCTGCGCCGGAAGGCACGGAACCCGCCGGTGCCGTCGTGGACGTCGATCCCCAGCGCCCGGCGTACGTACCAGTTGCCGCCGCGCGAGAGCAGCTCGCGACGACGTGGCCAGTTGAGCACCGAGCCGCCCGCCACCCAGCGGGACCCCAGCACCAGGTCGGCGTCCGGCAGGGCGGCGAGCAGCGTCGGCAGCTGCTCGGGCTGGTGCGACCCGTCCGCGTCCATCTCGACGAGCACCTCGACGTCGGCGCGCTCCAGCCCCCAGGCGAAGCCGGCCAGGTAGGCGACCCCGAGCCCTTCCTTGGCGCCGCGGTGCAGCACGTGCACGCGCGGGTCGGCCACGGCCAGCGCGTCGGCCAGGGCGCCCGTGCCGTCGGGGCTGGCGTCGTCGACCACCAGCACCTGAGCCTCCGGGACGGCGGCGCGGGTGCGCCGGACGATGTCCTCGACGTTGAGCCGCTCCTGGTAGGTCGGGACGACGACGAGCACGCCGGCGCCCGCCGCGAGCCCCGCCGGGAGGCCGCCCGGGAGGTCCGCCGCGTTCTCGCTCACGGCCTGCCCACCTGTCGCGGCAGCCGCCGGGGCAGGATGGTCCCCACGGCGGCGGCGGCCAGCCCGACGCCGGCGAGCAGCCACTCGGGCCAGCCACCGAGCCGGGTCGCCAGGGTGCGGCCGTCGCGCAGCGGCACCCTCGCCACCAGGGTGCGGGCGACCTTCTCCGGCGTCTGCTGCGCCACGCTCCCGTCGGCGCGCACGACGGCACTGATGCCGCTCGTCGAGGCGACGAGGACGTCGCGTCCGGTCTCCACCGCGCGCAGCCGCGACATGGCCATCTGCTGGTACGGCTGGTCGGTGCCGTTGTAGGTCGCGTTGTTGGTCTGCACCACGAGGACCTGCGCCCCGCCGCGGACCACGTCGCGCACCAGCCCGTCGTAGGCGACCTCGAAGCAGATGACGTCGCCGACCCGGGCCGGGCCGACGGTGAGGTTGCCCGGTTCGTCCGCCGCGTAGAAGTCCTTGGGGATCTGGTCCAGCCGCGAGGTGATCCCCGCCAGCTCCGTACGGAACGGGATGTACTCGCCGAAGGGCACCGGGTGCCGCTTGACATAGCGCTCCCCCGCGCCGGTCTGCGGGTCCCAGACGATGCCGGTGTTGCTCACGTGCTCGGGGCCAGGCCCCTGCAGGACAGCCCCCACCAGCACCGGCACGCCGACGTCGCGGACGGCGTCGTCGATGAGAGCCAGGGCCTCCGGGTCGCGGAAGGGGTCGATGTCCGAGGCGTTCTCCGGCCAGATCACGAGGTCTGGTGCGGGCACCGTCCCGGCCCGGACGTCGGCGGCCAGCCGGTGCGTCGCGACGACGTGGTTGCGCAGCACCTGCTCGCGCTCGCCCTGGAAGTCGAGGCCGACGCCGGGCACGTTGCCCTGCACCAGGGCGACCGTGACCTCCTGCCCCTCCCCCGCACCCACCGGCACAAGGGCACCCACGGCCGGCACGGCAAGCACGCCGAGGGCCAGGAGACCCGTCGTCCGGCGTCGCTCCCGGCTCACGACGGCCCCGGCCAGCAGGGCTCCCGCCAGCGCGGTGGCGAAGCTCACGAGGGGCGCACCGCCCAGCGCCGCGTACGGCGTGAACGGCGACGCCGTCTCGGCGAACGCCAGCCGCGCCCAGGGGAAGCCGCCGAAGGGCGTGCTGTCGCGGGCCAGCTCCTGCGCGACCCAGAGACAGGCGACCCAGACCGGCCAGGCGCGCAGCCGGAGCACCGACGGCAGCAGGGCGGCCATCAGGGCGAGGTAGGCGCCCTCGAGGACGGCGACGGCGAGCCAGGCATCCGGGCCGATGACTGTCAGCCAGGACAGGACCGGGACGAACGTGCCGAGCCCGTGCGCGAGGCCGACAAGGGCGGCCCGCCGGCGGCGTTGGCCCCGGCACAGCAGCACCAGTCCCGCGACGCCGACGGGTGCCAGCGGCCAGGCGTCGTAGGGCGGCAGCGCGAGCGCGACGAGGGCGCCGCTCACCGTGGCGGCGGCGAGCCGTGGCCCGAGCCGGAAGCGGGCCTGTGACGGTGCGGCGACGCCGTCGGACGCGGAGCTGCGCGCGCCGGTCGCGGTGGTCGTCACGAGGGGGCAGATCCTTCCGGGCGTCGTCCTGCCGGCAGCTGCCTGCTGGCGGCCGGTGCGACGGTACAACGGTCGGAGCACGGTGACCGTGCCGATCACCTGCCGACCACTGCCGGCCGTTCGCGGTGCACCCGGCCCGGACCTGACCCCGGAGACGGGTCAGGGCCCAAACCGCCCTTCGGACCGACCCCGTCCGGCCGGCTGCCGGATCGTGGGCCGTTGTCTACGGAGCGGTCGGGCCCTTCCCGTGTCTCACCCCCCGACCCATCCCCTCACCCGTGGCGACGACGGCGATCGGACCTGGCACCCGGACGGCACTTGCGCATTGCGCCGCCCCTTGGCCCGAAGCCGGCTCGTGTGTCGCGGAGGGGATATCGCGTGGGTGTCCTGTGGTGGACGTCGTTCACCCTGGGGGCATGGGACACCGTCTGTCAACCGCCTCCTGACCTGCACAGATGCGCAAAGCCGCAGGTGGGAGCGGGTGACTGCGGACCGAGAATTTCCTTTGCTCCATAAGGGTTTCGGCGTGTCGAGCGCGACGCGCGGGAGCAGGATCCCCCGATTGGACCATTGACTCTCGGCCCCTTGTCGGCGCTATTCCGCAAGTGGCACGACGACGGTGCCGACGGCGGTCGTCGCCACCACCGGCGGGTCGAGCACCGTGGCCGTCGACGCGGTCCCCGACGGGTCCCCCTTCGCCGCGGCGCCCCGGCAGACGACCCGCGTCTCGAAGGCGATCTCGCGACTGCGGCGCCCGACCCGGGTGACGGTCCCCTGCACCTCGACCACGTCGCCGGCCCGCACCGGTGCGAGGAACTGCACGTCGGAGTACGACGCGAACAGGCCCTCGTCGCCGTCGGTGCGGATGCACACCTCGGTGGCCACGTCGCCGAACATCGCCAGCGAGTAGGCGCCGTCGACGAGGCTGCCGGCGTAGTGCGCGTGGGAGTAGGGCACGTAGCGGCGGTGGGTGACGGTGAGCCCGGTGCGCGGGTCGGCGTCGGTCATCGGGGTCCTCTCTCAGGCGGCGGTCGCGGGGTCCTGCGTCAGGGCGTGCACGAGGTAGCTGGCCACCTCTGCGGGAGTGGTGCCACGACCGAAGATCCGGTCGACGCCGAGCTCGGCGGTGGCGTGCTCGTCGAAGCGCGGGCCGCCGACGACGAGCAGGGGGGCGGTCCCCGACGGGTACGCCTCGCGGAACGCCGCCGACATCTCGCGCGTGTTGGTGAGGTGCGCGTCGCGCTGGGTCACGACCTGCGACACGAGGACCGCGTCGGCCCGTTCGGTGCGGGCCCGGGCGACCAGCTCGGGCACGAGCACCTGGGCGCCGAGGTTCACGACCTTGACCTCCCGGTAGTACTCCAGCCCCTTCTGCCCCGCGAAGCCCTTGATGTTGAGGATCGCGTCGATGCCGACCGTGTGCGCGTCGGTGCCGATGCAGGCGCCCACGACGACGAGCTTGCGGCGCAGCATCTTCTTGATCGTCGCGTTGGCCTCTTTCGCCGAGAGCAGCGGGTACTCCCGCTCGACGACGTGCACGGCCGACAGGTCGACCAGGTGGGTGACCGAGCCGTAGACGACGAAGAAGGTGAAGTCCGGGCCCATCGCCTTGGCGTGCACCAGCATCGCCGGCTCCATGCCCATCTTGGCGGCGAGCTGGAGGGCGGCTCCCTCGGCCCGCTTGTCGTGCGGCACGGGGAGCGTGAACGAGACCTGCACCATGCCGTCGCCGGTCGTGTCGCCGTAGGGCCGCACGAGGGTCCCCTGCTCCGTGGTCGCCATCAGACCCGTCCCTCCAGGATCTCGGTCGCCGGGTTCCAGTAGTCCTTCGCCTGCCGGAACACCCCGTCGTAGCCCTTGCCCCTGTCGGCGGGGCGCTTCATCAGCCCGAACGTGCCGTCGCCGATGGCCTCGAGCAGCGGTGCCCGGCCCGGCTCGGCGACGATCTTCTCGAGCAGCGCGACGGCCTCGTCGAGCACCTGGTGCGCCCGCGACTGGATGAACCCGCCGCGAGCCGGCCGGAAGTCCTCGTGCAGGCCGCCGGCCGCATCGAGGACGTAGCGCACGTTCTGCAGCGCGAGGTCGCGGTCGGACAGGAACGGCGTGACGACGGCTTCGGTCATCATGCCCACGAGCAGGATGCCCTGGCCGGTGAGTGCGCCGACCAGGTTGAAGAAGCCGTCCAGCAGGTAGCCCCGGAACACGTCGCCGGTCATGTGCTTGGTCGGCGGCATCCACTTCAGCGGCGCCTTGGGGAACAGCTCGCGGGCGAGCAGCGCGTGCGCGAGCTCCAGCCGGAACGACTCCGGGACGTCGGGGTTGATCTCGAACGCGTGGCCGAGGCCGAGCTGCCAGTCGGCGAGCCCGGCCTCCTTGGCGAAGTACTCGTTCAGCAGCTGCGACACCGTGACGGTGTGCGCCTCGTCGACCGCGTCGGCGGTGGTGAGGTAGTTGTCCTCGCCGGTGTTGATGATGATGCCGGCCCGGGCGTGCACCTGCCG
This sequence comes from uncultured Actinomycetota bacterium, assembly GCA_963784645.1. Classification (GTDB taxonomy): domain Bacteria; phylum Actinomycetota; class Actinomycetes; order JACCUZ01; family JACCUZ01; genus JBBRVW01. The sequence goes on along the minus strand of CAWARY010000001.1, from coordinate 249,196 downwards.
GGAGAACCGCTGGTCGACGAAGGTCCGGATCGGGTTGATGTCGCGGAACAGGATCCCGTACATCGAGTCGTTGAGCATCATGTCGAGACGCTCGAGCCCGGCGAGGGCCGCGATCTCCGGCATGCACAGCCCGGACGCGTAGTTGGTCAGCCGGACGTAGCGGCCGAGCTCCTTCGACACGTCGTCGAGAGCGGCCCGCATCAGCCGGAAGTTCTCCTGGGTGGCGTAGGTGCCGGCGTACCCCTCGCGGGTGGCGCCTTCCGGGACGTAGTCGAGCAGCGACTGACCGGTGGAGCGGATGACCGCGATCACGTCAGCGCCCTCGCGGGCCGCGGCCTGGGCCTGGGGGATGTCCTCGTAGATGTCGCCGGTCGCCACGATCAGGTAGATCCACGGCTTGCTCGGCGCGTCGCCGATCCTCGCCACCAGCCGCTCCCGCTCGGTCCGGCGCCGGTCGATGGCGGTGACGCCGCGGCGCACCGACCGGGTGGAGGCGGCGGCGGCCCGGCCGGCCGCCGCACCCTCCGGGACCTCGAAGTGCACTCCCCCGGTGGCGGCCCGCTGGGCGAGGGTCGTGACGTCCTTCTCCCCGGAGCGGCGCAGGGCGTCCCACACCGGCAGGGCCACCCCGTGCTCGAGGCCGACCTGCTCGCGGACCTCGTCGACCAGCCGGTTGACCCACGGGATGCCGTCCGGGTCGGCGCCGGAGACGCCGGCGAGTCGGAGGACGGCGCGCTCGACCGAGACGGTGGTGTGGGTGCGGGCCAGGCGCACGATCGGTGTTCCGGCGGTGCGCGCCAGCGAGCGGGCCCGGCGCACGGTGGCCGGGTCGAGGTCGAGCTTGCGCTGCGGACGGGCCGAAGTCACGGACGTCTGCCTCTCAGGACGGGTCGGGAACGCAGGATCTCCCGTCCTAGGACGTCTGGACCGGAGATCCTGCGCCATTGTGCCGTACGCCGCGGATTCCGGCCGCCGCCGCCGTGTCGGACCCGGCCGCGTCTCATGTCTGGGTCATGCTTGGGGCGATCGGCCGCACGACCGGCTCCCGCATGGCAGGGTTGCGTCCGATTTGCCCCCGGGGGCGCCCCACCAGCGACGAGACGGCGAGAAGACGGCGAATGCAGCAGCGCGGTAGGCAGGACGGCCAGCAGCACGGCACGGGGGCGGCACGAGCCTCGGGGGCGCGCACCGCCGCGACCGGGATGGTGGGCCTGCTCGCTGCCGCCCTGGCCGCCGGGTCGCTCGGCGGTACGGCGGCCGCGGTGACCACGACGCCCGGCGCGGCAGCGATGCCACCGGCGCTCGCCCCGGGCAGCACCACCACGCCGCTGTTCGCGATGCGCACCGTGCCCGGCTTCGCCGGCCCGACCCACGTGGAGAGCCGGGTCCGGCCCTGGAGCGGGGGCACCGATCAGCGCTTCGACGTCCCGACGCCGCCCGGCTCGCAGCTGCTCTACGGCGACTGGAACCGGGACGGCGCCTTCACCCCCGCGGTCTACACGGCCGGTCACTGGGTGGTCTACGACTCGATGGTCGGCGACGCACCGGTCGTGACCCGCGAGTTCGACTACGGCTCACCGGGCGACCGCCCCGTCGTCGGGGACTTCAACAAGGACGGGCGCACCGACGTCGGCGTGGTGCGCGGCAACCGGTGGCTGCTGCGCAAGTTCCCCTCGGCGGGCGCCACCTGGCGCCAGTTCGCCTTCGGCAAGGCCACCGACGTCCCCGTCACCGGAGACTGGGACGGCGACGGCCGCGACGGCATCGGCGTCCGGCGCGGCAGCAGCTACTACCTGCTGCAGGCACCCAAGGCCGGGCGGGTGACCTACGCCTTCCGGTTCGGTCGCGCGACGGACACGCCGGTCACCGGTGACTGGGACGGCGACGGTGCCGACACCGTGGGCGTGGTCCGCGGCGCCAGCTGGTTCCTGCGGGACCGGCTGTCGAAGGCCCCCACCAGGCGGATGACCACGAAGCAGCGCCGCGCCGAGGCGCGCAGCGCGGTCACCCAGCGCGAGGTCACCGTGCCCTCGGAGGTGGGCATGGTGCCTGCCCCGTGGCCCACCCCGGCCGGCCCCAAGGGGGCGGCCTGCGCCACGGCGTCGGCGGGCGTGGCCAACCGCGACCAGGTGTCGGCGTACGTCCGGCCGAGCGTGCTGCTGGACAAGGCGCTGCCCTACGACCCCGCCAACCCCGACCTGGCGGGCGACCCGGCCTTCCAGCTGCGCACCTCCCTGCTCGACTCCGAGCGCTACCTGCTCGGCGCGCAGTACCTCGACCGGTGGTACTCCAAGCGCGGGCAGCGCTACACCGACGTGCTCGCCCGGTTCGTCCCCGCACAGCAGGAGTACGCCGTGCGCCGGCCGGCGATGGCTGCCCTGACCGCGGCCGTCGCGGCACGCACCGGCGCGCACAACGACGCGTCGGTCGGCCGCACCCGGGACGAGGCGATCCTCTACGCCGACTGGCTGGTCCGCTCCCTGGCGTGCGACCACGTCGCCGTCACCCCCGGCGGTTGGGGGGCCGGCTGGCAGACGGCCCACTGGGCGATGCTGACCGGAGAGGCCGCCTGGCTCGTCTGGGACCGGCTGACCCCTCAGGTGCGCGAGTACGTCGCGCAGATGCTGGTCTTCGAGGCCGACCGGCTGCTGACCGTGCCGGTCGAGTACTGGGCCGACGCCAGCGGCACGATCGTCTCCCAGGGCAACACGCACGCCGAGGAGGACTCCTGGAACGCCGCGCTGCTCGAGCTCGCGGTCAACATGATGCCCCGGCACCCGCAGGCGCCGAACTGGCGGCGCAAGGCGATCGACCTCGAGGTCGCGTCCTACGCGAGGCTGTCGGACCTCAGCTCCGGGGCCGTCGTCAACGGCTTCTCGCTCGCGGACCGGCTCGAGGGTGCGAACGCCTACGACGACGGGACGGTCGAGAACCACCAGGTCATCCAGCCCGACTACATGACCAACATCCAGCAGAACTGGTGGGCGGCGGACTTCGCCGGGCTGGCCAACCGCAAGGCCCCGGTCGCGTCGCTGCACAACGCGGCCCTGGTCTATGGCGCCTTCACCCAGGTCCCGTTCACCCCCGGGACGGCGTCGCCGGCCAACGGTGCGCCGTACGCCGAACCGGGGGGCGCGATCTACCGGGCCGGCAGCAACGACATCTACTTCCCTCAGCCCACGATCTGGGGCGTCATCCGGCGGGCCCACTTCGTGAGCTTCGACGCGCACGCCTGGGCCTACGGCCTCGACTCGGGGGCCGCGTGGTCCGCCCGTGACGCGTTGCAGCAGCACGTCGCGGGCCAGCAGGCCCTGGTCGCCTCGGACGGCGCCGGGGACGGCCGCACGTACAGCTTCGACCCGCCCACCGCCACGCAGCAGGACAGCTACAACGGTCGCGAGGAGTACGCCGCCTCGCAGCTGGCCGCCGGCTGGCTCGCGCTGTACGTGAGCCGCAACGCCTGGGACCAGCAGTTCGGTCTGCCAGGCCTCGACGGGGCGTCGTACGCACCGCTGCCGCTGCTCAGCCAGGGCCAGACCGGCTGGAAGTCGGTCCCCAAGGGCGCCAGCCCCGACGCCGAGCGGCTCAGCCCGTAGCGACGACGGAGCCGCCGCGGGCCGTCCCTCGGACGCGCCCGCGGCGGGTCGGGCCTCGGCGGTAGCGTCGTCCGGTCCCACCGACGCCCTCCGACGACCCGCGGGAGCCCCGCTCATGCTCTACCGGCTGTGCCGGCTGGTCTGCCTCGTGCTCTTCCGCGTGGGGTGGCGTCCGAGCGTCGAGGGCCGGGAGAACATCCCTGCCGACGGCCCGCTCATCGTCGCGAGCAACCACCTGTCGTTCATCGACAGCATCGTCATCCCGCTGGTCGTCCCGCGGCGGGTGGTGTTCCTCGCGAAGGCGGAGTACTGGGAGGGCCGCTCCCCCGCGGCCTGGCCGCGCCGGCTGTTCTTCGCCGTGTTCGAGGCGGTGCCGGTGCAGCGCGAGCAGCAGCACGACGCCCAGGCCTCGCTGGACCTGGCAGGCGGGGTGCTGGCCCGGGGCCACGCCTTCGGTATCTACCCGGAGGGCACCCGCTCGCGCGACGGCCGCCTCTACCGCGGCCGGACGGGCGTCGGCTGGCTCGCGCTCGCCTCCGGCGCCCCGGTCGTGCCGGTGGGCCTGGTCGGCACCGACCGCATGCAGCCGATCGGGTCCACGGTGCCGCGGCCGGTCCGAGGCGTGCGCATCCGGTTCGGTGTCCCGGTGCACCCGGCCGACTATGCCGACCTGCCGCCCGGCCGCGCCCGGCGCGAGATCACGGACACCGTGATGGACCGGGTCGCTGCCCTGTCCGGCCAGGAGCTCGCCGGGCGCTACAACGAGCGCGCGTCCGCCGTCTGACGGGGCTCAGCCCAGCGAACCGGTCGCCGGCAGCGGTTCGACGGCCGCCACGGTGCCGACGAGCGCGGTGGCGACCGCCGGCGAGGCGAAGCAGCCGCCGGCGGCCTCGGCAGCCGTCCAGGTGACCCGATCCGGTGCGACGACGAAGGTGAGCGTGAGGCAGGCGGATCCCGCGTAGGCCACCGTGGCCCGGCCGGGGCCGGCCCCGCGCAGGGTCACGTCGAAGGCGTCCACGCTGTCGTCGGCGCCGCTGGAGTCGAAGTCCCACAGCTTGTACTGGCCGGACCCGTCGGCCCGGATCAGGAGCCGCAGGTCGTTCGGGCCGGGGTCCCAGGAATTCGTCAGGTCGACCCGGGTGTGCAGGACGCCGATCGGCAGGCCGGACGGCGCGAGCCCGGACCGGGGTGCCGGGCCGACCGGGTCAGCGCGTTCGGCGTCGTCGAGCCGGCCGCCCAGAACCAGGGACACGGCCACGAGCACACCGACGAGGGTGGCGGCGACGAGGGCGACCGACCAGCGGCGGGCGGCCGGCACGCGCTGCACCTCGCGGTACGCGAGACGGCGCTCAGCGGCGGCCGTGTCGACCGGCAGGGCGTCGCCCTCGTGCAGCGCCTCGGTGAGCAGGCGCTCGAGCTGGTCGGTCCTCATGCTGTCGCCTCCAGACGTGACTTGAGCGCGTGCAGGCCGCGCGACGCGTGCGTCTTCACCGAGCCCAGGCTGATGCCCAGGGTCTCGGCGATCTCGGCTTCGGTCGCGCCGTCGTAGTAGCGCAGCACCAGGACCTCGCGCTGCCGGCGCGGCAGGGCGCGCAGCAGGACGACGACCGACTCGTGCTCGAGGTGGATCATGGCCAGCTGCTCGGCGGGGGCGGTGTCGCGCTCCAGCTGGGTGTGCCGGCGGTCCCGTGCCACGCGGAGCCGCCGCAGCCGGCTCCGGCTGCCGTTCACGACACTGGCGCGCAGGTAGAAGAACACGTCCTCGCTGCGCCGCACGTGCCCCCAGTGCCGGCTCAGGCCGGCAAAGGCATCCATGACGACGTCCTCGGCCTCGCCGGGGTCGTCCAGCAGGTGCCGGGCCAGTCGGACGAGGTGCACGTAGTGCACGTGGAAGACGGCGGCGACCCCGTCGGTACGGGCGGTCGGCGGGTCCGCCGGGACCTCCCGCGGGCCCGGCTGGTCGGGGACCAGTGCCGGGAGCCCTGCGAGCCTGCCGGGTTGAGCTGCCACGGTTCTTCAGACGTCTGGGAGCGGGGCGCGTTGACACCTGTCACTGTGCGCCCCCGGAGGTGGCGGCGACAGTCGTGCGGGCAGCCGACGGGCCGGCCTCCTCGGAGACCGGCCCGTCCGTGGTGCTGGTCGTTCAGGCAGGGTGCGGTGCGTGGTGCGAGTGCCGGTCGAGTGCGATGGCCACGAGGGCGACCAGCGCGAGCGCGACGATCACGGCGACGGCGTAGCCGGCGTACTGCCAGAGACTCGAGTCCGAGCCACCGGCCGTCCCGCCGCTGCCGCCGGCAGGGCTGCGGTTGTCGTCGAAGGGGGCCGGCTTGGCGAGTGCCGGGCCTGCGGTCAGGACGAGCAGCAGGCTGGCGAAGGCGGTGCTGAAGAGCTGACGCGTGCGGAGCATGAGGTCACTTCCTGGTGCGGTGTACGGACAGGGTGCGAGCGCTCACCACACTGAGACGCGGCAGTGCGTGCCGCGTTGACCCCGGACCTCGCCGAGTTCCTGCCGGCCGCTGGTCAGACCAGGCCGTCGTGGACCGTGGTGCCGCGGACCACGGTGCGCAGGCAGCCGGGCACCGCCGACCCCTCGTCGAGGACCGGGAGTCCGGTCGCGGGGTCGAGCTCCTCGACGGCCCACACCGCGAAGGTTGCCGGGGCGCCGGCGGTGACCACCCCGTCGGCGTCGCGGCGGGCGGCCCGCCAGCCACCGACCGTGTGCGCGTCGAACGCGGCTACCGGGTCGAGCCCGGACCCGGGCGTGCGGTGCAGAACCGCGGCCCGGACCGTGCCCCAGGGGTCGAGCGGCGTCACCGGCGAGTCGGAGCCCAGCGCCAGCACGATGCCGGCTGCGGCCATCGCGGCGTACGGGTTGAGCGTCAGGGCACGGGGCAGCCCGAGACGCTCGGCGTACATGCCGTGCTCGCCGCCCCACAGCCGGTCGAAGGCCGGCTGCACGCTCGCGACCACGCCCAGCCGGGCGAGCACGGGCAGGTGGTCCGGGGCGAGCATCTCGGCGTGCTCGACCCGGTGCCGGGACGCCCGCAGCCGGTCGGCCCCGACCTGCTCGCCCGCCTCGGCGTAGCCCGCCACGACCGCCGCCAGGGCGCCGTCGCCGATCGCGTGGAAGCCCGCCTGCAGACCCGCCGTCGTGCAGGCCACGACGTGGTCGCGCACCGCCGCAGCGTCCAGGTAGCCGTGGCCGCTGTGGTCGGCGTCGGCGTACTCCGCCGCCAGGCAGGCCGTGTGCGAGCCGATCGAGCCGTCCGCGAACAGGTCGCCGGCAGCCCCGAGGGCGCCGAGCTCACGGGCCCGGTCGACGCCGCCGAGAGCGGACAGCTCGCCCCAGTAGCCGACGACCTCGGGCCCGGGCTCCTCGGCGGCCAGGGCCAGGACCGCGGCCAGGTCGTCCGCGCCGGAGATGTCCGGCCCACTGAGCTCGTGCAGCAGGGCGATGCCCAGCCGGGCCGCCTCGGTGCGCGTCGCCCGCTGCAGGGCGCGACGGCGGGCCGGGGTGATCGACTCCCGGGCAACGCGGCGTACGACGTGGTGCGCCGACCGGGTCAGGTGCCCGTTGTCGTCGTAGCCGTCCTCCTGGCGTGCTTCGGGAGCCGCGGCGAGCAGGGCGGAGGAGACCACCGCGGAGTGCACGTCGACCCGCGACAGGTAGACCACGCCGCCGTAGGACGCGCGATCCAGCTCCTGCCTGGTCGGGGCGCGGTGCTCGGGCCAGGTGGTCTCGTCCCACCCGTGCCCGAGGACGACCCCGCCGCGGGCGCTGCGGCCGGCGTCCTCGACGCGGCGCAGGCAGTCCGCGAGGCCGGTGGCTCCCGTGAGGTCGAGCCCGGTGAGCGCCAGCCCGGTGGACGTCGCGTGCACGTGGGCGTCGACGAACGCCGGGGTGACGAGCGCCCCGTCGAGATCGACGACCTCGTCGGCCTCGGCCGCGGGCGCGTCCCCGTCGGTGCCCACCCAGGCCAGCGCGCCGCCGGAGACCAGCAGGGCGGTGGCGGCGGGGTGGTCAGGGGTGCGGACGTGGCCGCCGCGGTAGAGCGTCGAGGTCATCGCGGCAGCCTGGCAGCAGCCGGCGCCGGCGACAGCGACGGCGGGATCGGGAGGTGCCGTCGTCGACTGGCGCGTTGTGGCGGTCCGCACTCGGGTGCAGACGACCACAACGCGCCACTCAACACGTGGGAGGAGCCACGGGCCGTCGCCCATCACCCGGAGGGTGCCTCAGCCCGCCTCGTGGGCCAGCCGGCGCTCGAACAGCGCCCGGATGCCTGGCTCGGTGCGCAGCAGGTCGAGCGCCAGGTCGGCGTGGCCGGGGACGTAGCCGTTGCCCACGAGCATCGTGACGTCGGCGGCCAGCCCCTCGGCGCCGAGCGCGGCGGCCGAGAACGAGGTGGCCATCGAGAAGAAGATCACGGTGCCCCGCTCGGCGGTGGCCAGGATCGCGCCGTGCTCGCACCCGGGGACGTCGACGCAGACCACGGTGACGTCCGCCGCCTGCCCGAGGGTCGCCTCGACCGCCGCAGCCAGGGCGACCGGGTCGCGGGCGTCGGCGAGAACCACGTGGTCGGCGACGCCGGCGGCGCGCAGCGAGTCGGCCTCGTGCTCCACCGGGACCACGCCCACGGTGGCGCGGGCCCCGGCCCGCCGGGCGGCGGCGAGGGCCAGCGAGCCGCTCTTGCCGGCGCCGCCGATGACGGCAACCGTCGGCCGGTCGTAGCCCGCGACGACTCGGTGGGTGAGCGCGGGCGCCCCGCAGACGTCCATGACGGCCATGGCGAGGTCCGGTGCCAGGTCGTCGGGCAGCCGGGCCGCGATCGAGCGGCCGAAGAGGATGGCGTGGCCCTCGGCCGGCACCTGCTCGGAGCGGCCGTCCCAGCGGGCGAGGCCGTCGGTGAGCCGCAGCGGGGTGAGGGAGAGCGACACGAGGCTCGCCACCCGGTCGCCCGCGACCAGCCCGAGGGGCGACTCCGGGCCGACCTCGTCGACGACGCCGACGAGCATCCCGCCGGAGCCGGTGACGGGGTTCTGCATCTTTCCTCGGGCCTCGACGATCTCCAGGACCTCCCGCCGCACCGCGTCGCCGTCGCCGCCGTGCTTGGTCGCCAGCTGGCGGAAGGACGCCGCGTCGAGGTTGAGCCGTTCGACCCGGAGCCGGACCTCGTCGGCGGCGATCGCGGGGCTGGCGTCCAGCCGGTCAGCGGCCTGCGGCAGGGCGCCCGCCGGTGCGAGGACCCGGTGCAGCCCGACGGGGGAGGTCTGGGTCACGATCGGAGATCCTTCCGGTCCAGGGGTGGGTGAGGCGCAGATCCTACGGTGTGCCGGTGGATACACCGAAGTATCTCCCGTACCCTGGCCGCAACGCCGCACCTGCTGCATGCGACCGACCCGGCCGGACCGCTCTGCGACCGGTGCCCCCCGTCCCGCTGAGGAGCCTGCCGTGACCGCCACCCCCGACCTCGTCCCCGGCGCTGCCGCGACGGCCGAGGAGACCGGGCTGGAGCAGCCCTACGTCTACCGCCGTCGCGAGCTCGTCGAGCCCGACTGGCGCCGGCTGCCCGGCTACCGCGACGTCACCGCCGAGGACTGGGCGAGCGCCCAGTGGCAGCGTGCGCACTGCGTGAAGAACGTCAAGCAGCTGCGCGAGCTCATGGGTGACCTGGTCGCGGACCGGTTCTACGCCGACCTCGAGCGCGACCAGGCCGAGCGGGCCACGATGTCGATGCTGGTCCCGCCGCAGATGATGAACACGATGGTCCCCGCGGGGCCGGTCGACGGCCAGACCTGGACCGAGGCGTTCTATGCCGACCCGGTGCGGAACTACATGTTGCCGGTGTTCAGCGACCGCCGCAGCGACTGGCCGAGCCACCCGCACGCGACCCGCGACTCGCTGCACGAGCACGACATGTGGGTGGCCGAAGGGCTGACGCACCGCTACCCGACCAAGGTGCTGGCCGAGCTGCTGCCGACCTGCCCGCAGTACTGCGGGCACTGCACCCGGATGGACCTCGTCGGCAACTCGACGCCCGTGATCGACAAGCTGAAGTTCGACCTCAAGCCGGTCGACCGCTACGACGCGATGATCGACTACCTGCGCCGGTCCCCCGGCGTCCGCGACGTCGTGGTCTCGGGCGGCGACGTCGCGAACATGCCCTTCAAGAACCTCGAGGCGTTCGTCGCGCGGCTGCTGGACATCGAGAACATCCGCGACATCAGGCTGGCGACCAAGGCACTGATGGGCCTCCCGCAGCACTGGCTGCAGGACGACGTCCGGGCCGGCATGGAGCGGCTCTCGACGGTGGCGCGCGCCCGGGGAGTGCACCTGGCCATCCACACCCACGTGAACAACGCGCAGTCGGTGACGCCGCTGGTGGCCGACGCCACGAAGGCGATGCTCGAGGCAGGCGTGCGGGACGTCCGCAACCAGGGCGTCCTCATGCACGGCGTCAACGCCACGACCACCGACCTGCTCGACCTGTGCTTCTCGCTGCTCGATGGCGCCGGGATCATGCCCTACTACTTCTACATGTGCGACATGATCCCGTTCTCGGAGCACTGGCGGGTCTCGGTCAAGGAGGCCCAGAACCTGCAGCACGGGATCATGGGCTACCTCCCGGGCTTCGCCACCCCGCGGATCATCTGCGACGTCCCGTTGGTCGGGAAGCGCTGGGTGCACCAGATCGAGGACTACGACGAGGAGCGCGGCGTCTCGTACTGGACGAAGAACTACCGGACCGGGATCGAGGCCACGGACCCGGACGCGCTGGACCGGCGCTACGAGTACTACGACCCGATCCACACGCTGCCCGAGGCCGGCCAGGCCTGGTGGCGCGAGCACGGCCCGACGGTGGACCATGCGGCAGCCGAGCAGGCGGCAGCCGCCTCGCGCACTGCTGCCGCCGACCAGCTCGCCGGCGCCTGACCGCGAGGTCCCCGGGGCCGGTCAGACCGACGCTGTGGATCCCTCGCGCTGTCTGGTGAGGTCCACGGTCGTCTCGGCCCGCCGGGTCGCCGCGTCCAGGGCGTCCATCTCGTGCAACCGCCGGGCCAGCCCGATGATCACCTTCCGCATCAGCGTCGGGCTGCCCTGCAGGGTCGCCCAGAACTGCCGCCGTCCGATGACCATGAGCTCGACCGGTGTCGTCGCGGTGATGGTGGCGTCGCGGGGCGACGAGTCGATGACGGCGAGCTCGCCGAACCAGTCGCCGGGGCCGAGGGTGGCCACGGTCGTGCCGCCGCGCTCCACCGCCAGGGTCCCCTCGATCACCAGCCAGAACTCGTCGCCGGCGCTGCCCTCCTTGATGACCTGGTGCCGGGCGGGGTAGCGGAGGTGGTCGGCCTGCCGGACGAGGAGGTCCAGCTCCCGCCGGGCCATGTGGCCGAACAGGGGAACTGCCTTGAGGCGCGCGATGTAGAGGTCTCTGGCCATGTCGGTACCTTTCGGGCTGAGGGCGTCCCGCTCACTGGACTCCCACCTGGCCGCGCTGTCAACGTCCTGACGTCAGCGGTGGCCGGCACCCGCCGGGCACGCACCGGCCGGGAGAGGGCTCAGCGTGGGTCGCGGAACACCTCGGTCACCCAGAGCATCCCGTTGCTCCGGACGATGCCCAGGCCCACCTCGCGCATCCGCGGGTCGAGCAGGTTCGCCCGGTGCGGCGCCGAGTGCATGAACTGGCGGTGCACGCCGTGCAGGGTGTAGCCGTAGCCCACGTTCTCACCGATCGCCTTCCAGCAGCACAGGGACGTGAAGGAGGCGGTGTGGAACAGGGAGCGGGCGCCGGCCATCGAGACTGCATGGGTCCGGGCGGCAGACGTGAGGTCCGGGCTCGGCGTCAGCGGCCCCAGGCCGTGGTGCGCCCGAGCGGTGTTGATCGTGTCCAGCATCCTGGCCTCGCGGGTGGTCGTGGCCGAGGCCGACGACCCGCCCACGAGGGCGGTGGAGGTGGCGAGAGCGGCCACCGCGAGCAGGCAGAGCAGAACTGATCGGATGCGCACGTGAGGTCCTTCGGCAGGGAACAGGTCCTCCCCCATGCGGCCTTGCGGGCCTGGCCGTTTCCCCCGGCCTGCGAGATTCATGTCACACGGCCCGGGACCGGGGCAACCCGTAGCGGCCGTATTGGCGACTTCCGGGCCGGAACTTGACCGGGCGGCGACCGGGCCGGCCTCAGACCTTGAGCGGTCTTTGCTCGTACGGGGTCGACAGCACGATGGTGGTCCGGGTCGACACGTTGGCGTCGGCCCGGATCCGGGCCAGCAACGACTCCAGGTCGGTGGGGGTCCGGACCCGCACCTTGAGGATGTAGCTCTCCTCGCCCGCCACCGAGTGGCAGGCCTCGATCTCGCTGAGTCCGCGCAGGCGCTCGGGCGCGTCGTCCGGGGCGCTGGGGTCGATCGGGCGGATCGAGATGAAGGCGGTGATCGGCAGGTCGACCGCCTCCGCGTCGACCACGGCGGCGTACCCACGGATCACGCCGCGCTGCTCGAGCCGGCGTACCCGTTGGTGCACCGCCGAGGTGGACAAGCCGGTGGCCTTGCCGAGGTCGGTGTAGCTCATCCGGCCGTCCCGGACCAGCAGGTCGACGATCTGGCGGTCGATGTCCTCCACGCCGCTCACCGTAGTGTCCGGCCGGCTCCGGCGAACCGCCGGACGAGCCGTGGCCGCCGCCTCCGGTCGCCGGAGCGACCAGGGGCGGCGGCCACGTGGCCCGGCCGGTCCGCTCAGGAGCGGACCAGCCGGACCGTGCCGTCCGACTGGCGGACGTACTTCACAGCCGGCCCGAGGGCGACCCCCGACCCCGACACCGTCGTCACGGTCCCGTGCGGACGGTGGTGACCCGTCCGTCCGGTGGCCGCCGAGGCGGAGGGGGCGAGGATGCCGCCGAGGATGCTGCCGCCGACCACACCGGCCACGAGGACCGGGAGGAGGCGGCCGCGACCGGCCGTCGTGCTGCACAGGACCGTGCGCATGGTGGAGCTCTCCCGTCGCGAGGTGCCGCGGCGCCCGCCCCGACAGGGTCGTCGGCTGGGGCCCCACGGCTCGACGCACGGGCCGGTCTCGCCATTCACTCCCCCCGCGGCCTAGGCGACCGGATATCTCCGTGCCCGCACCCCCGGAGGGGCGTGGGTCGGTGGGGGTCGCGGGGATCACCGTGTCCCGAGCACGCCGCCCGAGGGGGCGGCGCAGGGGGACCATCGGCAGGTGCCGGAGGCGCCTTGAGGCACGACCCGGCGGTGCTCCCGCAGATGATCACGGGACCGTGGTCGATTCGGGTCAACAGTGGCGTGCATGCCACTGGTGACCCCAGTTGACCACGGCACCGTGATCAACTGGGGTCGACAGTCCGGCGTGGCCGCTCGCCGGGCCGGGCGGCGACCGCTGGTCAGCCGCGGGTGAGGTGGCGAGCGATGACCATGCGCTGCACCTGGTTGGTGCCCTCGACGATCTGCAGCGCCTTGGCCTCGCGCAGGTAGCGCTCGGCCGGGAAGTCCTGCACGTAGCCGTAGCCGCCGAGCACCTGCACCGCGTCGGTGGTGACCTTCATGGCCATGTCGGTGCAGAACAGCTTGGCCATCGCGGCCTGCTTGCCGAACGCCTCGCCGCGGTCGCGGCGGCGGGCAGCCTCGACGTAGAGGGAACGGCCGGCCTCGATGCCGGTGGCCATGTCGGCGAGCAGGAACCCGAGCCCCTGGAACTCGACGATGGCCCGGCCGAACTGCCGCCGCTCCTCGGCCCAGGCCAGCGCGGTGTCGAACGCCGACTGCGCCAGTCCGACGGCGACGGCGGCGATGCCGAGCCGGCCGCCGTCGAGGGCTGCCAGCGCGATCTTGAAGCCCTGCCCCTCGGCTCCCAGCAGCCGGTCGGCGGCGATGCGGGCGTCGTCGTAGCGGACCTGGGCGGTCGTGGAGGCGGTGAAGCCCATCTTCCGTTCCGGCTCGGCCGCCGAGACGCCGTCGGTGCTCGCGTCGACGAGCAGGCACGAGATGCCGCGCGATCCGTCGTCGGACGTGCGGCACATCAGGCTGTAGAAGTCGGCCTCTCCCCCGTGGGTGATCCACGCCTTGGTGCCGTTGACGACGTAGTCGTCGCCGTCGCGCACGGCGCGGGTCACCATGGCGGCGGCATCGGACCCGGACTGCGGCTCGGACAGGCAGTAGCCACCCAGCAGCTCGCCGCCGATCAGGTCCGGCAGCCACCGGGTCCGCTGCTCGTCGGTGCCGTACGCCGCCAGCGGGTAGCACGCGAGCGTGTGCACGCTCACGCCCTCGGCGACCGTGGCCCACACGGCCGCGAGCTCCTCGACGACCTGCAGGTAGACCTCGTACGGCTGCCCTCCCCCGCCGTGCTCCTCCGGGTACGGCAGCCCGAGCAGGCCCGCCTTGCCCAGGGTGCGGAAGGCCTCGCGGGGGAACCGGCTCTCGGCCTCGTACCCGTCGACCTTGGGGGCCAGCTCCTCCCGGGCGATCTGCCGGGTCAGGGCGACCAGCTCGGTGGCCTCCTCGCTGGGGAGGTTCCGCTGCACGGGGGTGACAGGCACGGTCAGGCCTCCAGGACGACGACGTCGCGGTCGGTCACGTTCAGGCGCTCGATGCCGTCCTCGGTCGCGACGACGATGTCCTCGATGCGGGCGCCGTGGCGGCCGGCGAGGTAGATGCCCGGCTCGATCGAGAAGGCCATGCCCGGCTCCAGGACGGTGGCGTTGCCCTCGACGATGTAGGGCTCCTCGTGCGTCTCGACGCCGATGCCGTGGCCGGTGCGGTGCAGGAACTCCTCGCCGTACCCGGCGTCGGCGATGACGTCACGCGCCGCCTTGTCGACCGACTCGGCCGTCACGCCCGGACGGGCCTGCTCGCAGGCGGCGAGCTGCGCCTCGTGCAGCACGGGGAAGTACTCCCGGAACTCGGCCGGCGGCTCGCCCAGGGCGTACATCCGGGTGCAGTCGGAGCAGTAGCCCTCGGCGGTCGTCCCACCGATGTCGACGACGACGACGTCACCGGCCAGCATGACCCGGTCCCCGACCTCGTGGTGCGGCGAGGCGCCGTTGGGGCCCGACCCGACGATGACGAAATCGACGGTCTCGTGCCCTTCGGCGAGGATCGCGGCCGCGATCTCCCGGCCGGCCGCCCGCTCGCTGATGCCCGGACGCAGGAACTCCGCCATCCGCGTGTGCACCCGGTCGATCGCCTGCCCGGCGCGGCGCAGGGCGTCGACCTCCTCCGGAGCCTTGCGCATCCGCAGCTCGGCGAGGACGGCAGAGGCCAGGCTCTGCTCGGCGCCCGGCAGGGCGGTGCGGAACCGCAGCACCTGCTCGGCCCACATCCGGTTCGCCAGGCCGACTGTCGCGACCCGGCCGAGCCGGCCCGCGACCAGCGCGTACGGGTCCTGGGTCTCGCCCCAGCCGAGCACCTCGATGCCGAGCCCGGGAACGCCCGAGGCGTTCACCGCGGGGACCTCGAGCCCGGGGGCCACGAGGAACGGCTCCCCGTCGGCGGGCAGGACCAGGCAGGTCAGCCGCTCCAGCGGCAGCGCCTCGTAGCCCGTCAGCCAGCGCAGGTCCGGACCGGGCGTCAGCAGCAGAGCCCCCAGCCCCGCGTCCGCGACGGCCTTCCGCACGTGTGACAGACGGTCGGAAGAAGCGGCGTGCGAAGTCATGCCCGTCACTGTAGGCGTGGGTGCGTCCGTACGGTCTGGCAGGCTCTGCGCGTGACCCAGGCACCGGAGAAGCTGCTGCTGCTCGACACCCCGTCGCTCTACTTCCGGGCGTTCTTCGGGGTGCCGGACTCGTTCCGGGCCCCGGACGGGTCGCCGGTCAACGCGGTCCGCGGCCTGCTCGACTTCATCGCCCGCCTGGTCACCGACCGCTCCCCCACCCGCCTGGTCGCGTGCATGGACGCCGACTGGCGGCCGGCGTTCCGGGTCGACGCGATCCCGTCGTACAAGACCCACCGGCTCGCCCCGGCCGGTGCCGAGGAGGTTCCGGACGACCTCTCGCCGCAGGTGACGGTCATCGAGGACGTGCTGGCGGCGCTCGGGGTGCCGTGCTTCGGCGTGGAGGGGTACGAGGCGGACGACGTCATCGGCACGATCGCGACCGCGTCCCCGATCCCGGTCGACGTCGTCACCGGCGACCGCGACCTGTTCCAGCTCGTCGACGACGCGCGCGGGGTGCGCATCCTCTACACCGCGCGCGGCGTCGGCCGGCACGACGTCGTCGACGAGGCCTGGGTGGCGGCGAAGTACGGCATCCCCGGCCGGGCCTACGCCGACTTCGCCACCCTGCGTGGCGACCCGAGCGACGGGCTGCCGGGGGTGGCCGGCATCGGCGACAAGACCGCTGCGGCCCTGATCACGAAGTACGGCTCGCTGACCGGCCTGCTCGCCGCGCTGGACGCCGGCGACAAGGGGATGCCGCCGGGGGCGCGGACCAAGCTCGAGGCCGGGCGCGACTACCTCGCGGTGGCGCCGAGGGTGGTGGCCGTCGCGCACGACGTGCCGCTGCCGTCGTACGACGACGTCATCCCCGCGACACCGAGGGACCCCGACCGGGTGGTCGAGCTGTCCGAGCGGTGGGCGCTCGACAGTCCCTTCAACCGCGTCCTGAACGCCTTCGCCGCCCTGCACGCCCAGAGCCCCTGACCCGGTGATCGCGCGGCCCAGGTAGGAACACTGTCAGCCCGCGATCACCGGGCAAGGAGGCTCAGACCCCGACCTCGCACTCTTGCGGGTCGATGGCCCCGAGGTTCTTCACGACGTGGAACGTTCCGTCGTGGGACCGTGCGATGTACATGTTCAGCCGGAGGTGGTGCTGGCCCGGGACCATCTCTGCGGGACCGCCCGGGCCCTCGTCGATCCGAGCGTGATCGAGTGCCCGGACGACGTCGTCCTGGCTCAGCGAGCCCGCTTCGGTGACCGCCGCCTCCCACAGCTTCAGGCCGCGGTACATGCCCGAGCAGGCGCTCCCGGCGGTGAACTTGGCACTGCCGGGAAAGCGCTGGTCGTAGGAGGCGAGCAACGTCGCGCTGAACGGATCGCTGACGTCCCGGTAGTAGTCGAGGCAGCCGTACAGCCCGTCGACGTGCTCCGGTGGCACCAGGTTGAGGAAGTTCTCGTCGAAGTAGGTGCAGACGACGGTTCCCCCGTTCTTGGTGAAGCCGGCCTCGTACAAGGTCTCGAGGAACGGCGTCAGTCCGGGAGGCACGATGGTGTTGAACACCACGTCGGCACCGCTCGCCATGATGTCGTCGACGGCCCGGCCGTAGTCGAGGTGATCCATCGGGAAGTACTCCTCCCCGACGACCGAACCTCCCTCCGACGCGGCGACCTGGTGAACCTTCTTGTTCAGGATGCGCGGCCAGATGTAGTCGGCGGACGGAAGGTAGAAGGTCTTCGCTCCCGTCTGTCGCATCAACCAGGGAAGGAGCGGCTCGACCTGCTGCGCAGGGACCGGGCCGGTGCAGAAGATCAGGGGGTCGCACTCCTGGCCCTCGTACTGCTCCGGATAGATGTAGAGGGTCCGGCCCCGGTCGACAGCCGGTCCCTTGATGGCCTGTCGGGTGGAGCTGTAGATGCCGCCGAGGAGGACGTCGACGTGCTCCTCCTCGACGAGCTCGGTGGCAGCGGCCGCCGCTGCCCTGTCATCGGTCGCGCTGTCCCTGACGAGCAGCTCGACGGGCTGCCCGAGCAGGCCGCCCTGTGCGTTGATGTCGTCGACCACCATCGTCGCGACGTTCGCGTTGGCGACGCCCATGAAGGACAAGGCACCGGTCTGGTCGGTGATCACACCGACCCGCGCGGGCCGGTCGGTCGGGGTTGTCATGGTGAGTCCTCTCCGTGCAGGTCGAGGGCGAGCGGCGCCGACCTCCGGGGTGACCGGAGGTCGGCGCCGGCGCTCGTGTCCCTGACCCACTCGTTCGTGGTGACTGGGCGGGCCGACTGCGTCGGCTGGACTGAGACCGCTAGGCGCGGTAGGTGCCTACGAGCTCCGCCGCCTGCGGCTTCTGCTTGTGCCCGGCCTTGGCCAGGATCGGGGGGACCTCGGGGTCGGACACGAAGTGCTGCCATCCCTGCGCGTCCCAGTCGAAGATCGCCCAGACCCGGTCCTGCTCGTTCGGGTCCCGGAACACCCTCGAACCCTTGGACCCGTGCTCCTCGCGCTTCGCCGCGCCCATCTCGCCGAACACTTCCAGGAACTGGTCGAGGTCCTCGACCGTCGTCGTCGCCAGTAGCATCGCGCGTCCTCCATCCGTCTCGGTCTCTCGGACGTGACCGGCTTCCTTCGCCGTCGGGTCCGTGTGCATCGACAGCCTCGGCCGATGCGCGGCACCGCGCATCGGGAGACCTCCCCATATGCGGTCCCGAGCCTGGGAGCCGCCGAGCGCGAGCTGTCCTGGACGCGGATCCTCAGCCGGTGGCGCCGCTCCCGAGGACCGCGTGCTCCAGCGCCCAGCGCGTCGCCGTGGCCCGGTTGGACACGCCGATCTTCGTGTAGATGTGCTGGATGTGGTGATCTGCGGTCTTCGACGAGATGAACAGCTGCTCCGAGATCTCTCGCGTGGTGGCGCCGTCGGCCAGGGCGCGCAGCACCTGCAGCTCCCGCCGGGTCAGCCCCCACGGGCGAGCGGCGTCCGCCTCCGGCGCAAGTTCGCGGCGGGCGAGCTCGATCTGCTGCACAGCGAAGGCCACGGCATCCGTCAGATCCATCGACGTGCCGCGAGCCGTCAGCCGTGCAGCCCTCTCGACGCCGAGTCGCTCGGCGACGCGGCTCTCGAGGTCGACGAGCTCGGGCACGTGGTGGGCACTGCCCGGCTCCCGGGACATCGCGCCGAGCAGGGTGGCGGCCGCATCGAGCCGGTCGAGACGGTCGAACAGCGCGGGGACGCTGGCGAGGGTGATGACGAGCTGCGAGACCGTTCCCGCCGCGGAGAACGCATCGACCGCCGTGGCGAACAGATCGAGGGCTGCGGCGACCTCCCCGTCCGAGGTGTGCAGTCGCGCGGCGTCGCGCGCGAGGAAGCCGGTGAAGAACCCGACGCCGTGCTCACCGACGAACTCGACGCCTTCGTCCCACGCCGACAGCGCCCGCTGCGCGTCCGTCGCGGAGAAGGCCAGGCCCACGATCCACAGCGTGTACGCGATCCAGTAGGGGCTGCCCACCTCGCGAGCGGCAGCGACTGCGTCCTCGGTGAGCAGGAGCGCCTCCTCGACCCGACCGGCAGACTGCAGGCCGTCGACGTACGCGGCGATCCCGTAGGCGCGCGACGGTCCGCTGAGCTGCGCCACGGCACCTGTGAGGTCCAGGTAGCGATCGAGGTGGCCGCAGTAGACCTGCGCGAGGGCCTCGACGAACATCGCGTAACCGGGCGGGCACGGCTGATAGCCCCCCTGTGCCTCCAGCTCGGTCGCCCGGTGGGCGTTGGCTGCTGCCACCTCGGCCCGTCCGACGAAGCAGGCCTGGCCCGCCGCGGTGTACAGGCGCGGGAGGCGGGGGACGTCGGCCGCGGCGGCAGCGTCCAGCAGCTCCTCCGCCCAGCCGATGGTCTCGAACAGCTCGATCGAGACACCCATCAGTGCCGCGTGAGCGGCGATGTCGGTCGCGACGACCAGGTCTCCGTTGGCGGCACTCCAGCGAAAGGCGGCCCTGAGGTTGGCGAGCTCGATCTCGACCCAGTCGACGGTGTCGCGCCAGCCGGGACCGTTCCAGCTCTCCCAACGGGTCGCAGCGTCCCGCCCGAAGTGCGCGGCGTGCCGATCCCGCATCAGCCCGCGGACGCCGGCCTCCGAGAGGGCGTTCTCGGCGTACTGGCGGACGGTCTCGAACAGGCGGTACCTGGTGCGTGGGCCGGCATGGTCGGCGACGACGAGTGACTTGCGGACCAGCGAGTCGAGCCCGCTGAGGATCGCCACCTCGTCGGCGGCCCCGGCGACGGCGCAGATGCTCGGCAGGTCGAAGCCTCCGGCGAACACCGAGGCGATGCGCAGCAGCTCGCGGTCGTCCTCGGTCAGCAGGTCGTACGACCAGTCGACCGCACGCCCCAGCGTCGACTGACGCTCCGGCCCGTGCTCCGGACCGGTCAAGAGGCGGAACCGGCTGTCGAGCCGGTCCCGGACCTCGACGGCCGACATGGCGGCCATGCGGGCTGCGGCCAGCTCGATCCCCAGCGGCAGCCCGTCGAGGGCCGCGCAGATCTCGATCACCGCGGCTGCCGTCTCGGGCTCCGCCACACCGAAGCCGGGGCGCACCGTGCGGGCGCGCTCGACGAAGAGCGTGACGGCGTCGGAGGCCACGCCGCCCTCGAGCGTCAGCGGTGAGACCGCGAGCAGCGCTTCGCCGGCGGTCCACAGGTACTCCCTCGACGTGGCGAGGACCTTGGCGCTGCCGGTTCGGGCGATGATCCGCGCGATGGCCGACGTCGCGGCGGACTGCACGTGCTCGCAGTTGTCCACCACGAGCAGGAGCCGACGCCCGGCCAGAGCGGCGGCGACGGTGTCGATCACGTCGGCATCGCCCTGCGGGGGCACGCCCAGGGCAGTCGCGATCGCCTCCGGGACGGACGCCGGGTCGCCGACCGACGCGAGCTCGACGAACCACACACCGTCGGGGAACTCGTCGGCCAGCTCGGCAGCGACGGCGAGCGCCAGCCGGGTCTTGCCCACACCGCCGACGCCGCTCAGGGTGACGAGCGGGTTGGCGCGGACCAGGTCGACGACCTCCGGGAGCAGGACCGCTCGCCCGACGAGGGCCGTCGTCGCGGCCGGGAGGTTGCCGCGCCTCGGCGCCGCACTCACGTGGCGTCCGCACAGGCCATCGCCGGCGGCTCCTGGACCCTGGCCCGGGCCCGGCTCAGGGCCGGCGACCGCTGAAGGCCAGCATCGCGTCCTGGTCGCTGGCGTCCTGGGGCGGGGGGACGGGCGCCTTCATCATGTCCAGGCCGAGCGGACTGCGACCACGCAGGAACTCCGGGGGCGCGTGCTGCAGACCGGCCATCGTTGCCGCGACCGCGTCGGCGGGAAGGGCGTCGTCGACGTCGAGCGCTCGGGCGAGATCCCACGTGTGGATCAGCCGGTCACCGATCAGGAAGGCGGCCAGGTCCTGCTTCGGCATGCCGCCGAACTGCTCGACCGTTCCCTGCAGGCGCGACGGGTCGGACAGGAGGGCACCCAGACCTGCGCGGATGCGCTCCCAGTCGTCGTCCGCGGTGGTGTCGGCTCCGAGGAGGTTCAAGGCTGTCCCGTGCCACTGCAGGTGGTCGACCAGGTCGCGCACCGTCCATCCCTCGCACGGCGTCGCGGCCTGCCACTGGTCCTCGCCGATCTGGGCGTGGACCTCGGTCCACCTGTCGGCGACCTGTCGCCAGATGTCCACGGGGGCTGTCATAGGAGCTCCGTCCGCTCACCGGGCAGCAGGGCTGCCCGCGCGGAGGTGAGCCTAGTTCTCGATCGCATCCTCGTCAGTACGCACCGGAGGTGTGCCCGATCTGGGGTCATCCGTCCGCGACCGGGCGATGCCCCGTCCGGCAGCACGAGCGCGGCCCCGGGAGCGCTTGCTCCCGGGGGCCGCACCGGTGTGTTGCCTAGCCGACCGCGACCGCGGACCAGGCCGCGGCAACGCCGTTGTACTGGGTGGAGCCGGCTCCATACAGGTCCGTCGCCGCCTTGAGCGTCGCGGTGCGGGCACCGGCGTAGCTCGTCGAAGAGGTCATGTAGACCGTCAGGGCCCGATACCAGACCTTCTGCACCGCGGCCTGACCGATGCCGGTGACCGTCGATCCGTTGCAGGTCGGGCTGTTGTAGCTCACGCCGTTGACGGTCTTGGCGCCACTTCCCTCGCTGGCCAGATAGAAGAAGTGGTTCGCGATGGCCGACGAGTAGTGAACGTCGAGGCTGCCGACGCTGCTGGAGTAGCAGTCCGGCGACTTCCCGTCCTTGGACGGCTTGTCCATGTAGCGCAGCGCCTTGCCGCCGCCGGCCTTGTAGAGCTCCTCGCCGATGAGGTAGTCCGGCACGTCGTTCGGGTTGTTGGCGTAGAACTCGACGCTCGTCCCGAAGATGTCACTGGTGGCTTCGTTCAGACCGCCGGACTCACCGCTGTAGGCCAGGTTGGCCGAGCGGCTTGTGACGCCGTGGGTCATCTCGTGACCAGCCACGTCCAGCGAGTCGAACGGGTTGAACGTCGTGCCGTCGCCGTCGCCGTAGGTCATGCAGAAGCACGAGTCCGACCAGAAGGCGTTGTTGTAGTTGCGGCCGTAGTGGACCTGGTTGTACGCGCCCTTGCCGTCGTTGGCGATGCCGTTGCGGCCATGGACTGTCTGGTAGTAGTCCCAGGTCTTGGCGGTGCCGAACTGGGCGTCGACCGCAACCGTCTGCCGGTCGGACAGCAGTCCGTTGCCGAAGATGGTGTCCGGAGAGGTGACCAGGGTGCCCTTGCCGCCCTGCCTGTTGCCCATGTCGATCGTGTACTGACTGCCACGGCTCGGGTCGCGCAGCGCGTATCCGCCGCTGACCGAGTCGACCGTGAGGCCCACGGTACCCACGAAGAAGCCGTTCCCTGTGCCGGCGGTCGCGGCATGCTCGATTCCGTCCCAGGACCGCAGCACGGCACCGCTACGGGCATCCACGACCGAATGCAGCTCGGCCGGCGTCTGATCCGGCCGGGTGCCGGTCGCGACGGCCTCCCAGACCAGGCGTGGGTCGCCGGTGGCATCCACCTTGAGAGTGGCGCCGTCCGCCGAGACACCCTCAGCGCCCTCCGAGCGCAGGACGCCGGCGGCGCTGGCTGCGGCCGCGGCCGAGGACACCGTCGGTGCCATGCTCGCGAGCTTGATGGTGGCCGTGCTGGCCCGGTCGGCACCGCGGTAGGCACCGGCGGCGCCCTGGTGGACGACGAGGTCGCCGCCGAGGACGGGCAGTCCCCGATAGGTCCGGTCGAAGCGGACATGCGCGCTGCCGTCCTGGTCGAGGACGACGTCGCGGGCCTGGAGGCCCTGCGTCGACGTGACGCCGAGTCGGTCTGCGTGCGACCTGACGTTGGCCCGGGCGTCGTCGACAGCAGTAGCGCGCTGCGTCGGTGCGGCAGCGGCCGGGGTGATAGCGCCGGTCGCGGCGGCGCCGAGGACGGTGACAGCCGCGGTAGCGGCTGCGACGGAGACGAGACGAGTTCGTGCAGTCACTCAGGAGTCCTTCACGCTCGAGGTCGGCTTCCGGGCCGACCTCGTCCAGGCGTCGCCGACGGCGTCGGCGACGTGGTGCGATGCTGCTCGGTCCTGCAGGACGCGCGGGGCGCTTCCGGGAGTGTCGGCCGCCCCCCGAGCGGGCCGTGCAGAGCCTCTGACACGGACGGTCTGAGCGGAAGATCCGGCGTAAGGCTTTTGTCAGGCCTTTACCCTTTTGATGGCTACCCGCCCGTGTTGTGGAGACGCCATGACCCCTCGACCGGGCGTCCGACCGGTCAGGAGACCGACGAGTACGC
The DNA here is from genome assembly GCA_963784645.1 of uncultured Actinomycetota bacterium. Taxonomy (GTDB): domain Bacteria; phylum Actinomycetota; class Actinomycetes; order JACCUZ01; family JACCUZ01; genus JBBRVW01. Next base: position 226,128 of record CAWARY010000001.1, on the reverse strand, counting down.
GACGACGCCCCGCCGCAGCTGGTCGGCAGCAGCGCGCGCGGCGCCCGCGACCGGCCGGGTGGCCGGCTCGGTACCTGCCGCCACGGCGATCTGACCCAGCAGGTCGACCACCTGCTTGGTCCACCGCACGAAGTCCCCGGGCGCCAGCTCGGCGTCCCGGAGCACGGCATCCAGCGAGCGTCCGCTGGCCCAGGACCACGTCGCGAGAGCGAATCTCGGGTCCGGCTCCTTGGCCGGTGCGAGCCGGTGGCTGCGCTCCCGGTCCTCCAGCGCCCGCCAGCGGCGCTGCATCTCGGTCAGGACCTCGCGGGTGCGACCCGGCGGGAGCGCCGGCGTGCCGGCATCCTCGTCGCGGCGCGACTCGTAGACCAGCGCGGACACGGCGGCAGCGAGCTCGGGCGGCTCGAGGCCGGCCCAGACCCCGGCCCGCAGGCAGTCGGCGGTGAGCAGGTCCAGCTCGGTGTAGAGCGCGCCGAGGGACCGGCCCGCATCCGTCACCTGGTCGCCGTCGAGGTAGCCGAGCTCGCCGAGCAGGTCGCAGATCCGGTCGAAAGTGCGGGCGATGGTGTGCGTGCGCTCGGAGACCCGGCGACGCAGGTCGTCGGTCTCGCGAACCAGACGGTGGAAACGCTCGGCCCAGCGCGCGTGGTCCTCTCGCTCGGCGCAGCCGTGGCACGGGTGCGCCCGCAGCTGTGCGCGCAGCTCGAGCAGCTCGCGGTCGTCTGCCGCCGCCGCGCGCACCTTGCGGGGGCGCTCCGCGGGTCGGTCCGGGCGGTCCTCGAGGTGCGCGTTGCGCAGCGACGAGGCCAGGTCGCGACGACTCGCCGGGTTGCGCGGGTTGAACGACTTGGGGATCCGCAGCCGGTGCACCGCCTCCACCGCCACCGGGAAGTCCGCCAGCGACAGCCGGCGCACCTGGCGATCGGCGGTGAGCACCGTCGGCCTCGGGTCGGCGATGCCGCCCTGGGTACCGGCGTCCAGCACGACGGCAAGACCGCCTCGACGGCCGGCCGGGACGTCGATGACGTCGCCCGGCCGCAGCGCCTCGAGGGAGGCGGCGGCCTGGGCGCGGCGGTTGGCCGTGCCGGTCCGGGCGAGCGCGGCCTCACGGTCCGAGATGGCCCGCCGGAGCCGGGCGTACTCCCGGAAGTCGCCGAGGTGGCAGGTCATCGACTCCTTGTACCCGGCCAGCCCTTCCTCGTTGCGGGCCACCTGCCGGGCCAGGCCGACGACGGCCCGGTCGGCCTGGAACTGCGCGAACGACGACTGCAGCAGCTCGCGCGCCGGGTCGCGGCCGAACTGGCCGACCAGGTTGACCGCCATGTTGTACGACGGCCGGAAGCTGGAGCGCAGCGGATAGGTGCGGGTGGACGCGAGACCGGCCAGCGAGGACGGCTCCAGGCCGGACGACCACACGACGACGGCGTGGCCCTCGACGTCGATGCCGCGACGGCCGGCCCGGCCGGTGAGCTGGGTGTACTCCCCCGGTGTGACGTCGGCGTGGCTCTCGCCGTTCCACTTCACCAGCCGCTCCAGCACGACCGAGCGGGCCGGCATGTTGATGCCCAGCGCCAGGGTCTCGGTGGCGAAGACCGCCTTCACCAGACCGCGGACGAACAGCTGCTCGACGACCTCCTTGAAGGTCGGCAGCATCCCGGCGTGGTGCGCGGCGATGCCGCGCTCCAGCCCGGCCCGCCACTCGTCGTAGCCGAGGACCCGGAGGTCCTCCCGCGGGATGTCGGCGCACCGGGCGTCGACGATCTCGCGCACGGTGTGCGCCTCCTCGGGGGTGAGCAGCCGCAGCCCCGCGTGCAGGCACTGCCCGACGGCTGCGTCGCAGCCGGCCCGGCTGAAGATGAAGGTGATGGCGGGCAGCAGGCCCTCGGCGTCGAGCCGTTCGAGCACCTCGACCCGGCTCGGCATGCCCACCGACCGCGGCCGTCGGCCGCCACGTCCCGGCCGTTGCTGGTGGGTGCGGGCGTAGCGCTCCTGCTCGCGGGCCAGCCGGACCAGCTCCGGGTTGACCTTCGCCTCCTCGCTGTCGCCGACGAACAAGTCGTACAACCGGTGGTTGGCCATCACGTGCTGCCAGAGCGGCACCGGCCGGTGCTCCTCGACCACCACCTCGGTCTCCCCGCGGACGGTGCCCAGCCAGTCGCCGAACTCCTCGGCGTTGCTCACGGTCGCCGACAGCGACACCAGGGCCACCGACTCCGGCAGGTGGATGATGACCTCCTCCCAGACCGCGCCGCGGAAGCGGTCCGAGAGGTAGTGCACCTCGTCCATCACGACGTAGCCGAGACCCGTCAGCGTGCTGCTGCCGGCGTAGAGCATGTTGCGCAGCACCTCGGTGGTCATGACGACCACGGGCGCCTCGCCGTTGACGCTGTTGTCACCGGTCAGCAGACCGACGTTGTCGCTGCCGTAGCGCGCCACCAGGTCGGCGTACTTCTGGTTCGAGAGCGCCTTGATCGGTGTCGTGTAGAAGCACTTGCGGCCCTCGGCGATGGCGAGGTGCACGGCGTACTCGCCGACGACGGTCTTGCCCGCGCCGGTGGGCGCGGCGACGAGCACGCCGCGGCCGGCCTCGAGGGCCTCGCAGGCACGGACCTGGAACGGGTCGAGGCCGAACGGGTAGAGCGCGAGGAACGAGGTCCAAGGGCTGTCGGCGCGAGCCTGCCGCCGGCGCGCGTGGGCGTACCGCTGCGCGGGAGAGGCCATGGCCGCAACCCTACGTTCCGGGCCCGGCGGTGGCCGTCAGGCGAAGACCTTCAGCGCCGACGGCACCGCCTCGCAGCGCACCGGCAGGGACGCGACCCGCTCCCCGTCCGCGTACGCCGTGACGCCCTCCGACCGCAGGACGACGCTGCGAGCCCGCTTCACCGTGACCGCCCGGTGGTGCACGTGGGTGCCCTTGTAGACGGTCGGGAAGACCCGCAGGAACTCCGGCTTCGAGATCGGTCCGAGGACGGTGACGTCGAGCAGGCCGTCGCCGAGGTCGGCGTCGGGGCAGACCTTCATCCCGCCCCCGTACGACGGTCCGTTGCCGACGGCGACGAGCATCGCCTCGGTCGTCCACGGCTCGCCGTCCAGCTCGAGGACGTAGGGCACCGGCCGGAAGGTGCGCAGCTCGAGCACGATCGCCAGGTTGTAGCGGCTGCGCCCGGTCGGCCAGGTCATCCGGTTGGCCCGCTCGTTGACCATCGAGTCGAAACCTGACCCGAGCACGCCACCGAACCACCGGCCGTCGGCCCGCCCCAGGTCGATCGGCCGCGTGGTGCCCCGCAGCACCAGGTCGGCAGCGGCGACCGGGTCATCGAGCGGGATGCCCAGGGCCCGGGCGATGTCGTTGCCGGTGCCGGCCGGGACCACGCCCAGCGGCACGTCGGTGCCGGCCACCACCTGCAGGGCCAGGTTGACCAGCCCGTCGCCGCCGACGGCCACCAGGGCGTCCACGCCGCGTGCGACCTGGTCGCGGACCCGGTCGAACGCCTCGTCGGCGTCCCGGCCGACGACCACGTGCACCTCGTGACCGGCGGAGCGCAGCCGTGCGGACAGCGGCTCGAGCAGCGTCGCCCCTCGGCCCCTGCCGGACGTCGGGTTGACCAGCAGGGCGATCCGGCGCGTCACGGGCCGAACGCTAGTGGTCAGGGACGGTCGGGGTCGTCACCGTCGATCGGACCCGCGGGGTCGGTCGGGGTGTCGAGGTCGTCCGGGTCGTCGAGCGGCCGCGCCTGGTACTGCAGCGGGCTGGCCTCCTCGTCGTCGAGGTCGCCGTAGTCGACGCCGTCGATGCGCTGGTTGCGGCGGCGTCGGTCGGTGAGCAGCGAGAGCCCGGCTGCGATGTAGTACAGGAGCAGCATCGGCACTGCGAGCGCGGTCATGGTCCAGGGGTCGCCCGACGGGGTGGCCACGGCGGCGAACACGAAGGAGCCGAGGATCACAGGGCGCCAGGCCCTGAGCAGCTGGCGACCGCTGACGATGCCGGCGAGGTTGAGGCCGACCAGGAACACCGGCATGACGAAGGCGATGCCGAAGACGAGGAACATCCGCAGGACGAACGACATGTAGTTGTCGAGGCTGATGATGTTCGCGACCTCGCCGGGGGCCGGGTTGAAGCCGATAAGCAGGTCGAAGCCCTTGGGCAGGAAGAGGTACGCCAGGGCGGCGCCCCCGAGGAAGAGGGGGACGCTGACACCGACGAACGCGATGCCGTAGGCGCGCTCGCGCTTGTGCAGACCGGGCGCGACGAAACCCCAGAGGTTGTACAGCCACACCGGGCTGGCGATGAAGACGCCGGCCATCGCGCAGATCTTGAGGGCGAAGGTGAACGAGTCGGAGATGCCGCCGAAGTTCAACGTCAGCCCGGGATGGTCGTCCTTGATGCTGTTGATGGGGTCGACGAGCAGGGGGAACAGGAAGCCCTTGTACAGGAACGCGGCGACGATCGTGCCGGCGACGATCGCCAGGACCGACCGGACCAGCCGGACCCGCAGCTCACGCAGGTGGTCGGTGAGGGACATCCGGCCCTCGGGGTCGCGCGTGGACCGGCCCCGGCCACGTCCCCCGCGGGCGCGGCTGCTCAGCGTGACCACCTACATCGCTCCGACCGGTGCCCTGAGGGCGTCAGGTCAGCGGTCGCGCTCGGGGTGCTCCCCGGGCGTGGTGGCACGCTGCGGCTCGGCAACCGGTGCCGGCGCGGGCGGGGTGTCGACGACGCGGCCTTCGACCTCGCGGGGGGTCTGGGCCTGCTGGGTCGGCTGGTCGTCGTCCCGGGAGTCGTTACCCATCTCCTTGACCTCGGACTTGAAGATCCGCATGGACCGGCCGAGGCTGCGGGCGGCGTCGGGCAGCCGCTTGGCACCGAAGAGGAGCACCAGCACCACGAGGATGAGGATGATCTCGGGCGCACCGAGGTTACGGAACATGAAGTGGTCACCTCTGCTGTCGCGGACTCCTGCCCCGCGATCCTACGTCACCCACCTCGTCCGGGGTGAGCTTCCCGGGCATCGCGACGTCGTCGGCGCCTGCGTGGTCCAGGTCGGCCAGCCGGTCACCGAGCGCGGTGAGGCGGTCGGTGGCGGTGGTCAGCTCGGCGACCAGGGCCTTCGACGTGCGCCAGAGGTGGCGTCCGATCAGGAAGAACACCCCCGCCGCACCGAGCACGAGGACGGTCCACAGCAGGAGCCAGAGCACCCACGGAGGCTACCGGGCGGGGCCGCGGGGCGGCCGGTGGCGGTCAGGCCTGGACGCGGGGCGAGATGAGCGAGGCGAGCAGGTCCACGCGGTCCAGGCTCAGCGCGAAGTCGAGGACGTCGTCGTAGGTGATGGCACCGCCCTGGTGCTCCTCGAGCGCCTCGGCGGGGATGACCCACGGCTCGGCGACGACGCCGCCGGAGACCAGGAGGGTCACGACCTCCTCGTCGGCCGGCTTGCGGATCTCGTCCCTGCAGGTGCCGCAGAGGAACGCGTAGAAGGACCACTCGGAGCGGGAGCAGACGACGAGGCGCATCTGCTCGGGGGTGAGCTCCACGTCCCCGCACACGGGGCACGAGGTCTTGATCGTGGTCATCGGCGTCCCTCCCCAGCTCAGCGCCCCGTCCCGGAGCGTCAAGAAGGTGTTCGGCAGCCCACCGGGAGCCCTTGAGAGAAATGGGCCGTACGGACGAGCCGGCGAGCCGCACGCCCGAGGAGCCGAACGGGTTACGGGCGGTCGTACGCCGCCAGCGCCACCCGGGCCGCCGAGCTGACCGCGTCGGCGAGCTCCGGCGGGTCGAGCACCCGCAGGGCTCCACCCAGGCGGAGTGCGAGCTGCCGCAGCCAGCCGGCGTCGTCGACGACCCGCAGCCGGACGAGCATCAGGTCGCCGTCCTGGACGACCTCCTCGACCGGGTAGTAGTCGACGACCCAGTGCGCGGCCGGGGCCAGCTCTACCGACACGAGGCGGTCCCCCGGTGACGGCCGGAACAACCCCTCCGACAGGTCCCGAGCGGTGGCCTCGGCCGGCACCTCGGCCGGCGTGTCGAGCACGGTCAGCGCCTCGACCCGGTCCATCCGGAACAGCCGGACGTCCTCGGCGCGCCGGCACCAGCCCTCGAGGTACCAGTGGGCGTCGATGAGCAGTACCCGCATCGGGTCGACGTCGCGCTCGGTGGTCTCGTCGCGCGACGGCACGAAGTAGGTGAGGTGCACCCGGCTACCGGTCTCCAGCGCCCGCCGCACGTCGGCCAGGGGGCCCTGCGCCTCGACCTCGACGCGGACCTGTGTGCTGGGAGCGCCGGCCTCCCCCGCGGCCTGCTCGAGCTTGAGGATCGTGCGCTGCAGCGCGTCGCGGTCGTGCAGGCCGGGCACGTCGGCCAGCGCCCGCAGACCGACGAGCAGCGCCAGCGCCTCGTCGACGACGAGCCGGAGCGGCCGCGCGATCGGTTCGGCGTTGGTGAGGAAGACGTGGCCGTCGTCCCAGTCGACGTCGATGAGGTCGTCGGGCAGGTGGCCCGGGGTGCCGCAGACGAAGAGCAGCTCGAGGTCCTTGACCAGCTGGCTCTCGGAGATGCCGAACTCGGCGGCCGCCTCCGGCAGCGGGATCCCCTGGCGGCTCACGAGGTAGGGCACCAGGGCGAGCAGCCGGGAGAGGCGGTCGGTGGCTCCGGTGGTCACCGGGCGGCCGCCGGGCTGCCCGCCACGGCGGCGGCCAGCACGCCACGCAGCCGGCGGACGACCGCCTCGCGCAGGGCGGGTGGGTCGAGCACCTGGACGTCGGCGCCGAGCCCGGCCACCTCCTCGGCGAGCATCTCGAGGTCGCTGAACAGGACGGTGAGCTCGTCGGCGCCGTCCCGGCCGGGCGTCGAGGCGGTCGCCCGGCGCCGCAGCCGGGTGCCGGAACCGGTCCGGACGCACAGCCTCGCCTCGACGGTGGCGCGCTCGGGGACCAGCGTCGCCACCTGCGCGCGCAGGTCGATGCCCGCGGGCACCACGACGTCGCCCGGACGCCCGACGACGCGCACCGGACCGGCGACACGGGACAGGCGGAACACGCGGGTGGCGCCGCGGTCGCAGTCATGACCCACGACGTACCACCGGCCGTGGCGGGAGACGATCCCCCACGGCTCGAGGTGCCGCTCGATGACATCGGGACGGCCGGGTGTGCGGTAGGGGAAGGTGATGGGGCGACGGTCCCGGACCGCGGCGTAGACCGGCTCGAAGGCCGGCTCGCTGGTGCGCACCCGCGGCTCGATGCCGACCAGGCTGCCGCTGTCGGGCTCGACCCCGGCGGCCTTGAGCTTCTGCACCGCCCGGGACGCCGGGGCGGCCAGGCTGGCCTGCTGCCAGACCCGGGACGCCAGGCCGAGGACTGCGAGCTCGTCCGGGGTGAAGCTCACCTCGGGCAGTGCGTACGCCGCCCGGTCGACGCGGTAGCCCACCTCGTCGTCGAACCAGGCGTCGTTGCCGCCTGTCGCGAGCGGGACGCCCATGTCCCGCAGCTCTTCCTTGTCGCGCTCGAACATGCGGTCGAAGGCCTCGTCCGAGGGGCACTCGGCGTACTGGGGCACAGCGGCGCGGATCTGCTCCTTGAGGAGGAACTGTCGGGTCGACAGCAGGCAGATCACCAGGTTGAGCAGCCGCTCCGTCTTCTGCGCGGACACGGTGGGTCAACCTACCGGGTCCCGGTGACCTTCCCGGTGCGGTTTCCCGTGCAACGGGAAGCGGCCGGCGCTAGCGGACGTCGACCAGGTCGACGACGAAGATCAGGGTCTCGCCCGGCTTGATCACGGCACCGGCGCCACGGTCGCCGTAGCCGAGCTCCGGTGGGATGACCAGCCGGCGACGGCCGCCGACCTTCATGCCGACCACACCGCGGTCCCAGCCGGCGATGACGTTGCCCGCGCCGAGCGGGAACTCGAAGGCCTGGCCGCGGTTCCAGGAGGCGTCGAACTCCTCGCCGGTCGAGTAGGCCACGCCGACGTAGTGCACGACTGCGGTGTCGCCGGGCGCCGCCTGGGCGCCGTCGCCCTCGCTCAGGTCGACGATCTCCAGGTCGGAGGGCGGCGGGCCCTCCGGGAACTCGATCTCGGGCTTCTCCGGGGTGGTCACTTGGCGCTCCCCTTCGCCGGGCCGTGCAGGCCCAGCAGGTCGATGACGACAGCCACGCTGCCGGTCTTGGGATCGGTGCCGGTCTGGGCCGGGAGGGTCAGCAGCACCCGGCTGCCGGCGGGCACACCCGCGAGCAGGTCGAACGGGCTGGCCTGCACCCCGCCGATCGGCACGCCCTGCGGGCCCTGCTGCCACGAGCTCGACAGCGCCTTCCCGGTGAAGTCGACCGCGGTGTACTCGACGACCGCGAGGTTGCCCTTCGCGAGCGCCGGCCCGGTGCCCTTGGCGAGCACGGTGATGACCGGCTCCTTCGGCGGCGTCGCGTCACCGGGGACCGTGATCGTCGGCTCGGTGCCGGCGTCCCCCTTGACGGTGGGCAGCCCGGCGGGCAGGTCGGCGACCGGCGTGCTCTTGGGGACGGTGCCGCCGTCCTTCGGGTAGCGCGCGATGAGATCGACGACGAAGAGCAGGGTGTCCTTGCCCTTGATGCCGGCCTGCTTGTTGCCCTTCTTGCCGTAGCCCTGCTTCGGCGGGACGCTCATGAGGACGCGGCTGCCGATCTTGGCGCCGACGAGGATCTTGTCCCACCCGGGGATGACGTTCCCGGTGCCGATCGGGAAGGCGGCCGGCACCTTGCGGTCGTAGGAGTTGTCGAAGACCTTCTTGTTGGCGAACGTCTCGCCGAGGTAGTCGGCGACCAGCAGGTCGCCCTTCTTCACCGCGGGCCCGTTGCCCTCCTTGAGGACGGTCGACTCGAGCGTCGGCGCCGGGTCGGTGCCCTTCGCGATGCTGATCTTCGGCTTGTCGCCGAACCCGCCCGACGCGGAGGGCAGGTCGGACCCGCCGCTGCTGCAGGCGGCCAGAGAGCCCGCCAGCAGCATGGGAAGCAGGACCAGGGCAGTTCGGCGCACGGAGGAACCTCGAAGAAGAAGGGGGTGGGGAACGGCGTCCACCCTAACCCGGCTCCCTGGGAGCCCGAACCGGCTGGTTCAGGCGCCGCGGCAGGTGAGGGATGTCGGGGCCAGCACCGAAGTGGACTCGCTGCACGCGGCGTGTCGCGCCTTGCAGCCGGTCCACTTCGCGTGCGGGCGGGCGGCGTCACATGCTGGCGATGAGCTTCTCCACGCGCTCGTCGACCGACCGGAACGGGTCCTTGCACAGGACGGTCCGCTGCGCCTGGTCGTTGAGCTTGAGGTGCACCCAGTCGACCGTGAAGTCGCGGCGGCGCTCCTGCGCGCGACGGATGAACTCGCCGCGCAGGCGGGCCCGGGTCGTCTGAGGGGGCACCGACTTGGCCTGGAAGACCTCCAGGTCGCGGCACACGCGCTCGGCCTGGCCGCGCTTCTGCAGCAGGTAGAACAGGCCGCGCTCGCGGGAGATGTCGTGGTACGCCAGGTCGATCTGCGCGATCCGCGACGAGGACAGTGCCAGGTCGTGCTTGGCCCGGTAGCGCTCGATCAACCGGTGCTTCATCACCCAGTCGATCTCGGTGGCCACCGAGTCGAGGTCCCCGGTGTCGACGGCGGTGAGGGTGCGCTCCCACAGGTCGAGGACCTGCTTGACGTGCCCCTCGTCGATCCCGCGCCGCGCCGCGAAGTCGCGGGCCTTGGTGAAGTACTCGAGCTGGATGTCGAGGGCGCTCGCCTCGCGCCCGTTGGCGAGGCGCACCTTCTTGCGGCCGGTCATGTCGTGGCTCATCTCACGGATCGCCCGGATCGGGTTCTCCAGCGTGAGGTCGCGCATCACGACGTTCGCCTCGATCATGCGCAGCACCAGGTCGGTGGCGCCGAGCTTGAGCAGCGTGGTCGTCTCGCTCATGTTCGAGTCGCCGACGATGACGTGCAGCCGGCGGTAGCGCTCGGCGTCGGCGTGCGGCTCGTCCCGGGTGTTGATGATCGGCCGCGACCGGGTGGTGGCGGACGAGACGCCCTCCCAGATGTGCTCGGCCCGCTGGCTGACGCAGTAGACCGCGCCACGGGGGGTCTGCAGCACCTTCCCCGCGCCGCAGATGATCTGCCGGCTCACCAGGAAGGGGATCAGGATGTCGGCGAGGCGGGTGAACTCGCCGTGCCGTCCCACCAGGTAGTTCTCGTGGCAGCCGTAGGAGTTGCCGGCGCTGTCGGTGTTGTTCTTGAACAGGTAGACGTCGCCGGCGATGCCCTCCTCGCGCAGCCGTCGCTCCGCGTCGACGAGCAGACCCTCGAGGATGCGCTCCCCCGCCTTGTCGTGGACGACGAGCTCGCGGATGTCGTCGCACTCGGGCGTTGCGTACTCGGGGTGGCTGCCGACGTCGAGGTAGAGCCGCGCGCCGTTGCGCAGGAAGACATTGCTGCTGCGGCCCCACGACACCACGCGGCGGAACAGGTAGCGCGCGACCTCGTCGGGCGAGAGCCGGCGCTGCCCCTTGAAGGTGCAGGTCACGCCGTACTCGTTCTCGAGCCCGAAGATCCGGCGGTCCATGCCGCCACCGTACGCCGCGCGGTCCCCGTGGACCGGTCGACTCGCAGCGCTCCGGGCGCCGCCTCCCAGGAACCTCGCAGAACTCCCGGGCACCGTGAGGTCACGTCACACCAGTCACCCGAGGAGACCCCGCCATGGGAACCCGCCGGTCCCCCGACCATCGCTCCACCTCCGCGAGCCGCGATGCGGGCCTGCGGCGGCTGTCGACACTGACCACCGCCCTGGCCCTGGGCGCCGTGGCCGCCACCGGCCCGGCTGGCGGTCACCGATCCGTCGGTGCTGGTGCCCGGCCCGCGGGCAGCTGAGCGCGGACCTGGCCGACCTCGACCGGGCAGCCAGCAGGTTCCGGGCCGACTCCGAGCTGCGCCGGCTCGACGACCGCGCCGGCACGGACGTCGGGCTCAGCCCGCTGCTCGCCGAGCTCCTCGCGGTGGCACTGGACGCAGCCCGCGACACCGACGGCGACCTGGACCCCACCGTCGGGGCCGCGCTGGCGGCCTGCGGCTACGACACCGACTTCGCCGCGGTCGCGCCCAGCGGCCCCGGCCTGCACGTGGTGCCGGCACCGGTACCCGGCTGGCAGCGGGTCCGGCTGGACCGGCCGGCGCGGTCGGTCCGCACCGACCCCGGTGTCCGGCTCGACCTCGGGGCGACCGCCAAGGCCTGGCAGGCGGACGAGTCCGCGAGCCGGCTGGCCGAGACCTTCGGCTGCGGCGTCCTGGTGGCACTCGGTGGCGACCTCGCGGTCGCCGGTGACCCGCCCCACGGCGGATGGCAGGTCCGGGTCCAGGACGTCACGGGCCGCCCCGGTGAGGCCGCCACCGGTCCGTGGTCGGCGGTGTCCCTGACCGAGGGCGGGTTGGCGACCTCGAGCACCGCGGCCCGGTCCTGGACGCGCGGCGGCCGGCTGCTGCACCACATCGTCGATCCACGCGACGGTCTTCCTGTCGTCACGCCGTGGCGCACCGTGTCGGTGGTCGCCTCGAGCTGCACCCGGGCGAACACGGTGTCCACTGCGGCGGTCATCCGCGGCGACCGGGCGCCGGCCTGGCTGGCCGGACTCGGTCTCCCGGCCCGGTTGGTGCGCACCGACGGCACCGTCCGAGCTCCTCAACTGCTGGCCGACCGACTCCGAGCACGCCGCGCAGCCCGGGCCCGGCGCACGGGCCGAAGTGTCATGAACGTCCTCTGGGTGCTGTCCCGCGCCACCGGCCTCGTGTCGCTCGCCCTCCTCACAGCGGTGGTGGTCCTCGGGGTCCTCGTTCGGCGCCGCAGCACGGCGGGCACCGGTCAGCGGTTCGTGCTCGTCGGGCTGCACCGCAATGCCTCGCTGCTCGCCGTCCTGCTGCTCGTGGTGCACGTCGCGACCGTGGTCCTCGACTCCTACGTCTCGGTTCGCTGGTACGACGCGCTGGTGCCGTTCCTCGGTGGCTACCACCCCTTCTGGCTGGGTCTCGGAACCCTGTCCGTCGACCTCGTCGGGCTGCTCGTCGTCACGAGCCTGCTGCGGCACCGCCTCCCGCCCCGCCTCTGGCGAGCCGTGCACCTGTCCGCGTACGCCGCCTGGCCGGTGGCGCTCGTCCACTCCGTGGGGCTGGGGACCGACATGCGTTCGGCTCCCGGGCTCGGGCTGGCGGCGGCCTGCACGGTCGCCGTGTCCGTCGCAGCACTCTGGCGCATGTCCGTGCCGCGGCCGGTGCAGCCGGCCCGCCGCGCCGACCAGCTGCTCGCCGAGCTGCGTCACCGTCCGGCACCGGACCGCGACCTCTCCCGGAGCCCACGATGACCGTGCTCGACCACACCCCCTCCGCGGGACTGGCGGCCCTGCCACGGCTGCTGCGCCCGGCCGACCAGCCGGCCGGCCTCGCCGCTCACCGGGATCGCCACGGTGAACTGCCGTACCGAGGCGGCGCGGGGTTGCTCCTCGCCACCCTCGACGAGGCCGCGCTCACCGGGAGGGGCGGCGCCGGGTTCCCGGCGGGGCGCAAGTGGCGCGCGGTCGCAGCGGGCCGGGGCCGGGCCGTCGTCGTGGCGAACGGCGCCGAGGGCGAGCCCGCCAGCAGCAAGGATCGCGTGCTCCTCCGCGACAACCCGCACCTCGTGCTCGACGGGCTGCAGCTGGCGGCCGAGGCCGTCGCCGCGGACCAGGCGGTGCTGTTCGTGCAGCCGGGTGCCGACGTCCGGGCGGCCGTCGACGCGGCGCTGCGCGAGCGAGGGGCCTCGGACCGGCTGCCGGTGCGGGTGGTGACGGCGCGGGAGCGCTTCCTCAGCGGTGAGGAGTCCGCGGTCGTCGACGCGCTCGAGGGCGGTCCCGGGCTGCCGCGGTCCACGCCGCCCCGCGTGTTCGAACGTGGCCTGGGGGGACGGCCCACCCTGGTGCAGAACGTCGAGACGCTGGCGCACGTCGCGCTGGTGGCGCGCCACGGGTCCGACTGGTTCCGCGCGGTCGGCACCGACGCCGAACCGGGCAGCCTGCTCGCGACGGTGCGCCCGGCCGGCGCGTCCGCGCGGGTGGCCGAGGTCGCCCACGGCACGCCGCTCACGGCGCTGCTCGACCTCTCCGACACCCAGGCCGTGCTCGTCGGCGGCTACCACGGCAGCTGGCTGTCGGTCGCCGACGCGGCGACAGCAGCCCTCTCCCGAGAGTCGCTGGGCCGATTCGGCGCCAGCCCGGGCGCCGGCGCCCTGGTAGCGCTCCCGCGCGCTGCCTGCGGCCTCGTCGAGACCGCCCGGGTGATGGTCTACCTGGCCGGCGCCTCGGCGGGGCAGTGCGGGCCGTGCCTCAACGGCCTGCCGCGGATCGCCCTCGCGGTCGAGGCACTGGCAGCCGGTGGCGGTCGGCCAGCCCGACCTCGACGACCTGGCCCGCTGGTCGGGACTCGTCGAGCGCCGCGGCGCGTGTCACCACCCCGACGGCAGTGTGCGGTTCCTCCGGTCGGCGCTCACGACGTTCGCCGGCGAGGTGGATCTCCACCTCGCCGGCCGGTGCTCCGCGACGTCCACGGCCAGGATCCTGCCCGTCCCGGCCCGGCGCGCGTCGTGAGCCGGGTCCGCATCGACGTGCAGCGCACCCGCTGCGACGGGCACGGTGCCTGCGCCGAGCTGCTCCCCGAGCTCGTCACCCTTGACGAGTGGGGCTACCCGGTCCTGGCCGCCGCACCGGTGCCGACCCGGCTGATGCGGCACGCCCGTCGCGCAGTCGCGACCTGCCCGGTCCTCGCGCTGCGTCTGGTCCCGGTCGCCGAGCCGGTCCGCAGCCCCGGGCGTCAGGCGGTCCGGCCGGGGTAACGGGTCGCCATGAGCGACACCTGGAACGACGACGCCCGCACCGAGGACACCGACGGCGACCGCCTGGTCGAGACGCCTGAGTCGCTGCGCGACGAGGACCCCGAGACGCCGGCCGGCGACCGTGGCAGCGGCGCCGAGGACCGGCCGCTGGGAGCGGAGAAGTTCGGCACGACGCACGCCGAGGCGGAGCAGGGCGAGTCGCTCGACCAGCGGCTGGCCGAGGAGGTCCCGGACGGCGACGGCCACGACCCGGTCGACGACGTGGTCGCCGACGACCCCGAGCTGTTCGGGAGCAGCAGGGAAGAGACGGACGACGCAGTCCTCGGCGACGCGTACGGCGATCCGGGGCGTGCCGATCAGGTCGACGACTCCGTCGGGCGCCTGGTCGCGCCGGACGAGGGCGCGCACGGGGACGACGAGAAGGAGGAGGTCGGCACCGACGTCGGCCGAGACGGCGGTGGCGCCTCCGCGGAAGAGGCAGCCGTGCACCTGGAGGGCGAGCGATGAGCGAGCACCGGGCCACGGCGTAACCGCCCCTGCCCTGCCGGCTCCACCGGGGAGCCACCCGGGGAGGTCAGCGCCCACGTCCGCAGGCAGGGCACCGCGGCCTCCCTTGCTGCCGAGCTCAGCTGCGGCTGAGGACCAGGCCGTCGATGCGCACCCGGGCCCCGCTGCTGCGGACCTTGAGGGTGACGGTGGCCTTCTGCCGGCGAACCGCAGGAAGCATGAGGACCTGGCTGGACCGCTTCGGACCCACCAGGCTCACGGCGCCGATCCGCTTGCCGTCGAGCAGGACGGCGACCTTGCCGCAGCTGCGGCAGGTCGACGCGACGACCCCGACCCGCTTCACGCGGGCGCCGGTGCGCACGAGGGTCGAGCCCTTGCGGGTGGTCGTGAGGTAGGTGCCCCCGAAGAAGGCGCTCCTGCCGGACTTCGCCTTCCAGCCCGCCGACCGCGCCAGGCTGCGGTCGTCGAGGGAGCGCGCGGTGCAGCGCTGCGTCGTCCAGCCCGAGGTCTGGCCGGCCAGGTTGCGGGCCCGCACGGACACGCAGGAGGTGTACCCGGCCCGCAGCCCCAGGGGCACGTCGGACACCGGGGTGCGCTGCCAGGACGCCGGCCGGGTCCACGCGCCGTACCTGCCGTCGTAGCGCGCCTTGCGCCAGCGCACGTCGTAGGTGGCCACAGCGCTGGAGGAGTAGCCGCCGAACCACGCGAACGACGCCTTCTTGCTGGTCGTCCCGAAGCCGGCGGGCGCCGTCATCCGCGGCGACGGCGTGCCGCTGCTCAACCTGTTCCAGAAGCCGCCGGTCCCGGCGTGGTCCAGCGCGGCCTGGTCGACGAGCACGCTGGGCTGCGGGCCGCCGTACGGGGTCCAGGACGGGACGTAGGTCGCGACACCCGTGACGACCCGCCAGATCCGGCCGGTGGCGCCGCTCTGGAGGAAGGTGCCGTCGCGCGGGCGGCTGGGCAGCGAGTTGAACTGGCTCTGCGACAGCGTCGTGACCGGCTGCGGTCCGCCGCCGACGGCGGCCCAGTCGGTGACGACGATCGGGGCACCGCCGGCCATCCGGTAGACGGTCCCTGCGGTCTGCACGAAGGCGCCGTCGGCCGCGAGCTGGGACGGCGCGACCGGCGCGTCCAGGGAGTTGCTGTCGATGTTGACCGTGACGCCGCCATAGGTCTCCGGGTGGCCGCCGCGGAACTGGTGGATCCGCTGGTGGTTCGCGAAGTACTGGTCGGGGATCGCGGGGTCGCTCAGCGTGGGGTCACCCGGCTGGGTCTTGCTGTCCGCCGGCCAGCGGGCGAACCAGAGGGTGTCCGGTGCGGGCATCGCGGTGGTCGGGACGCGGTCCGCGCTGGTGGTCCCGTCGAAGACGGTGGCCGCGAGGGCGTTGGAGCTGGAGTAGATCCCGGAGACGTAGCCCCGGTCGTGCAGCCGCTGGGTCCACGCGCCGAGGAAGGCGCGGGTGGCCGCGAGGCAGGCGGCGTTGGTGTACGAGTACGCCTCCATGTCGAAGTAGACCGGGTTGCCCAGGCCGAGACCGAGCGCATTCAGCTGGGCCACTGCGTCGTCGGCGGCGGCGCTGCCCTGGGCCGACGCCTGGGTCGGGTCGATCTTGTTCGGGTAGCTGCTGCACGACGCCTGCAGACCGACGTAGGTGGGGATCAGGGTCCACCCCTGCGCGACGGTCTGGGTCACCCAGTCGGCGGTCAGGTTGGCCTGCGAGCAGCCCCGGCTGGCGCCGCCGATGTACATGTTGGCCGCCTTGAACGGCGAGCTCGCGTACCAGGCCGCCATCGTCGAGAGCGGCGGCGCGGTGCACGCGTCGAACCCGAGCCCGTTGTACGTCGTGTCGGACGGGGTGACTCCCGACCCGGCGGCGGCTGACGACGTCGACGATGTCGAGGACCTCGTCGTGGAGGGGGCGCCGGCGCGGGACAGGGTGCGCGCGTCGGCGCGGCCGGCGGGTGCGGCGATGTCGGCCGGGGCGCCGGCGAAGCTGACCGACCGCGAGATCGAGCGGGCCGCCGGGGTGTCGTCACCGGCGGACACGACCACGGCCACCGCCGAGCCCTCGGAGGTCACGACCCGGTCGGGAGCGACCACGCCCTGCAGGCTCTTGGTCGTGAGGTGCACTGCCTCGGTCCGGCCGACGAGGTGGGGCGGACAGGTGCTGCGGCTGGGGTCACCGAGGTAGACCGCGTGCTCGTCGAAGCGGACGCAGCCCGGCCGACCCCCCAGGGCGCGGACCGGCCAGGTCGCCGGCACGGTGACCGAGGCGCCGCGATAGGTCACGGTGCGGCTCGCGTCGGCGGTTGCCGTGGCGCCGACCGCCTGCGCCGCCGGGGCCAGGGACAGCGCGAGACCGGCTGCGCCGGCCGCCGCGAGGCTCCGGACGAGGCGCGGTCGGGTCGTCGTCAGGTCCACCGAGGTCCCCCTGCTGCTCGGGCGCGCACGACCCGGTCGGACCGTACGAGAGCAGCCAGGCTACCGGGGCCGATGTCCGGTTCCGGATGATCTGCGACTCCTCGGCGGGTTCCCCTCCGTCCGCGGTCAGTCTCGGGCGCGGGCGGTGGCCCGGTCGTTGGCCTTCTGCAGGGCGGCTACCAGCTGCGCCTTGGTCATCGTGCTGCGCCCGCGGACGTCCAGCCGTCGGGCCAGGTCGAGCAGGTGCTCCTTGCTGGCGTGCGCGTCGACGCCGCCTGCGGTGGGACCGCCGCGGCGGGCGGCGGCGCCGGTCTTCTCCGCCTGCCCGTCCGAGGGACCGGGCTCGGCCTTGGCCTCCCAGCGGTCGCCGACCTTCTCGTGGGTGTGCTTGAGCGCGGCGAACGCCGTGCGATGGGCTCGCTCCCCCTCGCCGTACTGGTCGACGGCGGCGTCGTGGGTCTCGGACCAGGTTCGCTGCGCCTTCCGCGACGAGCGAGCCACGGTCGACGGGACGTCGGTCGAGGTCTTCTTCGTGGGCACCGGACCACCTCCGTGCCAGCCGGATTCCCCGGCGCGCCGGACCGAAACCGGACAAGCCGGGGACCTTGATCCTCACCGGTCAAGGTCGCGCCTGCGATCAGGAGTCCCGGCGCTCCCCGGGCTCGGAGCCCGGCCCGGGCCCGGGTGGTTCGTGCGACCCGCCGGCGAGCGAGACGGGCGGGTCGGAGGCGGGGGGCTCGTCGTCGGCCGCCACGGAGTCGTCCTGACCGAGCAGGCGCCCCAGGTGGGCGCCGCCGAGCCGGCGGAACTTCCGGCGGGGCCGGTGCCGGTCGAGCACGGCTACCTCGAGCTGGTCGGGCGTGAGCGTGCGCTGCTCGCCGCCGGACGGGTCGCGGCCGAGGAGCTCCACCGCGAGGCGCAGCGCCTCCTCGAGGGTCATGCCGTCCCGGTAGCGCTCGGTGAGCTGCTGGGAGATCGTCTCGGCCGAGCCCCCCATCGCGACGAAGCCGTGCTCGTCGGCCACCGACCCGTCGTAGGTCAGCCGGTAGATCTGGTCGTCGTCCGGGGTCTCCCCCACCTCGGCAATGACGATCTCGACCTCGTACGGCTTCGAGTCGACGGTGAAGATGGTGCCGAGGGTCTGGGCGAAGACGTTGGCCAGCCCGCGCCCGGTGACGTCCTGGCGATCGTAGGAGTAGCCGCGCAGGTCGGCGTAGCGGACTCCGGCCATCCGGAGGTTCTCGAACTCGTTGTACTTGCCGACCGCGGCGAACGCGATGCGGTCGTAGATCTCGGAGATCTTGTGCAGGGCGCGAGACAGGTTCTCGCCGACGAAGACGATGCCGCCGTCGTACTGCAGCACCACGACGCTTCGGCCGCGGGCGATGCCCTTGCGGGCGTAGTCGGCCCGGTCCTTCATCAGCTGCTCGGGCGAGACGTATCCGAACGGCATCGTCACGGCGCGTGCTCCTCGGCGGTGGCGGGGCGGGTGGTGGTCATCGGGGCGGGTCGGTGACAGCTAGCGCAGCGGGGCCTGGGGGCCACCGGGGTTGTCCATCCGGCCGGCCACCACGGTGTCCACCACGGCACCGACCTCGTCGTCGGACAGGCGCCGGTACCCGTCGGCGGTGACCGTGGACACCACGGGGAAGATCCGCCTGGTGAGGTCGGGACCGCCGGTGGCGGAGTCCTCGTCGGCGGCGTCGTAGAGGGACTGGACGGCGCACAGGACGGCGTCGCCCACGCTGAGGTCGTCGCGCCAGAGCTTCTTCAGGGCCCCGCGGGCGAACATCGACCCGGAGCCGACCGAGTGGAACTTGTGCTCCTCGTAGCGGCCGCCGGTGACGTCGTAGGAGAAGAGCCGGCCGGCGTTCGTGGTGTCGTCGGCGTCGAGGTCGTATCCGGCGAACAGCGGGACGACGGCGAGACCCTGCATGGCCATCGCCAGGTTGCCGCGGATCATCAGCGCGAGGCGGTTGGCCTTGCCCTCGAGGGACAGGGTGGCGCCCTCGATCTTCTCGTAGTGCTCGAGCTCGACCTGGAACAGCCGCACCATCTCGATCGCGATGCCCGCGGCGCCGGCGATCCCGACGCAGCTGTAGTCGTCGGCGTGGAAGACCTTCTCGATGTCGCGCTGGGCGATGTAGTTGCCCATCGTCGCGCGCCGGTCGCCGGCCATGACGATGCCGCCGGGGAAGGTCATGGCCACGATCGTGGTGCCGTGCGGCGCCTCGGTCGTGAGCGCGGTGGCCGGTGGCGTACGGCGGCCGGGAAGCATCTCCGGGGCGTGCGCACCGAGGAACTCGGCGAACGACGAGCTCCCGGGCGTGAGGTACGCGGCGGGCAGGCGCCCTGGTCCGGCGTGGTCGGTCACCTACGGTTCCCCTTTGCGTCGGCGTGCGCCGGGCATGCGCCGGCTGCGCATCTGGACGGCGCTCCCGACCCTACTGCCGCCGAGCGTCAGGCCGTCGGGCCGCCGCTCCGCTCGGCGAGCCGGGCCCGGAACATGTCCTCCAGCAGGGATGGCCTGCGCGAGGCCGTCGCGAGGACCTCCGCCCACGCGGCCTCGTCACGCCGGCTGCTCGCAGCGGGCTGCGCACCTGTCTGCCTGTCGAGGTAGTCGGCCGCCCGGCGCAGCACTGCCGGGTCGTCCCGGAAGTGCCCGAGCGCCGCGTTGCAGGAGAAGCACAACATCCCGCGCACCTTGCCCGTCACGTGGTCGTGGTCGACGTGCACGGCCGGCGCTGTCCGGCAGATCGCGCACTTCCCGTCCTGCGCCTCGCGGAGAGCGTCGACGTCCCCCTCGCTGAGGTCGTAGCTCCGCCTCAAGTGGTCGCGGCGACCCACGAGGCTGCGGCAGGGTCGACACGCCGACATCAACCCGTCGGGGGAGGCGCGACGGATCCCGAACTCGGTACGCGGTTTCACCATGCGGCAGGTGCGGCAGAACTTGTGGTCGTCCGGCACGTTGGCCGGCCGGACCAGCTTTCCAGCAGCGACCTGCTTGGCGCGGTACCGAAGGGCGAAGCAGTCCCGGCAGTAGCTCTGCCTGCCGTCACGCGACGTGGCGTGCCGCGCGAAGTTGTCGAGCGGCTTGACGCGCTCACACTCGCGACACCACTTCTCCCCCGCGGCTATGGGTGGAGCCATCGCGAGCTTGCGAGGGCGGTGGGCGGCCGCCCAGGCGCTGTTGCACTCGCGGCAGGAACCTTGCAGGCTGTCGGCCGATGCCCGCCTGACAGCGAAGTTCGACAGTGGCAGCTCCCTGCAGCAGGTCCCGCAGCGCTTGGTGGCCTTCTCCACTAAGTCACTGACCTCCCTTCTGGACGAAGGATCGAACGAAGTCCTCGCTGTTGGACTCCAACACGTCATCAATTTCGTCCAGCATCGCGTCGATGTCGCTGTCGAGCTTCTCCTTGCGCTCGGCGACGTCGGTCGCCTCGTCGACCTGCGCCTCGTCGACCTCCTCGGAGGTCTTGCTCGTGCGCTTCTGACCGCCGGTGTCCTTGCTCGCCATCAGGTGCTGCCCTCCGCCGCTGCCGTTGCCCCTCCGACACTAGTCGGCACCCGGGACACGGTTCCGGAGGTCCGGCAACCGGTTTGCTCAGTGGCCGGTGAGCGCCGCGACGAGCTCGTCGGCGGTGTCGCACCGGTCGATCAGACCGCCGACGTGCTCCTTGGTGCCGCGCAGCGGCTCCAGCGTGGGCACCCGCTGCAGCGAGTCGTGGCCCGGCAGGTCGAAGATCACCGAGTCCCAGGAGGCCGCGGCGACGTCGTCCGGGTACTTCGCGAGGCACCGGCCGCGGAAGTACGCGCGGGTGTCCTCCGGGGGGTGGGTCACCGCCCGTGCGACCTCGGCCTCGGTCACCACCCGCTCGAACCGGCCGGCGGCCGCGAGCTTGTTGTAGAGGCCCTTGTCCAGCCGGACGTCGGAGTACTGCAGGTCGATCGCCTCGAGCCGCGGCGACGACCAGTCGAGCCCGTCGCGGTCGATGTAGCCCTGCAGGATCTTCAGCTTGGCCACCCAGTCCAGCTCGCGCGAGAGCGACATCGGGTCGGACTCGAGCCGCGTGAGCACCGACTCCCAGCGGTCGAGCACGTCGACGGTGACCGGGTCGGCGTCGGAGCCGAACCGGTCCTCGACGTACTTGCGAGCCTGCTCGGCGTACTCCATCTGCAGCTGGACGGCGGTCAGCGTGCGACCGGTGCGCAGCGTCACCAGCTCGCGGAGCGACGGGTCGTGCGACACCGCGTGCAGCGTCGCGACCGGTCGGTCGACGGTGAGGTCGACGGACAGGAACTGGTCCTCGATCATCGCCAGCACCAGCGCCGTCGTGCCGACCTTGAGGTACGTCGACACCTCGGCGAGGTTGGCGTCGCCGATGATGACGTGCAGCCGGCGGTACTTCTCGGCCACCGCGTGCGGCTCGTCGCGGGTGTTGATGATCGGCCGCTTGAGCGTCGTCTCGAGGCCGACCTCGACCTCGAAGTAGTCGGCACGCTGCGAGATCTGGAAGCCGTCGCCGCGGCCGTCCTGACCGATCCCCACGCGGCCTGACCCGGCCACGACCTGGCGGCTGACGAAGAAGGGCGTGAGGTGCCGGACGATGTCGGCGAACGGGGTCTCGCGCCGCATCAGGTAGTTCTCGTGGGTGCCGTAGGACGCACCCTTGTTGTCGGTGTTGTTCTTGTAGAGGTTGATGGTCGGCGTGTTGGGGATCATCGCCGCCCGGCGGCTCGCCTCGGCCATGATCCGCTCCCCCGCGCGGTCCCAGATCAGGATGTCGCGGGGGTTGGTGCACTCCGGCCCGGAGTACTCCGGGTGGGCGTGGTCGACGTAGAACCGCGCGCCGTTGGTGAGGATCACGTTCGCGAGGCCGACGTCCTCGTCGGTCAGCTGGCTCGAGTCGGCCGCCTCACGCGCCAGGTCGAAGCCGCGGGCGTCGCGGAGCGGGTTCTCCTCCTCGAAGTCCCACCGCGTCCGCCGGTTGCGCGTGGCGGTCGGCTGCGCGTAGGCGTTGACGATCTGCGAGGAGATGAGCATCGCGTTCGCACCCGGGTTGCCGGGGACGATGATGCCGTACTCGGTCTCGGTGCCCATCACCCGCAAGACGCTCACGCCCGCAGCCTACGCGGGACTGGCACACTGCCGGGCGTGGGCGAGCAGGTCGCGATCGTCGACGCCACCGGGCGAGTCGTCGGGTCGGCGCCGCGCTCCATGATGCGCCGGCAGAACCTCTGGCACGTCGTGGTCGCCGTCCTCGTGCGGGATCGGGCCGGTCGTGTCTACGTGCACCGTCGCACCGACACCAAGGACGTCTTCCCCGGTATGCACGACGCCTTCGCCGCCGGCTGCATGCGGTACGGCGAGGAGCCGGCCGCCGCAGCCGCGCGGGAGGCCGCGGAGGAGCTCGGTGTCACCGGCGTCGCACTGACTCCCCTGTTCTCGCTGCGCTACGACGACGCCAGCACCCGGCACGTCTGCCACGCCTTCGAGACAATCTGGGACGGTCCGGTCGTCCATCAGGCCGAGGAGGTCGCGTGGGGCGGCTGGATGACGCTCGACGACCTGCGCGCGCACCTCGCCGACCCCGGCTGGCTGTTCGTCCCCGACGGCCGGGCCCTGCTCGAGCGCTGGCTCGCGTCCGGAGCCCGCCGGACCCGTTGACTGGCGCGTTGTTGCAGTTTTCCCGCTCCAGAAGTGCAACAGCGCGCCACTCAACGACGTACGGGGCGGTCAGGGACCGACGGCGGGCGGCCGGACGCACGCGGCGTCCGCGTCCCGGCGCCGTTGACCTGACCCGCACCACCCGCGGTGGGTCAGGTCACCCGCGGAACGAACACCTACAGGTACTGGCCGGTGTTGGCGACGGTGTCGATCGAGCGGCCGGCCTCGGTGCCCTGCTTGCCCTGGATGAGCGTGCGGATGTAGACGATCCGCTCGCCCTTCTTGCCCGAGATCCGGGCCCAGTCGTCGGGGTTCGTGGTGTTGGGCAGGTCCTCGTTCTCCTTGAACTCGTCGACGCACGCGGCGAGCAGGTGGGAGATCCGCAGGCCCTTCTGGCCGAGGTCGAGGAAGTCTTTGATCGCCATCTTCTTCGCGCGGTCGACGATGTTCTGGATCATCGCGCCGGAGTTGAAGTCCTTGAAGTAGAGGACCTCCTTGTCCCCGTTGGCGTAGGTGACCTCCAGGAAGCGGTTCTCCTCGAGCTCGGAGTACATCCGCTCGACCGTGCGCTGGATCATCGCCGCCACGGTGGCCACCCGGTCGCCGTCGTGCTCCTTGACGTCGTCGTCGTGCAGCGGCAGCTCGGGAAGGATGTACTTGGAGAAGATGTCGCGGGCCGACTCGGCGTCCGGCCGCTCGATCTTGATCTTCACGTCGAGCCGGCCGGGCCGCAGGATGGCGGGGTCGATCATGTCCTCACGGTTCGAGGCACCGATCACGAGCACGTTCTCGAGCCCCTCGACGCCGTCGATCTCCGACAGCAGCTGCGGGACGATGGTGTTCTCGACGTCGGACGAGACGCCCGACCCGCGGGTGCGGAACAGCGAGTCCATCTCGTCGAAGAAGATGATGACCGGCGTGCCCTCGGAAGCCTTCTCGCGGGCGCGGGAGAACACCAGCCGGATGTGCCGCTCGGTCTCGCCGACGTACTTGTTCAGCAGCTCGGGGCCCTTGATGTTGAGGAAGAACGAGCGGCCCTCGGGCTTCCCCGTCACCTCCGCGACCTTCTTGGCCAGCGAGTTGGCGACGGCCTTCGCGATCAGCGTCTTGCCGCATCCCGGCGGGCCGTAGAGCAGCACACCCTTCGGCGGCCGCAGCTTGTGCTCGAGGAACAGCTCGGGGTGCAGGTACGGCAGCTCGACCGCGTCGCGGATCATCTCGATCTGCGCCGCGAGGCCACCGATCAGCGTGTAGTCGATGTCCGGGACCTCTTCGAGGACGAGCTCCTCCACCTCGGACTTCGGGACCCGCTCGTACACGTAGTTGGAGCGCGGCTCGAGGAGCAGCGACTCACCGATCCGCAGGTGCTCGAGGCGCAGCGGCTCGGCGAGGCGGACGACCTTCTCCTCGTCGGTGTGCCCGACGACCAGGGCGCGCTCGCCGTCGGCCAGCACCTCCTTGAGGGTGACGACCTCGCCCACGCTCTCGAAGTCGAACGCCGCGACGACGTTCATCGCCTCGTTGAGCATGACCTCCTGGCCGCGGACGAGGTCGTCCAGCTCGACGCCGGGGCTGACGGCGACGCGCAGCTTGCGCCCGCCGGTGAAGATGTCGACCGTGTCGTCGTCGTTGCGGCTGATGAAGGTGCCGAACCCGGCCGGCGGCTGCGCCAGCCGGTCGACCTCCTCCTTCAAGGTCACGATCTGGTCACGCGCCTCCTTGAGGGTCATGACCAGGCGTTCGTTCTGGGTGGTGACCGCCGCGAGGTTCGCCTGCATGTCGGCCACCCGCTCCTCGAGCGCGCGCAGGTGGCGCGGCGACTCGGAGATGCGCTGGCGGAGGGCGTCGACCTCGTCCTGAAGGGCGCTGACCTGCGGGTCCGTGCCGGCGGTGCCTCCTGCGGCACCACGGCGTGAGGACTCACCTGGACGGTCCGTTGACGACATGTCGTCACCTCCCCTTGCGGGTACTCCCAGACGGGAGCCGTACCTCTGTGACCCTACATTCGGCAGGAGCCCGTGGAACCTGCACGGTTGCGTGTCGTCGAATTCCTGACGAGCCCGTTTCGTACGGACGACGGCGGACCGCCGGCCCTGGTTCGCCCCGGTCAGGAGTCCTTGGTGCTCTCCCCGTAGGCGCCCTTGGACGGCCGGCGGCGGCGCAGCGGCGGCGGTACGCCGTCGGCGAGCCGCCGGGTGGTGACCAGGAACCCGGTGTGGCCGACCATCCGGTGCTCCGGCCGGACGGCCAGCCCCTCGAGATGCCACCCGCGCACCAGCGACTCCCACGCGCTCGGTTCCGTGAAGGACCCCTGCTCCCGCATCGCCTCGGCGGTCCGGGACAGCTGGGTGGCGGTCGCGACGTAGCAGATGAGGACCCCACCGGGCACGAGCGCGCGGGCGACGGCGTCCAGGCAGTCCCACGGTGCCAGCATGTCGAGGACCACCCGATCGACGTCGGTCTCGGTGAGGCTCTCCGCCAGGTCCCCCACGGTGAGCCTCCACGCGGGGTGCGGCCCGCCGAAGAACGACTCGACGTTGGTCGTCGCGATGTCGGCGAAGTCCTGCCGCCGCTCGTAGGACGACACCAGGCCGGCGTCCCCCACGGCACGCAGCAGCGACATGGTGAGGGCTCCGGACCCCACGCCGGCCTCCACGACCCGGGCGCCCGGGAAGACATCGGCCATGTGGACGACCTGGCCGGCGTCCTTGGGGTAGACGACCGCCGCTCCGCGCGGCATCGAGAGCACGTAGTCGGCCAGCAGCGGCCGCAGGGCGAGGTAAGTGACTCCCCCGCTGGTCGTGACCGTGACGCCCTCGGGGCGGTCGATCAGCTCGTCGTGGGCGATCGAGCCCTTGTGGGTGAAGAAGTCCTTGCCCGCGACCAGGGTGATGGTGTGCATCCGCCCCTTGGGGTCGGTCAGCTGGACCCGGTCCCCGACCGCGAACGGGCCGCGCCGGTGCGCCGCGCCCGTCGGCTCGGAGGTGCCGGGCGACGCGGGCGGGAGGGATGGGACAGGAAGCGACGGCGGAGGAACGGTCGACGACTCGGACGGCTCGGGCACGGTCGGCGAGTCTACGAAGGAAGCGCCCGGGTCACGCGCTGCGGGTGAGGGCACGCTCGACGTCGGCAGCGGCGAGCATGCCGTAGACCTCGCCGTTGGGCTCGACCACGAGGTACTCGCTCGCGGGGTGGGAGGTCATGGCGGTCACGAGCTCCTCGCCGGCCAGCGCGGCGCCCAGGGTGAGTTCCGGGGAGAGCCGCCGGCTCAGCTCGCCGACCGTCACCCAGGGCTGGCGCTGCGACGGGACGGCGTCGACCTGGTGCTCGGCGACCAGGCCGACGGGCGCACCGGCGCCGTCGACCACGACCAGACCGCGGGCACCGGCCAGGTGCGCCTGCCGCAGTGCCTCCCCCAGCGGCAGGTCGTGCCGCACCGGGATCGCGCGCCGGGTCAGTCCCCGTGCCGAGATCCCGGGGAGCCGCTGCTGGATCCCGCCCTGGACGATCGCCTGGCTGGCGCCCACCCAGAGGAAGGAGCCGAGCAGGGCGCCCCACACGAGGTCGATCAGCGACACCTCGGACCCGCGGGCCTGCGCCACCAGGAGGGGCGTGGCGAGGACGAGCACCGAGAAGACCCGTCCCAGCCAGCCGGCCACCACCGTGCCGGTGTGCCGTCGGCCGGTGGCGCGCCAGACCGCCGCGGACACCGCCCGGCCACCGTCGAGGGGCAGGCCGGGGATCAGGTTGAAGACGCCCACGATCAGGTTGCTGAGCATCAGCGCACGGGCCAGCAACCGGGCGATGCCGCCGGGCTCGAGCAGCTCGGCGGCCAGGAACGCGGCACCGGCCAGGAGCAGCGACACCACCGGCCCCGCCAGGGCGATGCCTGCCTCACGGCCCGGCGTCTGGGCCGGGCGCTCGATCTCGGACACCCCGCCGAGCACGTGCAGGCTGATGCGGCGCACCGGGAGACCGGAGCGCAGAGCGAGGAACGTGTGGCCGAGCTCGTGCACGAGGACCGAGAGGTAGAGCAGCAGCGCGAACGCCAGCGAGACGGCGTAGCGCCACGGCCCGAGGCCGGGAACGGCGCGGTCGACCGACTCCGCGAACCCCCAGGTGATGAGTGCCGCGACGAGGAACCACGAGGGCGTCACGTCGACCGGTACGCCGAGGGGCCGCGCGATGACGAGGCGCCCGTCGGAGACCCCGGGCCGGCGCCCGCTCCCGTCGTCCGTCCCGGCCACGTCCCGAGTCTAGGTCGGCGGGCCGCTTCCCCGGCGATGTCCGAGGTCGGTCGTAACGTGCCCGACATGAGCACGGAGGCCGCTGGCGCAGAGGTCGACGACGCCGCCGCACCCGAGCCGCACGCGCCGAGGTCGCTGTCGCCGTCCAGGGCCAGCGACTTCACGACCTGCCCGCTCCTCTACCGGTTCCGGGTGATCGACCGGCTGCCCGAGCGGCCGAGCCGGGCTGCTACCCGCGGCACCGTGGTGCACGCCGTGCTCGAGCGCCTGTTCGACCTGCCCGCCACCGAGCGGGTCCCGTCCCGCGCGCACGACCTGCTGGCCCCCGAGTGGGAGCGCCTGCTCGCCGAGGAGCCCGAGCTGGCCACCCTGTTCGACGACGACGACGAGGGCCGCGAGGCGTGGCTCGCCTCGGCCCGCGACCTGCTCGACACCTACTTCGGCCTCGAGGACCCCACCCTGCTCGAGCCGGCCGAGCGCGAGATGTACGTCGAGTACGACCTCGCCTCCGGCCTGCGGCTGAGGGGCTACGTCGATCGGGTCGACGTCGCTCCCGGCGGCGCGGTGCGCGTCGTCGACTACAAGACCGGCCGGGCGCCCCGCGAGGGGTTCGAGGCCAAGGCCATGTTCCAGATGCGGTTCTACGCGCTGGTCCTGTGGCGGCTGCGCGGCGAGGTGCCGCGGCTGCTCCAGCTGCTCTACCTCGGCAGCAACGAGGTGCTGCGCTACGAGCCCGACGAGGCCGACCTGCTCGCGACCGAGCGCAAGATCACCGCCATCTGGAGCGCTATCCAGCGAGCCACCGAGCTGGGCGACTGGCAGCCGAGCCCCAGCAAGCTGTGCGACTGGTGCGACCACCAGGCGCTCTGCCCCGCCTACGGTGGCACACCGCCGGCGCTCCCCGTGCTGCCCGTGCCCGCCGTGCCGGGGACCCGCGCAGCCGACGAGCGACCGTCACCGCACACTCCGGGCGACGAGGTCTGACACCGGGCCCACAGGTCCGGCCCCGAGGGGCGACATGTCCGCATTGCTTTGCTGCACAACGACTTTCGTCAGAACCCGGGGTGACCCTGAGATATGACGGATGTCATCCCCACTGCACCCTGAATGGACTGTGACGGCGTCGGTCACTCCTTCTACGGTGGGCGCACACCACACCGCACAAGGAGTTCTCGTGACGAGCACGCCCGCCCCTGCCCCCAGCCCTGCCCCGGCCGACACCGGCCGGGCCGCCGCCGCCGTCGACCTCACGAAGGTCTACGGCGAGGGCGACACCCGCGTCGTGGCGCTGGACTCCGTGAGCTGCGAGTTCGGCCGCGGCGAGTTCACCGCGATCCTGGGCCCGTCGGGGTCCGGTAAGTCCACCCTCATGCACTGCCTGGCGGGGCTGGACAGCGCCACCTCGGGTGAGGTGTACCTGGGCGAGACCGCCCTCACCGGGCTGAACGACAAAGCACTGACCAGGCTCCGGCGCGACGAGATCGGTTTCGTCTTCCAGTCGTTCAACCTGGTGCCGACGCTGTCGGCGATCGAGAACATCACGCTGCCGCTGGACCTGGCCGGTCGCAAGCCCGACCAGGAGTGGCTGGACCGGCTGATCGAGACCGTAGGCCTGCGCGATCGGCTCGCGCACCGGCCCGCGGAGCTGTCCGGCGGCCAGCAGCAGCGAGTGGCCTGCGCCCGCGCGCTGGCGAGCCGGCCGACGGTCGTCTTTGCGGACGAGCCCACCGGCAACCTGGACTCGCGGGCCGGCGGTGAGATCCTCGCGTTCCTTCAGGACTCCGTCCGCCGGCTGGGCCAGACCATCGTCATGGTCACCCACGATGCCTTCGCCGCGTCGTTCGCCGACCGGGCCCTCTTCCTCGCCGACGGGAAGATCGTCGACGAGGTGGCCCACCCGACCGCGGAGGATGTCCTCGACCGGTTGAAGAGCTTCGACCTCCCGGCGAAGCGGGGGAGCTGACCGGTGCTGCACGTCACGCTCAAGAGCCTGCTGGCGCGCAAGCTCCGGCTGCTCCTCACCGCCCTTGCGGTCGTCCTCGGCGTCGCTTTCGTGTCGGGGACGCTGATCCTCGGCGACACCCTCAACGCCACCTTCGACAAGCTCTTCACGACCGCCTACTCCGGCACCGATGTCGGGGTCCGGGGCAAGTCCGCGTTCTCGGTCAGCGTCGCGGACGGCGGTGACGCCTCCCAGTCCCGCCCGCCGGTGCCTGCCGACGTCCTGCAGACGGTCCGCGGGGTCGCCGGGGTCCGGCAGGCCGAGGGCGACAGCGGGGGTTTCGCACAGATCGTCCGCCCCGACGGCAAGGTCGTCGAGACGAGCGGTGCCCCGACCCTGGGCGGCTCCTGGCTCGGCAAGACCCCCTTGAACCCGTACCGCATCGTGGCCGGCTCGCCTCCGTCCGGCGCCGACCAGGTCGTCGTGGACCAGCAGACCGCGACCGACAACGACCTGTCCGTCGGCGACCGCATCAAGGTCCTCACCCAGTCGGGCTCGCAGGACGAGACGATCAGCGGCATCGTCAGCTTCGGCGACGGCGGCAGCCTCGCCGGAGCCACCGTGACCCTGTTCGACCCCTCCGCCGCGCAGTCCCTGATCGGCTCGCCCGGGTCGTACACCGAGATCCTCGTCGTCAGTGACGGCACGGTCTCCGACGCGGCGCTGCGGGACCGGATCGCCGAGGCACTGCCGCCGCGCTACGTGGCACTGACGGGCAAGCAGCTGGCAGCCGCGGAGTCCGGTGACATCAAGGATGCCTTGAGCTTCTTCAGCACCTTCCTGCTGGTGTTCGCGGTCATCTCGATCTTCGTCGGGTCGTTCATCATCTTCAACACGTTCAGCATGCTGGTGGCGCAGCGCAGCCGCGAGCTCGCGCTCCTGCGTGCGCTCGGTGCCAGCCGTCGGCAGGTCAACCGCGCAGTCATCACCGAGGCCATCGTCGTCGGCTTGATCGGGTCGACACTCGGACTCGGTCTCGGTGTCCTGCTCTCGATGGGGCTCAAGGCGCTCGTCGGGCTGTTCCTCGGCGACCTGCCGGCCGGCGGGTTGGTGTTCCAGCCGAGCACGGCTGTCTGGGCCTACGTCGTCGGCATCCTCGTGACGATCGCGGCGGCGGCCGGGCCGGCCCGGCGGGCGACCCGGATCCCGCCGGTCGCCGCGATGCGTGACGACATCGCGCTGCCTGCGTCATCCCTGCACCGCCGCGCCATCGCCGGCGCCGTCGTGCTCGCCCTGGGCATCGCGGCGATGGCGGCCGGCCTGGTGGGCAGCGCCGGCATCCTCTGGGTCGGGCTCGGCGCTCTCGGGATCTTCCTGGGCGTCGCCATGCTCAGCCCCTTCGTCGGACGACCAGCCGTCGGTGCTATCGGCGTGGTCCTCCCCCGCCTCTACGGGTCCACCGGGCTGCTGGCCAGGGAGAACGCCCGGCGCAACCCGCGGCGGACGGCAGCCACCGCCTCGGCGCTGATGATCGGTCTTGCGCTGGTGTCGGCCGGAGGTGTGCTGGCGGCGTCCATCGTCAAGAGCGCCAACGACATCATCGACCGCAGCGTCGGCGCGGACTTCATCGTGACGACCAAGAACTTCCTGCCGATCCCGGGCAACGTCGCCGGGGAGGTGGCCAAGGTCGACGGGATCGCGGCCGTCACGTCCTTCCGGAGCGGCCAGGCCCTCGTGGGCGGCAAGGTCGTCAGCCTGCAGGGTGTCACCGCGGACACGGTCGACAAGACCCTCCAGCTCAAGATCACACAGGGCGACCTCGCCTCACTGGGCGAGGGTGACCTGCTGGTCAGCCAGAAGGCCGCCAAGGACAACGGCTGGAAGGTCGGGGAGTCGGTCCCGGCGACGTTCGGCGCGACCGGTGCCGGCCGCCTGACGATCGGTGGGACGTACGCCGAGAACCAGATCGCCGGTGACTACCTCATCGGGTTGGACACCTACGACGCCAACTACGCCCAGCGGCTGGACCAGGTGGTGGCGATGACCACCACGCCGGGCGCCGACCTGGGTCAGGTCCGCAAGGGCATCGAGGCGGCGACGCAGTCCTCGAACCTCGAGGTCCGGGACCAGAGCGAGTTCAAGGCGGAGCAGCGCAAACAGATCAACCAGCTGCTCGGCTTCATCTTCGTCCTGCTGGCGCTCGCGGTCCTCATCGCCGCCCTCGGCATCGTGAACACGCTGGCCCTGTCCGTGATCGAGCGTACGCGGGAGATCGGGTTGCTCCGAGCTGTCGGCATGGGTCGGCGACAGGTCCGGCGGATGATCCGCCTCGAGTCGGTCGTCATCGCGATCTTCGGAACCCTGCTCGGGCTGGTGCTCGGCGTCGCCCTCGGCAGCTCGCTGGTCACCGCGCTGAACGACCAGGGCATCGACCAGCTGGTGGTTCCCTACGGCCAGCTGGTCATCTACCTGGTCGTCGGCGCCCTGATCGGTGTCATCGCCGCCGTCTGGCCCGCCCGCCGGGCCGCCCGGATGGACGTGCTCCAGGCGATCGCGACGGAGTGAGGATGAGCGGGACCGGCCGGGCGGCGACCGCCGGGCGATGGGCGCTGGTCGCCGTCGTCCTGGTGCTCCTCGTCGTGCCCGGCCGCCTGCTGGCCGCTGCCCACGACGCCGACGACGCTCTGGTGCCCTACTCCGCGCGCCAGGCGGCCGGTCGGGTGCCGC
The DNA here is from genome assembly GCA_963784645.1 of uncultured Actinomycetota bacterium. Taxonomy (GTDB): domain Bacteria; phylum Actinomycetota; class Actinomycetes; order JACCUZ01; family JACCUZ01; genus JBBRVW01. Next base: position 194,776 of record CAWARY010000001.1, on the reverse strand, counting down.
CCGGTGAGACCTGGGAGGTCGACGCCGGCGTCCTCGCGGCCGACGTCGACCTCCTGCACGTCGTCGCGGTGCGGCCGCGCGTCACGGTCGACACCGCGGAGGCGGACATCACGGTCCGGCTCTGCCGGCCGGCGGCGGGCTCCTCGACCACCGGGTGCCACCGCCTGTCCGGCGTACCCACCGGCGGAGGCGTCCGCCTGGCGCCGGGCTCGGCCGAGCTCGTGGTCTCGGTCACTCCTCGCCGGGAGGGGCGGGTGCAGATCGAGGGCTACGACGTGACCTACGTCGACGGCGGGCACCGCGGCACCGAGCACGCCGGCCGCGAGCTGGTCCTCCGCGCGGTCTAGAGAGCGCGGACCAGGCTGCCGAGCCGGGCCAGACTGAGCTCCTCGAGGGATCCGGCCCGGTGGTCGGCGACGCCGTCGGCAACGCCCGCGACGCTCGGGACCACCACCGTGACGCACCCCGCCGCGCGGGCCGACATGGCACCGGTGGCCGAGTCCTCGAGCGCGACGCAGGCGCGCGGGTCGACGCCGAGGAGCCGGGCGCCGAGCAGGTACGGGTCGGGGTGCGGCTTGGTGCGGGCGACGTCGTCACCGCTCACCGTGACCGGCAACAGCTCTCGACCGACGGCGTCCAGCACCGCATCGACGACCGGCCGCCGCGACGACGACACCAGCGCGCACGGCAGGCCGGCGGCCGCGACCTCGGTCAGGAGGCGGCGCGCACCCGGCATCCACTCGACCGGTCCCCGGCGCAGCCGGGCGACCATGTCGGTCAGCAGCCGGTCCCGCAGGCCTTCGGCGTCGGGCGCTGCACCGTTGCGGGGCAAGGTCGCGAGCATGTGGTCGACGGTGCGCTCCAGCGGTCCGCCGACCAGCAGCTCCTGGTCGTCCGGCCCCCAGGTGCCGCCGAGCTCGGTGACCATCGCCGACTCCACCTCGAACCACACGTGCTCGGTCGCGACCAGCAGGCCGTCCATGTCGAACAGGACGGCGGCCGGGTGTCGGCCGCTCACTTGGCGTTGAAGTACGACGCCTCGGGGTGGTGCAGGACCAGCGCGTCGGTCGACTGCTCCGGGTGCAGCTGGAACTCCTCGGACAGCTTGACCCCGATCCGCTCCGGCTCGAGCAGGTCGACCAGCTTGGCGCGGTCCTCGAGGTCGGGACAGGCGCCGTAGCCGAAGGAGAACCGGGCGCCGCGATACTTCAGGTCGAAGTAGTCCTCGGGGGCGTCGGGGTCCTCGGCGGCGTAGCCGAGGTCGGCCCGCATCCGCTTGTGCCAGTACTCCGCGAGCGACTCGGTGAGCTGGACCGACAGGCCGTGCAGCTCGAGGTAGTCGCGGTAGGCGTCGGCCTCGAACAGCTCGCCGGTCACCTCCGCGATCCGCGACCCGACCGTCACCAGCTGAAGTCCGAGGACGTCGACGTCGCCGGACTCGCGCGGCCGGAAGAAGTCGGCGAGGCACAGGTGCCGGCCGTGGCGCTGCCGGGGGAACGTGAAGCGGTAGCGCTCCGCAGCGTCGATGGACGGACTCTCGAGCAGCACCAGGTCGTCGCCCTCGCTGACGACCGGGAAGTAGCCGTAGACCACCGCCGCCTCGAGGAGACGGTCGGCGTGCAGGCGCTCCAGCCACGCGCGCAGCCGCGGTCGGCCCTCGGTCTCGACCAGGTCCTCGTACGACGGGCCGTCGGAGCCGCGCGAGGAGCGCAGCCCCCACTGGCCCATGAACGTCGCCCGCTCGTCGAGCAGCGCGGCGTACTCGGCGAGGGCGATGCCCTTGACCACGCGGCTGCCCCAGAACGGCGGCTCCGGCACCGGGTTGTCGATCGCGACGTCGGACCGGGCGGGCATGTCCTCGGGGGCGGTCGCGTCCGGCCGGCCGGCGGCCGGCTTCACCCGTCGGGGGCGCAGGGCCGGCAGCTCGGCACCGGGCACGCCCCGCTTGACCGCGACCAGAGCGTCCATCAGCCGTAGCCCCTCGAACGCGTCGCGCGCGTAGCGGACCTCGCCCTCGTAGACCTCGGCGAGGTCCTGCTCGACGTAGGGACGGGTGAGCGCGGCGCCACCGAGGATGACCGGCCAGCGGGCGGACAGCCCGCGGGTGTTCATCTCCTCGAGGTTCTCCTTCATGATCACTGTCGACTTCACCAGCAGCCCGGACATCCCGATGACGTCGGCGCGATGCGTGTCGGCGGCCTCGAGGATCGCGGACACCGGCTGCTTGATTCCGATGTTGACGACGTTGAAGCCGTTGTTGGTGAGAATGATGTCGACGAGGTTCTTGCCGATGTCGTGGACGTCGCCCTTGACGGTGGCGAGCACGATCGTGCCTTTGCCGTCCTCGTCGGTCTTCTCCATGAACGGCTCGAGCCAGGCCACGGCCGTCTTCATGACCTCGGCGGACTGCAGCACGAACGGGAGCTGCATCTCGCCCTTGCCGAACAGCTCACCGACGACCTTCATGCCGGCCAGCAGGTGGTCGTTGACGACGTCGAGCGCCGACCTGCCGGAGTCGAGCGCGGACTGCAGGTCGGCCTCGAGCCCGTTGCGCTCGCCGTCGATGATCCGCCGCGCGAGCCGCTCCCCGAGCGGGAGCGCCATCAGCTCCTCGGCCCGAGAGGCGCGGACGCTGGCGGTGTCGACGCCCTCGAAGATCTGGAGGAACTTCTGCAGCGGGTCGTAGCCCTCGCGCCGCCGGTCGTAGACGAGGTCGAGGGCGACTTCGCGAGCCTGCTCGTCGATCTTCGTCATCGGAAGGATCTTCGCGGCGTGCACGATGGCCGAGTCGAGCCCGGCCTTGACGCACTCGTTCAGGAACACCGAGTTGAGGACGACGCGGGCGGCCGGGTTGACGCCGAAGGACACGTTGGAGACACCCAGCGTGGTCTGCACGGTGGGGTACGCACGCTTGAGCTGCCGGATGGCCTCGATGGTCTCCAGCGCGTCGCGGCGGGTCTCGTCCTGCCCGGTCGTGATGGGGAAGGTCAGCGTGTCGACGATGATGTCCTCGACCTGCATCCCCCAGGTCCCGGTGAGGTCCTCGATGAGCCGGGTGGCGACCGCCACCTTCCAGTCGGCGGTCCGGGCCTGTCCCTCCTCGTCGATGCAGAGCGCCACGACGGCTGCGCCGTGCTCCTTGACGATGGGCATGACCCGGGCGAAGCGCGAACCCGGTCCGTCACCGTCCTCGTAGTTGACGGAGTTGATGACCGAGCGGCCGCCGAGCAGCTCGAGGCCGGCCTCGATCACCTGCGGCTCGGTGGAGTCGAGCACGAGCGGCAGTGTCGACGCCGTCGCGAACCGGCCGGCCACCGCCTTCATGTCCTCGACGCCGTCGCGACCGACGTAGTCGATGCAGACGTCGAGCAGGTGCGCACCGTCACGGGTCTGGTCGCGGGCGATCGCGATGCAGTCGTCCCAGCGCTGCTCGAGCATGGCGTCGCGGAAGGCCCGGGAGCCGTTGGCGTTCGTGCGCTCTCCGATCGACAGGAACGACGCGTCCTGGCGGAAGGACACCTGCTGGTAGAGCGAGGCGACGCCGGCCTCGGGACGCGGTCGCCGGGTGGCGAGGCCGCGGCCGCCGACCCGGTCGACGACCTGCCGCAGGTGCTCCGGCGTCGTCCCGCAGCAGCCGCCCACGAGGGCGAGACCGAAGTCCTTGGTGAAGTGGTCGTGCGCGTCGGCCAGCTCGTGCGGCGTCAGCGGGTAGGACGCGCCGTCGCGGCCCAGCACCGGCAACCCGGCGTTCGGCATGCAGGACAGCGTCACCCGGGCATGCCGCGACAGGTGCCGCAGGTGCTCGCTCATCTCGGTCGGGCCGGTGGCGCAGTTGAGCCCGAGAACGTCGATGCCCAACGGTTCGAGCGCGGTGAGGGCGGCCCCGATCTCGGAGCCGAGCAGCATCGTGCCGGTGGTCTCGACGGTCACCTGGCACATCAGCGGCGCGTCGGAGCCCGCCGCCGTGAGTGCCCGCTTGGCCCCGATGACGGCGGCCTTCGCCTGCAGCAGGTCCTGCGCGGTCTCGACGAGCACGGCGTGCACGCCGCCGGCGAGCATGCCGCGCACCTGGGTCTGGTACGCGTCGCGGAGCACCGCGAAGGGCACGTGCCCGAGCGTCGGGAGCTTGGTGCCCGGGCCGACCGAGCCGATCACCCAGCGCGGCCGGTCGGGGGTCGACCGCTCGTCGACGGCCTCGCGGGCGATCCTGGCCCCGGCCTCCGCGAGCTCCTCGATGCGCGACTCGATGCCGTACTCGGCGAGGTTGCCGAGGTTGGCGCCGAACGTGTTGGTCTCCACCGCGTCGACACCGGCGTCGAGGTACTCGTCGTGCACCGCGCGCACGATGTCGGGGCGGGTGGTGTTGAGGACCTCGTTGCAGCCCTCGTGGCCCTCGAAGTCGTCCATGCTCGGGTCCTGCGCCTGGAGCATGGTGCCCATCGCGCCGTCCGCGACGACGACGCGGGCGGCGAGGGCCTCCCGGAGAGCGGCAGCGGAGTTCGACACGCGGGTGCTGGACATCGGCACCGAGTCTAGGCAGCGGGGGCGTCGTACGCTGACCGTGCCCGCAGCGTGGGCGGGTCGGACCCGCCCCGCCACCACCGACCAGCCGAGGAGTGCGAGTGATCGAGCTCGACGACTACCCCGAGCTCGTCGACCCGCTCCTGATCGCCGCCTTCGAGGGCTGGAACGACGCCGGCGACTCGGCCACCTCGGCGGTCGAGCACCTCGAGCAGGTCTGGGACGCGGTCCCGCTGACCGAGCTCGACCCCGAGGACTACTACGACTACCAGGTCAACCGGCCGACGGTGTCCGAGGGGGACGACGGCCGGCGCCTCATCACCTGGCCGACGACGCGGATCTCGTACGCGCGGCTCCCTGCCGTCGGCCGCGACGTGGTGCTGATCCGCGGGATCGAGCCGAACATGCGGTGGCGGCAGTTCACCCAGGAGATCCTCGGTGTCTGCCACGAGCTGGGCGTCGAGATGGTGGTGACGCTCGGCGCGCTGCTGGCCGACTCCCCGCACACCCGGCCGGTCCCGGTGACCGGCACGTCCTCGGACGAGGGCCTCTCCCGCTCGCTGCACCTGGAGCCGTCCCGCTACGAGGGCCCCACGGGGATCGTCGGGATCGTGCAGGACGCCTGCACCCGGGCGGGCGTGCCGGCGCTGTCCATCTGGGCCGCCGTGCCGCACTACGTCGCGCAGCCGCCGTGTCCCAAGGCGACGCTGGCGCTGCTGCGGCACATCGAGGACCTGCTGGACGTGCCGATCCCGCTCGGCGACCTCCCCGAGGACGCCCGCGCGTGGGAGCGGGGCGTCGACGAGCTCGCGGCCGAGGATTCCGAGGTGGCCGAGTACGTGCGCTCCCTCGAGGAGGCGAAGGACCTCACCGAGGCGCCGGAGGCCTCGGGCGACGCGATCGCGCGCGAGTTCGAGCGCTACCTGCGCCGCCGCGGGGACGACGCCTCGGGCTAGCCACCTGTCTCATACCTGTATGGTCTGGGTATGACAGGTCGGGCCGCCTCCGTGGCGCAGCAGCTGCGCGAGCGCGTCGCGCTGGGCGACCTCGGTCCGGGCGGGTCGCTGGAGAGCGAGGCCGCGCTCGGCGCGCGCTACGGCGTGAGCCGGGTGACCGTGCGCCGGGCGCTGGACGAGCTGCGGGAGCAGGGGCTGCTGGCGAGCCGCCGGGGCGCCGGCTGGTTCGCGACGGCCGGCACGTTCCACCAGTCCCTGGCGGTCGGCACCTTCCGGCATGCCGAGTCCGCCGTCGCCTCTGCCGGCAAGAGCGTGTCCCGCTCGGTCGTCGAGTTCGGCTTCGGGACCGCGTCGCCGGCCGTCGCCGCGGCCCTGCGCCTCGCCGACAGCGCCGAGGTGCTCACCAGCCGCTCGGTCCGGACGGTCGACGGTGCCCCGCTGGACCTCGTCGACGAGTGGGTCCCGGCCGCGCTGGCCCGCGACCTGAGCCGGCGCGACGCGGAGGTCGCCGGCATCTGGAGCACCCTCCAGAGCCACGGTCACGCGATCGAGACGGTCCGGCAGACCGTCACCGCTGCTGTCGTCACCGACACCGACGCCGACCTGCTCGGCAGCCCGGCGGGCAGCGCCCTGCTGCTGGTGCGCCGGCTGGCAGTCGACCGCGCCGGTGGGCCGCTGGCCCTGTCCGACCACCGGTACCTCGCACACCGGTTCAGCCTCGAGGTCGAGTTCCACGGCTGGTCCGGCGGGGCCACCCCCGAGCCGCCCGGGCTGCGCAGCCACGACGTACCACCCGAGGACGTCCCGTCGTCCGCCACCACCGAGGAGAACCCCAGATGAAGATGCTCGTGACCGGAGGGGCCGGGTTCATCGGCAGCAACTTCGTGCTGCGCACCGCGGCGACCCGCCCCGACTGGCAGGTGCGGGTGCTGGACGCCCTCACCTACGCCGGGAACGCGGCCAACCTCGAGGCGGTGGCCGACCGGGTCGAGCTGGTGCACGGCAGCGTGGCGGACGCCGACCTTGTCGACCGCCTCGTGGGCGACAGCAACGTCGTCGTGCACTTCGCGGCCGAGTCGCACAACGACAACTCCCTCGACGACCCGTGGCCGTTCGTCGAGGCCAACGTCATCGGCACCTACCGGCTGCTCGAGGCCGTCCGGAAGCACGGCGCCCGCCTGCACCACGTGTCCACCGACGAGGTCTACGGCGACCTCGAGCTGGACGACCCGCAGCGGTTCACCGAGCACACGCCGTACAACCCGTCCAGCCCCTACTCGGCGACCAAGGCGTCCGCCGACCTGCTGGTCCGCGCCTGGTCGCGGTCGTTCGGCGTGCAGGCCACGCTGTCGAACTGCTCGAACAACTACGGGCCGTTCCAGCACGTCGAGAAGTTCATCCCGCGGCAGATCACCAACATCCTCACCGGGGTGAAGCCGAAGCTCTACGGCCAGGGCACCAACGTGCGCGACTGGATCCACGTCGACGACCACAACGACGCCGTCGTCACCATCATCGAGCAGGGCCGCCCCGGCGAGACCTACCTGATCGGCGCCGACGGCGAGCGTAACAACCGCGAGATCGTCGAGGCGCTGCTGCAGATCATGGGCAAGCCGGCCGACTGGTACGACCTGGTGAGCGACCGTCCGGGCCACGACCTGCGGTATGCGATCGACTCCGGCAAGCTGCGTACCGAGACCGGCTGGGCACCGCAGTACCAGGACATCCGGGCCGGGCTCGAGGCGACCGTCACGTGGTACCGCGACCACGAGGACTGGTGGCGGCCGGCCAAGGAGCGCGCCGAGCAGACCTACGCCCGCCTCGGCCGCTGACGGCTCGGCAAGAGCAGATCAAAGGCGGCTTCGGAGAGCAGAGCGGCCCCCACCGTCCGCAGGTTCCGGTGCGCCTCGTTCCTCGGGACGCCGGCAAGTGGCCCCGCTGTACGTCCGGAAGCGGTCGGCGCAGCGGGGCCACTTCGCTCTTTCTGAGTGAAGTGGACCGGCTGCGCGCGGCGTGTTGCCCCGGCCAGCCGGTCCACTTCGCGCAACAGGCGGACGGCGCGTGGGCCGCCTCTTCCTCCTAGGCCGCTCTGACCCGCACCCACGGCGACGGGTCAGAGCGAGTCAGGTGGGCTCGTCGTAAAAGTGGATCTACAGCCGGACGCCGAGGAGGGCGTCGACCATCGCGCGGACCAGCGGCGGTGCGTCGACGTCGTCACCCCCGCGGGTGACCGCGTCGGCCGCCCACCGGTCGACGGCGGCGAGGGCTGCGGGCGCGTCGAGGTCGTCGGCCAGGTGCCGGCGCACGTCGTCGAGCAGTCGACCGGCCGACGGACCGGACGGACGGCCGGCCGCATCGCGCCACCTGGCCAGCCGGTTCTCGGCCGTCGCGAGGTCGTCCGGAGTCCACTCCCAGTCGCTGCGGTAGTGGTGGGCGAGCAGGGCCAGCCGGATCGCCGCGGGGTCGCGGCCCTCGCGACGCAACGAGGAGACGAAGACGAGGTTGCCCTGGGACTTCGACATCTTCTCGCCGTGGAGCCCGACCATGCCGGCATGCACGTAGTGGCGGGCGAAGGGCCAGCGCCCGGTGAGCACCTGGCCCTCGGACGCGCTCATCTCGTGGTGCGGGAAGACGAGGTCGCTGCCGCCGCCCTGCACGTCGAACGCGTCGCCCAGGTGCTCCAGCGCGATGGCCGCGCACTCCACGTGCCAGCCCGGCCGGCCGTCGGGCAGCTCCGGGTCCCCGGTCTCCCACGACGGCTCGCCCGGCCGTGCCGCCTGCCAGAGCAGGCAGTCCAGCGGGTGCTTCTTGCCCGGTCGGTCGGGGTCGCCACCGCGCTCACCCGACAGGCGCGTCATCGTCGCCTCGTCGAAGCTGCCCACCGCCCCGAACCTGGGGTCGGCGTGCACGGAGAAGTACGTGTCCCCGTCCACGTCGTAGGCGGCGCCGAGCTCGCGCAGCCGCCGGATGATGGCCACGATGCCGGGGATCGCCTCGACGGCGCCGACGTAGTGCCGCGGGGGCAGGACGGCCAGCGCCTCCATGTCCTCGCGGAACAGCGCGGTCTCGCGCAGTGCGAGCTGCGACCAGTCGTGGCCGTCCCGCACGGCCCGCTCGAGCAGCGGGTCGTCGATGTCGGTGACGTTCTGCACGTAGTGCACGTCGTGCCCGGCGTCGCGCCACACGCGGTGCACGAGGTCGAAGGCCACGAAGGTGGCGGCGTGACCGAGATGGGTGGCGTCGTAGGGCGTGATGCCGCAGACGTACATCCGAGCGGTGGGCCCTGGCGCGGTGGGCCGCACCTCCTGACCGGCGGTGTCGAACAGGCGCAGCGGCAGGCCGGTGCCCGCGAGGTCGGGGACGTCGAGGGCGGACCAGGGCTGCACGGCGGGATCCTACGTGGCGCGTGACCTCAGAACGGTGGCCAGGGGATGGCCGGCCAGCCGTCGGCGGGGAACGGCAGCCGCCCCTCAGCCAGCAGCCTGTCGACGCGGCGCCGGGTCGCACGCAGCTCCTGACGGGTGACGAGCTCGGAGAGGGTGCTGCCGAGGTCGCCGTCGAGGCGGGCCTGCAGCTGCTCCAGCGCCGCGACCTCCGCGGAACTCAGAGGCTCACCGGCCCAGCCCCACAGCACGGTCCGCAGCTTCGGCTCGACGTGGAACGACACCCCGTGGTCGACGCCCCGCACGCCGCCGTCGCCCTCGACGAGCACGTGGCCGCCCTTGCGGTCGGCGTTGTTGAGGATGGCGTCGAGCACGGCCATCCGTCGTAGCCGGGGGTCGTCGGCGTGCGCGAGGACCACCGGCTCGCCGTCCGAGCCGAGGGCGTCGAGCACCCGCAGCCAGCCCCGCGGCAGTTGCTCGGGCGGCATCACGTCGACCAGCTCCGGCTCCTCGACGGTGTCGACCCAGAGCTGCACCATCCCCGGGCCGAAGGGCCCGTCGCGCAGGACGGTCGGCGGCACGAGGCCCCAGCCGCCGGCATCGGACACCGCGAAAGCCGCCACCTCGCGCCCGGCCAGCGTGCCGTCCGGGAAGTCCCAGAGCGGGCGCTCCCCCGCGACCGGCTTGTAGACGCAGCGGGCCTCGGTCCCGGTGCGGCTGATCTGGCAGAACAGGGTGGCGTTCGACGCGTCCACCAGCCGGCCCTCGACCGAGATCGTCCCTTCGCGCAGCAGCTCGAGCGCCGCGTCGAGGTCCAGCCCGGTCGTCACCGGCCCCAGTCTGGCAAACGGGTCGAGCCGTCGCCGTACGTGCCTACCGGCAGGGTCGGCTAGCGGCGGTACCCGTTGGCGCGCGGGCAGACGTGTCCGCCGGCGTCCAGCGGACCGCCGCAGAACGGGCAGGGTGGCCGGCCGGCCGCGACCACGGCCTGGGCCCGGCTGACGAACGCCCGCGCGGCGCTGCCGGAGATCCGGACGCGGAGCAGCGGCGGCCCGTCCTCGTCCTCGTCGACGATGAGCGGCGGCTCGTCGTCCTCGTCGCCCTCGGTGAGCGCCTGCGCCTCGATGACGACGACCTCGTCGTCGGCGTCCCAGGCGAGCGCCATCGTCCCGACCCGGAACTCCTCCTCGATCGGTGCGTCCAGCGGGTCGGGATCGGCGGCGTCGGCCGGGGTCACGGCCGGGACACCGGCCTCGCCCGACGAGCGGCGGACGACCTCGTCCAACAGGGCTTCGACCCGCTCGGCGAGCACGGCGACCTGCTGCTTCTCCAACGAGACGCTCGTCGTGCGCCCGGACCCGCGGGCCTGCAGGAAGAACGTCCGCTGCCCGGGCTCGCCGACCGTGCCCGCGACGAATCGCTCGGGCGGGTCGTACTCGAAGACGATGCGCGGCATGGTTCGAGCCTATGTCGTGCGGACCGTCCGGCCGCTCAGGTCGTCGTGCCCGCGCCCCCGCCCACGGTGGCGTCGGACGACGCCTTGCGTCGGCGCCGGCTCTTGGCGCGCGGGACCAGGAAGCCGAGGTCGCCCCCCAGGTCGTTGGAGCGGACGACGAACGGCCGGAGCTCGGTGTAGGTGACGACGCTGACCGACGACGGATCGACCACGATCCGCTGGAACTGGTCGAGGTGCATGCCGAGGGCATCGGCGAGCACCGCCTTGATGACGTCGCCGTGCGAGACGACGACGTAGACGGCGTCCGGGCCCAGCCGGGTGTTCCACTCCCGCACGGCGGTGACGGCGCGGGTCTGCATGTCGCGCATCGCCTCGCCGCCCTCACCGGGGAACGTCATGGCCGACGGGTGCGACTGCACCACCTTCCACAGCGGCTCCCTGGCCAGCTTCTTCAGCTCGCCGCCGGTCCAGTCGCCGTAGCGCACCTCCCCCACCCGGTCGTCGAGGTGGCGCTCGACCGGGTCGTGGCCGACGAGCATGAGGTCAGCGGTCTCCAGGCAGCGCTGCAACGGGCTCGTGACGACCGCCGCGAGCGGGACGGCGGCCAGCCGGGCGGCGAGAGCGGTGACCTGGGCCCGGCCGGTGTCGTCCAGGCCGACACCCTCGGTCCACCCGGCGAGGACGCCGGCGCCGTTGGCGGTGGTGCGGCCGTGCCGGACGAGCAGGACGGTGGTCACGGGGTGCAAGCCTACGGTGGGGCACGATGGCGTCGTGATCGTCGACTCCGCGCTGTACCACCACGGGACCCGTGAGGTCACCGAGGAGTCCTGGTCCCACGCGCTCGCCAGTGCCCGCACGCAGAACGGCAGCTTCATGTGGGTGGGTCTGCTCGACCCCACCCCGGAGGAGCTCGACAGGGTCAAGGTCGAGTTCGGGCTGCACAAGCTCGCGGTCGAGGACGCGCTCAAGGCCCATCAGCGACCCAAGCTCGAGGAGTACGACGACTCGTTGTTCCTGGTCATCAAGACCGTGCGCTACGACGAGGAGTCCCAGCAGATCGAGCTCGGCGACGTGATGCTCTTCGTCGGCGACTCGTTCGTCGTCAGCGTGCGACACGGCCGGGGCAGGGCCCTGACCGAGGTGCGGAAGCGGCTGGAGGCCCACAAGGAGATCCTCGACTGCGGACCGTCCGCCGTGATGTACGCCGTCGTCGACCGCATCGTCGACGACTACACCGCGATCGCCGTCGAGGTCGAGCAGGACATCGAGGAGGTGGAAGAGCGGGTCTTCTCACCGGAGCGGACCAACGACGCTGCCCGCATCTACAACCTCAAGCGCGAGGTGGTCGAGTTCCGCCGCGCGGTCCTGCCGCTCGTCGACCCGATGGCGAAGCTCGCCGCCGGGGCGGTACCGCACGTGCACGAGCGGATGCAGCCGTTCTTCCGGGACGTCGGCGACCACGCGATCCGGGTGTCGGAGCAGGTGCAGGGCTTCGACGACCTGCTGACCTCGGTGCTCAACGCCAACCTCGCCCAGGTCTCCGTCCAGCAGAACGAGGACATGCGGCGGATCTCCGCCTGGGTGGCCATCGCGGCGGTCCCGACCGGGATCGCCGGCATCTACGGCATGAACTTCGACCACATGCCCGAGCTGCGGTGGGAGCTGGGCTATCCCGCCGTCCTGCTGCTGATGTCGGCCATCTGCCTCGCACTGTTCCGCGGCTTCAAGCGCAGCGGCTGGCTCTGACGGAGCAACGCCGGCGAGGGCGTCTCGTCGGGAATGCCCCGGTACGGCCGAGTTTGGCCCAGGCCACCTGAGGCATTCGCCTGCCAAGAACAGGTCAAGCGGGTCACCATGGTCGGCGGGGCCGGCCGCGTCACGCGTCCGGTGGGGCATCACAGGGTGGGGAAGCAACATGCGGTCGGTGCCGTCTCGGCGCACGGCGGCGAACACGGCGCGGGCTGCGCTGGTGGTCGCCGCACTGCTCGCGACCTGCCTGCCGGCTGCGGTGGCCGCTGACCCGACGCCCACCCCGACGGCTTCCGCCGGCGACCACAAGCTGTCGCCGAAGGAGGCCAGAGCCGCGAAGGCCGCGAGGGCCAGGGCCGCCAAGGCGCGCGCCGATGCCGCGGCCGCGGCCGCGCTGGCCCAGCAGCAGCAGGCCGAGGAGGACGCCCACGACGCCGCCGTTCTCGTCGCCGCCTCTGCCGCGCTCACCAAGGCGAAGGCCGACCTGGTCGTCGCCCAGGACGCCCTCAAGACGGCGCAGGCCGAGCTGACGGCGGCCAAGGAGGCCGACCGGAACGCCCAGGTCGAGCTCGAGGCCTCCGTCCTCGCCGAGCAGCGGGCGACGCGCGACCTCGCCGTGGTGGAGACCCGGATCGGTGTCCGGCAGGACGACCTCGGTCGGCTGGCGCGGTCGGCGTACCAGAGCAACGGCCCGATGGGCGAGTGGGCCGTGGTGCTCTCCTCGACCACCCCGAACCAGCTCGCTGACCGGCTGGCGTTCCTGCAGAGCGTGGGCAGCGCCGGCAACTCGATGATCGCCCGCCTCAAGGAGGACCGGGCCGCCCTGGTCAACGCCCAGGCCAGCCTTGGTGCGGCCCGCCGGCGGCAGGAGCTGGCGCGGGCCGCGGCCGCCGCGTCGCTCGCAGCGGTCGTGAGCACGACCCAGGTCGCCAAGGCGGCCGCCCAGCAGGTCGGTGCCGTGGTTGCCGCGCGGCAGGCGGCGTTCGAGCAGGCGCAGAAGGCCGCGCTCGAGGACAAGCGCCAGTACCAGGTGATGGTCACCGAGTCGGGCGCCCTGGGGAGCCGGATCGTCGACCTGGCAGCGAAGCTGGCCAAGGGACCGAAGCCGCCGCAGGGCACCGGCGAGATGGTGCGCCCCGGTCTCGGCCCGGTCACATCGCCGTACGGCCCGCGCTTCCACCCGATCCTGCACTACGTGAAGGTGCACACCGGGATCGACTTCGGCGCCGCGGACGGCATCGTCTACGCGGCCGACGACGGAGTGGTGCTCTTCACCGAGTACAACGTCGCCTACGGCAACATGACGGTCGTCGACCACGGCAAGGTCGGCGGGCTGCGCATGACCACGCTCTACGCCCACCAGGCAGCCGTCGGTGTGAAGCCCGGCGACCCGGTGGTCAAGGGCCAGGCGATCGGCGTCATCGGGTCCACCGGCTACGCGACCGGGCCGCACCTGCACTTCGAGGTGCGCATCAACGGCGAGCCGCTCGACCCGGCGCCGTTCCTCGAGAAGGCCAAGCTGCCCACCTCCCTGCCCGGAGCAACCGCCGGTCGCTGACCCGGTCCGCGCCCCGGCCGGCGCGCGCCATGCCGTAACCCGGCGCTGATCTGCTCGTTTGCCAGGATGTCCCCTCGGCAAAGGAGAGCAGCATGCGACGGCCCGTGACCGCACTCGCCTCGGCGGCAGCTGCTGCCGTCGTCGCGTCTGCCGTCGTCACGCTCTCCGCCGGTGGTGCCCGGGCGGACCTGACCGTGCCGCTCCCCAGCGCGACGGTGACGGTCCCGCTGCCCACCGTCCCTGTCACTCCACTCCCCCTGCCGACTGCCACGCCTACCCCCGCGGTGAGCGTCCCGGGCGTCCCGCTCCCGTCGGTCAGCGTCCCCAGCGGCGGTGCGACGGGCGGCGACGGCGGCGGTGGGACCGGTTCCGCCGGCGGCGGGAGCGGATCGGGCACGACGGCCGGCGGCACGACGGCCGGAGGTGGCACGACGGCCGGGGCGGCGGGGAGCGCTGCCACGGCGAAGGTCCCACTGACCAGGGCCGAGAAGCGCAAGGCCGATGCGACGCCGATCGTCGCCGGCACCGACAAGGCCCGGGACCTGGTCGACGACGAGTCGAGCCCGCAGCTGCTCGCCGCGAGCCAGAAGTTCCTGGCTGCGGACCGGGCCATCGCCGAGATCGCCCGCCAGAAGCAGGTCTTGGCCCGGCTCAGGCAGGACGCCGCGGCCACCGCGCAGCTCTACCGGGCCATGGGCTACGACGTGGCCGGCGCGCAACGGGCGGCGACTACCTGGCACGACCGCTACGACGCGCTCGCGACCGACACGTCGGCAGTGCAGCGCCGGGTCGTCGAGGACAGCGCGACCCGGGCCGACGAACGACTCGGCCACCTGGTCGTGGCCCGGGACGGCGTCAAGGCGGACTTCGCCCGGATCGCCGCCCGCTACGACGAGGCGAAGCGGCAGCTGGCCGATGCGAACGCCCGGGTGACCGTCCTGGCCGCGCAGCGGTCGACTGCACTGGCGGCCGTACAGGCCGCCAAGGGAAGCGACGTCGCTCTCAACCAGGCGCGGCTGGCCGAGTCGGGACAGCTCGGTTCGCAGATCGAGTCGCTCTCCGAGCAGCTCGCCAGCCGCGGAGCCACCGTCGACGGCACGGGCAGCTTCGTGCACCCGCTGGACGGCGTCGTGACCTCGCCGTTCGGCATGCGGTTCCATCCGATCCTGCACTACACCAAGCTGCACACCGGCACCGACTTCGCCGGCGGCTCGGTCATCAAGGCGGCCGACGACGGCCGGGTCCTGATGACCGTGGTCAGCACGGCGTACGGCAACTACACGGTGATCGACCACGGCATGGTCGACGGCAAGCACCTCACGACCGCCTACGCCCACCAGGCCCGCTTCCTGGTGCAGCCCGGCGACGTCGTGCGCAAGGGCGAACCGATCGGCATCGTCGGCCAGACCGGGTACGCCACCGGCCCGCACCTGCACTTCGAGGTCCGGGAGAACGGCGCGGTCGTCGACCCGGTCCCGTTCCTCGCCGGGCACTGACCAGGCGGTTCCTGGCCGCGGGTATGGCCCGCCGTCGACCACGGGTGCACGATGAGGCCATGAGACGAGAGCACGAGGTCGGTCCGTCGTCCGAGCTGACACCGGGGACGGTGACCGGCGCGGGCCCCTACGCCGTGGGCAATGCGGGCGGCGAGCTGTTCGCGGTCTCTCGGCGCTGCCGGCACCTGGGCGCGGACCTGGCCACCGGCTCCCTGGACTCGGAGGATCGGCTGGTCTGCCCCTGGCACCGGTCGTCGTACGACGTGCGCACCGGCCGGATGGTCCGCGGCCCGCAGGGCGTGTTCGCCAAGATTCCCGGCCTGGGCGCCGGCTTCCGCCTGCTCACCCGCGTGCTGCCGCTGCAGCGCGGCGAGGTCGTCGAACGCGACGGCTGCCTGTTCGTCCGCTGACCTGACAGCGTCGTCAGGGCCGGTCGTCAGGTCGGATCGTCAGGTCGGGCTGATGGTGCTGGTGGCGAGCAGGCCGAGCAGCACCAGGCCGACTGCCACCCGGTAGGGCACGAACAGGCTGATCGGGTGACCGGCCACGAAGCGCAGCAGCCACGCGATCGAGCCGTAGGCGACGACGAAGGACACGACGGTGCCGACCACGAGCGGGGCGACCGGCACCGACTCCTGCACGGCGTCCTTGAGCTCGAACAGGCCCGCCCCCACGAGTGCCGGGATGGAGAGGAAGAACGACAGGCGGGTGGCCGCGACCCGGTCCAATCCGCGCAGCAGCCCGGCACTGATGGTGGCGCCGGAGCGCGAGACACCGGGTACCAGCGCGATGCACTGGACGGCGCCGACGACCAGGGCGTCGGTCAGGGTGATCGACCGTTCCGGGCGCACCTGGGTGGCGCGGCGTTCGGCCACGATCATCACGGCACTCCACGCGACGAGTGCGACGGCCACCACCCAGAGGCTGCGCAGCGAGCCGGAGATCAGGTCACGCAGCAGGAAGCCGATCACCCCGATGGGCACGCTGCCCCAGATGACGAACCAGGCGAACCGGTAGTCGAACGTTCCGCGGACCTCGGCCTTGTGCAGCCCGGTGACCCAGGCCCTCACGATCCGGACGATGTCGGAGAAGAAGTAGACGAGGACTGCGGCGATGGCACCGGTCTGGATGATCGCGGTGAAGGCGGTGACGCCCTTGTCGTCGAGCGGGATGTCGAGCATCTTCTCGGCGATGGTGAGGTGCCCTGTGCTGGACACGGGGAGGAACTCGGTGAGGCCCTCGACGACGCCGAGCACGACGGAGTCGAGGATGCTGATGTCTGCCACGTGCGCTAGTCCCCCAGCCCGGACTCGTCAAGGACCTCGGCGAGGGTGCGCAGCGCTGCTACCCGCTCGTCGAGCGACCCGGCGTACGACGCCACGGACAGCGTCGTGACGCCGGCCTCGGCATAGGCGGCCAGCCGGTCGCGGATGCGTTCGCGCGGGCCGATCAGCGAGGTGCGGTCGATGAACTCGAAGGGCACCGCCTCGGCGGCGTCGCGGTGGTTGCGGGCCAGGTAGAGGTCCTGCACCTTCCCGGCGGCCTCCTCGTAGCCCATGCTGACCGCCAGCCGGTTGTAGAAGTTCTGCTCCTTGCTGCCCATCCCCCCGACGTAGAGCGCCGCGTAGTGCCGCAGCGGCGCGGCGCAGGCCTCGACGTCGTCGCCGACGACCACCGGGACCGTCGGGACGACGTCGAAGCCGGTGAGGTCCTTGCCCACCTTCTCGGCCCCGGCACGGACGTGGCCGAGCAGCTCGCCGGAGTGCTCCGGGGCGAAGAAGATGGCCAGCCAGCCGTCCGCGATCTCGCCGGTGAGCTCGAGGTTCTTCGGGCCGATGGCGGCGAGGTAGACCGGGATCGCCTCGCGGACCGGGTGCACCGTGAGTCGCAGGGCCTTGCCGGGCCCGTCGGGCAGCGGCAGCGTCCAGAACGTGCCGTCGTGCCGCACCGTCTCGCGGGCCAGTGCCATCCGGACGATCTCGACGTACTCACGGGTGCGGGCGAGCGGCTTGTCGAAGCGCACCCCGTGCCAGCCCTCGGAGACCTGCGGGCCGGAGACGCCGAGGCCCAGCCGGAAGCGGCCGCCGGACAGCGTGTCGAGCGTGGCCGCGGTCATCGCTGTCATCGCCGGAGTGCGCGCCGGGATCTGGAACACCGCCGACCCGACATCGATCCGCTCGGTCTGCGCCGCCACCCAGGCCAGCACCGTCGCGGCGTCCGAGCCATAGGCCTCGGCGGCCCACGCGGACGCATAGCCGAGCCGGTCGGCCTCCTGCGCGAGCCGTAGGTTGTCGCTGTCGTTGCCCGCGCCCCAGTAGCCGAGGTTCACGCCGAGTCGCATGGACCGGGACCCTAGCGAGCCGATCCGGACCACACCCGACCGCCCGCGGCGTGGCGCGCCGACCGGACCGACGTGCTCTGCGTCGGTAGGTTGCCGGGCATGGAGCAGCGCAGGCTCGGCCGGTCCGGCCTCAAGGTCGGCCGACTGGCCCTGGGCACCATGACGTGGGGCCGCGACACCGACGAGCACGAGGCCAAGGACCAGCTCACGGCCTTCCTCGACGCGGGCGGCACCCTGGTCGACACGGCCGCCGGGTACGGCGACGGCGCGTCGGAGTCGCTCGTCGGCGATCTCCTGCGCACCACCGGCGCGCGGGAGCAGGTGGTGCTCGCGACCAAGGCCGGCATCTCCCGGCGAACCGGTGAGCGGGTGGTCGACACCTCGCGTCGCGCACTGCTCGACGCCCTCGACGGGTCCCTGGCCCGGCTGGGTGTCGACCACGTCGACCTGTGGCAGGTGCACGCCTGGAGCGACGAGACCGAGCTCGAGGAGACCCTCGGCGCCGTGGACCACGCGGTGTCGAGCGGTCGCGCCCGCTACGCCGGCATCTCCAACTATGCCGGCTGGCAGACCGGACGCGCGGTCACCTGGCAACGGGCCGTGCCGGGTCGGGCGCCGCTGGTCTCGACGCAGATGGAGTACTCCCTGCTGCAGCGTGGCATCGAACGGGAGGTCCTGCCGGCGGCCGGTGCCCTCGGCCTGGGCGTCCTCCCGTGGTCGCCCCTGGGCGCCGGGGTCCTCACCGGCAAGTACCGGTCGGGCACCCCGGCGGACTCGCGCGCCGCCAGCCCGGACTTCGCCCGGTTCATCGAGCGCTTCCTCGACGACCGCAGCCGTCGGATCGTCGACGCGGTCTGCACCGCCGCCGACGGGTTCGACGTCGCGCCCCTGGAGGTCGCGCTCGCCTGGGTCCGCGACGCCCCTGGCGTCACGGCGCCCGTGGTGGGGGCCCGGACCGCCGCCCAGCTCAAGGCCTCGCTCCGTTCCGAGCGGCTCACGCTGCCCGCCGAGATCCGGGACGCACTGGACGAGGTGTCGGTGCCGCCGACGGGGTATCCCGACCATTGAGTGTGGCGAGGTCGCCTGACCGCGGCAGCCTCCGGTGTCATGATGTCGGTGATGGCGGAGTGGGAGTTCCAACACCTCTACCTGCCGCGCGGGACCAGCCGGAACGCCGCGCGGCGGCTGCTCACGGACCACGCCGAGTACGGCCACTGGGAGCTCGACCGGCTCCGGCTCTACGCCGACGGCAGTCGCCGGGTCGTCCTGCGACGCCGGGTGATCCGCGCCGTCCGAACCGCCTGAGGATTGCGACGGGGTGATCGGGGCAGGACGGTCCCGGACTCACACCTAGTGACGGGGCGGTCACCTCATGAACCTGATGCGGACGAAGCCGGTCGAGCAGTCGATCGAGGACACCGACGAGCCGGGCCACAAGCTCCGGCGCTCCCTCTCGGCGCTGGACCTCACCGTCTTCGGGGTCGGCGTCGTCATCGGCACCGGCATCTTCGTGCTCACCGGCGAGGCGGCCGGCGTCGAGGCCGGCCCTGCGGTCGCGCTCTCGTTCGTCGTCGCCGGCATCGCCTGCGCGCTGGCAGCGGTCTGCTACGCCGAGTTCGCCTCCACCGTGCCGGTCGCGGGCAGCGCCTACACGTTCTCCTACGCCACGCTCGGCGAGGTCTTCGCCTGGATCATCGGCTGGGACCTCGTCCTGGAGCTCGCCCTCGGCGCCGCGACCGTGGCCTCGGGCTGGTCGACGTACTTCGCCGACCTCGCGGAGCAGGCCGGCGTCACGCTGCCCGAGTCGATCTACAGCGACGGTCACAACCTGGTGGCCGCGGTCATCGTGCTGATGCTCACCGGTGTCATCTGCTTCGGCATCAACGTCTCCGCCAAGGTCAACGCCGTGATCGTCACGATCAAGGTGGCGATCGTCCTGCTCGTCATCATCGCCGGCCTGTTCTTCGTCAAGGCCAGCAACTACTCGCCGTTCATCCCGCCGGCGGGCTCCGAGGGAGCCAAGGCGCCGAAGCCCGACCCGTCGCTGCTGCAGGACCTCGGGCTCTCACCCGGCGGCCCGTTCGGCATCGCCGGCATCTTCACCGCAGCGGCGCTGGTGTTCTTCGCCTTCATCGGCTTCGACGTCGTGGCCACGGCAGCGGAGGAGACCAAGAACCCGCAGCGCGACCTGCCGCGCGGCATCTTCGGCTCGCTGGCCATCTGCACGACGTTGTACGTCGCGGTGTCCCTCGTCATCACCGGGATGGTGAAGTACGACAAGGTCTCCGTCGACGCACCGCTCGCGGAGGCTTTCCGCTCGGTCGACAAGCCCGTGATCGCCACCATCATCTCGATCGGCGCGCTGGCCGGTCTCACCACCGTGATGATGATCCTGATGATCGGCCAGAGCAGGGTCTTCTTCGCCATGGCACGTGACCGGCTGCTGCCGCCGGTCTTCGCCACCGTCAACGAGCGCACCGGCACGCCGATCCGCACCACGGTCACGACGGGTGTCATCATCGCCGCTCTTGCCGCGCTGCTCCCGCTGGAGGAGCTCGCGAAGCTGGTGAACATCGGCACGCTGTTCGCTTTCGTCCTGGTGTCGGCCGGCGTGCTCGTCCTGCGGCGGACGCGGCCGGACCTCGAGCGGGCGTTCAAGGTGCCCGCCGTTCCGCTGGTGCCGATCCTGTCCGTGCTCGCGTCCCTCTACCTGATGCTGAACCTGACCGCTGCGACGTGGGTGCGGTTCTTCGTCTGGATGGCCGTGGGTCTGGTGATCTACGCCCTCTACGGCTACCGCCGCAGCCGGCTGGGGACCGAGGGCCCGGACCGCCGCGGCGGCTCGGCGGGCGGACGCGAACCGGACCAGCTCACGACGACGGCCGGCCGGCGCGACGTCCGGGGGGACGGCCGCTAGCGCGCCCAGCGCGTCAGCTGGCGGCGATGAACCGGTCGAGGACCCGGACGCCGAACTTCAGCGAGTCGAGGGGCACCCGCTCGTCGACACCGTGGAACATGCCGGAGAAGTCGAGATCGGCCGGCAGCCGGAGCGGGGCGAACCCGAAGCCGCGGATGCCGAGCAGGCTGAACGACTTCTGGTCGGTGCCACCGGACAGGCAGTACGGCACCGCACGGGCATCGGGGTCCTCGGCGAGCAGCGCCCCGACCATGGCGTCGACGAGGTCGCCATCGAACGTGGTCTCGTAGGCGATGTCCTCGATGACGGCCTCGCGCCGGACATCCGGTCCGATCAGCTCGTCGATGGTCGCGAGCATCTCGTCCTCGTAGCCGGGGAGGAACCGGCAGTCGACGAACGCCTCAGCCGTCTGGGGGATGACGTTGTGCTTGTAGCCGGCCTTGAGCATCGTCGGGTTGGCGGTGTTGCGCAGGGTCGCGCCGACGATGCGCGACATGGTGCCCAGCTTGGACAGCGCCGGCTCCGGGTCGTTGACGTCGACCTCGAAGCCGAACGCGTCCCCGATCTCCTCGAGGAACCGCTGAACCGTCGGCGTCATCCGCACCGGCCAGTCGTACCGCCCGATCCGCGCCACCGCCTCGGCGAGCGCCGTGACCGCGTTGTCGTCGTTGACCATCGAGCCGTGTCCCGCACGGCCGGCCGCAACCAGCCGCAGCCACTGGATGCCCTTCTGCGCCGTCTCGATGGCGTAGACCCGCCGGTCGCCGACCGTCACCGAGAAGCCGCCGACCTCGCTGATGGCCTCGCTGACGCCCTCGAACTCGCCGGGATGGTTGTCGACCATCCAGTGCGCGCCCTTGCGTCCGCCGGCCTCCTCGTCTGCGAGGAAGCAGAGCACGACGTCACGCGGCGGCTTGCGGCCCTCACGGCGCATCTGCCGCACCAGCGCCAGGACCATCGCGTCCATGTCCTTCATGTCGACGGCGCCGCGCCCCCACAGGCAGTCGTCCGCGATCTCGCCGGCGAACGGGTGGTGCGTCCAGTCCGAGGCCTGCGCCGGGACGACGTCGAGGTGCCCGTGCACGAGCAACCCGGGCCGGCTGGTGTCCTCGCCCTCGAAGCGCACGACCAGGCTGGTCCGCCGGTCCTCGGACTCGTAGACGGCCGGCTCCAGCCCCACCTCGGACAGCTGTGCGGCGACGTACTCGGCGGCTGCCCGCTCCCCCGGCCCGCTGCCGTCGCCGTAGTTGGACGAGTCGATCCGGATCAGGTCGCGGCAGATCTCGACGACCTCGTCCTGGGCGCTCGGGACGTCGGTGGTGCGCTCGCTCACGGTGCCTCCTCCGCACGGGACGGTCGCGGCCATCCTGCCGCACCGGCCCCACGGGTAGCTGCGCCCAGGGTGGCGCTCGGGACGGCGCCCGTTTGCTAGGGTTGCCTGCGCGTTGCGGGCCGGTCCCCCAGACCGGTCCCCGTGCGACGCAGCACCTGTCCGGGTGGCGGAATTGGCAGACGCGCTAGCTTGAGGTGCTAGTGCCCTTTACCGGGCATGGGGGTTCAAGTCCCCCCTCGGACACACATCGCTCGACACGAAGCCGCAGGTCACAGACCTGCGGCTCTTGTGATTCACGTGTCAAAGGGCCCACTGGTCACACATTGGTCACAAGTCCCGAATCGGTGCGATGGGTTCGTCGTACTCGACGAGCACGTAGCGCAGGCGATGGTTCAGATCGTCGAGGACTTGACGAAATTCGGCGCTGACCGGCGTCCTCGCCCACGAGGCCATCGCGACGCAGACGGTGCGCCAGCGGAGCCGCCCAGTCAGGAAGAGCATCTCGGACGGGGAGCGGCCAGAGTTCCCTCAAGGGTCGCGTCGAGGCCGAGCACAGCAGCCACGTCACGGAGTTCGTCGCCCTGACAAGCGTGTGCCACTGAACGGGTTGATCTTGACATGCGCCCGGCCGCGGAACGGGTGGGGTCTCTGCTGAGCGGCTCGTCGCGGACTGGGCCGACACGACCGTTGTCACTGGTGATGCCGGATGAGTACGAGCTGCCGAGGATCTTCGTGAGCCCAGGTGGTTGGCGCCGGGGCCCGTTTCAGCCGCCAGAGCGATTGACGCGGTAACCGCGGTTTCGTACTATGTGCACATGAGCGACATGACGGCGACCGACGCGCGGGAGCACTTCTCCGAGGCGCTTGCAGCGTCAAGTCGCGAACCGGTGTTCATCACCCGCCACGGCAAGCGGGTCGCTGCGCTCGTCACGGCTGAGTTCTACGACCGCGCGATCGAAGCGCTCGAGGACGCCGAGGACATCGCCTCAGCTCGCGCGGCTCTCGACGAGGACGGCCCCTCGATCCCCTGGGAGGCCGTGAAGGCCGACCTCGGTCTGGCGTGACCTACCGCGTCGAGTTCCGCCCGGCAGCGGCCCGCGAGCTCCGCAAGCTCGACAGATCCGCGCGAGACCGGATCGCCAAAGTCATCGCCCTGCTGGCCGACGAACCGCGACCGCCGGCGGCGAAGATGCTCACCGGCGATGACACGCCGCGGCTCTGGCGGGTGCGCAGTGGCGACTACCGGGTCATCTACAGCGTCGAGGACGACGTGCTGCTGGTGCTCGTCATCAACGTCCGGCACCGTCGCGAGGCATACGGCCGCTGAGGACCGACCAAGATCGCCAGATTGGTCACAGGAGTGGCCACGAGTCCTGCTGGACGGCGCCGGATCTCGGCGAACCCCCGCAATGACAACCGTCAGAACCACGTTCCGAAGCGGACCGGGACGACCCGTCGACGGTTCCCTTCGGAGTTCACGCCCCCCTCGGACACCACACACGACGGGCCTCACTGCTCACGAGCAGATCTGGGGCCCGTCGTCGTACGTCCGGTGTGCGCCCGGGGATGTATGCCGCGGGTGGACCGATTCCTCGGCTACCTACCGCTCCGTCGATGGACGGGGATCAGATGCCAAGATCGTGTCTCCGAGACTGATCCGAGAGAGGCATGACCGCGATGCAGATGAAGCTCGAGCTGATCCCGCTCCCCGTCTCGGACGTCGACCGCGCCATCGCCTTCTACGCCGACAGGCTCGGCTGGAAGAAGGACGTCGACGTGCGGCCCAGCGAAGGCGTCCGGGTCGTCCAGCTGACCCCGGAAGGCTCCAGCTGTTCGGTTGGCTTCGGGACCGGGCTGGACGTGTATGCGGGAGAGCCTGGCAGCGTCCGAGGCCTGCACCTGGTCGTCGATGACCTCGCCGAGGCGCGTGCCGACCTGGTCCGCCGAGGTGTCGAGATCAGCGAGATCCATGACTTCGGGGGTGGTGTCAGGGGGGCGAACTTCGCCGATCCCGATGGCAACACGCTCGAGCTGCAGGAGATGGCGTGGCGCAAGGGAGCTTCCTACTAGCCCCTCTCTCCTCTCCACTGGCGCGCACACCGGGACAACGACCCGGTCACCGCGGTCACGCTGTGCCGGGCTGACCCCGGCGGCACAACACGAACGTCGTCGGACGGACGGTCGTCGTTCGACGCGCTCGCGTCGTGGGCCTGGTAGGTCGGTTCAGCTCGTCGGGGCAGCGGCATGCTCCGAGGCGACCAGCGCCTCCGCCAGGTCGCGCAGCTTGCGGTTGTGGTTCTGTGAGGTACGGCTCAGGATCGCGAAGGCCTCCTCGGGCGAGCAGTGGTGCCGTGCGATCAGCACTCCCTTCGCCATGTCGATCACCGCCCGCGACTCCATCGCCCGACGCATGTCAGCAGCGAGCTGCACCGCCTCGCCATGTGCGTCCGCGTTGCTGACCGCCACGGCGATGTAGTCCGCGACCTCGTCGCAAGCGGCGATGTCCTCGCTCGAGAAGGCGTCCACCGTGCCCGAGTACACGTTGAGGGCGCCGATAGTGCGCCCTGGTAGGGCAACGGCGTCGAGACCGAACTGCGGACGCCCTCGTCCAGCACGGCTGCGGAGTAGTCCGGCCAGCGCATCGACCGGCGATGCGGCACGTGCATGAGCAGGCCTGTCCGGCCTGCTCCTGCTCCGTATCCACGCTCTACTGCAGCTCTCGGCGTGGAGCGCCTGCCGCCCGGAGTATGCGGCTGTGTGGCCTTGTCGCCGCCAGCAGGTGATCGACGTGGCGTCCGCCGAGGGCACCACCTTGCGAGCGAGATCGGTGATCTCTCGCAGCACGTCCTCGAGCGGCGTCGCCAGCGAGATCCGCAGGCGTGACGACCTCGTGACCATGGCGCCTCCACACGTCGCGACAGCAGGCCCGGTGCCCGATGAGCCGGCCCGGTACGCCGCCGCTCGTCGGGTCGGCCTAGCGGCACCGGTCAGCGGAGGCGCCGCTGCTCGGCTGTGAGGCGCAGTCCTGGCCCCCCGAGCCGACCGCCCACGTCACCGCGAACCAGATGATGGCCATGATCACCAACGTGGCCGCCGCACCGAGGATCACCGGCAGGCCGGGGCGGATGGACTGGCGCTTCTCCGGCAGCTCAGGCATGGCGACCCGGTCACCCGTGACGCTCGCTCCAAACCTCGCGGGTGGCTGTGCGTTTGCTGTCGGGGGCGGCGGGCACCCCCTTGTCGGCGTCCAGCAGCGGCAACCCAGGGCCCGTGTTCCGGGGCCAGCGCCTGACCATGGTCATCCCGCGCCGCACCATCCCCCGCACCCGAAGAGAACGGGATTCCTCCGTGTCCATGCAGCCAAACGGCAGCCGCAGCGCGGCCCGTCACCGCGGTCACCACCCGACGACCGTCGAGACGAGACTGGCGATCCGGACGACGGAGCCCGTGGGCTGGGCCGAGAGCCTCCGGAACGACGACGACCCGCGCAGCGGAGCATGACTCCCCGGCGACGCTTCCAGGTCCGCCCCCTCGGGGGCGGGCCCGGCTGTCTCGGCATGATCCTGTTCTCGGTGGTCGCGTCAGTCCTCCTGACGGTCGTCCTCAATCTCCTGCTCCGCTAGGACGTCACTGTTCGCATCCTCGGGCGGCCGGCGCATCGCAGCCGCTCAGTCATCAGAGGCGCCGGACCTGCGGCGTCGCGCTCGATGCGAGCTTCCCACCGGGCGCCCCGCGCCGCTCTCCCCGCTGCTACGTTCGCGACGAGTTCCCTCCTGGCGAAAGGCCCGTCATGGCCGCCCACGTCCACGGTCGCGCGACGCTCGCGGCTGCCCTGCTGCTCACCGCCTCTGCGGTCACCGGGTCCCTCGGCTCCGGTGCTGCGAGCGCCGCCGCGGGAGGACGGTGGACCCAGCTCTCCACCGGCGCCGGTGTCGGCATCAGCAACGCCCCCGACGCAGCCCGCGTCGGCGGCAACCTGCTGGTGGTCTGGATGCAGGCCAGCGGTCCGAACAGCTCCAGCCTGAAGACCCGCGTCGTCGGCGGCAACGCACTGCCGGTCGGTCCCGAGTCGACGGCGCTGACCTGGACGTCGATCAGCTCCGACCCGGTGGCGCTCCTGCTCGGCGGCGTCCCGACCGTGGTGTTCGGCGGCCTGCGCAGCCTGGACTCGACCGACGAACGCAACGGACCGCTCTCCTTCGTGCAGGCATCGGACGCCGCCAGCTGGGCCCTCGCGCCCGGGTCGATGAGCCAGACCCGGTACGCCTACGGCGACTACGGCATCGGTGCCGTCGACGACGGCACCGGTCAGCCAGTGGTCGCACTCGCGGCGGCGAGCACCGACCACGTGACGGTCCACCACGGCGTCGACCCGTCGGTGCCGGCGACCGCACCGGACACTTATGGCGACGCGACCGGAGAGGCGCAGGCGGTCTCGCTCGCCCGCGACAGCTCGAGCGGAGCCGCCTACGCGCTCTGGTACTCCGGCAGCTCCGGAGCAATGAACGGCATCCACGCGCAACAGGTCTGGCCCCAGAGCGCACCGCAGCAGGCTGCTCCGCTGTCCAGCGTGCCGTACGCAGGCGATCCGACCTCGGTGAACCCGGGGCAGAACGTCGCCGTCGCCGGGCGGGTCGGTGGTGGGGTGTGGGCCGCGTACGGGTCCGGCTACCCGAGCCCCCACCGCCTGGTGCTGTGGCGGGTCGGCAGCAGCCAGCGGCTGGTCCTGACCCGGCCAGGGTCGATCCAGTACGTCGGCATCAGCGCCGCACCCGGCGGGCGGATGTGGGTCTGGTGGGTCGAGGGCAACCGGGTCTTCGCGACCCGCACCAACCCGTCGGTCACCGCCGCGGGAGTGGTCCGGGCCGTGACGGCCCCGGGGGGCGCCTCCCCGACACGCACGGCGGGCGACGGCGCCCTCGGGCCGCTCGACGTGGTCGTCAACGCCCAGCCGGGCGCTGCCTCGGCGATCTGGTCCACCCGCATCCTGGAGTCGCTGCGCGTCCGGGTGAGCCCGAGGCGGGTGTCCGCGGGTGACTCGGTCACGGTGCGGGTCACCGACGCCGGCGTCGCGGTACGCGGTGCGGTGGTGCGCCTGGGCAAGGCGACCAAGCACACCAACTCCCGCGGCCGCGCCACCTTCGCCGTCGCCGGGGGCACGACCGGCGCCCGCGCGGTCGTCGCCCGCGCCCGGGGCTACGACCCGGGGCGGGCGACCTTCCGCGTCAGGTAGCCCTGTCCTGCGGGCCTTCGTCCCGGCCCTGGTGCGGGAGGCGCGCACCTCCCGTCTCCGCCCCGCTGGGCACGAGCGCGTCGTGCAGGTGGGTACCGACGGTGCTGCCCGGCCGGACGACCAGGAAGGCCAGCAGGCCCACGAGTGCGATGACCACCATCACCGTGAGGGTGACCCAGTCCAGGTTGAACAGCGCACCGCGCGGGCTGTCGAGCCCCGTCGGCGCCACGACGTTCAGCAGCATGAGACCGAGGTAGGCGGCTGCGCCGATCGTCGTGGGCCACGCCCACCTCCCGAGCTGGAACGGACCCGCCGGGATCCATCCGCGGGACCGCGCGACGATCGCGCCGATCACCGTCAGCAGGAACGAGAGGTAGATCCCGCTGACCCCGAACGACACGAGCCGGTCGACGTCGCACATTGGTCACGGCACCGTCCGATCTGCGCGACTTGTGGCTTCCGTCGATGGCGACCACGGAGTCGACGCGGCCGCGTCCGGGGTGCGAGGCTCCGGCCATGGGACGTCTGGACGAGGTCGACCTCACGCTGGCCCTGTCCAAGAAGGACGAGGCCAAGCAGCTCGCCGAGCAGCAGGAGCGGTTGCTCCGTCTGCGCCTGGTGCTGGGAGGTCAGATCGGGGGCGAGATCGGGCCACCGCTGTGCATCGTCTTCGAGGGCTGGGACGCCTCCGGCAAGGGCGGCGCCATCAAGCGACTGGTCGACCACCTCGACCCGCGGCACGTCCGTGTCTCGCAGTTCGCGGCACCGACGTACGACGAGAAGCGGCACCACTTCCTCTGGCGGTTCTGGCCGGTGCTGCCCGGCCAGGGCGGGATGGCCGTGCTGGACCGCTCCTGGTACGGCCGAGTCCTGGTCGAGCGCGTCGAGAAGTTCGCGACGACCGAGCAGTGGAGGCGTGCGTACGACGAGATCGTCGACTTCGAGCGGACCCTCACGGCCGAGGGCATGATCCTCGTGAAGTTCTGGATGCATCTGACGCCGGAGGAGCAACAGCGCCGCTTCGAGCGGCGCAAGGACGACCCGCTGAAGTCGTGGAAGCTGACCGACGAGGACTGGCGCAACCGCGAGAAGCACGCGCAGTACGTCGACGCCGTCGAGGACATGCTCGTGCGCACCGAGCACGCCGCCGCCCCCTGGAACGTCGTCCCGGCCGAGGACAAGCGGTACGCGCGGGTGCACGTGGTGCGTCAGGTCGCCGACGCGATCGAGGCCGCCGGGATCGTCGACAGCGTCGACTAGCGAAGGCGTTGCCAGGCAACGCTTTCAGCGTGATCGCCGGACGGGGTTAATGTCCGGGGGTGGTCCTAGGTTCGGGGCATGGAGATGGGCTCGCTGGACCTGGTCGAGGTGCTGGCCGACCGCGGCTGCGGGTGGGAGCGGGCCGCGCTGGAGCTGCAGCTGGACGGGTCGGTGTCCGAGCTCGCGGGGCTGTTGGAGTCGGTCGACCCCGGGACCCTGGAGCCGGGTGAGCTGGTCGGTTACCTGCGGGTGACCGAGCGGGTCACCGCGCAGGTCGCGGCGATCGCGCAGCGCACGGTGGCGCTGGTCGCGGACCGCACCGAGGCACTCGGGCTGCACCCGCAGGACGCCCGGCACGAGCTGGGCGCGGCGCTTGCGGCTGTCGCCGGTGGCCGCCTCCCGGCGGGTCCGGGTCGCCCTCGAGCTGCGGGACCGGTTCCCGGCCACGCTGGCGCTGATGGACACCGGCCGGGTCGGGCACGCCCACGCCGCGCACCTGGTCCGGGAGACCGAAGGCCTGCCCGACGCCACCGCGGCCGCGGTCGAGGCCCGGGTGCTGCCGGTGATGGCACGCCAGACCCCGGCCGAGACCAGGCGTGCGGTGCGGGACGCGGTCGTGCGGGTCGACCCGGCCGCCGCAACGGAGCGGGCCCAGAGGGCGCACGGGCAGCGGCGGATCGAGCGGGTCCCGGACCGCGACGGCCGCACCGGCTGGTACCTGCCGCTGCCGGCCGATGTCGAGGTCGAGATGTGGGGCGCCACCACCGCCGCCGCGAAGACCGTGCGGGCCGCCCGCCGCGCCGCCGGCCTGGACCACGTCGCCCTGGACGCGCTGCGCGTCGACCTGGTCATCGACCGCATCCTCGGCCTGACCACTCGTGAGCCCTCCGACCAGGTCGAGCCGACCGACGCGAGGGTCGACACCGAGCCCGCCGACAGAAAGCCCGTCAACGAGGATGCGGACGATCACGCTGATGGCGGCGACGAACAGGTCGACGGCGGCGAGGGCAGCGACGACGAGTGCGCCGACGACGCCGAGGTGGACCTGCAGGTGCTGCTGGCGCTCCTGAACCAGGGACCAGCCACCAGCACGGGCCGGCGGCTGCCGCGGTGCTCCTGTGGCGGCGCGCAGACCGCGGCGGTCGTGCTCGACGTGCCTACCGCTCTCGGCCTGGCCGACAACCCGGGCCACCTGCCCGGCTACGGCGCCATCCCCGCCGAGCTGGCGCGCCGGATGGCCGGCGACCGCGACTGGGTCCGATGGATCACCGAACCGATGAGCGGGCAGCTGCTCGACCGCGGCGCCCGCCGCTACCGCCCCAGCGGCGCGCTCGAGGCCTACGTCAACGCCCGCGACCAGGTCTGCGGGTTCCCCGGCTGCGGCTCACCCGCCCACACCTGCGACTGCGACCACGTCGTCGCCTACCGCGACGGACGACACGGCGGCCAGACCGTGCGGACCAACC
Organism: uncultured Actinomycetota bacterium; assembly: GCA_963784645.1. GTDB lineage: Bacteria > Actinomycetota > Actinomycetes > JACCUZ01 > JACCUZ01 > JBBRVW01. The sequence goes on along the minus strand of CAWARY010000001.1, from coordinate 165,107 downwards.
TCGGACCCCTCTGCCGCCAGCACCACAACGCCAAGACCCACGGCCGATGGCGACTGCACCACGACCCCGACACCCGGACCAAGACCTGGACCAGCCCCCTCGGCCTCACGCACCTCAAGAACTCGATCCCACTGCTCACCTGAGCACGCGACGGCTCACGCGTGTCCGTGGCTGTCGGTCGAGAACGTAGGCAACCGGCCCGGCGGCCGGCGTCCGGCGCCCGTGAGGCGGACGATGCGCCTGTAACGCGCGCTGGTGCCCTCGCACCAATTGCCCGGATGAGGCGCCGATACGGCCCAAACCGCTCAACCATCCGCCCGGTTCGCCCGATGAGGACCATGACGGATGGAGCACCCTGCAGTGAGCGCGCAGCTGACCCCAGCGCCGCGTCGCGCGACCAGCGAGGCGGCGGCGTGGCTGTTCGGCGCCCTGGGGCTGGCCATGATGGTGTCGCTCGTGGCCCTCCGCGCGGACGACCTGGCTGCGATCCCGGTGGCCGTCATGGGCGCCGGCGCGGCGGTGGCAGCGGCGCTCGGGCGCCTCCGCAACAAGCCGCAGGTCGGCTACCCCTGGGTGCTGTTCTCGCTGGCCTGTGTCGCCTTCATCCTCGGGGCAGTCCTTCGTCAGGTCCTCGCCGGCGAGGCACCTGGCCCCGCTCGCGGACGCCGCCACTCTCTCCGGGTACGCCGCCACCCTGGCCGCCTTCCTCGGCCTGCTGCGCTCCCGGCAGTCCACCGAACGGGTGGTGCACGAGCTCGTCGACGGCGCGATCGTGCTCGTCTCCGTGAGTGCCGCCGCGGTCGTCTTCTTCACCCTGCCCACCGCGACAGAGGTCGGCTACTCGGTGACCGCGGTCGTCCAGGGCGCCTATCCGGTCATCGACGCCGTGATGGTCTTCGTGGCGATCCTGCTCTCGTGGACCTCGGCACGCCGGGTCGCGTCGTTCTGGCTGCTCGGCCTGTCCGTCGTCTTCATCCTCGTCGGCGACGTCGGCTACGCGATGATCGGGACGAAGGGCCAGACCGTCGGCTCACCGTTGCTCGACCTGCCGTTCGTCGTGGCTTTCACGATGTTCGGTGCAGCGGCGCTCCACCCCTCGATGCGCGCGCTGTCGGCCGTCCAGCAGCGCCCGGTGCCGGCCTGGTCCCGCGGCCGGGTCGGTCTGCTCCTCCCGGTTCTCCTGGTGCCGCCGCTGGTCGGCGTGGCCGGCGACGACACCGCAGACACCTGGGTGGGCGCCGGTGCGAGTGCGCTGGTCACCCTGCTGCTCCTGGTCCGAGCCGTGACAGCGGTGCAGGCCCACGCGCGCGCCCAGGAGGGTCTGCGCTACCAGGCCACCCACGACCAGCTGACCCGCCTGGTCAACCGGCCACGCCTGCTCGAGATCGTCGACGAGCTCCTCGACCGCGCGAGCCGCGACGGCGACCGCGTGGACGTGCTGTTCCTCGACATCGACTCGTTCAAGCTGGTGAACGACACCTGGGGCCACCAGGTCGGCGACCGGGTGCTCCGGCTGGCCGCCCAGCGGCTGCTCACCGTGACCCGCCCCGAGGACACCGTGTCGCGCGTCGGCGGCGACGAGTTCGTCATCGCCCGGTACGTCGGCCACGGCTCGGCCGCGACCGGCGAGCAGCTCGCCGCCGACATCGTCGAAGCCTTCCGGGCACCCCTGCCCGGCGAGGACTCGCTGGTCACCACCGCGTCCATCGGGCTGGCCGGCTCCGCGCGCGAGGGCGCCTCGCTGGGTCCTGCGACCGCCGAGAGCCTGCTGCGGGACGCCGATACCGCCATGTACAAGGCCAAGTCCGCCGGTCGCAACCGCGCGCTGGTCTTCGACCCGTCGATGCACGACTCGGTGCGGCACCGCGTCGAGACCGAGCTCGCCCTGCGCTACGCGCTGGACCGCGGTGAGCTGCTGCTGCACTACCAGCCCGTCGTCTCGGTCCAGACCGGCGAGGTCGTCGGGGCCGAGGCGCTGCTGCGCTGGGCGCACCCCGGCCTCGGCCTGGTGTCACCGCTGGACTTCATCCCGATCGCCGAAGAAACCGGGCTCATCGTCGAGATCGGCGAGTGGGTCGTGTCCGAGGCGCTGCGCCAGGCCGCCCGCTGGCGCGAGCAGCGTGCCGGCACCGGTGCGCGTGACCTCTGGATGGCCGTCAACGTGTCGGCCCGCCAGCTGCGCGACCCGTCGCTCGTCCACCACGTCGAGGCCGAGCTCGCTCGGTACAACGTCCCGGCGGAGCTGCTCGTCCTCGAGATCACCGAGTCGGCGATGATGGCCGACGAGGAGATCGCCGCCACCCTGCTGCACAACCTGCGCGCGCTCGGCCTCACGCTGGCCGTCGACGACTTCGGGACCGGCTACTCGTCGCTGGGCCACCTGCGCCGCTTCCCGGTCTCGAAGGTGAAGATCGACCGCGCGTTCGTCTCCGGCATCGAGCACGACGCCGACGACGCCGAGATCGTCCGCGCTGTCGTGGCGATGTCCCTCGCGATGCGCCTCGACGTCGTTGCGGAGGGCATCGAGACCGAGGGCCAGCGCGACCTGCTGCAGAAGCTCGGCGTCCAGCTGGGTCAGGGCTGGTTGTTCGGCCGGCCGGTGCCCGCCGAGGACTGCGACTTCGTGCGGGTTCAGACCGCGACGGCCTGAGCCTGCGGGGCGAAGTCGTAGCCGACGTAGGTCTGCGCGTCGAGGTCGGACATCTCGACGGTGGCCGCCCAGGTGGACGCCAGCCAGCGGATGGCGCGCGGCAGGTGCAGCCGGTCCTTGTTGTAGGTGCAGACATCGATGACGGCCAGGCCGCCCTTGGTCGCCACCGGCTCGGTCATCGCACGCACCAGGTCGCCGAAGACCCCGGTGCCGTGGCTGTCGGGGTGCACCGCCAGGAAGCCGATGTAGTAGACCAGCCCCGCCTGGTAGCGCTCGGGGTATTTGCGGGCGAAGTACTCCGGCGAGATCAGCGGCATCGAGCGCAGGTCCGACGACATCGTGCTCATCGCCTGCAGTGACCCGTCCTCGCCCCGCAGGAGGAACTTGTCGACCCTCGCATCGGCCATCACGGCGTCGAACTCGTCGCCGTACATGACATGGCGCTGCACCGCGAGGTAGCGAAGGTCGTCGAAGGACTGGAGGTACAGCTTCCAGGCCTGCTCGCTCAGGTCGCCGTCGACCACCTTCTGGGTCTGGACGAGCGTCATGTCCGGTGGTCCCTTCGACGGCCTGAGTGGCAATCGGGACGTTAGGGACTCCAGGGGCACGCGCACGCAGGGTTTGCCAGGTGTTGGCACAGATCACCCGATCGGGCTATCAAGTGGTCCGCGTCCTAGTGCGGGCGCACCGTGCCGTCGGTACGTTCGGCCCCCTCCGCCTGCGGCGGGTCGACGACCTCCACGCGGACCGCCCGGAACCTGCCCGGTGTCGCTTCCAGGACGGCCAGCCGCGGGTCGGGGACGTCGAGCAGCGGCGGGACGACGAGCGGCAGCAGCCCGGTCAGCCGCGGGTCCTCGAGCACGGCGTCCACCGAACGGCGGTCGCCACCGGTCACCACGGCGTCCAGCCGCCCGGCTCCGGGCAGCAGCACCCGGGCGGCGACGTCGGCCGCCGCGGCCAGCGCGACCCGCACCTGACCCTCCCGACGGCGGGCGAACCGCTGCTGCGACCAGCCGCCCGCCGCGCTGCGGCCGTGCACCTGGCGGGACCCGACCTTGCTCACGACCAGCCGCGACCCCTCGAAGACCCCGGCGGCGTGGCCGCCGAGGCGTACCAGCAGCACCCCGACCCGCCGCTCCCGCAGCGCGTGGGCGACGAGCAGGGCGACCAGCTCCTCGTCGGCGGCGATCGGCCCCCCGTGATGGGCCAGGGGCGGGAACGGAACCGCTAGCCGCGCCACAGCACCGTCGGCGGCGCTCAGCACGACGCGGTCGCCGTCCGGCGCCGCCCCGAGGCCGCCGTGCGCCGACGCGAAGCGCTCCACCCAGCCGGCCAGTCGCTCCGGGGACACCTCGGTGCGCCGGGACGTCGCTCGCCGGGGTGCCGTCACCAGGCCATCCTCCCGTAGCGTCCCGGGCATGCCGGACGACGGGCAGGACGAGCAAGACGAGCTGGACGCTGCCGGGCGCGACGCCGTGACCCAGCTGCGGCTCTCGGTGACCGCACCGGACTACGAGGTGGCGCTGGCCTTCTACCGCGACGGGCTCGGCCTGATCGAGGAGGCGTCCTACCGCTCACCGGGCGGTCGGCTGACGATCCTGGCGGCGGGGCGGGCGACGCTCGAGCTGGCCGACCCGGCGTACGCCGCCTACATCGACGAGGTCGAGGTCGGGCGCCGGGTCGCCGGACCGGTGCGCGTCGCCTTCGAGGTACCCGACTCGGCCGCCGTCACCGACCGGCTGGCCCGCGCCGGGGCCGAGGTGATCGCACCACCGACGCGCACCCCGTGGGACTCGCTCAACGCCCGCCTCGATGGCCCGGCCGGGCTCCAGCTCACCGTCTGGTCCGACGCGGCCGAGCCCGAGGGGCGCAGCGTCGAGGAGGTGCTGGCCGGCCCGGACTGGGTCGGCGGCGGCCCGACCCGCGCCGACGGTCCGGTGCACCTCGCCGAGCCGGACCCGACCTGGGCAGCCACCGGGACTCGGCTGGTCGCCGAGGTGCGAGCCGCCCTCGGCGCCGTCGCGCTCGTGGTCGAGCACGTCGGGTCGACGTCCGTGCCCGGCCTGGTGGCCAAGCCACTGATCGACGTGGTGCTCGCGGTCCCGGACCCGACCGACGAGGCCGCGTACCTCGGCCCGCTGGCACCGCTGGGCTACACGCTGCGGCACCGCGAGCCGGACTGGCACCAGCACCGGCTGCTGAAGCACGCCGACCCCGACGTCAACCTGCACGTGTTCGGGATCGGCTCGGACGAGGTCGACCGGATGCTGGTCTTCCGCGACCACCTCCGCAGCGATCCCGACGACCTCGCGCTCTACCAGCGCACCAAGCAGGGGCTGGCGCGGCGCAGCTGGGAGCTCGTGCAGCAGTACGCCGACGCCAAGGGCCCGGTCGTCGAGCAGGTGCTGGTCCGTGCCCTGCGCCGCGACGTCGCCCCCGTCGCGGGCGTGCACGTCCTCGTCGACCAGGACGACCCGCGCGCTGCCGGCCTCGCCCGGGCGCTCGGCGTGGTGCTGCTGGACGCCGTCGCCCTGGGGAACGCCGGGGTCGGCGCCGAGGCCGTCGCACCGGTGCTGGCGGCGGTCGCCGCGAGCTCACCCGCGTCGGTCGTGCACGGTCAGGTGGAGCCGGCCGGCCTGCCGGGGCGGGTCGTGGTCGTCGACGACTCGCTGCCCGCGGACGTCGCCGGCCTGGCACGGGCGGTACGGCAGCTGGCGCGCTACGGCGCCGGCTGAGCGGCCCGGGCCGGTCGGTCGACGTGCGTCGCGATGAGCAGCCCGACCGGGACCGTCGCCAGCCACGGGACGAGGGGCAGCGGCAGCCCGAGCAGCACCAGCGCGGGGATCGCCAGCGTCACCACGACGGAGGCGACGACCTCGACCGCCGTGGTGCGCAGTCCCGCGGAGAACGGCGCGTGCAGCAGCCAGACGGTGAGGACGAACACCGCGACCGGCAGCGTCACGGCGCAGGCGACGACCGGGTCGGACACCTCCACGTGGTGGCCGAGGGCCTCGACGGTGACCTCGATCCCGGCGCCGAGGGCTGCCAGCGACGCAAACACGACGTAGTGGCCGTAGCCCCACGAGTACGACTGGTCGGGGCGCCGTCTCAGCCCGTCACCGGCGTCCTTGAGGAAGTACATCCACCACAGTGCGAACAGCAGCACCAGGCCGCCGGCCCCGAGCAGGACCAGGTCGGTGTCCCAGCCGTCGTCCTCGACCACGACCTGCAGCGCGACCGTGGCCGCGAGCACGCACTCCCCCAGGACGATGATCGTGAACAGGCCGTACCGCTCGGCGATGTGGCCCGGGTGCCAGGACGTCGTCCCCGTCCGCTCGGCCCAGACCGGCACCAGCACGTCAGCGAGGGCCAGCACGAAGAACATCGCGAACGCCACGTCGGCCGGGAGCAGCAGCCGCAGCACCCACGCCACCTGGACGGCCGTGACACCGACGACGTACCGGCGGGCGGTCTGCCGGTGGGCGGGGTCGCTGCGCGCGGCGCGCACCCACTGCAGCACGAGGGCGACCCGCATCACGACGTAGCCGATCGTCCCCGTGACGAAGTCGGCGTCGGTGAAGGCGTCGTGGACGCCGGCGGCGAAGATCAGCACACCCGACATCTGCAGCAACGTCAGCAGCCGGTAGGACACGTCGTCGCAGTCGTAGGCCGACGCGAACCAGGTGAAGTTGACCCAGGCCCACCAGATCCCGAAGAACACCATCACGTAGGCCACCACGGCGTGGCCGACGTGCCCCGCGGCGACGTCGTGCGCGAGCTCGGCCGCCGCCCGGGACACCGCGACGACGAACGTGAGGTCGAACAGCAGCTCCAGCGGGGTCGCGGCCCGGTGTCTCTCGTCGGCGGCCCGCGGGACCATCGACGCCCGCCACGGCGTGCGACGGATGGCGGCCGGCCGCTCGGTCCCGGGAGCGCTCGTCATCCGCCGAAGGCTAGTGTCGGGGCGAGAGGTTGGTCAACGGCCTTACCTTGACCTGACGGCATCAAGGCCCTATCCTTGTCGGATGTTCGTGCTCACCGTCGACCAGCGGCACAGCCGTCGTACCACTGACCGGGTGGAGGCGCTGCTGCGCGACCTGGCCCGGCGGAATGACCTGGTCCGGCCCTTCGAGCGCACCGCCGGTGACGAGGTGCAGGGTGTCCTCGACCGCGCCGACGCCGTCGCCGACCTCGCCCTGCTGCTGGCGCGGGACCGACTCTGGAGCGTGGGGATCGGGGTGGGCGTCGTGGACCACCCCCTGCCGGACAGCACCCGGGCCGGCTCCGGGCCGGCGTTCAACCGGGCCCGGACGGCGGTGACGGCCGCGAAGAACCGCAGTACCGGGCTGGCCGTGGTGGGCTCGGACGACCTGGCCGCACGACGGGCCCAGACCGCCCTCGACCTGGTCGCTGCGCTGCTGCAGCGCCGGACCGAGCGGGGCGCCGAGGCCGTCGCCCTGGCCCGCGAGGGCTTGAACCAGATCGAGGTCGCCGGCCGGCTCGGCGTCAGCAAGCAGGCCGTGTCCCAGCGGCTGCAGGCGGCCGACTGGCACCTCGAGGCGCCGGGTCGTGAGCTGGCGGCCCATCTTCTGTCCGTGGCTGCTGACACGGTGGGCGGATCGTGACCGTCCTCGCCCTCGTGCTGCTCCTTCTCACCACGGCAGCCCCGCTGCTGCACCGCCCCCTGCGCGCTCTCGTCGACGACCCGGTCCTCCCGGTGGCCGCGCTCGCCGGTCTCCTGCTGGCCGGGGCAGCCGCCGCCGCCGCGGCCGCCGACCACGTCGACGGCTGGGAGCGAGCTGCCGCGGCCGCGCTCGGGGTGCTCGCGGCGGTGCCGGCCGGCAGCCACGCGGTCCGTGCCACGTTCCGCCTCACCCGGGGAGAGGTGTGGCCGCAGCGTCGCCGCCGCGGCCCGGCCGCAGACGCGGCGGCCGAACCTGCGCCGGAGGACCCCGCCGTCGAGGCACCGCTGGAGCTCGAGTCACCGGCGTCGGTGCTGCGAGGTGGGGCCTGGATCGGCTACCTCGAGCGGCTCGCCGTCGCCGGCACCCTGCTCGCCGGCTTCCCCGAGGGGCTGGCCCTGGTCCTCGCCGTGAAGGGTGTCGGTCGCTACCCGGAGCTGCGCGACGCCGGCGACGCCGCCCGGCGTGCCGGCCGGTCGGCCGACGCACCAGAGGAGTTCATCATCGGCACGCTGGCCAGCGTGCTGTGGGCTGCAGCGGCTGCGGGTGTCGCCGCCCTGCTGCGCTGACCCGAGCCGTCCCGTGGCCCCGGCTACCGCGATACGGCGGTACCCGTAGGCTCCACGCATGCGCATCCTCATGATCGGCGGCACCCGATTCATCGGCAGGCACGTGGTCGGGCAGGCGCTCGAGCGCGGCCACGACGTGACGATCTTCCACCGTGGGCGCACCGGGGCCGACCTCTTCCCGGAGGTCGAGCACCGTATCGGTGACCGCGACGCCGACCTGTCGGCGCTGGCCGACGGCGAGTGGGACGCGACGGTCGACACCTGCGCCTACGTCCCGCGCCAGGTCCAGGCCCTCGCCGACGCCCTGGGCGGCCGAGGCGGCCACCACCTGCTGGTGTCCAGCGTGTCGGCGTACGCACCGGCCGACGGGCCGGGGCTGACGGAGGACGCCCCCCTGGCCGAGCTCGACGACCCCTCTGTCGAGGAGGTGACCGCCGAGACCTACGGCGGCCTGAAGGCGCTCTGCGAGCGTGCGGCCGTCGAGCGGCACGGGCCGCGCACCATCCTCGTGCGTCCGACGTACGTCGTGGGGCCCGACGACTACACCTGGCGGTTCCCGTGGTGGGTGGCGCGGATCGCGCGCGGCGGCGACGTGCTCGCCCCGGGACCCCGCGACGCTCCGGCGCAGGTCATCGACGTCCGCGACATGGCGTCGTGGATGGTGCGGCTGCTCGAGGACGGCGCGGCGGGCGCGTACCACGCCGTCAGTCCCGAACCGGTCTTCACCTGGCAGCAACAGCTCGAGGCCGTCGTGGACACCGTCGGCCCGGACGGCACCCGGCTGCACTGGCTGGACGCGGCGACGGTGCACGCCGCAGGGCTGCCGGAGGGGACCCTGCCGCTGTGGAGCGGCGACGACCCGGACGGCTGGCTGATGGCCGCCGACCCGTCGAAGGCCTACGCGAGCGGCCTCTCACCGAGACCGTTGGCCGACACGGTCCGGGACACCCTCGCCTGGACCCGCACCGTCGAGCAGCCGGCGGGTGCCGGGCTCGCGCCCGACGCCGAGCGGGACCTGCTCGCGAAAGGCTGACCGTCAGGCGTCGGTGTACATGACGATGCCGAGGCACATCTCGTCGGACGTGCCCTCGCCCCACGTGACGTAGCGGGGCGGCAGACCCTGCAGCTCGGGCAGCATCGATCGAAGCCCGGCGTCGTGCGTGCACGTCACGCGCAGCTCCTCCCCGGCCCGCACCAGCACAGGGCGGCGCAACGGCGTGGCGTGCTGGTCGTCGAAGTCCCAGACCTTGCGGTCGAGCAGCGTGCGCTGACGCGGTCCCCCCGGGTCGAGCGTGACGCTGATCGACCGGCCGAGCAGGTGCATGTGACCGGCGACGGCCTGGACCCGCATGGCCTCCGGTGCGGCGCGGTCGCAGCGCTGGGTCGGCCCGGCCCGCGGCCGGGTGAGACTGCCGCCGCAGAGCAGCTGCAACCCGGACACGGTGGCGCCGGCCCGGCTGCCGAAGCGCCCGGTGAGGTCCGCCAGCGCGCTGGCCCGGTCGCACAGCTGTCCGCTCTCGTCCGGCGTGCACGGCAGCTCGACCGGGGCGACCAGCAGCATCGTGTGCAACGCCTGAAGTCGGGCACCGTCGCGGGCCAGCCGCAGCCGAACCCGGGTGCGGTCCGGCTGGGTGCCCTCGCGCAGGTTGTAGTGGACCTGCAGCACGACCCGGCTGCCCTTGGGGAGCAGCATCCCGGTGCCGCGGCCGAGGACCGCCTCACCCCCGCCGGGCGCCCAGGCCGCCAGCCAGGGTGCCGAGTCCAGGGCGCTGATCGCGTTGCCGGACGTGGCCGGCAGGGCTGCACCGCCGAAGCAGGTCCAGCCCCGGCCTGCGGTCGCCGCGTCGTGCGCCTCGGCCTGCGCGACCTGTCCCGGCTCGACCCGGAAGAGGATTGCGTGGTGCACCACGTCGGAGTTGCCCGGCAGGACGTCGGTGCCGGTGACGAACGTGTCCCTGGTCAGGCCCGGGTCCAGCAGGAAGCAGTGGTAGTCGTCCATGCTGCCGGCGGGGGCGCTCGGCGTGTACGCGCCGCCGGGGACGCTGAGCGTCTCGAAGCGCTCGCCCGCGCGCAGCGGCCGGGCGGCCGGTGCGGCCGCGTCGGCCTCGCGCGCGTCGTCGGTGGCCACGGGCGCGCTCGGCGCCGGGCTGGTCGGCGTCGCGCCGGCAGGCGCCGCCGGCGTCGCGCCGCCCGACGCGCAGCCGGCCAGCACCAGCACGGCCGCCACCATCGTCACGGTCCGGCTGCGAGTCACCATCGGATTCTAGGCGCGGGTCGGTCTCCGCGAATGCTTCCGGCCGAGCCGATCCGGGTAGGCATCCCGCGGATCACCAACCTGCCAGGAGGCTGCCATGACCGTCCCGACCACCGGCTCGACGAAGGCCCAGGCCGAGGGCACCGCCCGCCGGGCTGCCGACAGCCCCATCATGGCCAAGGCCGCACGCCTCGGTTTCCTCGCCAAGGGCCTCGTCTACGCCCTGATCGGGCTGCTCGCGATCCAGATCGCGTTCGGGGACAGCAAGCAGGCGGACCAGAAGGGTGCCCTGCAGACGATCGCGGACAAGCCGGGCGGCTCGATCGTGCTGTGGCTGATGGTCGTCGGCTTCGTGGCGTACGCCGTGTGGCGGCTCAGCGAGGCCGCGTGGGGACGGCACGAGGAGACCGACGAGAAGAAGCGCACCGTCAAGCGGATCGGCTCCGCAGCCAACGGCCTGGTCTACCTGTTCTTCGGCCTGCTGGCGTTCAAGACCGTCACGGGCGCCTCCTCGAACAACAGCTCCGACGTCACCGCCAAGGTCCTCGAGTGGCCGGGGGGGCAGGTCCTCGTCTTCGTGGCCGGCCTGGTGGTGCTCGCGATCGCGGTCGGCCTGACCATCCGCGGTCTCAAGACCGACTTCGAGAAGCACCTCGACACCGGCCGGATGAGCCGGACCACGTTCACGGCGGTGCGGCGCCTCGGCCAGGTCGGCTACGTGTGCCGCGGCGGGGTCTTCGCGGTGGTCGGCATCCTGGTCTGCAAGGCAGCCCTGGACCACCAGCCGGGCAAGGCGAAGGGCTTCGACGTCGCGCTCAAGAGCCTGGCCGGTGCACCCGGCGGCCAGGTGCTGCTGGTGCTCGCCGGCGTCGGGCTGGTCTGCTTCGGCGCCTACTGCTGGGCCGAGGCGCGCTACCGCCGGCTCTGAGGCACGCCGGTCGGCCCCGGCGACGGGGCGCCCAGCGCCCAGAACGCCACCGCCGCCGCGGCGGCCACGTTGAGCGAGTCGACCCCCCCGGCCATCGGGATGCGGACGACCAGGTCGGCCGACGCGACCGTCGCGGCGCCGAGGCCGTCGCCCTCGGTGCCGAGCAGCAGGGCGAGCCGGCCCGGTGGGTCGGCCGCCAGCGCGCGGAGGTCGACGGCGTCGTCGCTCAGGGCCAGCGCGGCAACGGTGAGGCCGGCCGCACGCAGGTCGTCGACGCCCTCGGGCCAACGGGGCAGCCGGGTCCACGGGACCGCGAACACCGCACCCATCGACACCTTCACCGAGCGACGGTAGAGCGGGTCGGCGCACCTCGGGGTGACGAGGACCGCGTCGACACCGAGACCGGCCGCCGCGCGGAAGACGGCACCGACGTTGGTGTGGTTGGTGACGTCCTCGAGGACGACCACCCGCCGGGCGCCGTCGAGCAGCCCGGCGACCGGCGGCAGCGGACGGCGCTGCATCGCCGCCAGCGCGCCGCGGTGCACCGAGTAGCCGGTCACCTGCTCCAGCACGGCCGCCCCGGCCAGGTGCACGGGTACGTCCACGCGGTCGACCACGTCGGCGAGCGGTGGGAGCCACTTCTCCTCGAGCAGCATCGACCGCATCAGGTAGCCGGCGTCGAGGGCGCGCCGGATCACCTTCTCCCCCTCGGCGATGAACAGCCCCTCCGCCGGTTCCCGCCGGGTGCGCAGCGCCATGTCGGTGAGCCCGACGTAGTCGTGCAGCGCCGGGTCGTCGGCGGTCTCGACGCGGTGCAGGGTGCCCATCCGCCGCTTGCCCGTCAGTCCGTGAGGATCTTGACGATCGCGGCGAGGCCCACCACGACGATGATCCCGCGGAGTACGACGGGCGGGATCCGGCGGCCCAGGAACGCGCCGAGCTGGCCGCCGACCACCGAGCCGGCAGCGATCAGCCCCGCGGCCTCCCAGGCCACGTCGGTGACCAGGATGAACACGACGGCCGCGACCAGGTTGACCAGCCCTGCGAGCACGTTCTTGGCGGCGTTGATGCGCTGCAGCTCCTCGTCCAGCAGCAGACCCATGACGGCGATGAGCAGCACGCCCTGGGCGGCGCCGAAGTAGCCGCCGTACACGCCGGTGAACAGGACGCCGCCGTAGAGCAGCGGCCCGCCGTGACCGCCAGGAGCGCGTCCTCGCGCCGCCAGCCGGCGCGACACCGCCGGCTGGACCACGACCAGGACGCAGGCCAGCACGATGAGCGCCGGCACGATGGCCCGGAACGCGTCCGCCGGGGCCGTGAGCAGGGCGGCGGCACCGAGCAGCGCCCCGAGCGTGGACGCGGTGCCGAGCCGGAGCAGCCGGCCGCGCTGTCCGGCGAGCTCGGCCCGGTAGCCGACGGCCCCGCTGGCCGAGCCCGGGACGAGCCCGACCGTGTTGCTGACGTTCGCCAGCACCGGCGGGTAGCCGACGGCCAGCAGCACCGGAAAGGTGATCAGGGTCCCGGAGCCGACCACCGTGTTGATCGTGCCGGCGGCCAGCCCCGCCAGGGCGACCGCGACGGCCTCCCAGAGCGTCACCGGGCGACCCTACGGGAGCCCTCGGCAGACCCGGAGCGTGGCTGGATCAAGGCTCAGGACACGCACGCCGACACAAGGAGGGTGACCCGCCGCCGTGTGGCCGTGCTGGTGGCCGCCGTCGTGCTGCTCGCCGGGCTGCCGGCCGGCTCGGCGCGCGCCGAGTCGGCCGCCGATGCCCGGACCCGCTCCGAGCAGGCCGCCGCCCGGGTGTCGGCGCTGCAGCCCCGGGTCGAGCGCGCCCTGCGGGCGTACGACCGGTCACTGGCGGCCCTCGCGGGCGGGGTCAGCCGCGGTATCAGCGCCGAGCAGGCCGCCGACGAGGCGGCCCGCCTGGCCCGGGCCGACCGCCGCGCCGTCGACAGCCGGGTCCGCGCGCTCTACATGTCCGGTGGCACGTCGGCCCTGATGGCGAGCGTCCTCGGTGCCGGCTCGGCCACCGATGCCCTGCGCCGGGCGTCGTACGTGCAGCGGCTGGTCCGGTCCGGCACGTCGACGGCCGTGTCCGGCGAGGTGGAGGTCGCCGCCCTGCGCGACCGCGCCGCGGCACTGCAGCGGGCCGCCGACGCCGCCACCACCACCGCCTCCGACGTCGAGCGGCGCTACGGCGACCTCGTCGAGGCGCTGGCCGCAGCGAGCGCCGAGCTCACCCAGCTGGATGCCCGCGCCCGCGGGCTCGAGGCCGCCGAGCGCGCCGCGGCGACCGTCGACGCGCTGAACGCCGCGGTCGCTGCGGCGGGTCAGCAGCGGGTGGCCACGGCGCGGGCCAGCTCGGTGGTACCGCTGCTGTACCTGCGGCTCTACCACCAGGCGGCGCGCACCTGCCGCGGGATGTCCTGGAGCCTGCTGGCCGCCGTCGGCCAGGTGGAGACCGGGCACGGAGCGAACACCTCGTCGTCCTACGCCGGTGCGCAGGGTCCGATGCAGTTCATGCCGGCGACCTTCGCGTCCTACGCCGTCGACGGGGACGGCGACGGGGACACCGACATCCAGGACCCGGCCGACGCGATCTACACCGCGGCCCGGTACCTGTGCGCCAACGGGGCCGGCCGCGGCGAGGACGCCACCGCCCGCGCGGTCTGGCACTACAACCACGCGGACTGGTACGTCGCCCTCGTGCTCAAGCTGGCGGACCAGTACGCGGCGAGCACCCGGCCGGGCAGCGACCCGCCAGGCTAGGCCCGGGGAGGAAGAGGTCGGCGTGTCGTCGATGCCGCTGCCCAGCATGCCGCCGATGCCCTTGAGGGCCTCCCCCAGCTCGCTCGGGACGATCCACAGCTTGTTGGAGTCGCCCTGCGCGATCTTCGGGAGCATCTGGAGGTACTGGTAGGCGAGCAGCTTCTGGTCGGGGTCACCGGCGTGGATGGCGTCGAAGACCCTCTGGATCGCCTGGGCCTCACCGTCGGCGCGCAGCACCGCTGCCTGCGCGTCGCCCTCCGCCTTGAGGATCGAGGACGCCCGCTCGCCCTCGGCGGTGAGGATCTGCGACTGCTTGAAGCCCTCGGCGGTGAGGATGGTCGCGCGCTTCTCGCGGTCGGCGCGCATCTGCTTCTCCATCGAGTCCTGGATGGACGTGGGCGGGTCGATGGCCTTGATCTCGACCCGGTTGACGCGGATGCCCCACTTGCCGGTGGCCTCGTCGAGGACGCCACGCAGCGCGGCGTTGATGTGGTCCCGAGAGGTGAGGGTCTCCTCCAGGTTGAGGTTGCCGACCACGTTGCGCAGGGTCGTGACGGTGAGCTGCTCGACACCCTGGATGTAGTTGGCGATCTCGTAGGTCGCCGCCTTCGCGTCGGTCACCTGGAAGTAGATGACCGTGTCGATGCCCACGACGAGGTTGTCGGCGGTGATCACCGGCTGGGGCGGGAACGACACCACCTGCTCGCGCAGGTCGATGAGCGGGCGCAGCTTGTCGATGAACGGGACGAGGATGGTGAGACCGGGGGTGAGGGTGCGTGCGTACCGGCCCAGCCGCTCGACCACGCCGGCGCGGGCCTGCGGCACGATGCGCACGGTCTTGGCCAGGGTGACGAGGACAAGCAGGACCAGCACAGCGACCACGACGAGCGTGACCGATTCCATCAGATCTCCGATTCGTAGACGATTGCGGTAGCACCGTCGATCTGGACGACCTCGACGTACTGCCCGGCCGCGATCGCGTGGCCGGGGTCGAACGAGCGGGCCGACCAGACCTCGCCCTTGAGCTTGACGCGACCGCCGTCGGCGTCGACCGACTCGAGCACGAGACCGCGCTCGCCGACGAGTGCGTCGGTGCCGGTGCGGATCGCCATCGGGGTGCGCAGGTGCCGCAGCGCGATCGGCCGCGCGACGAACAGCATCGCCACCGACACGACCAGGGCCACGAGCACCTGCAGCAGGAGGCTGTCGGTGGCCAGCCCGGTGACGGCGCCGGCCAGTGCGCCCACCGCGAGCATCGCGAACACGAGATCGAGAGTGGTCACCTCGACGATGCCCAGGACGACGGCAAGGCCCAACCAGGCGACCCAGTCGTAGCCACCGAACCCGTCCACGCCACCATCCTAGTGAGATCGCTGCTGCGCCCGAGCTGGCTGCTGCACCGACCTGCTCAACGCACAGGCACCGGCAGGTGGTTCCGCGGCGGTCACCCGGTCGGCGCAGCGATGTGCGGCGCGCGGCTCCCCTCTGGCGTGCCCGCCGTCCAGCCGACCGTCAGGTCAAAGGCGGCTTCGGACCTGCGGAGGCGGTGGGTCGGTGCCGCGCCGTCCACGGGTGGTCGACGTCGCTGGTCAGAGCGAAGTGGCCCCGCAGAGGGGTCGCTTTCCGGCCTCCTGGCGGGGCCACTTGACCCAGAACCGCCGAACGCGGACACCACAAAGGCGTCGGCATCTCTCCCGCCGTCTCCACCCGGCACGCGGGGGTCAGGGACCGACGGCGGGCGGTGGGCAGGCGGAGTGTCCGCGTCCGTGCTGCTCTGACGGGGAGTCGCGCTCCTACGGCCACCCGGGCGGCGGTGCCGCGCCGATCTCTCAGACCGCGCGTGCGGCCCAGCGCGAGCCGGAGCGCGACAGCTCCAGCTCGATGCCGAAGCACTCGGCGAGGGTCCCCGTGGTGAGCGCCTCGGCCATCGGCCCGGCGCTGACGACGCGACCCTGCTTCAGCAGCAGCGCGTGGGTGAAGCCCGGCGGGATCTCCTCGACGTGGTGGGTCACCAGCACCAGTGCCGGTGCGTCCTCGTCGGCGGCGATCATGCCGAGCCGGCGGACGAGGTCCTCGCGGCCGCCGAGGTCCAGGCCCGCGGCGGGCTCGTCGAGGAGCATCAGCTCGGGATCGGTCATGAGTGCGCGGGCGATCTGCACCCGCTTGCGCTCGCCCTCCGAGAGGGTGCCGTAGCGACGCTCGGCGAGCTGCGAGACACCGAGTGCCGCGAGCAGCTCGTCGGCCCGGCCGGCGTCCATGTCCTCGTAGACCTCCCGCCACCGGCCGACCATGCCGTAGGACGCCGTCAGCACGACGTCGCGCACCTTCTCGCGACCGGGCAGCCGCTCGGCCAGCGCCGCGCTGGAGAGCCCGATCCGCGGCCGGAGCTCGAAGATGTCGACGGCGCCGAGCGTCTCGCCGAGGATCGACGCGCTGCCGCGGCTGGGATGCAGGTGCGCGGACGCGAGCTGCAGCAGCGTGGTCTTCCCCGCGCCGTTCGGCCCGAGCACGACCCAGCGCTCGCCCTCGGCGACGTCCCAGTCCAGCCGGTCGATCAGGGTCGCGCCGTCGCGCAGGACGCTCACCTGCGCGAAGTGCAGCACGTCGGACATGCGGATCACCCTATGAGAGCGGTCCCGACCTACCCTGGCCGACGTGCGAGAGCTCTCCAGCGCCGGCCGGCTGGCGGCGTGGGGCACCGCGGCGCTGGTCGGCGCGGTCAGCCCGGACGACGCGGCCGACGAGGTCCGCGGCGCCCACGACGCGCCGCACCGGGTGGTCGGCCTGCCCGGCGAGCCGGAGCCGGTCAACCTGCCCTACGCCCTGGGCCGGCTCCGCGCCCTCGGCGCCACGGGGCTCCGGCTGGTGCTGCCCGCGCCTGGTGACGTGGCCGGGCTGCCCGGGCCGGCGGACTTCAACGAACGGGCGGTCGGCCGCGGCGAGGCCGTCGTCACCACCGGCGGGGTCCGGCTCGGGCTGCTGCCCGAGCTCCGCGGCACCTGGTCGGCTCATCCCGTGGGCGATGCCGGGCGCTCCGCGGTGCCGCTGCCCGACGCCGCCCGCGAGCTGGCGCGGGTGATGCGCGAGGCCACCGAGCTCCTGGTCCGGATGGACCTCGCCCGGTGGGAGCCGGCGGCCGCCATGGTGCTGTCGGAACGCTCGCGGGCGGTGCGCCCGGAGCTGCCGGCCTCTGCCGACATGCAGGCCCAGCACGTGCTGCACCAGGCGCTCCGCATCGCCGGCATCGTCGAGCTGGCCCGCGCCGGGGACGGCGCGGCGGTCACCGCCCTGGAGATGGCGGCCCGGACGCAGGCGCTGCGCGACCTCGACAGTGCCGCCCGGCGCGCCGTGGAGGCCGCGTGCAGCCCACCGGTCGGCTGACCGGTGGGCCGGGCGGTCAGGCGCTCTCCGCCACCCGCCACCCGCGCACGACCCGCGGTGCCGGCAGCCAGCGCACCGCGGCTGCCGTCGCCGGGTCCGAGCCGTAGACGAGCAGGGTGAGGAACACGCCGTAGACCGGCAGGTGGCCGACGAGCTCGGTCTGCCCGAACAGCAGCAGGGTGGCGGTGAACGGCACCGCGGCGACGAGCGCGGCCACCTGCGGCAGCGCACCGGACAGGACCAGCAGCCCGAAGAGCAGCTCGATCGCCCCGGCGACCGCGATGAACGTCAGGTGGTCCACGTGGATGCCGACCAGGGCGAACACGTCCAGCCGCGGGTACGCGTCCAACGTGGCACGCGCGAGGTCAGGGTTGGTGAGCTTCTCCGAGAACGCGAGTGTGACGAGGGCGACGGCCACCCCGGCGCGCAGCGCCAGCAGCGCCCAGCGCAGCCGCAGCGGGTCGGTGCGCACCGCGCCGAACGTCCCGTCGCCGGGTGGCAGGACGGCGAGGAAGCCGGCCACTCCCAGGATCCCCGCGTTCTCCAGCAGCGCCACCGGCCCCGCCGCGGCGAGAGCGAGCGGCCCGAGCGCCACCAGCAGCACGGCCGCCGGGCGCAGCCGGACGCCGGTGATGAACCACACCCCCAGCGCAGCCTCGGCCAGGGCTGCGAGGCTGCCACCGGGCACGTCGTCGACGGGGGTCGAGTGCGCCAGGAAGCTCCCCGTTGCTGCGAGCGCCAGCAGGCTCACGCCGAGGTGCACGGCCAGCAGGCGCGGGACGTACGGCGTGAGGCTCGACAGCCGCCGCAGGAACGGCAGCTCCGGTCCGGACAGCCGCAGCGCGACCAGCCGCCACGCCACCACGACCAGGACAACCGCACCCGTGAGGAGCAGCGGGAGCGGGGAGAGGAAGAAGCCCCAGTCGCCGCCGGGGGTGTCCGAGACGAACCATCGCTCGTGGGCGGAGGCCGGGGTGGCGGTCCCGATCGGCAGCACGAGAAGGGCTGCGAGGCCGGTGAGCAGGCGGGCGGTGCGCGACATGTGGTCAGTCCCGGGGGGTCGGAGGTCCATGGTCCTCCCATGATCGGCGGGCGGGTCGCTCGCGCGCAGGGACGAAGGTCCCGGCCGGATGTCGCGTTCGTCACGCACCGGCCGGGACCTCGTCCCACCCCCGCACCTTGCGGCTCCGGCCCTACGAGCGGCCCACTCGGCCGCCCTCGTGCCTCGTGGACGTCAGAGAAGCGTCCGGTAGAGATCCAGGGTGCGGGTGGCGATCGCCGGCCAGGAGAACGCCTCGAGGGCGCGGCGGCGGCCGGCGAGGCCCATCGCGCGGGCCCGGTCAGGGTCGGCGAGAACCTCGCCGAGAGCGGCCGCGATGCCGGCCTCGAACGCCGAGGGGTCCAGCGGCGTCCCGCTGCCGTCGGCAACCTGCTCGATCGGCACGAGCAGCCCGGTCTCGCCGTCGGCCACGACCTCGGGGATCCCGCCGGTGGCGGTGGCGACGACCGGGATCTCGCAGGCCATCGCCTCCAGGTTCACGATGCCCATCGGCTCGTAGATCGACGGGCAGGCGAAGACGGTGGCATGGCTGAGGACCTGGATCACGTCCGGCTTCGGCAGCATCTCCTGGATCCACACGACGCCGTCGCGGTCGCGCCGCAGCTCCTCGACGAGAACGGTGACCTCCGCGAGGATCTCGTCGGTGTCGGGGGCTCCGGCGCACAGCACGATCTGCGCCGACGGGTCGAGGGCCAAGGCGGCGCGGAGCAGGTGCGGCAGCCCCTTCTGCCGCGTGATCCGCCCGACGAACACCACCGACGGTCGGTCCGGGTCGATGCCGTGCCGGGCGAGCACGTCCGTGCCCGGGTCGGGCCGGTACTCCTCGGTGTCGATGCCGTTGTGCACCACGTGCACCCGGCCGGCGTCCACGTCGGGGTAGCAGCGCAGCAGGTCGTCGCGCATCCCGGCGGACACGGCGATCACGGCGTCGGCCCCCTCGAGCGCCGTCCGCTCCGCCCAGGAGGAGAGGGCGTAGCCGCCACCCAGCTGCTCGGCCTTCCAGGGCCGCAACGGCTCGAGGCTGTGCGCGCTCATGACGTGCGGGACGCCGTAGAGCAGCTTGGCGAGGTGGCCGGCCGTGTTCGCGTACCACGTGTGCGAGTGGACCAGGTCGGCACCGTCGCAGCCGGCGACCATCGTCAGGTCGGTGCCGAGAGTTCGCAGTGCAGCGTTCGCGTCCACCAGCCCCTCGGGCACGCCGTACGCGGTCACCCCGGCCTCGTCGCGCGGCGCACCCATGCAGCGGACCTGGACGTCGACGAGCCGTCTCAGCTCGCGGGCGAGGTACTCGACGTGGACGCCGGCACCCCCGTAGACCTCGGGCGGATATTCACGGGTGAGCAGGTCGACGCGCATGGCGTGATCGTGGCACTACAGGGGTAGCGTGCGCACCATGCCTCAACGGGTCCTCTCCATCGTCCTTGCCGGGGGCGAGGGCAAGCGCCTCATGCCGCTGACCGCCGACCGTGCCAAGCCGGCCGTGCCGTTCGGTGGCATCTACCGGCTCATCGACTTCGTGCTGTCGAACCTCGTCAACGGCGGCTACCGCAAGATCGTGGTGCTCACGCAGTACAAGAGCCACAGCCTCGACCGGCACGTGTCCAGCACCTGGCGCCTGTCGACGATGCTCGGCAACTATGTGGCGCCGGTGCCCGCCCAGCAGCGCCTCGGACCGCGCTGGTTCGCGGGATCGGCAGACGCCATCTACCAGAGCCTCAACCTGATCGGCGACGAGCAGCCCGAGCACGTCATCGTCTTCGGCGCCGACCACATCTACCGCATGGACCCCAGTCAGATGGTGGCCCAGCACATCGCCAACGGTGCCGGTGTCACGGTCGCCGCGATCCGCCAACCGATCTCGCTGGCTGACCAGTTCGGCGTCATCGAGACCGCAAACGACCGGCACCTGATCGCCGCGTTCCGCGAGAAGCCCACGGACGCGATCGGCCTGGCCGACGACCCGGAGTCGGTCTACGCCTCGATGGGCAACTACGTCTTCCGCACCGAGGTCCTCCTCGAGGCCCTCCGGAAGGACGCGCTCGACCCCAGCAGCAAGCACGACATGGGCGGCAACATCATCCCGATGCTGGTGGCCCAGGGCCAGGCGCAGGTCTACGACTTCCGGGACAACGACGTCGCCGGGTCGACCGAGCGCGACAAGGACTACTGGCGTGACGTCGGCACCCTGGACGCGTTCTACGACGCGCACACCGACCTCATCGCGGTGCACCCCGTCTTCAGCCTCTACAACAAGGAATGGCCGATCTACACCTCGCACGACCCGCTACCGCCGGCCAAGTTCGTGCACAACGAGGCCGGCCGGATCGGCACCGCCATCAACTCCTTCGTGTCCAGCGGTGCGGTCGTCTCCGGCGGCCACGTCGAGGGCTCGGTCCTCTCGCCCTGGACGATGGTCCACTCGTGGGCCGAGGTCACCGGCAGCGTCCTGATGGACAATGTCCGCATCGGCCGCAAGGCGGTCGTGCAGAACGCCATCCTCGACAAGAACGTCGTCGTGCCCGAAGGCGCCAAGGTCGGCGTCGACCACGAGCACGACCGGGCCCGCGGCTTCCTGGTGTCCGAGGGCGGCATCACGGTGGTCGGCAAGGGTCAGCGCGTCTCGCTCTGATGGACCAGTCGAACGACGCAGCCCGCGGGAGCGGGCTGCTGGTCACGGTGAGCGGCCGCGACCGCCCCGGCATCACCTCCAGTCTCTTCGCCGCCCTCGGTGGCGTCGACGCCACCGTCGTCGACGTGGAGCAGGTCGTCATCCGCGGCCGCCTCGTGCTCGGCGTGCTGCTGCGCGCACCCTCCTCGGTCGAGGGAAGGGTGCAGTCCGCCCTCGAACGGGCCCTCGCACCGCTCGGCATGGATGTCGAGGTCGCAGTCGGATCCCTGGACGAGGGACCGCACCGCCGCGGCCGCAGCCACGTCACCGTGCTGGGGCACCCGCTGCGACCGGTCCATCTCGGCGGCATCGCCGGCTGCGTCGCCGACTACGGCGGCAACATCGACCGGATCGTCCGGATCGCGCACTACCCGGTGACCGGTGTCGAGCTGGAGGTGTCCGGGGTCGACCCTCTGGTGCTGCGCCGCCAGCTGGCGCTCACCGCCGCAGCTCTCGGCGTCGACGTCGCGGTGGAGCGGTCCGGCCTGCACCGGCGAGCCAAGCGGCTGGTCGTGATGGACGTCGACTCCACCCTGGTGCAGGGCGAGGTCATCGAGATGCTGGCGGCCCGCGCGGGCTGCGAGGACGAGGTCCGTGAGGTGACCGAGGCGGCGATGCGCGGCGACATCGAGTTCGCCGAGTCCCTGCGAGCCCGGGTCCGGCTGCTCGAGGGCCTGGACGCGGCGGTACTGGACGACGTGCGCCGGGACCTGCAGCTGGCGCCGGGGGCCCGCACCTTCGTGCGCACCCTCAAGCGGCTCGACTACAAGCTGGCGATCGTCAGCGGTGGCTTCACCCAGGTGACCGACGGCCTGGTCGCCGACCTCGGGATCGACTACGCGGCCGCCAACACGCTCGAGGTGGTCGGTGGCCGGCTCACCGGCGAGGTCGTCGGCGACGTCGTCGACCGGGCCGGCAAGGCAGCCGCGTTGGAGCGGTTCGCCGCGGCGGCCGGGATCCCGGTGGCGCAGACCGTCGCGATCGGCGACGGGGCGAACGACCTCGACATGCTGGCTCGCGCCGGTCTGGGCATCGCCTACAACGCGAAGCCGGTGGTGCGGGACGCCGCAGACGCTGCGCTGACCGTGCCCTACCTCGACGCGATCCTGTTCCTGCTCGGCATCTCGCGCGACGAGATCGAGGACGCCGACGCCGCCGAAGGCATCGACGTGGTCACTCCCCCCACCTGAGGCCACGTGTCAGCCGGGGGCGCCGGTATACCGGCGCCCCCGGCTGACACGTCGGCTAGCGCTGCGGGGACCAGAGCTCGACCAGCCGGCCGCCACCCGCCGTGACCGCCACCACCGCGGCCGAGCCGGGCCGCATGCCGCGCAGGTCGCCGGTCAGTGCCATCAGGGCCTGCTCGAGGGCCGGGTTGTGGCCCACCACGACCTGCACCGGGACGTCGGAGGGCACCACGTGCTCCACCACCTCCCGGGGCCCGGCGAGGTAGAGGTCACGCGCGACGACCACGTCGGCGGCCGCCGGCAGCGACCTGTGGATCGCTTCCCAGGTCTGCCGGGCCCGGGTGGCTGACGACACCCAGACGTGGTCGACCCGGTCGACCTGCCCGGCCAGCCACCGGCCGGCGTCCAGCGAGTCGGACTCCCCGCGGGAGGTCAGCCGACGGCCGTGGTCGTCGCCCTCCTCGCCGCTCTCGGCCTTGCCGTGGCGGACGAGGACCACGAGTCGCGGCGCGCTGTCCATCGGGTCATCCTGCCTGTTGCGCGGTGCGGCCTCTACCCTCAGGGCGTGCCTCGTCGAGCGGTGACCCCCGTCCCAGCCGGGACCCTGTGCGTCATCGGCGGCGCCGAGGACCGCACCGGCTCCCGGGTCGTGCTGCGCGAGTTCGTCCGCCTGGCGGGCGGCGACGGGGCCAGGGTGGCGGTCGTGGCCACCGCGTCGTCGCTGGGTCCGGAGATCCTCGACGACTACTCCACCGTCTTCCGCGAGCTGGGTGCCGGCGAGGTCCTGCCGCTGCGTCCGCAGTCGCGCTCCGAGGCCGACGACCCGGATCTCGCCGACCGGCTCGCGGGCGTCGACGCCGTCTTCATGACCGGGGGCAACCAGCTCAAGCTCACCCAGGTGATCGGCGGCACGCGGTTCGGTGACGCGGTGCGCGCGGCGTACGAGCGAGGCGCGCTGGTCGGCGGCACGTCCGCGGGGGCCAGCGCCGTGAGCGAGCACATGATCGCCTTCGGCGACGAGAGCGACACCCCGCGCCAGGGCGTCACCGCGTCGGCGGCCGGGCTCGGTCTCCTCCCGGACGTGATCGTCGACCAGCACTTCTCCCAGCGCAACCGCTACGGCCGGCTCCTGTCGCTCGTGGCCCGGTCGCCGCGGCTGCTCGGCATCGGTGTCGACGAGGACACCGCGGCCGTGGTCCGTGGGGGGCACCTGCTGGAGGTCGTCGGCAGTGGGTGCGTGTTCGTCGCCGACGGGTCGGCCGCAGTGAGCGACGCCCACATGGCCGAGCTCGGGGCACCGCTGCTCGTCTCGGGCGTCGTGGTCCACGCGCTCCCCTCGGGGGCCCGGTTCGACCTGGCCCTGCGCCGTCTGGTCGACTTCCGCGAGGAGCACCTGGCCCACCAGATCCGCGCCCGCCCCGAGGAGGACGACGACGCATGAGAACCGCAGCGGCATGACGGCGCACCCGGACCTCGCGATCCTGCAGACCCGGGTCTACCGCGGGCCCAACCTGTGGTCCTACGAGCCGGCCATCCACCTGCTGGTCGACCTCGGGTCGCTCGAGGAGCACCCGACCAACACGCTGCCCGGCTTCGTCGACGGGCTGGTCGACGCGCTGCCCGGCCTCACCCGGCACACCTGCTCACGCGGCCACCGCGGCGGCTTCCTCGAGCGCCTGAAGGAAGGCACCTGGCTCGGCCACGTGTCCGAGCACGTCGCCCTGCAGCTGCAGCAGGAGGCCGGCCACGAGATCCGGCGCGGCAAGACCCGCGGCACCGGCGTCACCGGGCAGTACAACGTCATCTACGGCTACGTCGACGAGCAGGTCGGGCTGCGCGCCGCCACCCTCGCCGTGCGCCTCGTCAACCACCTGGTGCGGGCCGACCCGGAGTTCGACTTCGCCGCCGAGCTGGAGAACTTCCTGCTGCAGGCCCAGCGCACGGCGTTCGGGCCGTCGACGCAGGCGATCCTCGACGAGGCCGTATCGCGCGACATCCCGTGGCTCCGCCTCAACCAGCACTCGCTGGTGCAGCTGGGCCAGGGCGTCCATCAGCAGCGCATCCGGGCGACCATGACGTCGAACACGTCGGCGCTGGCCGTCGACATCGCCGGCGACAAGGAGCTCACGACCCGGCTGCTCGCTGCCGCAGGCCTGCCGGTGCCGCGCTCGGAGTCGGTGCGGACCGCGGAGCAGGCCGCTCGGGTCGCCGACCGGATCGGCTACCCCGTCGTGGTCAAGCCGCTGGACGGCAACCACGGGCGCGGCGTGATGCTCGACCTCAAGGATGCCGACGACGTGCGGGCTGCCTTTCCCACCGCGGCGGGTGAGTCCCGCCGTGGCTGGGTGGTCGTGGAGTCCTTCATCACCGGCAAGGACTACCGGGTCCTGGTCATCGGCGGGAAGCTCGTAGCGCTCGCCGAGCGCGTCCCGGCCCACGTCGTCGGCGACGGCACCCGCACGGTCCGCGAGCTGGTCGACGAGACCAACGCGGACCCGCGTCGCGGCGTCGGCCACGAGAAGGTGCTCACCCGCATCACGGTCGACGATGCAGCGGTCGCGCTGGTGCGTGAGCAGGGCTACGCCATGGACGAGGTGCCACCCGAGGGCACGATGGTCAAGCTCACCCTGACCGGCAACATGTCGACCGGCGGCATCTCGATCGACCGCACCCTCGAGGCGCACCCCGACAACGTCGAGATCGCCGAGGAGGCCGCCCGCGTCGTCGGGCTCGATGTCGCGGGGATCGACTTCATCTCCCCGGACATCGCCGAGCCGGTTCGCGAGACCGGCGGCGCGATCTGCGAGGTCAACGCCGCGCCGGGCTTCCGGATGCACACCCATCCCACCGTCGGCGACGCGCAGTTCGTCGCCAAGCCGGTCGTCGATTCGCTGTTCCCGCCGGGCAGCCCGAGCCGGATCCCGATCGTCGCGGTGACCGGCACCAACGGGAAGACGACGACGTCGCGGATGATCGCCCACGTCTTCAAAGGCATGGGCCGCAAGGTCGGAATGACCTCCACCGACGGCATCGTCATCGACGAGCGCCTGGTCATCCGTGCCGATGCGAGCGGCCCCAAGTCGGCGCGGATGGTGCTGCAGAACCCGCGGGTCGACTTCGCGGTGTTCGAGGTCGCGCGCGGCGGCATCCTGCGCGAGGGCCTGGGCTACCAGCGCAACGACGTCGCCGTGGTGCTCAACATCGCCCCCGACCACCTGGGCATGCAGGGCATCGACACCCTGGAGCAGCTCGCCGCGGTCAAGCAGGTGGTCGTCGAGGCCGTGCCCCGGGACGGGTTCGCGGTGCTCAACGCCGACGACGAGCTCGTGCGTGGGATGCGGCGGCGCTGCTCCGGTGAGGTGATCTGGTTCTCCATGGCACCGGCCGGCAGCGAGACGATGGACATGGTCGACGCGCACTGCCGGCGCGGTGGCCGTGCCGTGGTCCTCGAGCGCGGCGACCTGGGCGAGATGATCGTGCTGCGGCACGGTCGCCGCTCCATGCAGCTGGCCTGGACCCACCTGCTCCCCGCCACCTTCGGCGGCAAGGCGAAGATGAACGTGCAGAACTCGCTGGCCGCCGCGGGTGCCGCGTTCGCGGCCGGAGCCCACCTGCACGACATCCGGCAGGGACTGCGGACCTTCACCACGTCGTACTACCTGTCGCCGGGACGCCTGAACCAGATCGACGTGGGCGGCGCCTCCGTCATCGTCGACTACTGCCACAACGCGCCCGGCATGCGGATGCTCGGCGACTTCGTCGAGCAGCTCGCCGAGAGCGCGCAGCAGGCCAAGGACCTCGCCAAGCCGCAACGGATCGGCGTCGTGACCACTGCCGGCGACCGGCGCGACGAGGACATGCGCGAGCTGGGATCCGTGGCCGCCGAGCACTTCGACGTCCTCATCGTCCGCGAGGACGAGGCGCTGCGTGGCCGCGCCCGCGGCGCGGTGGCCGAGCTGGTCGCCGAGGGCGCCCGGGACGCCATGGCCAAGGGAGCCCGGTGCAAGCAGGTCGAGGTGGTGCTGGAGGAGATCCGTGCCGTGCACCACGCGATGACCCGGGCCAACCCCGGCGACCTGGTCGTGCTGTGCGTCGACAAGCACGCGAACGTGCTGGCCGAGCTCGAGACGATGTCGCAGCAGGCCCAGGCCGGGGCGCACGTCGGCGAGGCCGTCGGGGACCCCGACACCGTCGCCCCGTGAGCCGCCGATGAGCCGGCGGTTCCTCGTCCTGCACGGCTGGGAGAACCACCGGCCGCCGGAGCACTGGCAGTGGCAGCTCGTCGACGCGCTGCGCGGGCGCGACGAGCAGGTGCTCTACCCGCAGCTGCCCTCCCCCGACTTCCCCGTGCTCGACGACTGGCTCACGGCGTTCGTGGCCGAGTGGCGGCAGATGGGCGATCGGCCGGGTGCCCAGCGGGTCGTCGTGGCCCACAGCCTGGGCTGCTTGCTGTGGCTGCACGCCGCCGCCCGCGGACTGGCGGACCCGCCCGCCGACCGGGTGCTGCTCGTGGCCCCGCCCAGCCCGCTCGTCACGGCCAGCAAGCCGCCGATCGCGGAGTTCGTCACCGACATCGACCCGGCGGCAGTCTGGTCGGCGTCCCGGGCCGACGTCCGGCTGGTCTGCTCCGACGCCGACCCCTACAGCACCGAGGGGACAGCGGCAGAGGTCTACGGCGGCCCGCTCGGGCTCGACAGCGAGGTGCTGCCCGGCGCCGGCCACCTCACGGTCGACGACGGCTACGGCCCGTGGCCCGCCGTCCTCGACTGGTGCCTCGACGGCTCGTCACGGTTCGCCCCGCCGGCCCCCTGAGGGCTGCACAGGCTGGTCGCGGCGAGTGATCCACACGGGATCCGTGGCGAGAACTGGCCCGAATCCGGTGTGGATCAGGACGCGCGGCCGTCGGTGGGTAGTGCCCTCTCGCCAGTGAGGGTCCGTTGGTTCAGTTTCGGAGAGGATCGCTCGACACCTCGCCCACGTCGGGCTGTTCGCCCAGACGCTGAAGAGCGACGACCGGCCTCCCGCCGGGATGCGACCTGGCTTAATGTGAGGGCACTCCGGATCGCAAGGACGGCCTCACTCATGGCAACGCGCACGCTAGGCAAGGACTTGTCGGTCTCGCCCATCGGTCTCGGTTGTATGGGTATCAGTCAGAGCTTCGGCCCCTCGCCCGACCGGGCGGACATGGTGACCTTCCTGCGCGAAGCCGTCGACCAGGGGGTCACGTTCTTCGACACTGCCGAGGTGTATGGACCTTTCGTCAACGAGGAGATCGTTGGTGCGGCCCTCGAACCGGTTCGGGACCAGGTCGTGATCGCGACGAAGTTCGGCTTTGCGTTCGACGAGGACGGTCAGCAGAGCGGCGTCAGCAGTCGACCCGACCGCATCCGGGCCGCCGTCGAAGGCTCGCTGCAACGCCTCCGCACCGAGGTCATCGACCTGCTCTACCAGCACCGGGTTGATCCCGACGTCCCCATCGAGGACGTCGCCGGCACGGTCCGCGAACTCATCGCCGCTGGCAAGGTTCGCCACTTCGGAATGTCCGAGGCGGGGCCTACCACGATCCGCCGCGCCCACGCGGTCCAAGCCGTCACGGCGCTGCAGAGCGAGTACTCACTGTTCTGGCGCGAGCCCGAAGGGTCCGTGCTCAGCACCTTGGAGGAGCTCGGAATCGGGTTCGTGCCGTTCAGTCCGCTCGGGCGCGGTCTCCTGACCGGGCAGGTCACCGCCGGCTCTACGTTTGGCGCGGGTGACATCCGCGCCGACCTCCCTCGCTTCGCCCCTCAGGCTCTGGCCCACAACCTCGAGCTCGTCGACAAGATCAAGGCCATCGCCACCGGACTCGACGCCACGCTCGGGCAGGTCGCCCTTGCGTGGCTGCTTGCCCAGAAGCCGTGGATCGTGCCCATCCCCGGGACCCGGCGCATCGAGCGCCTCCTGGAGAACGTGTCCGCCGCCGCCCTCGACCTGACCCCCGAGCACGTCGCCGACCTGACCGCCGCATCCGACAGCGTCATAGTCCAGGGCGACCGCTACCCGGAGAGCATGCAGGCCATGGTCGACCGGTCCTGAGGGAGCCGTGGCCAAACGCCCGGTAGTGCCCGCTCTCCACTGGCCGGGCATTGCGCGGGCGAGGTCGCTCGCCATGGACTGGCAGCCCGACGGACGCAAACGGCTACGTGTTGACTGACGCCAGCCCGTGGCCCAGCCAGGCTATGGGTCAGACGTCCGGCGGGGTGGCCGATGGTCCTCGCTTTGGCTGGCCCCTCTGTCAACCTCGACCCGCGTGCATCGGAGATGGCCGTTGGCGCAGCTGATCCGATGGCAGATCCCCGCCTTCGTGGCGCAGGCTCGGGAGCCGTCGGTCGAGCGTCCTCGGGATCCACCAGTTGGCGTCGCCGAGCAGGGTCATGGTCGCCGGCACCAGCACCATGCGGACGAGGGTGACGTCGACGAAGATTGCCGTGGCCAGGCCGAGGCCGAACATCTTCGTCGCCGCGTCCTCCCCGAGGACGAAGGCAAGGAACACCGAGATCATGATGAGCGCAGCCGACGTGATGACCCGCCCCGTCGAGGAGATGCCGCGGACGATCGACTCCTTGTTGTCGCCTGTGGCGTCGAACTTCTCGCGCACCCGGGACAACAGGAAGACCTCGTAGTCCATCGAGAGCCCGAACAGGATCGCGAACATGAACATCGGGATGAAGGAGACGATCGGCACCGTCGACTCGAGTCCGATCAGACCGGCGGCCCAGCCCCACTGGAACACCATGACCATGACGCCGTACGCCGCACCGATGCTGAGCAGGTTGAGGACCACTGCCTTCAGCGGCACCAGCACGGACCGGAAGACGAGCATCAGGAGGATGAACGACATCGTGAGCACCGCGGCGATCAGCACGGGGAGCCGTTCGTTGACGCGCGCACCGACGTCGGCGAAGTTCGCCGTCTGACCACCGACGTGTGCCCGCGCGGGGCTGGTGGCGAGCGCGCTGGGCAGTACTTCGCCCCGCAACCGCTCGACCGTCGCCTGCGTGGCGGCGTCCTGTGGCCCCGTCGTCGGGATGGCGACGATGACAGCGACACCCGCGCCTGCGTAGACCTCCGGGGCACCCACCGAGGCGATCCCCGGGTCGCCCTTGACCGCCGCCACCAGAGGATCGACCACGGTCGGATCCTCGGCGATGTCGACGGCGACCACCACCGGACCGTTGGTGCCCGGACCGAACCCGTCGGCCACCAGGTCGTACGCCTGGCGCTCGGTCCGGCTCTCGGGCAGCGCACCGTCGTCGGGGATGCCGGGACGCAGCGCAACCACCGGCGCGGCGAGAGCGAGCAACAGAACGGTGACGCCCACGGCGTACGGCCAAGGGTTGCGGGTCACGTGCCCGACCCATCGTGACCAACCGGGGTTCTCGGAGCCGTCGATGCCGTCGTGCGCGGAACGATGCCCGCGCCGGTTGATGTGCCGCCCGGCCAGGCCCAGGAACGCAGGCAGCAGCGTTACCGAGACGGCCACCATGACGAGGACGACGACCGAGACCGCGATGCCACCTGCGGTCATGAACGGGACGCCGGCCACGACCAGCCCGAGGATCGCCACGACGACGATGCCCCCGGCGACCACCACCGGCTTGCCGGCCGTAGCCAGCGCCGAGCCGACCGACTCCGCCACAGGCAGGCCGCGAGCAAGGTACTCACGGTGCCGGGTGACGATGAACAAGGCGTAGTCGATGCCCACCCCCAGCCCCACCATGGCCCCGAGGACCGGAGCCCACGTCGGGACGTCGATGACGTTGGCGAGAAGTGACATGGAGCTGACACCGACGGTGAGTCCGAGCACCGCGGTGCCGAGCGGGAGAGCCGTGGCGATCAGCGACCCGAAGGCGAGGAAGAGGATGAGCGCAGCAACCAGCAGCCCGATGAGCTCGCCCACGGCGGGCTGCGACTGCTCGAACGCCCAGTAGAGGTCGCCACCCATCTCGAGCCGCAGTGGGGAACCCGCCTCGGCCTCGGCGCCGAACGCTTTCAGGTTGCTGAGGTCTTGTGCTGAGAGCGCGTCGACGAGCGGGTACTGCAGGCGGAGGAGGGCGACGCGCCCGTCCGGCGAGACGACATCCGTCGTCCTGAGGACGTGGGGCAGCGCCGCGGCGTCGCTCTGCAGCGTCGCGAGCGCAGAGCGTGCCTCCGCCGAGTCGAAGAACGTCGCGCCGTCCTCCCACGGGGTCACCACCACCTGAGCGGTCAGACCGGCGTCACTCGCACCGGCAGCGGCCATCAGCTCGCTCGCCTGCTGGGAGTCGAGACCCGGCACCTGCATGGAGTCCTTGAGCCGGTGCCCGAAGGCGCCGGAAGCCCCCACGACGACGACCGCGAGCACCAGCCAGGAGCCGATCACGACCCAGGGGCGACGGGCAGCCAGGTGGCCGAGACGGTACAGAGACTTCGACATCATCGGTCGTCCTCCACGGTCGTTGGCGTCAACGCGACTGCCATGCCCGTCAGCGTGGTGACGCGACGCGGACGGCACATCGGCCGCAGGGCGCCGCTCTTCCCGTTCTTCGGAAGGGTGCGCGTCTGGTCCTTTCGGCCGAAGCGCAGCGGCGGCAGATCCCTAGGCTGGGGTCGTGATCAGCAGCGTGGTCAGGTCTCTGCGAGACGAGCCACGAGCCGCTGCGCCCCCGACGCGAGTCTGGCGGGACTGGGCACTGGTCGCTTTCCTGCTGCTGACCGCCGCACTCGAAGGCATCTTCCGTACCGATGTCCCGTGGCGTCCCGTAGCGCTCGGGCTCGCCGTGGCGCTGGTGTTCCCGCTCCTGTGGCGGCGGACGCACCCGCTTGCTGTCGTCGCCGTCGTCTTTGGCGCGGTCATCGTGCTGAACCTCGCCACGCTGATCGACGGTCCGGCCGCGCCCGTCGGGCTGTACACGATGATCTACGTAGTACTGCTCCCCTATGCGTTGCTCCGATGGGGGTCCGGTCGCGAGGTCGTCGTCGGGTTGCCGATCATCGTGGTCGCCGGCCTGCTGGGGATCGCGAGCGACTACAACGGGTTCGGCGAGGCCGCAGCTGGCTTCGTGTTCCTCATGTTCCCCGCAGTTCTCGGCGCATTGGTCCGGTTCTGGACGACGTCGCGGAGCCGGGAGATCGATCAAGTCAGGCTGCGTGAGCGCGAGCAGCTCGCGCGGGAGCTGCATGACACCGTGGCGCACCACGTCTCGGCCATGGTCGTACGAGCGCAGGCGGGACGTGTGGTGGCGACGTCCGACCCCGAAGCTGCCGTTGATGCGCTGAGGGTGATCGAGGACGAAGGTTCCCGTACCCTCGCCGAGATGCGGACCATGGTGGGCGTCCTGCGTGATCGTGACGATGCCGACCTCACCCCGCAGAACGGCGTTGCCGATATCGGGCGACTCGCACGCAACGCCGACGACGAGCCCCGGGTGCACGTCGGCCTTACCGGCGACCTCGACGAGCTCAGTCCGACGGTCGGTGGAGCGACCTACCGCATCGCCCAGGAATCAGTGACGAACGCGCTGCGGCACGCTCGGAACGCCACCCGGATCGATGTGCAGGTCGTGGGAGATCAGGACGTCGTCCGGCTGACGGTCCGCGACGACGGCGATGCAGGTCCATCCGTCCAGCGTCAATGCCGGCTACGGCGTCGTCGGTATGACGGAACGGGCGGCGCTCCTCGGCGGGACCTGCGAAGCGGGGCCGGGACCCGACCATGGCTGGGTGGTCCACGCGGTGCTTCCGCGGGTGCGGTCGACCCGATGACCATCCGCGTACTTGTCGCTGACGACCAGGAGCTCGTCCGGACCGGGCTGCGCATGATCCTGGACGCCCAGCCCGACATACAGGTAGTGGGTGAGGCGACAAACGGCCGGGAAGCCGTGTCGCTAGCCCGGGAGCTGCGGCCCGACGTGTGCCTGTTCGACATCCGGATGCCCGAGCTCAACGGGCTCGAGGCCACGCGCGCGCTGGCCGGGCCGGCCGTCGAAGATCCGCTCGCCGTGGTGGTCATCACCACGTTCGACCTCGACGAGTACGTCCACGGCGCGCTGAAGGCCGGCGCCCGTGGCTTCCTCCTCAAGGACGCAGGACCTGAGCTGCTCACCCAGGCGGTTCATGCCGCCGCCAACGGTGAAGCACTGATAGCGCCCAGCGTCACAGTCCGCCTGCTGGCTGCGTTCGCCGACCTACGGACAAGTGAGCCGCTGCGCCAGCCGATCGAACCCCTCACCGCGCGGGAGGAGGAGGTCATGGTCACCGTAGCTCGGGGTCTTACCAACGCCGAGATCGCCCATGAGCTCCACATCAGTCTCAGCACCGTCAAGACCCACCTGGCCAGCCTCATGAACAAGCTCGGCGCGAGGAACCGGGTCGAGATCGCCATGTGGGCCCATGAAACGAACCGCATCAAAGCCTGATGGCTCTGAGTCTTGCGCGAACGCGTCAGCCTGCCTCCGGGTCCGAGTGGGTCCGGCACTAGGCGCGGCCTTCGGCGGCGCTCCTGCCGATGTGCCGGGCGAGCACTCGCCGTTGCCACTCCGATGCCTGGTGTTCGGTCTGATGTCACCGTGTCGGATTCGCCTGTCGTCGTTCGTAGGGTAGGTGACGCGGGTCATTGGGTCCCCAGGGAGAAGGAGTGGTCATGGCCGAGTACCTCATCTACTTCAACCAGCAGTGGGTGGGCGACCACACCGAGGAGTGGTTCCGCGGGCGCGGACCGCTCGCCATGGCGGTGGTGGACGAGATCAAGGCGGCCGGCGTGTACGTCTTCGCCGGTGGGCTGGAGGAGGACGGCCCGGTCTACAGCGCCGACCCCACCAGTGGCACCGTGATGATCACCGACGGGCCGTACGTGGAGACCAAGGAGTTTCTGGGCGGGTTCACCGTGGTGGACGTGGCTGATGACGAGGCGGCCACGAAGTGGGCGGGAAAGATCGCAGAGGCCTGCGGCTGGCCCCAGGAGGTTCGCCGCTTCGGGCACCTTGCGGCTGAGTGAGTCCATCGTCGAGCGCGGTTCCCTCCACCGCCGCGAAGGGAGCGCTAGGTAGGTGCCGCTCTGGATCCGATGTGGCGCACTCGCCAGAATCGATCGGTCGTGCCTGCGACGACGCGACTGACCGAACCTGAGCCCAGCGAAAGCACCGGCACTCCTCGTTCCGGTGGTGCATGATCCAGAGCGGATCTGTTGGAGAATCTGCAACCGATCCCCTGTGGATCACGGGATGACGGCGTTCGTCGCCACCTCGTCGATCGGTCGCTGGCCCCACGTAAGCCGTCGGCGGTCCGAACCGCACAGCCGCATCAACAGGCGGTGAGGACCGGCATCTGTGCGCTGACCGGGAGGTGGTCGCGTCACAGGGCTGACGGCCGCAGAGCAGGAGTCACCTTCCGAGCCATCCCCTGAGTCCGTTCGGCTGTCACTTCGGGCACCTCGACGTGCGGGTAGTGGCCGGAGGGCACGCTGTCCACCTCGGCACCCGCGGCCACCAGTGCCGCTCGAACTCGCTCAGCGTGCCGCCGGGAACCGGCCGCCGCCTCCTCGGTCGGGGCGTAGCGGTACTCGGCGAACACCGTGACGGTTCGACAGGAGCTGGCGGCGTAGGCAGGCATGAGATCCAGTTCGTCGAGGACCTGGCCGATCTCGACGAAACGGTCGATGGTGGGCGAACTGTGCCAGCGCCCGTCGTCGCGCAGCTGAAACGCCCGTCGGACCATCTCGCCGTCGCGGTCGAGGCGCAATCCGATCAAGGCAGCCTCCTCGACCTCCCGGCTCACCTCGGCTTCGAGCCACTCGGCGTCGCCCTCGTTCACCGAGGCCTCGTCCGGGCGCTGCTCCGGCTGCGACTTCCGGATCCCTCTCGGTATCCAGGGCGAACGCGAGACCGTCGACGTTGACGACCACGCGGTAGTCGCCCGCACGACTGGCCCCGAGCGAGACCGCGAGCATGCCGCCGTACGAGTGCCCGACCAGAGCGGGTCGGTCCAGACTCAGTCTCTGACGTACTTCGTCCACCGCGCCCAGGTCGTGATCGAAGGAGTAGACGGCCGGCGCGGTGGAGGCTCCGTGGGACGGCAGATCGATCGCAATCAGCCGGTACCGGTCGTGAAGGAGCGGCGCGACACGACCCCAGTGCGCCAGGTTGCCGCCCAGCCCGTGCACCAGCATCACCGCTGGCCCCTGGCCACCGAAGTCCCGGTACGCCACCCCACCATGCTCATAGGGCACCGATCCGTCCGCCACGAGGTCTCCTGTGCACATGGCCGCCATCCTCCTGCCCTCGGATGCATGATCCAGAGCGGATCTGTTGGAGAAACTGCAACCGATCCCCTGTGGATCACTGGACGGACGGTCGGGGTCGGCCTGGGATGGCGTCAGTCTGCAAGCAGCCAGGTCCGAGGCATCGGCGTCCGGGCAGCGGCGTGTGCACGGTCTTCACCGCCATCTAGCCTGAGGCAATGGCAGACGGTGGCTCCGCGGAACGCGCTCTGCTGCTCGGCCGCCTCACCGGCCAGCGCCACCACGTGATCAGCCAGCTGGAAGGCCTCACTGAGGAGCAGCTACGCCGCCCGGTGTTGCCGTCCGGCTGGTCGTGCCTGGCTCTCGTCCGACACCTGACGGTCTCCGACGAGCGCTACTGGTTCGAGGTAGTGGTTGCGGGTGCACCCCTCGACTTCTGGCCCGAGGGCGACAACGGCGACTGGCGGGTCGAGCCGAACGAGCCCGTCGACGCGGTCCTGGAGGCCTACCGCTCGGCGATCGCCCGTTCCGACGAGATCATCACCGCCCACGGCCTGGACGACGCGCCGGCGCAGCCGGAGGACTGGTGGGAGTCTGCCGGGCTTCACTTTCCCGACCTCCGCACGGTGCTCGTGCACGTGCTCGTCGAGACCGCCACCCATGCCGGCCAGCTGGACGCCGTCCGCGAACTGCTCGACGGGCGCCAGTACCTCGTGCTCTAGACGTGATCCCCTGCAGCCGCACCGGCCGATCGTCGCCGGCAACCGCACAGGCGATCGGCGGCGCCAGATCTGGTCGGTCCGCACCGTCATCGCCGTACGAACCTGTCGCGCAGGACCACCTGACCACTCACGTCGTGACGGGTACCGTCTGGAGTCATGGGGCCCACCGTCCACCCGTCCGTCCAGTCGGTCGGCTTCTGCCGCTCGGCCGACGGCACCCGGATCGCCTATGCCCGGCTCGGGGACGAGGGGCCGCCGCTGGTCGTCTCGACCTGCTGGCTGAGCCATCTCGAGTACGACCTGCAGAGCCCGGTCTGGAGACATTTCGTGCAGCGGCTCGGCGAGGTGTCCGCGAGCGTCCGGTACGACGAGCGCGGCTTCGGCCTGTCCGACTGGGCCGTCACGGACTTCACCTTCGAGGCACGCGTCGCCGACCTCGAGGCCGTCGTCGACAACGCGGGTCTCGACCGGTTCGCCCTGCTCGGGATGTCGCAGGGCGGCCCGGTGGCGGTGGCCTACGCGCACCGCCACCCGGAGCGGGTCACCCGGCTGGTGCTGCTCGGCAGCTACGTCGCGATGCTCGGCGACGGGTCCGACGAGACAGCGCAGCTCGAGGAGACGTTCACGAAGATGATCGAGGTCGGCTGGGCGCGTCCGGAGGGGCGGTTCCGGCGGGTGTTCACCGACGCACTCATGCCGGGCGCCAGCCCGGAGCAGATGACCTGGGTCGACGAGCTGATGCGCCGGTCCACGACGGCCGAGAACGCCGCGGCCTTCCGCAGGGCCAGGATGGACGTCGACGTCAACGACCTGCTCCCGCAGCTGCGCGTCCCCACGCTGGTGCTGCACTCGCGGGGCGACGAGATGAACCCGCTGGAGGGCGGCCGCCGGCTGGCCGCGGAGATCCCCGGCGCCCACCTCGTGACCCTCGAGTCCGACAACCACGTGCTGCTGGACGGCGAACCGGCGACCGACGTGTGCTTCGCCGAGCTGGCCGCCTTCCTCGCCCCCGACGCCGCCCTCGCCTCAGCCGGGCTCCGGACCGTCTCGGCGCCGAGGACCGCGGACGGCTCCGGCGTCCTGGAGCGGCTCACCGCCCGCGAGCGCGAGGTCCTCGACCTGGTCGCCGCCGGCCAGGACAACCGCCAGATCGCCGACGCCCTCACCCTGAGCGTCCGCACGGTCGAGCGGCACCTGCAGACGGTCTACCGCAAGCTCGACCTGACGGGATCCGCCCAGCGCACCGCCGCGGCGGCCCTCGTCCTCGCGACCGACGACTACGCGCACGCCGCCACCACCCACGGCTGAGCACGCGCGCCGGGCCGGACGACTTACGCGTCGGCACCCTTATCTCTGGCACTACGCCCTCCTAGCGTCGTGAGCACACCGACTCCAGGAGGCACCGGCATGACCAGCACCGACCAGCGTTCAGCGGCGACCGAGGTCGACCAGGCCCTCAAGGCCAAGCACCGGGCCATGTGGGCCCAGGGCGACTACCCCGAGCTGGCGCACGACCTCATCACCCCGCTCGGCCCGGCACTGGTGACGGCGAGCGGTGTCGGCCCCGGCGAGCGGGTCCTCGACGTGGCAGCCGGTGCCGGCAACGCCAGCATCCCGGCCGCCGCGGCCGGGGCGTCGGTCGTCGCCTCCGACCTCACGCCGGAGCTCTTCGACGCCGGACGCAGGGCGGCGGCCCGGGCCGGCGTCGAGGTCGACTGGCAGCAGGCCGACGCCGAGGAGCTGCCGTTCCCGGACGCCTCGTTCGACACCGTGCTGTCCTGCGTCGGCGTGATGTTCGCCCCGCACCACCAGCCCGCGGCCGACGAGCTGGTCCGGGTCTGCCGCCCGGGGGGCACCATCGGCCTGCTCAGCTGGACACCCGAGGGCTTCATCGGCCAGATGTTCGCGACGATGAAGCCGTACGCACCGCCGCCCCCCGCCGGTGCACAGCCGCCGCCTCTCTGGGGCAACGAGGCGCACGTCCGCGAGCTGCTCGGCGATCGCGTCACCGAGGTGTCGGCGTCGCGCGCCACCCTGCGGGTGGACCACTTCCGCGATCCGGCCGACTTCCGCGACTACTTCAAGGCCCGCTACGGCCCGACCATCTCGGTCTACCAGGCGATCGCCGGCGACCCCGAGCGGGTGGCGGCCCTGGACCGTGAGCTGGCCGAGCTCGCGCAGCGGCACGACGTGGGAGCTGCCGGTCGCACGGTGCTGGAGTGGGAGTACCTGCTCCTCACCTGCGAGCGCGTCTGACCCGGGCGCGCCCGGCAGGATCAGGCCGGGGCGGCCGCCAGCACCTTGGTCCGGACGACCTCGGGACTGTCGACCGCCCCGCCCTGCGCCGTCAGCCAGCCACCGATCTCGGTGCGCTCCGCGTGGCACATGACCCCGACCGCGTCGCCGGCTGCCGACTGCGCGAGCAGCGCCTGCAGGGCGGCGAGCTCGGTGGGGTGGACCGGCACGTCCGTGACGCCGACCGCGGCCGCACCGTCTCGGAGGAGGGCGGCGAGCTCGTCGGCATCGCGCCCCCGGAGGTAGTGCTCCTTGTGGCCGATCACCACCTGGTCGGCACCGCGGGCCGCGATCTCGCCCACGCTGCGGATGATGTCGTCGGTGCGGTCGCCGGGGGTCCCGACGACCAGCCGTACCGCCCGGCCGGGGGGCCGCAGCCCGTGGAGCACCTCGAGCAGCGCCGTGACGCCGGCCTCGTTGTGGGCCAGGTCGACGACGACCGTGACGCCGCCGACCGACCAGACGTTCATCCGGCCGGGGTTGTCCTCGGGGCCGGGGCGGAACGAGCGGAGGCCGTCGACCACCGCTTCTCGTGGCAACCCGACACCGAGCCCGGCGGCGACGGCGGCGAGGGCGTTCTCGACGTTGACGTGCGAGAGCCCGGCCAACGTCATCGGCACGTCGACGACCGGCACCAGTGGCTCCGGCTCCCGCCGTCCCTCGACGACGGTGATGGCGCCGTCGAGCAGCGTGATCGCCCGGCCACCCTCGTTGAGGACGGTGCGCAGGGCGGGCGAGTCGGGGTCGCGGGAGAAGACACAGACGTGCGACCGGGCACCGAGGCGCATCGCGAAGGTCCGCGGGTCGTCGCCGTTCAGGACCACCCAGCCGCTGGGCCGCGTGACCCGCGTGACCACTGCCTTGACCTCGGCGAGCTGGTCGACCGTGTCGATGTCCTGCAGCCCGAGGTGGTCGGCGCTGACGTTCGTGACCACGGAGACGTCGTTGTGCGAGATGCCCAGGCCGCGCAGCAGGATGCCGCCGCGCGCCGTCTCCGTGACCGCCAGCTGGACCCGGTCGTCGTCGAGCACCCGGCCGGCCCCGGCCGGGCCGGAGTAGTCGCCGGGCTCGACGAGCTCGCCGTCGACGTAGACGCCGTCGGTCGACGACCAGCCGACGACCAGCCCGGCGCACCGCCCCATCCGGGCAACCAGCCGCGAGGTGGTGGTCTTGCCGTTGGTGCCCGTCACGGCGACCACGGGGACGTGCGGGGTGCGGGTGCTCGGCGGGTCTCCGAGCTCGGCGCTGCGCACGTGCCCGGCGGCCGCCTCGAGCACCGCGTCGACGTCGGCCGAGGGCAGCGCGTCGAGGACGCCGGCCACGGCGTGGCCGAGGGCCTGGGCCCGGCCTCGGTGCCGCCACGGGTAGGCCACCACGACCCGGTGCAGGTCTGCCGTCGGCCGCGTCCGGATCCCCAGCCGGGTCGTGCCCGATCCGCGCGCCACCCGGCGTACAACGGTTGCGACGACCCGCAGCGCGAACCGCTGCCGCAGCGCGGTACCGGCCGCCCCGGGGCGCGCAGCGGCGACCGCGAGGGACTCCCCCAGTGCCCGCGCCCGGTCGTCGTCGAGCTCCAGCAGGCCGCCGACGTCGAGGGTCAGCTTGACCGCGGGTCGCGGGAAGTAGAGGTTCGCCCCGTCGAGAACACGGAGCTCCACGAGCGCCGGTCGGTCGGCGTGCACGAGGTCCCCCACCGACGTCCGGCTACGCGCCCATGGCGTGCACGCCGCCGTCGACGTGCACGATCTCCCCGGTGGTGCGCGGGAACCAGTCCGACAGCAGCGCGACACAGGCGCGAGCCGCCGGCTCGAAGTCGGACGTGTCCCAGGCGAGCGGCGCACGCGAGGTCCACACGTCCTTGAGCTCGTCGAACCCGGGGATCGACTTCGCTGCAGTGCTCAGCAGCGGTCCGGCCGCGACCAGGTTGACCCGCACGCCCTCGGGACCGAGGTCACGGGCCAGGTAGCGGGCCGTCGACTCGAAGGCCGCCTTCGCGACACCCATCCAGTCGTACTTGGGCCAGGCCTGGCTCGCGTCGAACGTGAGCCCCACCACCGAGCCGCCGTCGGCCGGCATCAGCGGCTGCGCCGCCACCGCCAGCGCCTTCAGCGAGTACGCCGAGATCTGCAGGGCGGTCGCCACGTCGGACCACTCGGTCTTGAGGAAGTTGCCGCCGAGTGCGGTCTCGGGTGCGAACCCGATCGAGTGCAGCACACCGTCGAGCCCGTCGACGTGCTCGCGGACCCGGTCGGCGAGAGCGTCGAAGTCGTCCTTGTTCGAGGCGTCCAGCTCGATCACCGGCGGCCTGCTCGGCAGCCGCTTGGCGATCGTCTGCGTGATCCGCATCGTGCGGCCGAAGGACGTGAGCACGAGCTCGGCGCCCTCCTGCTGGGCGATCCGAGCGACATGGAAGGCGATGGAGGACTCCATCAGCACCCCGGTCACGAGGATCCGCTTCCCGTCGAGGATTCCGCGGCCTCCGGCCGCGCCGTCGAGCCCCATTCAGTGCCCCATTCCTAGTCCGCCGTCCACCGGTACGACTGCGCCCGTCACGTACGCCGCGTCGTCGCTGGCGAGGAAGCGCACGACACCGGCCACCTCGTCGACCGTGGCGAACCGCCCCAGCGGGATCTGGCCGCGATAGGTCTGCTGGAGGTCGTCGGGCAGCTCGGCCGTCATGTCGGTCTGCACGAAGCCGGGTGCGACGACGTTGAAGGTGATGCCACGCGAGCCGAGCTCGCGGGCGAGTGACCGCGCGAGCCCGACGAGGCCGGCC
This sequence comes from uncultured Actinomycetota bacterium, assembly GCA_963784645.1. Lineage (GTDB taxonomy): Bacteria > Actinomycetota > Actinomycetes > JACCUZ01 > JACCUZ01 > JBBRVW01. The sequence goes on along the minus strand of CAWARY010000001.1, from coordinate 124,909 downwards.
TTGGAGGCGGCGTAGTTGCTCTGCCCCGCCGACCCCAGCAGCCCGACGACGGAGGAGATGAACACGACCCGGCCGCGCTTGAGCCGGAGCATCCCCTTCGAGGCGCGTTTGGCGACCCGCCACGACCCCGCCAGGTTGGTCTGCACGACGGTCGAGAAGTCCTCCTCGGACATCCGCATGATCAGCTGGTCTCGCGTCACGCCGGCGTTGGCCACGAGCACCTCGACCGGGCCCTGGGCAGCCTCGACCTCGCTGAACGCCGCGTCGACCGACTGGGGGTCGGTCACGTCGCAGCGCACGCCGGCGAGGCCCTCCGGCGGCTCGCCGGAGCGGTAGGTGACGGTCACCCGGTCGCCGGCCTCGGCGAAGGCCCGGGCGATCGCCAGACCGATGCCGCGGTTGCCGCCGGTGACCAGCACCGAGCGCCCGGCCGGGGGCCCAGGAGTCTGCTCGCTCACGGGCGCGACGCTATCGGTCTGCCCGCGGGTACCCCCAGCAGGGGCCTCGCTGGCGCGCGACCGCCTCCGGGGGGCCCGTTACAGTCAGCACCGATGCGCGCTATCCAGGTGAGCGAGTTCGGGGGGCCTGAGGTCCTCCGTCTCGTCGATCTCCCGGACCCGGGGCCGCAGGACGGCAGGCTCCTGCTGGAGGTCACGGCGGCCGGCGTCAACTACGCCGACACCCACCAGACCGCCGACGACTACCTCGCGCCCCAGTCTGTCCCCTTCGTCCCGGGAGCCGAGGTCGTGGGCCGCGACGCCGACGGCCGCCGGGTCGTGGCGCTGCTCACCAACGGTGGCTACGCCGAGAAGGCGCTCGCGAACCCCGCGACGACCTTCGCGCTCCCCGACACCGTCGACGACACCACGGCATTGGCGCTGGTCCTGCAGGGGACCACCGCCTGGCACCTGCTGCGCACCAGTGCCCGCCTCGCGCCCGGCGAGTCCGTCGTCGTGCACGCCGCCGCCGGCGGCGTGGGCTGCCTCGCGGTGCAGCTGGCCCGCGAGCTCGGAGCCGCGAAGATCATCGCCACCGCGTCGTCCACCGACAAGCGCGACCTGGCACGCGACCTCGGCGCCGACATCGCGCTCGACCCGGGCTCCGCCGAGGGTGACCCCGCGGACCTGCGCGACGCGCTGCTCGAGGCCAACGACGGCAGACCTGTCGACGTCGTCCTGGAGATGACCGGGGGCAGCGTCTTCGACGCCTCGTTCCAGGCGCTGGCACCGTTCGGGCGGCTGGTGACCTTCGGGACGGCCTCGCGGGTCCAGCCCCGGCCGGTTCCCGCGCGGCTCCTCATGCGGACGTCGCGGGCCGTCATCGGCTTCTGGCTGGTGCATGCGCTGCGACTGCCGGGCGGCCTGCGTCCGGCCATGGAGGAGCTGCTCGACCTGCACTCCGCCGGGCGGCTCCGCGCACTCGACGGCGGGCGCTACCCGCTGGCGGACGCCCGCCGGGCGCACGAGGACATCGCCTCCCGGAGCACCCACGGCAAGCTCGTGCTCGACACTGCTCGCACGCCCTGACCATCCATCCGACTCGACCCCACCCGTTCCCGACGAGGAGACGCACGTGCCTGAGATCGACGCGGCCTTCACCGACCTGCCGCTGCGCAAGCTCGCCGACGCCGCGCTCAGCCGGGCCCGCGCGCTCGGCGCCGAGCACGCCGACATCCGGATCGAGCGGATCAAGGACTCCCGGCTGAGCCTGCACGACGCCCGGCTCGACGGCACGTCCGACGGCGAGGACATCGGCTTCGCGGTGCGGGTCGTGCACGACGGGTCGTGGGGCTTCGCCTCGCACGTCGACCTCACCCCCGAGTCGGCCGAGCGGGTCGCCGAGCAGGCGGTCGAGGTCGCACAGGTGAGCCGCCCGCTGTCGACCCAGCGGGTCGAGCTCGCCCAGGAGCCCGCGTACGGCGAGGTGACCTACGTCAGCGACTACGAGGTCGACCCCTTCACGATCCCGGACGCCGACAAGGTCACGCTGCTGTCGGACTGGTCCGCGGGCCTGCTCGCGCACGACGTGGTCTCGCACGCCGACGCGCACGTGCACTCGGTGCTGGAGAACAAGTTCTACTCCGACCTGGCCGGGACCACGACGACCCAGCAGCGCGTCCGGATCCAGGCGCAGCTCGAGGCCGTCGGCGTCGACAAGGAGACCGGCCGCTTCGACACCATGCGCACCCTGGCAGCGCCCGCCGGCCGCGGCTGGGAGTACCTCACCGGTAGCGGCTGGGACTGGCAGTCCGAGCTCGACGAGCTGCCCGACCACCTCGTCGAGAAGCTGCGGGCACCATCGGTCGAAGGCGGCGACTACGACCTCGTCATCGACCCGACGAACCTGTTCCTCACCATCCACGAGTCGATCGGGCACGCCACCGAGCTGGACCGGGCGCTGGGCTACGAGGCGAACTACGCCGGCACGTCGTTCGCGACGTTCGACCAGCTCAACTCCTTGCAGTACGGCTCGGGAGTCATGAACGTCACCGGCGACCGCACCGCGCTCAACGGGCTGGCGAGCATCGGCTGGGACGACGAGGGCGTCGAGGGCCAGCAGTGGGACATCGTCAGTGACGGGGTCCTGGTCGGCTACCAGCTGGACCGCGCGATGGCCCAGCTCAAGGGTCTGGGCCGGAGCAACGGCTGCGCCTACGGCGACTCCCCCGGCCACGTGCCGATGCAGCGGATGGCCAACGTCTCTCTCCAGCCCGCCGAGGGCGGCCCGTCGACCGAGGAGCTGATCTCGCGGGTCGACCGCGGCATCTACATCGTCGGCGACAAGAGCTGGTCGATCGACATGCAGCGGTACAACTTCCAGTTCACCGGCCAGCGGTTCTTCAAGATCGAGAACGGCAGGCTGGCCGGCCAGCTGCGCGACGTCGCTTACCAGGCCACCACCACCGACTTCTGGGGCTCGCTCGAAGCGGTCGGCGGACCACAGACGTACTACCTCGGGGGCGCCTTCAACTGCGGCAAGGGCCAGCCCGGACAGGTCGCTGCCGTGAGCCACGGCGCCCCGACGACGCTGTTCCGCGGCATCAAGATCCTCAACACCCAGGCGGAGGCCGGTCGATGAGCAGCAGCGTGACCACGGACGTCACGGCCCAGGAGGTCGTCGAGCGGGCCCTGCAGATGTCGAGCACCGACGGCTGCGTGGTGCTCGCCCAGGAGTCCAGCGAGGCGAACCTGCGCTGGGCCGCCAACACCCTGACGACCAACGGCGTCATGCGCGGTCGCCGGCTCACGGTCATCGCGACCGTCGGCGGCAACGAGGGCACCGCGACGGGTGTCGTGACCCGGAGCAACGTGGGTCTCGACCAGGTCGAGGCGATCGTGCGGGCCGCCGAGGAGTCCGCCCGCGCGGGTCGCGCCGCGGAGGACGCCCGGCCGCTGGTGACGCCGGACCAGGTGCCCGGCGCCGACCGGGGCTGGGACGAGAGCCCGGCCGAGACGTCGATCGGGGTCTTCGGCGAGCTGGCCTCGACGCTTGGGGAGGTGTTCCTCGACGCGCGAGCGGGCGGCCGCGAGCTCTTCGGCTTCGCCGAGCACCAGGTGCACACGACCTACCTGGGCAGCTCGACCGGCCTGCGGGTGCGGCATGCCCAGCCCACCGGGCGGATCGAGGTCACCGGCAAGACCGCGGACTGGTCCCGCTCCTCGTGGATCGGGCAGAGCACCCGGGACTTCAGCGACGTCGACATGACGGCCGTCGACCGCGATCTGGCCCGCCGGCTGTCCTGGGCCGAGCGCCGGGTGGACCTCGAGGCGGGCCGCTACGAGACCTTGCTGCCGCCGAGCGCCGTGGCCGACCTCATGGCCTACACCTACTGGACCGCGATCGCGCGGGACGCCGACGACGGCCGCACCGTGTTCAGCCGCCAGGGCGGCGGCACCCGCGTCGGCGAGCGGCTGGCCGACAAGCCGCTGCGGGTGTGGAGCGACCCCCGGGCGGAGGGCCTCGGGTGCGACCCGGTGCTGTTCGCGTCGGAGTCCGGCTCGTCGCAGTCGGTCTTCGACAACGGGCTGCCCCTCGGCGAGACCGACTGGATCGCCGACGGTGAGCTGAAGGCCCTGATCCAGACCCGGCACTCGGCCGAGATCACCGGCCTGCCTCTGACGCCCGGGGTCGACAACCTGCTGATGGCGTCCTCGGACGCCAGCCGCGGCCTCGACGAGATGATCGCGGACACCGGGCGCGGCCTGCTGCTCACCTGCCTCTGGTACATCCGGGAGGTGGAGCCGCAGACGCTCCTGCTCACCGGCCTGACCCGCGACGGCGTCTACCTGGTCGAGGACGGCGAGGTCGTGGCCGAGGTGAACAACTTCCGCTTCAACGAGAGCCCGGTCGACCTCCTCGGCCGGCTCACCGAGGTGGGGCTCACCGAGCGGACGCTGGCGCGCGAGTTCGGCGACTACTTCACCCGCTCCGCGATGCCCGCCTGGCGGGTCGGCGACTTCAACATGTCCTCGGTCAGCAAGGCAAGCTAGCCCGCTGGAGGGCGGGACCGCCGGACGGCCTCCCCATGGCTACCGGGCCAGCACCGATGTCACGGCCTCGCAGAAGTCGCCCCGGTTCAGTCCGTGCGCCGCCACCGAGGTCTCCCCGAGGAACTCCGAACCGGGTTCCTTGTCACCCAGGGTGTCCTGGATGTTGGTGGTCTTGAACCCCCCGGTGCTGTGCACCAGCAGAGTGCCGTCCGGGCCGTACAGCCGGAAGGTCCCGGCGTCCACCGTGGTGAACTGGTAGATCGTCGGCTCGGCCGGGTCGAGCAGGGTGGCGCTGGTCTCGATGAAGTTGCCGTTGGCCTGCGTGGTCACGAAGGCACCGTGGGGGTCCGAGGCCAGCGTGATGGTCTCGGTGAACTGGTAGTTGTCGTGGAACAGGAACGCCTCATCCGACCCCGGTGCCGGGTGTATCGAGGACCGCCCCGAGATGTCCGACTCGAAGTGCAGGTCCAGCCCGCAGTCGGTCGTGGGGAACGAGAAGTGTTGCGCGTAGGGCGTCGTCTTCGACACCGGCTTGACCGCCTGTGCCGGTCCGGCCACTCCTGCCACCAGCAGCCCAGCCGCACCGAGCGCCGCCGCAATGCCCCTGACGTTCATGCCAGCCCCTTCGGTCGTCGGAGCTCGGACGCTAGCCCGATTCCCCACCCGACGGAACGACTACTTCCCGGCGTGCAGCAGCTGTCACTGTGCGCTGATGTCGGCGTGCGGACGGACGCGCCAAAGGGCCCGCGTTGCGTCCCCCCAGGATGCGCAACGCGGGCCCTTGATGCGGCCGTGCTGTCGGCCAACATCCCCCAGGACTCCCCCACCTCGTCCTGCACACAGTGTTGCCCGACCTCGGCGGGGATCCCATCGGGCATGCGGGTCATGGATCTCGGCGGATAGACGATGGACACCGGCCGGAGGTCTCGTTCCAGTGACCGCGCGAGTACCTGCGGTGATTCGATCGTCCGGTCCGTGGGCCTCCGTGGACGGGTTGTCACGATTGCCCACGTTGTCCTCGCGGTCAGCCCGGCGAGAGCACGGTCAGTGCGGCACGTCGGTGGTGCTGCACTGGGCGGGATCCGGTGCTGCCCGGCGCGATCCGACGCCGTCCTGCGCTCCGGCGACGACCGCCCCGGCGACGTCACGCAGCTTCCGGTTGTCGCGCTGGGAGGCCGCGCTGAGCATCTCGAAGGCCTGTTCTGCCGTGCACCCGTGCTGTCCGATGAGGATGCCCTTGGCCTGGTCGATCACGGACCGGCTGAACATCGCCGCTCGGAGCTGGGAGATCTCTTGGCGGCAGTCCTCGAGGGTCGTCGGCTGCGTGTCGTCCCCAGGTGCAAACGTGGTCATGGCTCACTCCTGAAAAGCGGCGTCGATGCTCTGATGTCGCTTCGCCGAGGGCCTCGGCGGCGCCGTGATTCCCACGAGGAGACGAGCCCTAAACCCCCCGCCGACCGTGATATCCACCTGCCCGGCCCCGGCCGCCGTCAGCCGCCGGTCGACCGTCGAAGGTCAGTGCGACGCCGGCCCCAGCCGGCCGGCGACCCGGCAGGCGGGGCAGACCATGGTGCGTCCGTCGACCAACCAGTGGTCGAAGGACGCCGACTCCGGAGCCGGCGCAACGCGACCGCACCGGCTGCACCGGCCGTCCGTCGACGGGCTCGCGCTCCTGGGCATGGCTGACCCCGGCTTCGTCGGGCGCTGCGGCGTCTCGGCAGCGGCTGCGCGGGTGTCCTCCCCCGGCCGGGGCGTCGTAATCCGTTTGTCAGGTGTCCTCGAGGCGGAAGCCGACCTTCATGCCGACCTGGAGGTGCTCGGGGGCACCGTCGACGACCTGGCCGCGGATCTGGGTGACCTCGAACCAGTCGAGGTGCCGCAAGGTCTGGGAGGCGCGCGCCAAACCGTTGCGGATGGCCTGGTCGACCCCCTCGGACGAGGTGCCGACGATCTCGGTGACGCGGTACGTGCGGTTGCTCATGGTGCCCTCCGGCTCGGGCTCGACAGGTGACCTACTGTGAGAGGGTGCAGCGCCCCGGCAGCTTCCGCCGCAAGGACCCGGCCCCGCCGGTCTACCAGATCACAGGCGCCCGCCGTGGCGTCCGGGAGGACGTCGACTCGCGGACCCGTCGCTACCTGGTGTCGATGGGCATCAGGTCGGCCTGCTTCGTCCTCGGCGTGCTGACCCACGGCTACCTCCGCTGGGGCTTCATCGTGCTGGCCGTCATCCTCCCGTACCTGTCGGTGGTCTTCGCCAACGGCGGCCGCGAGCGCACCATCGACCTGCCCGACACGGACGTCGCCGCCGACCGGCGCGCGCTCGACCAGCACGGGGGATGACGTGACACGGATGCGTGCAATACTCGGTGCTGAGCGTCGCGCCGCACCCCGGGCTGCCCGGGGTCGCGGAGCCGACGCGGTGAGCGCGATGCCGGGCGGCTCCCCCCGTGGCTGCCCGGCATCGCCCCTCCCCCCTGCGGCACGGCAGGCACGCACGTGACCTACGACGACGCCGGCGCCGAGCGCGACGCCGCCTCCCCCGTGTGCTCGGCCAAGGGCTGCCGGGCCGACGCGACCTGGGTGCTCGGGTGGAACAACCCCAAGCTGCACCGGCCGCAGCGGCGCAAGGCGTGGACGACGTGCGACACGCACAAGGACCACCTGACGCAGTTCCTCGAGTCGCGCGGCTTCCTGCGCCAGGTCGTGCCGATCGCCGAGTGGGAGCAGGCCGCGGCGGGCTGACCCGCCCGTTCAGCCGCCGATGGCCGACATCGGCCGGGTCGGCTGCAGGAAGCCCGGGTCGTCGATGCCGTGTCCCGGCAGCTTCGCCATCAGCGCTGCCTGCATCCGGCGCCCGATCTCCGCGTCGTCGGCACCGGACCGCAGGGCCGACCTGAGGTCGGACTCCTCACGGGCGAACAGGCAGTTGCGCAGCTGGCCGTCAGCAGTGAGCCGGACCCGGTCGCACGACCCGCAGAACGGCCGGGTGACCGAGGCGATGACGCCGACCCGCCCGGGCCCACCGTCGACGACCCACTCCTCCGCGGGCGCGCTGCCCCGCTCGGCGGACTCGACGGGGGCCAGCCCGAACTCGGCGGACAGCGACGCGAGGATCTCCTCCGCGGTGACCATCGTCGCGCGGTCCCACCCGTGCTGGGCGTCGAGCGGCATCTGCTCGATGAAGCGCAGCCGGTAGCCCTCGCCCAGTGCCCAGCGCAGCAGCGCCGGCGCCTCGTCGTCGTTGACCCCGCGCATGAGCACGGCGTTGATCTTCACCGGGGTGAGACCGGCGTCCGCCGCCGCGGCAGCGCCGGCGAGGACGTCGGCCAGCCGGTCGCGCCGGGTGATGGTCGCGAAGCGCTCACGGTCAAGGGTGTCGAGCGAGACGTTGACCCGGTCGAGGCCGGCCCCGGCCAGCGCGTCAGCGACCTTGGCGAGCCCGAGGCCGTTGGTGGTGACCGACATGCGGGGGCGCGGCTGCAGCCGGCCGACCCGCTCGACGATCGACACGAACCCCCGGCGCAGCAGCGGCTCCCCGCCGGTGAACCGCACCTCGGTGACACCCTGGTCGACGGCCACCGAGACCAGCCGGACGATCTCGTCGTCGCTGAGCAGCTCGGGTCCGGGGAGCCAGTCGAGCCCCTCGGCCGGCATGCAATAGGTGCAGCGGAGGTTGCACTTGTCGGTCAGCGAGACCCGGAGGTCCGTCGCGACGCGTCCGTAGGTGTCCACTAGCACCCGACCAGACTATGCGCCGGGGGCGACGGATACCGTCGGGTGGTGTACCGGTTCCTGCTGACCCGCCACTGGCTGGGTCTGCTGGCGCTCGCGGTCACGGTCGCGGCCGTGTGCGTCCTGCTCGGCCGCTGGCAGCTGCACCGCCTGGAGTACAAGCACGCCAGGAACCAGCTGGTCAGCCGCAACATCTCCGCCAGCCCCGTCCTCCCGGGCCGGCTGCTCCGGGTCGACCACGGCCCGGACCCCACCGACCAGTGGCGCCGGGTCCGGACGACGGGGCGCTACGACCCCGCCCACACGCTGCTGGTCCGCAACCGGCCCTTCGACGGCCAGATCGGCTTCCATGTGCTGGTGCCGTTCGTGACCTCCGGCGGACCCGCGCTGCTGGTCGACCGGGGCTGGGTCCCGGCCGGCGAGAACGCCACCGTCGTGCCCGACGTCCCGCGGCCGCCGCCGGGAGAGGTCGCCGTCACCGTGCGGCTCCGGCCGAGCGAGCTCGCGTCGACGACAGGGACGCCGCCCCGTGGTCAGGTGACCCGCATCGATGTCTCCTCGATCCGAGAGGACCTGCCGTACCCGGCCTACGGCGGTTACGGGGAGCTGACCCGCGAGCAGCCGCGCCCGCGGAGGGCACCCGAGCGCCTGGACCTGCCCCAGCTGAGCACCGGCCCGCACCTGGCGTACGCCGTGCAGTGGTTCCTCTTCGCCCTGATGGCTCTCGGGGCCTTCGTCGTCCTGGCCCGCCGCGAGGCAGCCGACCGCCGGGCCACCCGAAGCAGCGGCCCTCAGGTGATCGACGTGCGGGTCTCGGGGTAGGACACGGTCATGGCCGGACGCATCGAGGACTACGCCCTGATCTCCGACCGGCTCTCGGCCGCCCTGGTGTGCCGGGACGGGTCGATCGACTGGCTGTGCTTCCCCCGATTCGACTCCGACGCGGTGTTCGCCGCGCTGCTCGGCACCAAGGACAACGGTCACTGGACCCTCGCACCACGCTCGGGCGGCATGTGCACGAGCCGCCGTTACCGGGGCGACACGCTGGTCCTGGAGTCGGAGTGGGTCACCGACCAGGGCACGGTGCGCGTCATCGACTTCATGCCCGAGCGCGGCGAGGCTCCCGACGTCGTGCGCATCGTCGAGGGTGTCGAGGGCACCGTCGACATGCGCAGCGAGCTGCGGCTGCGGTTCGGCTACGGCGACGTCGTGCCCTGGGTGCGGCACCTCGACGGCATGCTGGCCGCGGTCGCCGGGCCGGACGCGGTCTGGCTGGCCTCCGACGTGGCCCACCACGGCCGCGATTTCGCCTCGTTCGGCGACTTCACCGTCGAAGCCGGCCGGCGCGAGGCGTTCGTCCTCACCTGGAACCCGTCCTACCAGCACCGCCCGGAGCCGGTCGACCCGTACCGCGCCCTCGACGAGACAGTGCGGTTCTGGTCGGGGTGGGCCGCGCGCTGCACCTATGAGGGCCCGTACCGAGAGGCAGTGGTCAGGTCGCTGCTCACCCTCAAGGCCCTGACCTACGCGCCCACCGGCGGCATCGTCGCCGCCGCCACCACGTCGTTGCCGGAGGAGCTCGGGGGCTCGCGCAACTGGGACTACCGCTACTGCTGGCTGCGCGACGCGACCTTCACCTTGCAGGCGCTGGTCCGCACCGGGTACACGGAGGAGGCGCGGGACTGGCGCGAGTGGCTGCTGCGCGCCATCGCCGGATCCCCCGAGCGGCTGCAGATCCTCTACGGCGTCGCCGGCGAGCGGCACGCCGAGGAGCGCGAGCTGGGCTGGCTGGCCGGATACGAGGGCGCGACCCCGGTCCGCGTCGGCAACGGAGCCGTGGGCCAGCGACAGCTCGACGTCTACGGCGAGGTCATGGACACGCTCTTCCTCGCGCGGTCGTACAGCCTCGACCCCAGCGAGGACGCCTGGCGCATGCAGCGCGGCCTGATGGACTGGCTGGAGTCCGGCTGGAAGGAGCCCGACGAGGGGTTGTGGGAGGTGCGCGGCGGCCGCCAGCACTTCACCCACTCCAAGGTGCTCGCCTGGGTCGCCGCCGACCGCGCGGTCCGCACCGTGGAAGAGCTCCACTACGACGGACCCGTCGACCGCTACCGCGCGCTGCGCGACGAGATCCACGCCGACGTGCTTGCCAAGGGCTACGACAGCGAGCGTCAGACCTTCACCCAGTACTACGGGTCCCGCGGGCTCGACGCCGCACTCCTGCTCATCCCGCAGGTCGGCTTCCTCCCGGCGGAGGACGAGCGGGTGCGCGGAACCCTGCGCGCCGTGATGTCGGAGCTGTCGGCCGACGGCATGGTCCGGCGCTACGACACCGACGACGGAGCCGACGGGCTCCCCGGCGACGAGGGCGCCTTCCTCGCGTGCAGCTTCTGGCTGGCCGACGCGCTCGTCCTCGACGGCCAGGTGGACGAGGGCCGCCAGCGCTTCGAGCGGCTGCTCGAGCTGCGCAACGACGTCGGTCTCCTGGCGGAGGAGTACGACGTCGCAGCCGGCCGCCAGCTCGGCAACGTGCCGCAGGCCTACAGCCATCTGGCGCTGGTGAACTCCGCGCTGAACCTGGCGGAGGGTCCCGGGCGTGGACGCCGCGCAACGGCCGAGGAGCGGGGCTCGCCCGACGCCTGACGCCCCATCAGCAGACCGGACGCACGGGAGGAGCGGAACGTGACCGACCCGAGGACGACGCAGCCACGGTGGCCGGGTGAGAGCGTCGCGTACCGAGAGGCCCGCGACGCGCTGACGGAGGCGGAGCACGAGCTGAGCCGCGCACTGGAGGCGGTGGCTGCCCGGCGGCGCTCGCTGCCGACCGGTGGAGCGGTCCCCGAGGACTACGTGTTCTCTGAGGGACCGACCGACATCGACGACGACGACGACCCGCGCGACGTGCGGATGAGCGCACTGTTCGGGCCGCACGGGACGCTGATGCTCTACAGCTTCATGCTCGGCGACGAGGAGGGGGATGTCTGCCGGATGTGCACGTCTCTCATCGACGGCTATGACGGCGCCGCGCCTGACCTGGGGCAGCGCGTGGCCTTCGCGGTCGTCGCACCGGCGTCGCTGGAGCGGCTGCGCGCCTACGGCCGGGAGCGTCGGTGGCGCAACGTCCGGCTGGTCTCGTGCGCCGGAACCTCCTACGCGGCCGACTACGGCGGCCAGACGCCGTCGGGCGAGCTGACCTCGCGGATGAACGTGTTCACCCGCAGGGACGGCCCGGTCCGGCACTTCTACGCCAGCGAGAAGGCGGCGACGGCTCCCGGCGAGGACGACCGGCACCTCGACCTGGTGTGGGCCCTCTGGGGCGCTCTCGACCTGACCCCCGAGGGCCGGGGCGACACGTGGCGGCCGAACCGACCGGAGCGCCGGTGACGAGGTCCGCCTGGTGACTCAACGCAGGGCGGGCTGCCGCAGGACGAGTGTTCCCGCGTCGGCGTCCAGGTCCGCCTCGACGCCGAGCGGCACCGTCAGCTGTGGGCGGCCGTGACCGAACGACAGCCCGGTGGCCAGCGGCACGCCGAGCGGCGCGAGCCGCTCGACCACCACTTCCTCCGCGTCGGGACCGCAGCCCTCGAAGGTGCCGAGGACCACACCGGCGACCCCGGCGAACCAACCGGTGCGCAGCAGCTGGGTCACCAGCGCGTCGAGGCGGTAGGTCGGTTCGCCCACGTCCTCGAGGACCGCGAGCGCACCCGTGGCCGGCCGCTGGTCCGACGTGCCCGCGGCCTGGGCGAGCAGGGCGATCGTCCCGCCGGCGAGCTGCCCTCGCGCCCGTCCACCGACCACACCGTGCAGCGTCCCGGCCGCCAGGACCCGTGCGGACTGCGGGTCCATCAGGGCCGCCCGCAGCCCCTCGACGCTCTCCGGGTCGGGATCGTCGCCGGCGAAGACCTCGGTCGCGGCCATCGGTCCCATCAGGGACACCAGCCCGAGTCGCCGCGACACGGCCAGGTGCAGAGCGGTGACGTCGCTGAAGCCGACGAGCACGCGTGGCCCGGCCGCACGCATCGCCTCCCAGTCGAGCAGGTCGACCACGCGGGCCGCGCCCGAGCCGCCCCGCCCGCAGACCACGGCGCGCACGACCGGGTCGCACCAGGCTGACTGCAGGTCGGCGGCCCGCTGCTCGTCGGTGCCGGCGAGGTGCCGCCGGGCCTCCCGGACGTGCTCCCCCACGACGACCTCGAGACCCCAGGACTCCAGCGTGGCGACCCCCCGGGCCAGCCGAGCGGGCACCAGCGGGCCGCTGGTGGCGACCACGGCCACCCGGTCGCCACGGGACAGCCGGCGCGGCCGGGTGAGGGACCCGCTCACGCCGGATCGGGGACGTCGACCGCGATCTCGCGGCCGAGCCCGGCCCCGGCCTCCAGGAGCAGGTCGTCGCCGCTCCAGAAGCTGCCCGGGTCGTACCAGCCGGCACGCCGCCCGGCCGGCAGCAGCCCCATCGCCTCGTACGTGAGGGCGACGACCTCCGCGCAGTACGCCGTCTCCATCGCGACCTCGTGGGACGCGCCGCCGACCCGGCCCAGCCGCGGCAGGCGGCCGGCCAGCCAGCGGCCGGCCAGCCCCGCGGTCGAGGGGAACGGCGTCCCGTCCAGCCGCGCGATGGTACGCAGCAGGGCGTCCTCCATCGGGGCCGTGACCGGCTCGTCCAGCTGCCGGAGCCAGGCACGCTGCCCGTAACGCTGCGCCCACTGCCGCACCGCGTCGCCGAGGTCGTGCAGCTGGACGCCGCGCTGGTGGTTGCCGGACCAGACGTCGGGCAGCGAGCGGCCCAGCTCGGCGTGCCACATCAGCGGCGGCAGGTCGTCGAGCACCACCGCCATGCCGACGTGGTTCACGGGACTGTTCGTGGTGACCTGGATCGCCCGGTCGGCCGCGCTGCGGCCGCGGAAGAGCCAGAGGTCACCGGTCCGGGTCAGCTCCACCGCCTCGTCGAGGGGCACTCCGGCTGCGGGCACGCTGGGTAGCCTAGGCAGGTGCCCCTGGGAAAGCTGAACGCCTGGAAGCTGCTCGGCGTGGCCGGGCTCGTCGGCGTGGCCGCGAGCGGTGTCGTCGTCGCCCGCGACCGCCGCCAGCGCACGGCGTACACACCGGACGAGGTGCGCGCCAGGCTGCAACAACGCCACGCCGAGGCCGAGCAGCGCGACTGACTCCCTCGGGGTCAACCCTGCGCCGGCACCCGCTGCGCGCCGAGCGCCGGTGCCAGCAGCCGGGTCACCACCACCACGGCCACCGACTCGGCGGCGAGCAGTCCCACCAGCACGAGCAGCTGGAGCCGCCCGGCATCCAGCGGGCTGGCACCGGCCAGCAGCAGCCCGACGTACGCGCCCGGCAGGACCACCAGCCCGACGTTCCGCGTCTGGTCCAGTGCGGGGACGAGGGCGCGCGCCGCGGCGAGCCGCCCCTGGTCGCGCACGGCCTCGGTCGCGGTGGCGCCGATCGCCAGCCAGCCCTCGACCTCGGCCCACGAGGTCGCCACCTGGTCGACGAACCGCTGCCCGGCCAGAGAGGTCGCGGTCATGGCGCCGCCCACCACCTGGGCGGCGAGCGGGACCACGTGCCGGGCGTCGACCGGTACGGCCCGGCTCAGCACCACCACCCCGACGGTCAGGGCAGAGGACAGCGAGATGGCGGCCGCCGCCGCCGGCCACGACCGCCCGGGCACGCCGATCCGGCGCGCCGACGTGGCGGACGCGGCCAGCAGCATCACCACGAGGTACAGCGGCGCCAGCAGTGGCGTCCTCAGCACCGCCGCGATCACCAGTCCGACGAGGCTGATCTGCACGACCGCGCGCCCGGCGGCCACCGCGAGATCGCCCCGGACACCGAGGGAACCCACCCGGTCGGCGGCCACGGCCACCGCCAGCAGCAGGACCAGACCGACCGCAGTGGTGGTCAGGTCGCCGGGCACCCGGCCATCGTTGCGCACCCGCCCCGCATGCCCGGCCACGGCGCCGGGCAGGATGCCGCTATGGACCTCGGACTCACCGATCGTGTGTACCTCGTCACCGGCGCGAGCCGCGGACTCGGTTTCGCCACTGCCCAGGCACTGGTCGCCGACGGCGCGCGGGTGGTGCTCTGCGCCCGCGACGAGGAATCGTTGCAGCTGGCGGCGTCGTCCCTGCATGCCGGCGACCGCGTCATCGCCGTCCCGGGCGACCTGGCCGACAGCGGCCTCGGGTCGCGGCTGGCCGCCGCGGCGGTCGGTCGCTTCGGCCGCCTGGACGGCGCGCTGGTCAGCGTGGGCGGCCCACCGGCCGGCGAGACGCTCTCGCTCGACGACGACGCGTGGCGCGCGGGCTTCGAGTCGGTGTTCCTCGGGGCGCTGCGGATCGCCCGCGCCGTCGCGACCAGCGTGGGCGAGGAGGGCGGGTCGATCGCCTTCGTGCTGTCGACGTCGGTGAAGGCGCCGATCGAGGGGCTGGCGGCGTCCAACGGCCTGCGACCGGGGCTGGGGATGCTGGCCAAGAGCATGGCCGACGAGCTGGGTCCGCGGAACATCCGGGTCAACGGGCTTCTCCCGGGCCGGATCGAGACCGACCGGATCGTCGAGCTCGACGGCGACGGCACCAAGGGGCGCAAGGCGCGTGAGGCGTGGGAGCAGCGGATCCCGCTGCGCCGCTACGGAACCCCGGCGGAGTTCGGCAAGGTCGCCGCGTTCGTGCTCTCGCCCGCGGCGTCCTTCCTCACCGGCGCGATGGTGCCGGTCGACGGCGGGATGATGCGCGCGATCTGAGGGCTGTCAGCCGGCGTCGCAGTCACGGTGGAAGGCAGCCAGCCGGTCCGCCTCCTCGGCCACCGCCGTGCGGGCCGCCGGCGCGAGCGGTTCGAGCTCGGACACCTCGATCCTGCCGTCCGCCGGCCGCCAGGTGGCGCGGACCTCGCCGTCGACCGCCACCGTGCCGAGCGAGAACGGGTTCTTCGTGCTGAAGATCGCGGCCCGGTAGCGCTCCGGCAGCAGCCCGCTGCGGCGGCAGTGCGCGAGCAGCGCGGCGTCCCAGGTCGGCAGGAAGCGCACCGGCGCCGGCGTGTCGGGGTCCGGCAGGGGTGCGCGCGGCAGGTCCACCAGCTCGTCGCCGTCCTCGGCCCGGAAGCTCCGCAGCTCCAGGCGTTCCAGCGCCGGCAGGAGGTCCCGGACCTTGAGGCCCGCCCAGGTGGCGATGTCGCGCCGGTGGGCCGGCCCGAACGCTCCCAGGTAGCGGCGGACCAGGTGGGCCACCTGGTCGACCGGGTCGGGCGGGTCGCCGGCCGGTCGCGGCAGCCAGGTCTCGGCCAGACCGTAGACGTCGGCCCGCCGCTGCGCCCAGGTGCCGGCCGGCGGCACCCGCACCAGGTCGACCACCATGCCGACGGCCGGCCGGGACGCCGTGTCGACCAGGTCCTCGAGCTCGGCCTGCCGCAGCGGGCCCGCGCGCAGCGCCGCCTCCGCGGTGCGTGCCGCGACACGCAGCCCGGCCTCGCCGACTGCGCCGCGCTCGACCCGGAGGTACCACGCGAGGCGCGGCGCGCGGACGGCGTCGGCGAGCGGCCAGAAGTCGGCGGCCGACACCACGTGGATCGTGGCCCGCATCAGCGTTGCCTGCACGACCGATCGTCGCGCGAGCGCCCGGTCGAGGTCGGCCCGGCGGAAGCCCTCGAGCCGGGACCAGAGCGCGACGTACGACGACGGCGCGTACTGCGACTGGATGCCACCCATCCGCTCGACGGCGCGCGCCACGGCGCCGTGCCGGCGCTCGAGGAGGCCCTGGCGTGCCAGCAGGGCACGGTTGAGCTCGCGCTGCGTCAGCACCCGGTCCGGCACGGCGGGGACGCTACCCGCGACGTGTGACGCTACGGTCGCGAGGATGGCCGGGAACCTGTGGGACCCCGAGCACTCGCTCGACGAGCGTGGCGCCCGCGAGCTGCTGGCCGCCCAGTTCCCGCAGCTCGCGCTGCAGACGGTCCAGCCGCTCGCCTACGGGTTCGACAACACCGTGTTCGTGGTCGACGGCAGCTGGGCGGTGCGGTTCCCCCGACGGCAGATGGGCGCCGACCTGCTCGCGAAGGAGGTCGCGCTGCTGCCAGCGCTGGCGCCGCTGCTGACGCTCCCGGTGCCGGTGCCCGAGCTGGTCGGCCGACCGCAGGGCGGATTCCCGTGGCCGTTCTGGGGCGGCCGGCTGCTGCCCGGGGTCGAGGTGGCCGCGGCCGGCCTGGCCGAGGACGGGCGGGACCGGCTGGGTGCCGAGGTGGGCCACTTCCTGCGCGCGCTGCACCGGCCCGAGCTGGCCGACCGGCTCGGGGCTGGGCTCCCGCACGACCCGATGCGCCGGGCGACCCCGGCTGCCCGCGGCCCGGTCGGGCGGCAGTCCCTCGACCGGCTCGCGGCCCACGGCCTGTGGGCTCGCGGGTGCGACGAGGACGCGGCCTACGACGCCCTGCTCGCGGCGGGAGGCGCTCTCGGACCGCCTGCCGGCCCCGAGGTGCTGGCCCACGGAGACCTCCACCTGCGGCACGTGCTCGTCGACAGTGCCGGCGCCGCCACCGGCGTCATCGACTGGGGCGACGCCTGCCTCGCCGACCCCGTGGTCGACCTGTCCTTCGGCTACCTCGCGCTGTCCGGCTCCGCCCGCGAGGCGTTCTTCGCGGCGTACGGCGAGCGGCCCGACGCCGAGCGCGAGCTTCGCGGCCGGGTGCTGGCCGCCGCCCTGTGCGCCGTGCTCGCGGAGTACGCCGTCACCGAGTCCCTGCCGGCCCTGCTGGCCGAGTCGCTCGCCGGGTTCACGCGCGCCGTGACCTGACCGGCCCGACAGACCTACCGGCTCAGACGTCGTCCCAGCGGAACACCCGGGTCGCGACCAGCGACAGGACCAGGGCGAACCCGAGCAGGATCAGGCACGGCTGCCAGACCGCGCCGAAGCCCTGCCCCCGGGCCAGCACGTCGAGCATCGCGTCGTTCATGTGCCGCAACGGGAACGCCTGGCTGACCAGCCGCAGCCAGGCCGGCGCACCGGAGATGTCGAAGAAGGTGCCGGACAGGAAGGCCATCGGCAGCACGATGAAGTTGGCCATCGCGCTGGCAGCCTCCTCGGTCTTGGCGACCGCGCCGACGAGCAGGCCGATCGACAGGAAGGCCAGGGTGCCGCACACCAGCAGCGGGGCCGCCAGCCACCAGCTCCCGGCCAGCTGCAGGCCGAACGGTGGAGTCAGGGCGACGCCGACATAGAGGGCGGCCTGCACGAAGGCGACGACGATGCTGACACCGACCCGCGCCCCGACCACCGTCCACACCGGGGCCGGCGAGAGCCGGATCCGGCGCAGCAGCTGCTTCTTGCGCCAGCTGACGATGGTCAGCGCCGCACCGAAGGCCGCCGAGGTCGCCACACCCCACGACAGGATGCCGCCCGTGGTGAACTGGATCGGCTTGAGCGAGGTGTCCTCGACCCGGCGCGAGTCCAGCGTGAGGGTCGCGGGCGAGCCGGAGGCAGCGACGTTGCCCCGGGCCACGACGTTGCTCAGGATGCCGTTCACCGTAGCTGCCCGGACCGCGTCGCTCGCGGCGTAGCGCACGACGAGGCGTTCACCGCGCTGGACCACGACGGCCGGGACGTCGCCCGCCCGGACCGCTGCCACACCGGCCGCGAAGGTCGGGTAGCGGTCCAGCTCCAGGACCGACGTCGGGAGCCGGTCGACGAGCGCCCCGTGCCCGACGACTCCGATCGTCGTCCGGCTGGTGTCGGGACTGTTGAAGATGAGCCCGAAGACGACGAGGAACATCAGCGGGAAGAAGAACGTGAAGAACAGCGCCATCCGGTCCCGGAAGAAGCTGCGGAGCATCGCCCGGGCCAGCGACAGCAGCGAGCCGAACGGCGACGGCGTCGGCACCGTCCTGGGCGCCGGCTCTGCGGGGGCCAGGGTGCTGGTGGCGGTCATGCGCGGTACTCCCGTCCGGTGAGGTCGAGGAACACGTCTTCGAGGGTCGCCGTACGGACGCTCACGCCCGCGAGGAGGTCCCGCGCGGCGAGCGCCGACAGCAGCTGCGCCGGCGCGGAGGTCGTCATCACCAGCTCGGCCTGGTGGACCTGGACCTGACCCGCCGCCGGCAGGGCGGCCGCCGCGTCGGCGTCGATCTGGCCGAGCGGCAGCGCGACCCGAGTGTCGGCGCCGAGGCCGCGGACCAGCGCGGCGGGCGAGTCGAGAGCGAGGATCCGGCCGGCGTCCATGATGGCGACCCGGTCGCAGAGGATCTCGGCCTCGTCGAGGTAGTGCGTCGTGTAGACGACGGTGGTGCCGCGCGACTGCACCTCGCGCAGCACGTCCCAGAGGTTGCGCCGGGCCTGCGGGTCCAGGGCGGCGGTGGGCTCGTCGAAGAAGACCAGCTCGGGGTCGTGGACCAGCGCACACGCGATCGACAACCGCTGACGCTGCCCGCCGGAGAGCTGGTTCTCGCGGGTGCGGGCCTTGTCGGTCAGCCCGACCAGCTCGAGCATCTCGTCGACCCGTCGTGCGGTCACGCCGTAGAGCGCGCCGAAGGTCTGCAGCTGCTCGCGGGCGGTGAGCTTCTCGAAGAACGCCGACGCCTGCAGCTGCACGCCCATCCGCGGCAGGAGGGCGGCGTTGCGCGGCCAGGGCGACTGGCCGAGCAGCCGCACGGTCCCCGCGTCGGCGGGCCGAAGCCCCTCGACCATCTCCAGGGTCGTCGTCTTCCCGGCGCCGTTCGGCCCGAGGATGCCGAAGAACTCGCCTCGGCCCACCTCGAACGAGACACCGTCGACGGCCACCAGGTCGCCGTAGCGCTTGACCAGACCGGTGACCTCGATGGCCACGTCCCGGCCTTCCGGAGACCCCCGTAACGCGCCTCGCTCCCCGAGATCTGTCATCTCGGAGACGCTACCGAACCGTCACCGGAAGGGGACGTGACAGATGTCCCTGACCGGCGGTGACAGGTGTCGGCGGTCAGCCGACCTCGACCGCCGCCGGGGCCTTGTCCTCCTGCGAGGCGAACTGGGTCTCGTACAGCTCGGAGTAGAGGCCGCCCGAGGCCAGCAGCTCGGTGTGCCGGCCACGCTCGACGACCCGACCGTCGTCGACGACCAGGATCTGGTCGGCGTCGCGCACCGTCGAGAGCCGGTGCGCGATGACCAGCGAGGTGCGGCCCTCGAGCGCGACCTTGAGCGCGCGCTGGACGGCGGCCTCCGACTCGGAGTCGAGGTGGGCGGTGGCCTCGTCCAGGACCACGACGTCCGGCGCCTTCAGCAGCAGCCGGGCGATGGCCAGCCGCTGCTTCTCCCCGCCGGAGAGCCGGTAGCCGCGGTCGCCGACCGTCGTGTCGAGACCGTCGGGCAACGAGCCCACGAGGTCCCAGATCTGCGCCGCCCGGAGCGCGGCGGTCAGCTCGGCGTCGGTGGCGTCGGTGCGCGCGTAGAGCAGGTTGGTGCGGATCGTCTCGTGGAACATGTGCGCGTCCTGCGTCACGACGCCGACCGTCCGGTGCAGCGATGCGAGCGTGACGTCACGGACATCGTGGCCACCCACGAGCACGACGCCGTCGACCGTGTCGTAGAGCCTGCCGACCAGGCTGGTGATGGTGGTCTTGCCGGCACCGGAGGGACCGACCAGCGCAGTCATCGTGCCGGCCGGCACGACGAACGAGACGTCCTGCAGCACCTGCTGGCTGGGTGCTTGGTCGAGCACCGCCACCGACTCCAGCGAGGCGAGGGACACCTCGTCGGCGGTCGGGTAGCGGAACGACACGTCACGCAGCTCGACGTCGACCTGCCCGCGCGGGAGGTCGATCGCATCCGGCTTCTCGTCGATCATGGGCGGCAGGTCGAGCACCTCGAAGACGCGCTCGAAGCTCACCAGTGCGGTCATCACGTCGACCTGGACGTTCGACAGTGCCGTCAGCGGCCCGTAGAGCCGGCCCAGCAGCGCGGTCAGTGCCACCAGGGTGCCCAGCGTGATGCTGCCCTCGATGACGAGGACGCCGCCCACGCCGTAGACGAGGGCGGTGGCGAGGGAGGCGACCAGGGTGAGGCTGGTGAAGAACACCCGGCCGTACATCGCCTGCCTGATGCCGATGTCACGCACCTGACCGGCCTGGCCGGCGAAGGCCGCCGACTCCTCGGGGAGCCGGCCGAACAGCTTGACCAGCAGGGCACCCGAGACGTTGAACCGCTCGGTCATCCGGGTGCCCATACCGGCGTTGAGCTGCATGGCCTCGCGGGTGATGACCTGCAGGCGGCGGCCGACCCAGCGGGCCGGCAGCAGGAACAGCGGGGTCAGCACGAGCGCACCGAGGGTGATCTGCCACGACAGGTAGAACATCGCGGCGAGCACGAGGACCAGCCCGACGACGTTCGAGACGACAGACGACAGTGTGGAGGTGAACGCCTGCTGGGCGCCGATGACGTCGGTGTTGAGCCGGCTGACCAGCGCACCGGTCTGGGTGCGGGTGAAGAACGCCACCGGCATCCGCTGGACGTGGCTGAAGACGCGGGTACGCAGGTCGTAGATGAGCCCCTCGCCGACCTGGGACGAGAGGTACCGCTGCCACAGCGTGAGTCCGGCGTCGACCACCGCGAGCCCGGCGACACCGAGGGCGACGGCGACGACGACCGATCGTTCACGGCCGCCCCCGGGGGACAGCTCGTCGACGATCACCTTGAAGAGCAGGGGCAGGGCCACCACGAGCATGGCGTCGAGCACCACCAGGACGAGGAACACCGAGATCTGCCGCTTGTACGGCCGGGCGAAGCCGACGATCCGCGGGATCGTGCCGGGTGCGAGCTTGCGCTTCGCTACCTCGCCGTCCCTCGTGAGCGACCGCATGGCCGCCCACGGCCCGTGGGACATCGACACGCGCGCCTCCTCATCGTCCTGGCTACCTCCCCGGTGCAACGCCTCCGGAAGCGAGGTGCATTCCCCCGGACCGTACGTCGCTGGTCGGACAGCGCCCCGACCCTTGGCCCGTTCTCGTCCCGCCGACGACGGCCCTGGCGGGTTGCTTCCCGCCGTCGCGGGCGCGCTCAAGACAGCCAGGACGAGGACGACCTCGCCTACCCCGGTCCTCGCCGTCGGTCACGAGCCCGCCGCCTCGAGACGTGGACCGGTCGCGAGCCCTACCGCGGCGTGCTCGTGCCGACCGCGGCGTGAGAGCCACCGATGACCCGAGTTGATCACGCGACCGTGATCAACTCGGGCTGAGTCTGGCGGGCCGGCTCAGAGCCGGCGCAGGGCGGCCCACACCGGCCGGAGCGCGTCCGACGTCGGGTCGAGGTGATCGAGGTGTCCGGCGCCGGGAACCTCCCGCAGGGTGACCGGGGTCGACGACCGGCGCGCCGCAGCCGCGTAGCCGCGGCTCTGGCTGATGGGCACCACCGCATCGTCGGTGCCGTGCACGAGGAGCAGCCGGGGGCGGCCCGCGGCCGGCAGCGGGAGGAGCGCCTGCGGCGACGACACGGCATACCGGTCGGGGTCGGCCTCCGGGGTCGTGTCCAGCAAGGACTCGACCGCTCCCCCGCCGAGCTGCTGCCGCGCCGCCGCAACCAGGTCGGCCAGCGGCGCCTGCCCGACGGCGAGGCGCACCTGCGGCGATCCGTCCTCAGGTGCCCCGGGGGCACCAGGGGGCAGGGCGGCCCGGCTGGCGAGCCAGAGCGCCAGATGTCCGCCGGCGGAGTGCCCGACCACCGCGACCCGGTCGAGGTCCAACCGGTCGGCGAAGCCGCTGACGGGCAGGTGGTCCAGCGCGGCGGCGGCGTCGAGGAAGGTGGCCGGGTAGTCGGCGTCGGCCGCCCGGTAGTCGATGTTCCAGACCGCGAGTCCCCGTCGTGCTGCCGCCGCCGCGACCGACCGTTCGAGGTCCGGTCCGTAGCCGGGCTGCCAGTAGCCGCCGTGGACCAGCATCACCACCGGCAGCGGGCTGCCGCCGGCCTGCGGGAACGTCCACTCGCCCCGCTGCCTGCTCAGCCCGCCGTAGGGCTCGGACGTCGGCGCCCCCGGGCCGGCCGGCGACCGTCCTCCACTGTCGGAGCCGACGCAACCGGCCAGCAACCCACCCAGGCCGCCGGCGAGAGCCACCCGTCGCGAGAAATGCGGGCTCAGAAGGCGCTCACGCCGGTGAGTGCCCGGCCGATCAGCAGCTTCTGCACCTGGCTGGTCCCCTCGTAGAGGGTCGTGACGCGGGCGTCCCGCAGCAGCTTGGCGGCGGGGTACTCGTCGACGTAGCCGTACCCGCCGTGCACCTGGATGCAGTTGTTCGCCACCCGGATCGACGCCTCGGTGGCGAACAGCTTGGCCTTCGACGCCGCCAGCGAGTAGCGCTCGCCGCGAGCCTTGAGGTCGGCCACCGCCCAGGTCAGCAACCGCGACGCGTCCACGTCGACCGCGGAGTCGGCGATCATCTCCTGCACCAGCTGGTGGCCGGCGATCGGCTTGCCGAACTGCTCGCGGCTGCCGGCGTAGGCCGTCATGATCTCCAGCGCGGACGCGCTGATGCCGGTGCACGACGCGGCGATCGACATCCGGCCGTCGTCGAGCGCCGAGAGCGCGACCTTGAGACCGTCGCCGTCCGCGCCGAGCCGCGCGTCAGGTCCCACCTCGACACCGTCGAGCACCAGCTCTGCCGTGTCGCAGGACCGCAGCCCGAGCTTGCCGTGCAGCGGGTTGGCGCTGAAGCCGGGCCGGTCGGTCGGGACGAGGAATGCCGAGACGCCCTTCCCGCCGGGACCGCCCGTGCGCGCCATCACCAGAGCGACCTGCGCGATGGAACCGTTGGTGATGAACACCTTGCGGCCACTGATCCGCCAGCCGCCCCCCGGGAGCGCCTCCGCGGTGGAGCGCAGGTCGGACGGGTTCGAACCGTGGTCGGGCTCGGTGAGCCCGAAGCAGCCGAGCACCTCCCCGGTCGCCATCGGGGGCAGCCACTGCTGCTTCTGCTCCTCGGTCCCCCAGCGGGCCACCGACCCGGCCACGAGTCCCAGGTGCACGGACATGATCGAGCGCACGTTCGCGTCACCGCGGCTGAGCTCCTCGATGAACAGGCAGTACGTGAGCGGGTCGGCGCCACCGCCGCCGTACTCCTCCGGGATCGACATCCCGACGAAGCCGGTCTGCTTCAGGCCGTCCAGCGCCTCCTGGGGGAAGCGCTCCTCCCGGTCGTTGCGCAGCGACTGGGGCGTGACCACCTCGGCCACCCACTCCCGCACCGCCGCCTGCACCGCCCGCTGCTCGTCGCTGAGCGCGAGATCCACTACCGCTCCTCTGCTGCCGTGCCGGCGACGGCTCCCGCGAGCTCGCGGAGCCGGACAGCCTGCGCCGCGCGTTCGGCGGCACGCTGGTCGTCGTACCCCCGGTGGCGGGCGCCACGCAGGAGGGCCTTCGTCGCCCGGACCGCTTCCGACGGGGCGGCGAGGACAGCCGCCGCCAGGTCGCCGACGGTCTCGTCGAGGTCGGCCGCCGGCACAGCCAGCGAGGCCAGTCCGCTCGCGACCGCCTCGTCGGCGCCGACCCAGCGGCCCGTCACACAGATCTCCAGGGCGCGGGCGTAGCCGACCAGGTCGACCAGCGGCTTCGTGCCACCGAGGTCGGGCACGAGTCCGAGCGAGGTCTCCCTCATCGCCAGCTGCACGTCGTCGGCGACCACCCGGAGGTCGCACCCGAGTGCCAGCTGGAACCCGGCGCCCACGGCGTGCCCCTGGACGGCCGCGATGCTGACGACCCGGTCGTCACGCCACCAGGCGAACGCCTGCTGGAAGCCGTCGATCGTCGCGTCCAGGCCCGGGTCGTCCAGCGCCGCCAGGCCGATCAGCCCCGGCTCCCCGTCGACACCGGTGGTGAACATCGCGCGGTCGAGCCCGGCCGAGAACGACGCCCCCTCGGCCCGGAGCACGACGACGCGGACGTCGTCGTCCGCGAGCAGGCGCTCGCCGAGGGCCGCCAGCCGGCGCCAGGTCGCCGGAGTCTGCGCGTTGCGCTTCTCGGGACGGGCCAGCGTCACGGTGGCCAGCCCGGAGCCCGGCTCGTGGTCGAGCCGGACGCCGTCGCTCGACGGCGGCTGCGCGCCGCCGGGCGTCGTCAGGACTTCTTGCTGCGCGTCGCGCCACCGCGACCGCGCAGCGCGACACCGGACTCGGACAGCATCCGGTGCACGAAGCCGTAGGAGCGACCGGTGTCGGCAGCGAGCTCACGGATGCTCGTGCCCGTCGCGTACTTGCGCTTGAGGTCGGCCGCGAGCTTGGTGCGGTCGCCTCCCGTGATGCGTGCGCCCTTCTTGAGCTCGGCCACGCCAGCCTCCTCTTGTCGCCGTGCGTCCCGGTGCTGCTGACCCCGGCCCCGTGGATGCCCATGATCGTCGCACCGCACCCCGAGCGCCAGATGCTGAGGCCACCGGCTGCGGGAGATCACGCGCCGGCCGCCCGATACCTCCGGCTTTCAGCAGGGTGGGCGGCTCAGGCGAGGGCGACGAGGTCGGCGTACTCCTCGTTCCAGAGGTCCTCGACGCCGTCGGGGAGCAGGATCAGCCGCTCGGGCGAGAGCGCCTCGACCGCGCCCTCGTCGTGGGTGACGAGCACCACGGCGCCCGCGTAGCCCCGCAGGGCGCCGAGGATCTCCTCACGGCTGGCGGGGTCGAGGTTGTTGGTGGGCTCGTCGAGCATGAGGACGTTCGCGCTCGACACCACCAGGGTGGCGAGTGCGAGCCGGGTCTTCTCCCCGCCCGACAGCACCGCGGCCGGCTTGTCGACGTCGTCCCCGGTGAACAGGAACGACCCGAGCGTTCGGCGCACCTCGGCGTCCTGGAGCTCCGGTGCCGCACTGCGCATGTTCTCCAGGACGGTGCGCTCGGGGTCGAGGGTCTCGTGCTCCTGCGCGTAGTAGCCGATCTTCAGCCCGTGGCCCGGCACGACCTCGCCGGTGTCCGGCTCCTCGACGCCCGCCAGCAACCGCATCAGGGTGGTCTTGCCCGCCCCGTTGAGTCCGAGGATGACGACCCGGCTGCCCCGGTCGATCGCCAGGTCGACGTCGGTGAAGACCTCGAGCGAGCCGTAGGACTTCGACAGGCCCTCGGCGGTCAACGGCGTCTTGCCGCAGGGCGCCGGGTCGGGGAAGCGCAGCTTGGCCACCCGGTCGCTGCGCCGGACGTCCTCCAGCCCGCCCAGCAGCTTGGCGGCCCGCTTGTCCATGCTCTGCGCGGCGCGTGCCTTGGTGGCCTTGTAGCGCATCCGGTCGGCCTGCGCCTTGAGGACCGAGGCCTGCTTCTCGACGTTGGCCCGCTCCCGCTTGCGCCGGCGCTCGTCGGTCTCGCGCTGCAGCAGGTAGGCCTTCCACCCGATGTTGTAGATGTCGAGCTCGGTGCGGTTGGCATCGAGGTGGAACACCCGGGTGACGGTGCGCTCGAGCAGGCCGACGTCGTGGCTGATGACCACCAGGCCGCCCTTGTAGCCGGACAGGTAGTCGCGCAGCCACACGATGGAGTCGGCGTCGAGGTGGTTGGTCGGCTCGTCGAGCAGAAGGGTCGCGTCCGATCCGGTGGAGGAGAACAGGATGCGCGAGAGCTCGACCCGCCGCCGCTGGCCGCCGGACAGCGTGCGCAACGGCTGCTCGAGGACCCGCTCCGGGAGCCCGAGGCTGGACGCGATCGCCGCGGCCTCGCTCTCGGCGGCGTACCCGCC
The DNA here is from genome assembly GCA_963784645.1 of uncultured Actinomycetota bacterium. Lineage (GTDB taxonomy): Bacteria > Actinomycetota > Actinomycetes > JACCUZ01 > JACCUZ01 > JBBRVW01. The sequence continues at coordinate 99,030 of CAWARY010000001.1, read as the reverse complement.
GGCGGCCTGGAACTCCTCCTCGAGCCGCGGGTAGCGCCGCATCGCCTTCTCGTGCGTCTCGGCGTCGGCGCTGGCCATCTCGCCCTCGGTGTCACGCATCCGGCGGACGACGACGTCGAGGCCGCGGGCCGACAGGATGCGGTCGCGGGCGAGGACTCCCAGGTCACCGGTGCGCGGGTCCTGCGGCAGGTAGCCGACCACCCCGGAACGCGTGACGGCTCCGGCCGCCGGCTGGGTCTCCCCGGAGAGGACCCTGGTGAGCGTGGTCTTGCCGGCGCCGTTGCGGCCGACGAGGCCGACGCGGTCGCCCGGGGCCACCCGGAAGGTGGAGGCCCCCAGGAGCAGGCGGGGCCCGGCGCGCAGCTCCAGCGCGGTGGCGGTGATCATCGGGAAGGTCCTTCGTCGTCGGCGTGGGTGGGAGCTGGGGTTCGTGGGTACTGCCCCACGAACACGGCAGATCGGCTCACGGGCACGGCGCGGACATGCCGCGTAGTGTACGCGCGCTCGACACCGCACCGACTCCGACAGGTGGCACATGGGCATCGACTTCGACGACCAGAAGGTCGACGTCTCCGGCGTCCGCGACCGCAGGGGCGGGGGCGGCGGCCGGGTCGGTGGCCCGGTCGCCATCGGCGGCGGTGGGATCGGCGTGGTCGGCCTGATCGTCTACATCCTGATCCAGGTTCTGGGCGGCGGTGGCGGGAGCGGCGGCGGCCTCCCCCAGCTGGTGCCGCAGGACGGCTCGGTGCAGGGACAGGGCGCAGGCGAGAGCGACCTCGCCACCCGCTGCAACGAGAAGGGCGCGATCGACACCTACGACGACTGCTTCCTCGTCAAGGTCTACAACGAGATCAACGAGGTCTGGACCGACGAGTTCGCCCGGGCCGGGGACACCTACCAGCAGCCGGCGCTGACCTTCTTCACCCAGGCCGTCTCCACCGGCTGTGGCCAGGCGTCGTCCCAGGTGGGGCCGTTCTACTGCCCGCCGGACCAGAGCATCTACCTCGACATCGGCTTCCTCGACCAGCTGCAGCAGGAGTTCGGGGCCGAGGGCCGCTACGCGCAGGCGTACATCCTCGCCCACGAGGCGGGCCACCACCTGCAGACCCTGTTCGGCACCGAGCGCAAGGTCCGCTCCGCCCAGCAGGCCGACCCGAGCAAGCAGAACGCGCTGTCGATCGCCCTCGAGCTGCAGGCCGACTGCTACGCCGGGGTGTGGAGCAAGCTGGCCGACGACGCGGGCAACGTGTCGGTCGGCGACGCCGAGGTGCAGCAGGCCCAGGACGCGGCCTCGGCCGTCGGCGACGACCGGATCCAGCAGCAGACGCAGGGCCGGGTCGACAAGGAGTCGTGGACCCACGGCTCCGCCGCCCAGCGCAAGAAGTGGTTCACCACCGGCCGCACCACCGGCGACGTCAACGCCTGCACGACGTTCAGTGGGATCTAGGTACCCGTCGGTTGCCTTCCGGCCGCGGCTCTCCCGCCGTCCGGCCCGTTCTCGGACCTGACGGGACCGTGATCCACCGTTCGTGGCTCGGGTCAGAGCGGCCAAGGACGCGGACGCTTCCATGTGCCGGGCCAGCGCCGCCGGTCTCGATCGGTGGGACGACCGGGGCGCTTCACATGGCGTGGTGCTGCTTTGCATGGCGTGCACGCCATGCAAGGCAACGCTGAGCCGTGTGAAGCACCGCTCGTCTCGAGATGCGGAACATGACCGACGGCGCCCAGCGCGGCAGGCGAAGGGTGTGCTCGTCCTGGCCGCCCTGACCGCACCACCGACGGCGGGTCAGCCGCCGTGTCGAGCGGTCAGGTCAGACGTTGAAGCCGAGGGCGCGCAGCTGCTCGCGGCCCTCGTCGGTGATCTTGTCCGGGCCCCACGGCGGCATCCAGACCCAGTTGATCCGGGCCTCCTTGGCCAGCGGCGCCAGCGCGGAGTTGGTCTGGTCCTCGATGACGTCGGTCAGCGGGCAGGCCGCCGACGTGAGGGTCATGTCGAGGGTGATGACGTTGTCGTCGTCGACGTGCACGCCGTAGACCAGGCCGAGGTCGACGACGTTGATGCCGAGCTCGGGGTCGACCACGTCACGCATGGCCTCCTCGACCTCCTCGACCGTCGCGACGGTCGGGCCGCCGGCACCCGTGCTGGGGTCGGTCGCGGTCTCACTCATGCGCTCTCCTCCGTCGTGCCTCGGTCGTGCAGTGCAACCGCCTGGGCGGTGGCATCCTTCCAGGCCATCCAGCCGAGCAGGGCGCACTTGATGCGCGCCGGGTACTTCGACACGCCCGCGAACGCCACCGCATCCTCGAGGACGTCCTCGTCTGCGTCGATCACGGCCTCGCTGTCACCCTTCGTGCGCATCAGGGTGAGGAAGGCGTCGTACGCGGCGTCCGCGGTCGCGAGGTCCTTGCCCACCACGAGGTCGGTCATCACCGACACCGAAGCCTGCGAGATCGAGCAGCCCATCGAGTCGTAGGACACGTCCTGCACGGTGCCGCCGTCCGCGGCCATCCGGACCCGCAGGGTGACCTCGTCGCCACAGGTCGGGTTGACGTGGTGCACCTCGGCATCGAACGGGTCGCGCAGCCCCTTGTGGTGGGGGTTGCGGTAGTGGTCGAGGATGATCTCCTGGTACATCGACTCGAGGTTCACAGGCCACCCCCGACGCCGACGCTGCGGCCGAAGAACCTCTTCACGTGCTCGAGGCCGTCGACCAGGGCATCGACCTCGGCCTCGGTCGAGTACAGGTAGAACGAGGCACGCGTGGTGGCCGGGACGGCGTAGCGCAGGCACACCGGCCGCGCGCAGTGGTGGCCGACGCGCACCGCGATGCCGAGCTCGTCGAGCACCTGGCCGACGTCGTGCGGATGCAGGTCGCCCAGGGCGAACGACACCGCCGCCCCGCGCGCCTCACTGGTGGCGGGCCCGATGATGCGCATGCCCTCGACCTGCTGGAGGCGGTCCAGGGCATAGGCAGTGATGTGCTGCTCGTGCGCGTGCACCGCGTCCATGCCGAGGCCGGTGAGGTAGTCGACCGCCGCACCGAGGCCCACGGCCTGCGCGATCGGCGGCGTGCCCGCCTCGAACTTGTGCGGGAGCCCGGCGTAGGTCGAGGTGGCCATCGTGACCATCTCGATCATCTCGCCGCCACCCAGGAACGGCGGCAGCTCCTCGAGCACGTCACGACGACCCCAGAGGACGCCGATGCCGGTCGGGCCGCACATCTTGTGCCCGGTGAAGGCCACCAGGTCGGCGCCGAGGGCCTGCACGTCGAGCGGCATGTGCGGCGCCGCCTGCGAGGCGTCGACGACGACCAGTGCGCCCACCTCGTGCGCCCGCCGGATGATCTCCTCCGGCGGGTTGACCGTGCCGAGGATGTTGGACACCAGGACGAACGACACGACCTTGGTGCGCTCGGTGATGACGCGGTCGACGTCGGACAGGTCGAGCCGGCCCTCGTCGGTGAGCGAGAACCAGCGCAGCGTCGCTCCGGACCGCTGGGTGACCAGCTGCCACGGGACGATGTTCGAGTGGTGCTCCATCTCGGTGATGACGACCTCGTCGCCGGGGCCGAGGCCACGACCACCCTGGCCACGGTCGGCCCAGGCGATGACGTTGGCGGCGAGGTTGAGGGCCTCGGTGCTGTTCTTGGTGAAGACGATCTCGGCCCGGTCACCCGCGTTGACGAACCGCGCCACCTTGTCGCGAGCGCCCTCGTAGAGCGCCGTGGCCTCCTCGGCCAGGACGTGGATACCGCGGTGCACGTTGGCGTTGTGCCGCTCGTAGTAGTCGTCGAGCGCGTCGAGCACCTGGCGCGGCTTCTGCGACGTCGCAGCGTTGTCGAGGTAGACCAGCGGCTTGTCGCCGTGCACCAGCCGCTCGAGCGCCGGGAAGTCCTTGCGGACCTCCTCGACGTCGAGGACGGGAGCACCCGACAGGAGGCTCATGCCGAGGCGCTCGCGGGGAGGAACTTCTCGTAGCCCTCGGCCTCGAGGGTGTCGGCCAGCTCGGGACCGCCCTCCTCGACGAACCGGCCGCCCACGAAGACGTGGACGAAGTCGGGCTGGATGTAGCGCAGGATGCGGGTGTAGTGCGTGATCAGCAGGACCCCGGTCTCGCCGCCCGCCTTGACGCGGTTGACGCCGTCGGAGACCACCTTGAGCGCGTCGATGTCGAGTCCGGAGTCGGTCTCGTCGAGGATCGCGATCTTCGGCTGCAGCAGCTCGAGCTGCAGGATCTCGTGACGCTTCTTCTCGCCGCCGGAGAAGCCCTCGTTGACGCTGCGCTCGGCGAACGACGGGTCGACGGAGAGCCGCTCCATCGCCTCGCGCACGTCCTTGACCCAGGTGCGCAGCTTCGGCGCCTCGCCGTCGATCGCGGTCTTGGCGCTGCGGAGGAAGTTCGTCACGGAGACGCCCGGGACCTCGACCGGGTACTGCATCGCGAGGAACAGCCCGGCCCGGGCTCGCTCGTCGACCGTCATCGCCAGCACGTCGGCGCCGTCGAGGGTGACGGAGCCGCTCGTGACGGTGTACTTCGGGTGGCCCGCGATGGAGTAGGCCAGCGTCGACTTGCCGGAGCCGTTGGGGCCCATGATCGCGTGCGTCTCGCCGGCCTTCACGGTGAGGTCGACGCCGCGCAGGATCTCGCTGGGCGTCCCCTCGGCATCGACGGTGACGTGCAGGTCGCGGATCTCGAGGGTGCTCACTAGCTCTCCTTCGCGACGGAGACGAGGACGTCGTCGCCGTCGATCTTCACGGGGTACACGGGAACGGGCTGGGTGGCCGGCAGGCCGGTGGGGCGGCCGGTGACGAGGTCGAACCGCGACCCGTGCAGCCAGCACTCGATGGTCTGGTCGTCGATCTCCCCCTCGGACAGGGCGACGTTGGCGTGCGAGCACACGTCGTGGATCGCGTAGACCTCGCCGTCGCTGCGGACCACGGCCACCGGGACGCCGTCGACCACTACGCGCACGGCGGTGCCGTCGGCCACGTCGGCCACGGCGCAGGCGCGCTGGAACTGGGCTGTCTCCTGGGGCACGTCAGTGCACCGCGCCTTCGAGCTCGGCCTCGACCCTGGTCATCAGCCGGTCCTGCACCTCGGGGATGCCGATCTGGCCGATGACGTCGGCGAAGAAGCCGCGCACGACCAGCCGGCGGGCCTCGTCGGCGGGGATCCCGCGGGACTGCAGGTAGAACAACGCCTCGTCGTCGAACCGTCCGGTGGCGCTGGCGTGGCCGGCGCCGACGATCTCGCCGGTCTCGATCTCGAGGTTGGGCACCGAGTCGGCGCGGGCGCCGTCGGTGAGGATCAGGTTGCGGTTGAGCTCGTAGGTCTCGGTGCCCTCGGCCTCGGCCCGGATCAGGACGTCGCCGATCCACACCGTGTGCGCCTCGGCGCCCTGCAGCGCACCCTTGTAGGTGACGTGCGAGCGGCAGTGCGGCTGCGCGTGGTCGACGAACAGCCGGTGCTCGAGGTGCTGGCCGTCGTCGGCGAAGTAGACGCCGAGCATCTCGACGTCGCCGCCGGTGCCGGCGTAGCGCGCCTCCGACGCGACCCGCACGAGGTCGCCGCCGAAGCTGACGACGATGCTCTTGAACGAGGCGTCGCGGCCGACGGTCACGGAGTGCTGGGCGGCGTGCACGGCGTCGTCCGCCCAGTCGTCGATGACGACGACGGTCAGCCGGCCGCCGTCGGCGACGCGGAACTCGACGTTGTCGGCGTAGGTCGCGCTGCCGACGTGGTCGAGGACGACGACGGCCTGCGCGAACTGCTGCACGTCGATGAGCAGGTGACCGAAGGCAGCGCCCTTGTCGACGCCCTGACCCGTCGTCGTGACGACGGTCGGGGTGCTGGCGACGGCATCGCGCGGGACGGTGAGGACGGTGGCCTTCTCGAAGGACGCCCACGCCCGAGCCGCGACGCGGTCGGCCGGCATGCCGCCGGTGCCCAGACGGTCGTCGTCGCGCGACACCGTCTCGACCCGGACCTCCGGAGCGGCGTCGACGGCGACGGACACGCCGCCGTTACCGGGTGCGGCGTCCTCGTGCAGGTGGCGCAGGCGGTGCAGCGGGGTGAACCGCCACTCCTCCTCGCGCCCGACGGGCACCACGAAGTCGGCCGGGTCGAACGAGCGGCGCCGCTCACCACGGCTGTCGCCCGGTACCGGGGTCGCACCGTGCGAGTGCGGCTTGCCGCTGAACCCGCCGGTCTCGGGACTGAGGATCTCGGACGCGACTGTCAACCGACGGACCCTTCCATCTGGAGCTCGATCAGGCGGTTGAGCTCGAGGGCGTACTCCATCGGGAGCTCCTTGGCGATCGGCTCGACGAAGCCGCGCACGATCATCGCCATCGCCTCGTCCTCGGTCAGGCCGCGGCTCATGAGGTAGAAGAGCTGGTCGTCGCTGACCTTGGAGACGGTCGCCTCGTGCCCCATCGTCACGTCGTCCTCGCGGACGTCGACGTAGGGATAGGTGTCACTGCGGCTCACGGTGTCGACCAGCAGCGCGTCGCACTTCACGGTCGAGCGGGAGCCGTTGGCACCCTCGAGGACCTGCACGAGGCCGCGGTACGACGTGCGACCGCCGCCGCGCGCGACCGACTTGCTGATGATGGTCGAGGAGGTGTGCGGCGCGGCGTGCACCATCTTGGCGCCGGCGTCCTGGTGCTGGCCCTCGCCCGCGAAGGCGACCGACAGGGTCTCGCCCTGCGCGTGCTCACCGAGCAGGTAGCAGGCGGGGTACTTCATGGTGACCTTGGAGCCGATGTTGCCGTCGATCCACTCCATCCGGCCACCGGCCTGCACCGCGGTGCGCTTGGTCACCAGGTTGTAGACGTTGTTCGACCAGTTCTGGATCGTCGTGTAGCGGACGTGGGCGTCCTTCTTCACGATGATCTCGACGACGGCCGAGTGCAGCGAGTCGCTGGAGTAGATCGGGGCCGTGCAGCCCTCGACGTAGTGCACCGACGAGCCCTCGTCGGCGATGATCAGCGTCCGCTCGAACTGGCCCATGTTCTCGGTGTTGATGCGGAAGTAGGCCTGCAGCGGGATGTCGACCTTGACCCCCGGCGGCACGTAGATGAACGACCCACCCGACCACACGGCGGTGTTGAGAGCCGCGAACTTGTTGTCGCCGACCGGGATGACCGTGCCGAAGTACTCGCGGAACAGGTCCTCGTGCTCGCGCAGCGCGGTGTCGGTGTCGAGGAAGAGGACGCCCTTCTCCTCGAGGTCCTCGCGGATCTGGTGATAGACGACCTCGGACTCGTACTGCGCCGCGACCCCGGCGATCAGCCGCTGCTTCTCGGCCTCCGGGATGCCCAGGCGGTCGTAGGTGTTCTTGATGTCCGCCGGCAGCTCGTCCCAGGACGTGGCCTGCTTCTCGGTGGAGCGGACGAAGTACTTGATGTTGTCGAAGTCGATGCCCGACAGGTCGGAGCCCCAGGTCGGCATCGGCTTCTTGCCGAACAGGCGAAGCCCCTTGAGGCGAAGGTCGAGCATCCACTGGGGCTCGCTCTTGAGCGCCGAGATGTTACGGACGACGTCCTCGGACAGGCCGCGTTGCGCGGTGGCGCCCGCGGTGTCGGTGTCGGACCAGCCGAACTGGTACCGGCCGAGCGCGTCGACCTCGGCGTGCGTGGTCTCCGGGATGGCGGTCACGAGGACTCCTCCGTCGGTGGGTGTGCGGCGTCCCGAGTGGTTCGCGGGACGAAGGTCGTGCAGATGCCGTCGCCGTGGGCGATGGTCGCCAGGCGCTGGACGTGGGTGCCGAGCAGGCGGCCGAAGACCTCGGTCTCCGCCTCGCACAGCTCGGGGAACTGCTCGGCGACGTGGGCCACCGGGCAGTGGTGCTGGCACAGCTGCTCCCCCGCGAGCTGCTCCCCCGGCCGGCCCGTCCCGCCGGGGCGGGTCGCGGCAGCGTAGCCGTCGGCCGACAGTGCGGCCGCGAGCGCCCCCACGCGCTCGGCCGGCGCTGCGGCGTCGACCACCGGGCGATAGCGCGCCTCGAGCTCGGAGACCCGCTGCCGGGCGAAGGCCCCCACGGCGTCGCGCCCGCCGGTCTCGGCCAGGAAGCGCAGCGCGCTGGCGGCGAGGTCGTCGTAGGCCTGGTCGAACGCGTCGCGCCCCGCCTCCGTGAGGACGAACAGCCGGGCCGGCCGCCCGCGGCCGCGCACGGCGGTGGGCCGCGGCTCGCGCTCCTCGAGCAGGCCGTCGGCCAGCAGGGCGTCGAGGTGCCGGCGCACGGCAGCAGGGGTGAGACCGAGCTGCTCGGCCAGCCGGGCGGCTGTGGTGGGGCCGTCCTCGAGCACCGTGCGCGCGACACGGTCGCGCGTGGTGGCCTCAAGGGTGGATTTCACAACATCAGTGTGCCGTTATTGTCGGCCGCCCGCAAACCGGCTTGCCGGCCCCTGGGAGGATCCTCGGCGTGACGGTCGACACACCACCGGACGCGGACGGGCGCCGGCTGCACCCCAGGCGCGCGCTGGCGAGCCACCTGGCCGCGCTCGGCGTGCGCCCCGGAGCCACGCTGCTCGTGCACAGCTCGGTCAAGGCGCTGGGGTTCGTTCCCGGCGGCACGGTCGCCGTCGCCCAGGCGCTGCAGGACGCCGTCGGGCCCGGCGGCACGCTCGTCGTGCCCACCCAGACCGGGGACAACAGTGACCCGGCGGGGTGGCGCAACCCGCCGGTGCCCGAGGCCTGGTGGCCCGTCATCCGGGCCGAGACCCCGGCGTTCGACCCGGTCCTCACCCCGGGGCGCGGGATGGGGGCGCTCGCCGAGCAGCTGCGCACCTGGCCCGGGGCGGTCCGCAGCGGGCATCCCACGACCTCGTTCGCCGCTGTCGGCGCCCGGGCGGCCGAGATCGTCGCTGTGCACGACCTCGACTCGCAGTGCGGGGAGCGGTCGCCGCTGGCCACCCTCGAGCGGGTGGGGGCGCAGGTGCTGCTGCTCGGCGCGACGTTCGGCTCGTGCACCTGCTTCCACCTCGCCGAGTACCGGGTGCCGCACGCGGCCCAGCGGCGGCAGCTCGCTGGAGCGGTACTGGACGTGGACGGAGCCCGCGCCTGGGTGACGTGGGCGGACCTGGACGTCGACGAGGGCGACTTCGACCGCATCGGGTCGGCGTTCGTCGACTCCGGTGCCGTCTCGACGGGCCGCGTCGGGGACGCGACGAGCCACCTGTTCGGCCTCGGCGCGGCTGTCGCCTTCGCCGCCTCGTGGATGGCGGACAACCGGCCGTCGGCCCGGCAGCAGCCTGCTCCGTAGACTCGCCGGGTGGGAAGCGCCGCGGCCGTCGAGGTCGTCGACCTCGTCAAGCGGTACGACGGCAAGCTCGCGGTCGACGGACTGTCCCTCACGGTCGAGGTCGGCTCCATCACCGCTGTCCTGGGGCCGAACGGTGCGGGCAAGACGACCACCGTCGAGACCTGCGAGGGCTACCGCCGGCCCGACTCCGGCTCGGTGCTCGTGCTCGGCCAGGATCCGTGGCGCGACGCGCGTGACCTCCGGCCGCGGGTCGGCGTGATGCTCCAGCAGGGCGGCATCTACCCAGGGGTCAAGGCCGAGGAGATGCTGCGGCACGTCGCCGCACTGCACGCGCACCCGCTGGACGTGCCGTCCCTCATCGAGCGTCTCGGCCTCGGCTCCGCCGGCCGCACGGCATACCGGCGGCTGTCCGGCGGCCAGCAGCAGCGCCTCTCGATCGCGCTCGCCGTCGTCGGGCGTCCCGAGCTCGTCTTCCTCGACGAGCCCACCGCCGGGCTCGACCCGCAGGCACGCCGCGCCACCTGGGAGCTGGTCGAGGCACTCCGGGCCGACGGCGTCACCGTGGTGCTCACGACGCACTTCATGGACGAGGCGGAGCGACTGGCCGACCAGGTGGTCGTCGTCGACCACGGCAAGGTCATCGCGGTCGGCTCCCCCGGCGAGCTGACCGCATCCGGCGCGGCCGGGAGCCTGCGGTTCGACGGCCCGCCCGGCCTCGACGTCGCGGCGCTGACGGCGGCCGTCACGGCGGCCGCGCGGGTCGACGAGGTCTCGCCCGGCCGCTACGTCCTGCACGGCGACGTGGACGCCCGCCTGCTGGCCGACCTGACCGGGTGGCTGGCCGACCGTGACGTGATGCCGCTGGGGCTCACCGTCGGGCGGCGCTCGCTCGAGGACGTCTTCCTCGAGCTGACCGGGTCCGAGCTCCGGTCGTGACCAGCCGCCCCGCCGACGGTGCCGGCACCTTCGCCCCGCGGCCAGGCGCGGCCTCGGTGCCCCGGATGCTGCTGGCCCAGACCGGGCTCGAGGTCCGGATGGTGCTGCGCAACGGCGAGCAGCTGCTGCTCACGGTGGTCATCCCGGTGCTCGTCCTCACGGTGTTCGGCAGCGTCAAGGTGATGGACCTGGGGACCCGCGCCGCCCGCGTCGACTTCCTCGTGCCCGGGGTGCTGGCCCTGGCCGTCATGTCCACGGCGTTCACCGGGCTGGCGATCGGCACCGGCTTCGAGCGGAGGTACGGCGCGCTGAAGCGGCTCGGTGCCTCGCCGCTGCCGCGCGGCGCCCTGCTGGCCTCGAAGGCCCTGTCCGTGCTCACCATCGAAGCGCTCCAGGTCCTGCTGCTCGCAGGAGTGGCCCAGCTGCTCGGCTGGGACCCGAAGGGGACGTGGCTCGCTGTGCTGGTCCTGCTCCTCGCCGGGACCGCGGCCTTCAGCACGCTGGGCCTGCTGATGGCCGGCACACTGCGCGCCGAGGCGACCCTTGCCGCGGCCAACCTCGTCTACCTGCTGCTGCTGGTGAGCGGCGGCATCGCCGTTCCGCTGGACCGGTTCCCGACGGGGGCCCGGCCCGTGCTCGAGGCGCTGCCGGCCGGCGCGCTGTCCGAGGGGCTCAGGGTCGTGCTGCGCGACGGCGGCGGGCTCCCGTGGGGCCACGTCGCGGTCCTCGCCCTGTGGGCGGCGGTCGCAGGCGCGCTGACCGCCCGCACCTTCCGCTGGGAGTGAGCCGACCGCTCCGTACGCTGATGAGCATGCTCGACCGCTGGCGTGCCTGGGCACCGTCGCCGACCGCCGTGCGGCGCGCGTTCCTCGGTGCGCTCGCGGTGAACATCGGCATCGTGGTCACCGGCGGGGCGGTGCGGCTGACGGCGTCCGGGCTCGGCTGCCCGACGTTCCCGCGGTGCACCGACGACAGCCTGGTGGTGACCCGCGAGATGGGCGGTCACGGCCTGGTCGAGTTCGGCAACCGGCTGCTCACGTTCGCGCTGTCGGCGGTCGTCGTCCTCGCCGTCGTCGTCGCGTGGCGAGCCGGCCGGCGCGACCTGCGTCGCCTCGCCCTGGTGCTCTTCGCCGGCATCGTCGCGCAGGCCCTGCTCGGCGGGGTGACCGTCCTGACCGGGCTCAACCCGGTCACGGTCATGGCGCACTTCCTCCTCTCGATGGTGCTGGTCGGCGTCGCCACCGTCGCCCTCGAGCGCGCCGGCGGGCGACCGACGGCGGCGCGCACCCTCGTGCACCCCGCCCTGCTGCGCGCCGGGCAGGCGCTGGTCGTCGTGACCGCCGGCCTGCTGGTGGCGGGGACCGTGGTGACCGGCAGCGGACCCCACTCCGGGGACAGGAACGCGACCCACCGACTGCCCTTCGACGTCGTCGAGGTCACCCAGCTGCACGCCGACCTGGTCTTCCTGCTCGTCGGCCTGGCGCTCGGGCTGGCATTCGCCCTGCGAGCCACGGCCGCACCGCCGGACCTGCGCCGGAGGTCGGGCCAGCTGCTCCTCGTGGTGCTCGCTCAGGGGGCGGTCGGCTACGCGCAGTACGTCACCGACCTGCCGGTCGCCCTGGTGATGGTGCACCTCCTCGGCGCCTGCCTGGTCTGGGTGGCCGCGCTGCGACTCCTGCTGGGCATGACGGAGCGGGTGGAGCGGCCGGGACAGCGTCCCGGCTCGGAAGGGGCACCCGCCACGGCCCCGGTCGGGGCGTCGTCGGCCGGCTGACCTCGGCCCGGCCGTCAGTCGCCGCGACTGCCGCTGCCGCCGTGGTCGTCGTACTCGAACCGTGGCGTTCCCGAAGCGCACACCACGTGCACCTCCACCTCGCCCTCGGCTCCGCCGCTGCGCCGGAACTTCACCTCGCCCTCCTCGCCCCAGCCGCCGCTCGCCCTCTCGAGGGTCCAGCCGACCGCGGGCGACGCACCGACGGACACCAGGCCGCCGCGGCAGGTCGCGGTGACGACGCCACCACTGGTCGTCACCGTCCGGGAGGTGCCGGCCGAGCTGGCGTCGGTCGAGCGGGCCGGCCGGGGTGAGGCGCTCCGCGTCCGGGACGGCGAGGGGGCCGGCCGGGCGGTCGATGTCGTGGCCACTCGGGTCGTCGGCGTGCTCTCGCGGGCCGACGCGCTCTGCGAGGAGCGACGGCGGTGCTTGGTCGGGGTCGAGCTCGGGGTCGAGGTCGAGGTCGGCACGGTCGCCGCCGACGAGCCGCCCTCCTGGGTGACCGACAGGACCCCGCCACCGGCCGAACCGGTGTACGGGTCGTCGACGAGGTTGGCAGCCCCGAACCCGACGCCCACGGCCGCCACGGCGAACACCAGCCACAGCGCGACCAGGGCGATTCGTCTCTGCACCGTGCCATTCTGGCCCGCCGACGCTTAACGCCCGGCTAAAGCGGGGCCAGCGCGCGACAACAGACCGGCTCGGGCACGGCTCACCAGTACCGTCGCTGCATGGCCGTGCTGCTGCTCGTCGAGGACGACGCCCAGATCCGCAGCGCGCTGATCCGGGCGCTCACGGAACGCGGTCACGCGGTCTCCTCCGAGTCCACCGGGCTCGCAGCCCTGCAGCGGGTCATCGACGAGCCGCCCGACCTCGTGGTCCTCGACCTCGGCCTGCCCGACCTCGACGGCATCCGGCTGCTGCGGATGCTGCGCCCGGTCAGCGACGTGCCGGTCATCGTCGCCACCGCCCGCGACGAGGACACGACGACCGTGGCCGCCCTGGATGCGGGAGCGGACGACTACCTCGTCAAGCCCTTCAGCGCCGAGCAGCTCGACGCGCGGATCCGCGCCGTGCTGCGCCGGTCGTCCTCGCCGACCTCGGCAGTGCTCACCGTGGGGGACCTGGTCGTCGACACCAAGGCTCGCAGCGCGGTGCTCGGCGGCCGCGCTCTCGACCTGCGGCCCCGCGAGTTCGACCTGCTGGCCTATCTCGCCGCTCGGCCCGGGGAGGTCGTGACGAAACGGACGTTGCTCGCCGACGTGTGGCAGTCGCCGTACGGCGGTGCCGACAAGACCGTCGACGTGCACCTGTCGTGGCTGCGCCGCAAGCTCGGCGAGTCGGCGGCGGAGCCGCGGATGCTGCACTCGGTGCGAGGCGTCGGCGTCAAGCTCTCCCCCTCGCCGTGAGGCGTCGGCTGACCCTGCTCGTGGCAGCGACGACCTCGATCGTGCTGCTGGCGTTCACCCTGCCGCTGGGCCTGCTCATCGACCGGGCCGCCACCAACACCGCCGTCAGCACGGCGGCGGACCGCAGCCAGCGGATCGTGCCCACCGTGCTGTCCGGGACCGACGGTGAGATCGAGGCGGCGGTTGCCGCGGTGTCGGACGACGACTACACCACCCAGGTCCGGCTGCCCGGGGGTGCGCTGCTCGGCGAGCCGCTCGACGTCGCCCGCCCCGCGCTGGACCGCGACCTGCGGTCGACGGAGGCCCACACGCTCGCCGACGGCCGGGTGGTGCTGGACCAGCCGGTGCTCCGGCCGGACGGCACCGCCGTCATCAGCACCCTCATGAGCGAGGCCGTCCTCGACCGCGGCGTGTGGCGGGCCTGGGGCGTGCTGGCGTTCCTCGCCCTGGTGCTGTTCGTGCTGTCGCTGCTGGTGGCCGACCGGCTGGCCCGTTCGCTGACCCGGCCGATCAGCGATCTGGCCGCCACGACCCGGCGGCTCGGCGCCGGCGACCTCGACGCCCGGGTGACGCCCGGCGGGCCGGCCGAGGTGCACGACGTGGGGGTCGCGGTCAACCGGCTGGCCGGCCGGATCCGCGAGCTGCTGACCCACGAGCGCGAGTCGGTGGCCGACCTCTCGCACCGGCTGCGGACCCCCATCACCGCGCTGCGCCTCGACGTCGACGCGCTGCCGCCGGGACCCGACCGGGAGCGCCTGGTTGCCGACGTCGACGCCGTGAGCCGCACCGTCGACGCCCTGATCCGGGAGGCACGCCGGCCGGTCCGGGAAGGCATCTCCGCACGCTGTGACGCCACCGACGTGGTGCGGGAACGGGTGGAGTTCTGGCAGGCGCTCGCCGAGGACCAGGGCCGTACGGTCCGGCTGTCGCTTCCGAGCCGGCCGGTACCCGTGCGCGCCTCCGAGGGCGACCTCGAGGCCGCCCTGGACGCGCTGCTGGGCAACGTCCTGGCGCACACGCCGGACGGCGTGCCGTTCGGCGTCTCGCTCGCCGCGACCCCTCGCGGCGGCGCCGTCCTCGAGGTCGACGACGACGGCCCCGGCCTCGCCGACGGCACCGTCGTGCGGCGCGGAGCGAGCGGGGCCGGCTCGACCGGCCTCGGGCTGGACATCGTCCGGCGCACCGCGGAGGCCTCGGGCGGGTCCCTGGAGGTCGGCTCCGGACCCGGCGGCCGCGGCGCCAGGGTGACGGTCCGGCTGGGCCCGCCGGCGGCCGGTGCCCGGTCGACCGACTGAGCGGCGGGCCGTCAGAAGGGCAGGAGCGGGTCGACCGCGATCGCGAGGAACAGCAGGGTCAGGTACGTGATCGAGCCGTGGAACAGCCGCATCGCACCCGCCTCGACCGAGGGGCCGGGCACCACGTGCCCGGCTGCCGCGGCGGCCGCGACCAGGTTCGCGCGGCGGAGCAGCCGGTGCGCCTCGAGGAGGAACGCCAGGCCGAGCACCGCGGCGGCGACGCCGTAGAACGGCGTCGTGCCGGCGACCGGCCAGAGCACCAGCGATGTCGCGACCATCACCCAGGAGTAGGCCACGATCTGCCGGCCGACGGTGACGTTGCCGGCCACCACCGGGAGCATCGGCACGCCGGCAGCGGCGTAGTCGTCGCGGAAGCGCATCGACAGGGGCCAGTAGTGCGGGGGCGTCCAGAAGAAGATGACGGCGAACAGCACGGCCGGGGTCCAGGCCAGCGAACCGGTGACCGCGGACCAGCCGATGAGCACCGGCATGCAGCCCGCCGCGCCGCCCCAGACGATGTTCTGCGGCGTGCGGCGCTTGAGGGCGAGCGTGTAGACCCCGACGTAGAACACGATCGCCGCGAGGGCGAGCACCGCCGGCAGCCAACCGGTGGTCAGCGCCAGCCACACCACCGCCACGACACCGAGGACCGTGCCGAGGACCAGCGCCTCGAGCGGTGACGCGGCGCCGGTGGCGAGCGGTCGCCGCTCGGTGCGGTGCATGACCTGGT
The DNA here is from genome assembly GCA_963784645.1 of uncultured Actinomycetota bacterium. GTDB lineage: Bacteria > Actinomycetota > Actinomycetes > JACCUZ01 > JACCUZ01 > JBBRVW01. Next base: position 83,623 of record CAWARY010000001.1, on the reverse strand, counting down.
CGATGTCGCGGTCGAGGTAGCAGTTGAGGGTGTTGGCGCTGCCGGCGGCCAGCGCGCCGCCGGCCAGGGTCGCGGCGACCAGCGACAGCGACGGCACGCCACCCTCGGCCAGCAGCATGGTCGGGACGGTCGTGACGAGCAGCAGCTCGATGATGCGCGGCTTGGTGAGGGCGACATAGGCCGTGAGGACCTGCCGCGCGCTGCGCCGCGGTCGACCTGCCTCGCGGGCGCCGGCCACCGGGGCAGCGGCACCGCGGCGTGAGTCGACGGCCGTCACGCGCTCTCCTCGGTGGTTCGTTTGCCGGGAGGCCCCCCGGGCAGGCCCACTCTATCGACTGCACGAGTTGTATCGGCCGCTGGACGGCCCGAACGAGGGGCGGGGATCCCCGCCCCTGCGCGAGTAGGCTCACGGGCGGCCGATCACCGGCGCACCGTGGATGAGTCTGTCTCCGTCTCCCCGATCGTCAAAGGAGCCCGACGCCTGTGAGCACGACGAAGCTCGACTGGTCCGACCTCGACTCACGGGCGGTCGACACCGTCCGGGCGCTCGCGATGGACGCTGTCCAGAAGGTCGGCAACGGCCACCCCGGCACCGCGATGAGTCTCGCGCCGGCGGCGTACCTGCTCTTCCAGCGCTACCTGCAGCACGACCCGACCGATCCGGCGTGGACCGGTCGTGACCGGTTCGTCCTGTCCTGCGGGCACAGCAGCCTCACGCTCTACATCCAGCTCTACCTCTCGGGCTACGGCCTGGAGCTCGACGACCTGAAGTCGCTGCGCACCTGGGGCTCGCTGACGCCGGGTCACCCGGAGCACGGGCACACCGCGGGCGTCGAGACGACCACGGGCCCGCTGGGTCAGGGTGTCGGCAACGCCGTGGGTATGGCCATGGCCGCCCGCCGCGAGCGCGGCCTGCTCGACCCCGACTCCCCCGAGGGCGAGAGCCTGTTCGACCACCACGTCTACTGCATCGCCTCCGACGGCGACATCGAGGAAGGCATCAGCAGCGAGGCCTCGTCGCTGGCCGGCACCCAGCGACTCGGCAACCTCACGCTGATCTACGACCACAACCACATCTCCATCGAGGACGACACGAACATCGCCCTCTCCGAGGACACCGCCGCCCGCTACGCGGCGTACGGCTGGCACGTCCAGGAGGTCGACTGGCTCTCGGCCGACGGCAGCTACCACGAGGACGTGGCCGGGCTGGCCCGCGCGCTGGACAAGGCCCGCGAGGTCACCGACCGGCCGTCGTTCATCTCGCTGCGCACCGTCATCGCCTGGCCCGCTCCGGACGCACAGAACACCGGCAAGGCCCACGGCAGCGCTCTCGGCAGCGACGAGGTCGCCGCCACCAAGAAGGTCATGGGCATGAACCCCGACACCGCCTTCGACGTCGACCCCGACGTGCTGGCGCACGCCCGCGAGGTCGTCGCGCGCGGTCGCGCGGCGCACGCCGCGTGGGACGAGAAGTTCGCCGCCTGGGCCCAGAAGAACGCCGACGGCAAAGCCCTGCTCGACCGGCTGCGCACCCGCACCCTCCCGGACGGCTGGACCGCAGCACTGCCGGAGTTCCCCGCCGATCCCAAGGGGATGGCCACCCGCAAGGCGTCCGGCAAGGTCCTGGAGAAGATCGCACCCGTGCTGCCCGAGCTCTGGGGTGGGTCCGCCGACCTGGCCGAGTCCAACAACACGACGCCCGAGGGTGAGCCGTCGTTCCTCCCGGAGGACCGCCAGTCGAAGATGTTCACCGGCGGACCGTTCGGCCGGGTCCTGCACTTCGGCATCCGCGAGCATGCGATGGGCTCGATCATGAACGGCATCGCCCTGCACGGCGGCACCCGTGTCTACGGCGGCACCTTCCTCGTCTTCAGCGACTACATGCGCCCGGCCGTCCGGCTGGCAGCGCTCATGCAGCTGCCCGTCACCTACGTGTGGACCCACGACTCCATCGGGTTGGGCGAGGACGGCCCGACCCACCAGCCGATCGAGCACCTCGCCGCCCTGCGCGCCATCCCGGGCCTCGACGTCGTGCGCCCGGCCGACGCCAACGAGACCGTCGTCGCCTGGCGGACCATCCTCGAGCACACCGACCGGCCGGCCGGCCTCTGCCTGAGCCGGCAGGACCTGCCGGTCTGGGACCGCACCGAGAACGCCTCGGCCGAGGGCACCGCGCGCGGCGGCTACGTCCTCGCGGACGCGACCGGCGGCCAGCCGCAGGTGATCCTGATCGGCACCGGTTCGGAGGTGCAGCTCGCGATGAAGGCGCGCGACACCCTCGAAGCCGAAGGCACGCCCACCCGGGTCGTGTCGATGCCGTGCGTCGAGTGGTTCCACGCCCAGGACCGCGCCTACCAGCAGCAGGTGCTGCCCGGCACCTGCAAGGCCCGGGTCAGCGTCGAAGCCGCGATCGCGATGGGCTGGCGCGACCTGGTCGGCGAGGCCGGCGAGATCGTGAGCATCGAGCACTACGGCGCCAGCGCCGCGCACACCGTGCTGTTCGAGCAGTTCGGCTTCACCCCCGACCGGGTGGTGGCTGCCGCACACGCCAGCCTCGAACGGGTCGGCGTCATCACCGGCGACAAGACCGGCTCCTGACCGTCTTGCGACCCGGCCGTCCCACCAGCCCTCCTCCGACACACGGGAGCACCCCATGACCGAAGCCCTGCGTCAGCTCTCCGACGAGGGGGTCGCCATCTGGCTCGACGACATGAGTCGTGGCCGGCTGGCCACCGACAACCTCGCCGACCTGGTCCGCGACAAGCACGTCGTCGGCGTCACGACCAACCCCACGATCTTCCAGAAGGCCATCAGCGACAGCGACACCTACGACCGTCAGCTCCGGGACCTCGCGGTGCGAGGCGTCGACGTCGAGGAAGCGATCCGGATGGTCACGACGTTCGACGTCCGCTGGGCCTGCGACGTCCTGCGACCGGTGTACGACGCGAGCGGCGGCTCGGACGGGCGGGTCTCGATCGAGGTCGACCCGCGGCTCGCCCACGAGACCGAGCGGACCATCGCCGAGGCCCGTCAGCTGTGGTGGCTGGTCGACCGTCCCAACCTGTTCATCAAGATCCCGGCCACCAAAGCCGGACTGCCCGCGATCGAGCAGTGCATCGCCGAGGGCATCAGCGTCAACGTCACGCTGATCTTCTCCCTCGAGCGGTACCGCGAGGTCATGGACGCCTACGTCACGGGTGTCGAGCGGGCCCGGGCCGCGGGGCACGATCTGACGAACCTCACCTCCGTCGCGTCGTTCTTCGTCAGCCGGGTCGACACGGAGGTCGACGCGCGCCTGGACAAGCTCGGCTCACCTGAGGCGGCCGACCTCAAGGGCAAGGCGGCCATCGCCAACGCCCGGCTCGCCTTCCAGGCGTTCGAGGAGGTCTTCGGCACCGACCGGTGGACGTCGCTCGCCGGCGCCGGCGCGCAGGCGCAGCGCCCGCTCTGGGCCTCGACCGGCGTCAAGGACCCGTCCTACGACGACACGCAGTACGTCATCGACCTGGTGACCCGCGGGGTCGTCAACACGATGCCGGAGCCGACGCTCGAGGCGGTGGCCGACCACGGCGTCGTCCGCGGCGACACGATCCGTGGCGAGTACGCCTCCGCCGCTGCCACCATGCAGTCGCTCAGGGAGGCAGGCGTCGACATGGACGACGTGGTGCAGGTGCTGGAGGACGAGGGCGTCGACAAGTTCGAGGTGTCCTGGAACGACCTGCTCGCCTCCACCAGGTCCGAGCTCCAGCGGCTGGCCAAGGCGGCCAAGGACGACGCGCAGGGCGACGCCAGGTGAGCGTCAGCGTCAGCACCGGGGCCGACGACGGCGGCGGCAGCGACCTCGCCGGGCTGGCCGCCGCGCTGGTCGCCAAGGACGACACGCTCTGGGGGCCCGACGCCCGGGCCGAGGCTGCCGTACGGCTGGGCTGGCTCGACCTCCCGACGTCCTCCGAGTCCCTGCTCCCCCAGCTACGGGAGATCAAGGACCGGCTGGCCGCCCAGGGCCTGGACCACGTGGTGCTGGCCGGCATGGGCGGCTCGTCGCTCGCGCCCGAGGTCATCACCCGCACTGCCGGCGCCGACCTCACGATCCTCGACAGCACGGACCCGCACCAGGTCGGGGCAGCCCTGCGCGACCGGATCGACCGCACCGTGCTCGTGGTGGCCTCCAAGAGCGGCGGGACGATCGAGACCGACAGCCACCGTCGGGCGTACGAGCAAGCCTTCCGGGACGCCGGGCTCACCGACGCCGAGGTCGCCGGGCGCATCGTCGTCGTGACCGATCCCGGCTCGCCGCTGCATCAGGCCGCCACCGAGGCCGGCTACACCATCGTGCTGGCCGACCCGGACGTCGGCGGCCGCTACAGCGCGCTGTCGGCCTTCGGGCTCACCCCCAGCCACCTCGCCGGTGCCGACGTCGAGCGACTGCTGGCCGACGCCCGTGTCCTCTCGGGTGACCTCGGCGAGGACGGGAACCCCGGCATCGTCCTGGGCCAGGCGCTGGGAGACGCCGCGAAGGGCGGGCGCGACAAGCTGGTGATCGCCGACGCCGGGTCAGGCATCGTCGGCTTCGGCGACTGGGCCGAGCAGCTGGTGGCCGAGTCGACGGGCAAGCAGGGCACCGGCATCCTCCCGGTCGTCGTCGAGGGCGTCGACGCACCGGGCTTCGCCGACGCCGGCAAGGACGCCTACCGCGTCGTGCTCGGCTCCGGGCGGCCCGGGCTCGACGCCGCCGCCGTCAGCGGCTCGCTCGGGGCGCAGCTGCTGCTGTGGGAGTACGCCACAGCGGTGGCGGGGACCATCCTCGGCATCAACCCGTTCGACCAGCCCAACGTGGCCGAGTCCAAGGAGAACACCGCCAAGATCCTCGAGGAGTCCGGCGACGACGGCCCGCTGCCCGAGGGCGAGCCGGCCCTGGTCGACGGCGCCGTCGAGGTGCACGGCGACCTCGCCGGCCTGGGTAGCCCCAGTGACCTGGTGGGGGTCCTGCGCGCGCTGGTCGGCGCGATCGGCGACGACGGCTATCTCGCGGTGATGGCCTACCTCGACCGGCACGGTGACGGCGATGCCGAGGGTCTCCGGCCCCGGCTGGCCACGGCCGCGCGGGGCCGACCGGTCACCTTCGGCTGGGCACCGCGTTTCCTGCACTCGACCGGCCAGTTCCACAAGGGTGGTCCGCAGGTCGGGGTCTTCCTCCAGGTGACCGGCGCCGTCACCGACGACGTCGACGTGCCCGGCCGGCCCTACTCGTTCGGCCGGTTGCAGATGGCGCAGGCGCTCGGCGACATCCGCGCGATCGAGCAGCGGGCGCGCCCGGTCGTGCGCCTGCACCTCACCGACCGGGCGGCGGGCGTCCGCCAGCTGCTCGACGCCGCCGCCGCGGCAGGAAGGCCGACCGCGTGACCGCGAGCTATCCCCCGCTGCGGGACATCCCGCCGGACGAGCACCCTCCGCGGCACGTCCAGCGCGACAACCCGCTGCGCGACGCGCGGGACCGGCGGCTGCCGCGCGTGCCGGGACCCTGTGCCCTGGTCGTGTTCGGCGTCACCGGTGACCTGGCGCGCAAGAAGCTGATCCCGGCCGTCTACGACCTCGCCAACCGCGGCCTGCTGCCCCCCGGCTTCGCCATGGTCGGCTTCGCCCGCCGCGACTGGGGCGACGGCGACTTCGCCCAGCTCGCGCGCAGCGCGGCGGAAGAAGGAGCCCGCACCGGCTTCCGCGAGGACGTGTGGCAGCGACTTGCCGACAGCATCCGGTTCGTGCCGGGATCCTTCGACGACGACGATGCCTTCGATGCGCTCGCGTCCACGCTGATCGCCATGGAGGAGTCGCACGGCATCCAGGGCAACGCCGCGTTCTACCTCTCCATCCCGCCGGCGATGTTCCCGGTCGTGCTCAAGCAGATGCAGCGGACCCGGATGGCCGACAACTCCGATCGAGGCGGCTGGCGACGGGTCGTGGTCGAGAAGCCGTTCGGGCACGACCTGAAGAGCGGCATGGAGCTCAACCGCCTGGTCGACGAGGTGTTCACCGCCCAGGACGTCTTCCGGATCGACCACTACCTCGGCAAGGAGACGGTGCAGAACCTGCTGGCCCTCCGGTTCGCGAACACGCTGTTCGAGCCGGTCTGGAACGGCAACTTCGTCGACTCGGTGCAGATCACCATGGCCGAGGACGTCGGCATCGGCTCCCGCGCGGGCTTCTACGACACCGCGGGCGCAGCCCGTGACGTGCTGCAGAACCACGTGCTCCAGCTGCTCGCCCTGACGGCGATGGAGGAGCCGGTCGCCTTCGACGCCGAGGCGATCCGCACCGAGAAGACCAAGGTGCTCGGCGCGATCGAGCTGCCGAAGGAGCTCGAGCACTACGCGATCCGCGGCCAGTACGACCAGGGGTGGCTGGGCGGCCAGCGGGTGGTCTCCTACCTGGACGAGGCGAACGTCCCCCGGAGCTCGCGGACCGAGACCTACGCCGCGGTGCGCCTGAACGTCCAGACCCGGAGGTGGGCCGGTGTGCCGTTCTACCTCCGGACCGGCAAGCGGCTCCCACGCCGGGTCACCGAGATCGCGGTGGTCTTCAAGAAGGCGCCGCACCTGCCCTTCACGACGACCGACACCGAGGAGCTCGGCCACAACCAGCTGGTGATCCGGGTGCAGCCCGACGAGGGGGTGACGCTGCGGTTCGGGTCGAAGGTCCCCGGTTCCGCGATGGAGGTCCGTGACGTGTCGATGGACTTCCTGTACGGGGAGGCGTTCACCGAGTCCTCGCCGGAGGCCTACGAGCGACTGCTGCTGGACGTGCTCATCGGCGACGCGACGCTGTTCCCGCGCAACGAGGAGGTCGAGCTGTCCTGGCAGGTGATCGACCCGCTGGAGGAGTTCTGGGCCGGCAGCAAGCCGGAGGTCTACCGCTCCGGCGAGTGGGGCCCCCGGGGCGCCGACGAGATGCTGGCCCGCGACGGCCGCGTCTGGAGGCGTCCCTAGCATGACGACGATCCTCTGGGACACCCACGGCAACGAGATCGTGAAGACGCTCGCGGCCGAGCGTCGGGCTGCGGGCGCGCTCGCGTCCGGCCTCGCGCTGACCCTCGTGGTGGTCGCCGAGGAGGACCACGCCGAGGAGGCTCAGCGCGCCGCCGCGACCGCCGCGTCCGCCCACCCGTGCCGGCTGCTCGTCGTCGTGCGCCGTCGGGTCGACGCCGACGACCGGCTGGATGCCGAGGTCCAGGTAGGCGGCCGCCTCGGCGCCAACGAGGCCGTGATGATGCGCATGTACGGCCGGCTCTCGCTGCACGCGGAGTCGGTGGTGCTTCCGCTGCTCGCCTCGGACGCGCCCGTCGTCACGTGGTGGCACGGCTCGACCCCGGACAAGCTGGCCTGGGACGCGCTCGGCGTGCTGGCGGGCCGGCGGGTCACCGACGCCACCACCGACGACGACGCGATGGCCGCGCTCAAGCGCCGCGCCAAGGACTACGCGCCCGGCGACACCGACCTGGCGTGGACCAGGACGACACCGTGGCGGGCACTGCTCGCGTCCGCCTTCGACGACATGGCCGACGTGCCGACCTCCGCGGAGGTGCAGGCCGAGAGCGGCAACCCGAGCGCCGCGCTGCTGGCCGGCTGGATCACGGCCCGGCTGGGCATCAAGGTCAAGCGCAGCGACTCCCCCGGCCCCGGCGTCACGGCGATCGAGGTGCGGTTCGGCAGCCGGGACAAGCTGCGCATCGACCGGCCCGACGGGTACCTGGCCACCCTGTCGCGCACCGGTATCACCGACCGGCAGCTGCCGCTCAAGCGACGCGACCTCGGCGAGCTGCTCGGCGAGGAGCTGCGACGGCTGGACGCGGACCAGCCCTACGCCGACGCCCTGTCCGTCGTCACCGGCGAGAAGGCGCTCGACGGCCGGCCGCCGATGCGCACGCTGATCTGGAAGGACCCGGAGAAGCGACGGACCGCCCGGCCCGCGCCGGCGGCGAAGACGCCGCCCCAGACGACCACCCCCAGGAAGGCGGCGAAGGCGGCGAAGGTGGCAACCAAGAAGACCGCCAAGAAGGTGACCAAGGAAGCGTCCAAGAAGGCGGCGACGAAGCGGACGAAGGCGGCGGCCAAGCCGGCCGGCACTGCGGTGCAGAAGGCCACCCGCACGAAGGCCGCCGTCAAGCGCACCGCCACCAAGGCCGCCGCCCGGAAGCCGTCGGCTGCGACACGTTCCGCGCGATGAGCACCCCCACCGTTCTCGTCCACCGAGACCCGGACGAGCTGGCAGCGGCCGTGGCCGCCCGGCTGATCACCCGGCTGGTCGACGTCCAGTCCGCACGAGCCTCGGCGTCGGTCGTGCTCACCGGCGGCACCATCGCCCGGACCACCTTGCAGGCGGTCGCCGGCTCCCCGGCCCGCGATGCCGTCGACTGGCGCCGCCTGGACCTCTGGTGGGGCGACGAGCGGTTCCTGCCCGCGGGTGACCGCGAGCGCAACGAGACGCTGGCCAGGGAGGCGCTGCTGGACCAGGTGCCGCTGGACCCTTCCCGGGTGCACGCCATGGCACCCAGCGACGGACCCGACGGCGACGACGTCGACGCGGCCGCGGAGCGCTACGTCGCCGAGCTGGCGGCCGCGAGCCGGCCGGAGGACCACGGGCCGGCACCGTCGTTCGACGTCTGCCTGCTCGGCGTCGGGCCGGACGGCCACATCAACTCACTGTTCCCGGGCCACCCGGCGCTCTACGACGACCGGCCGGCGTTCGCGGTCCGCAACTCGCCCAAGCCGCCGCCGACCCGCATCTCGCTCGGCTTCGGCGTGGTGCAGGGCTCCCGCGAGGTGTGGGCCGTCGTCGCGGGCGAGGACAAGGCCAAGGCCGTCACGATGGCCCTCTCGGGTGCCGGACAGCACCAGGTGCCGGCCGCCGCCGCGCGTGGCCGCGAGCGGACCCTGTGGATGCTCGACCGCGCTGCCGCCAGCCGGCTGCCCGCGGGGCTGGACCGGATCGCGTCGCCCTGACGACCGATGACTTCCCGCCGATCGGGTGGTCTGCTGTGGCATGGACGATGCGACTCGAGCACGGCTCGCCGGCACGCTGGACGGCTCCGTGCTGCTGCCCGGCGACCCGGCGTACGACGCGACCCGGACGGTGTGGAACGCGATCGTCGACCGCCGCCCGCGGCTGATCATCCGCTGCGCGAGCGTCCGGGACGTGGTCACCGCGGTCCGCACGGCTCGCGAGCACGACCTCGAGATCGGCATCCGGTGCGGCGGCCACAGCGCGGCCGGCCACGCCGTCCCCGACGGCGGACTGATGATCGACCTGACACCGCTGCGCGCGGTCCGGGTCGACCCTGGAGGGCGCCGGGCGGTCGTGCAGGGCGGCGCCCTGCTCGGGACGCTGGACCGCGCGACCCAGCAGCACGGGCTCGCCACCACCGCCGGCAACGTGTCCCACACCGGCGTCGGTGGTCTCGCCCTGGGCGGCGGGATGGGATGGCTGGCCCGGCAGGCCGGCCTGACCTGCGACAACGTCGCGTCGTTCGAGGTCGTCACCGCTGAGGGTGACGTGCTGCGTGCCAGCGACAGCCGGCACCCCGACCTCTACTGGGCCCTGCGTGGCGGCGGGGGGAACTTCGGGGTGGTCACCGAGTTCGAGCTCCGGCTGCACGACACCGGCACCGAGGCGCTGTCCGTCGAGGTCGACTTCCCGGTCGATCAGGCGGCCACCGTGCTGCGCGGGTGGCGCGACCTCAGCGCGTCGGCACCTCGCCGGGCCACCTTCACGGCGGGGATCGGTGGCGGGGCCGTGACGCTCGGCTACGTCTGGGTGGGCGACCCGCACGGCGCCGAGGCGCTCGTCCCCGCGGTACGTGCGCTGGGTCGCCCGTCCGGCGAGCGGATCGTGCCCTCGACCTACCTCGAGCTGCAGTCACGCGACGACGCGGTGGACGGTCATGCGCGGCGCCGCTACTCCAAGGGGCACTACTTCCGCGAGCTCACCGACGAGGTCATCGACACGATGGTGGCGGTGACCGACCTCGGCCCATTGGCGCCCGGGGTGGGGCTGCAGGCGTACGGCGGTGCGATCGCGGACGTCCCCGAGGACGACACGGCGTTCAGCCACCGCTCCACGGCGTTCGAGCTCGGCGCCAGCACCGGGTGGACCGATCCCCGCGAGGACGAGGCGCGCATCGGGACGGCCCGGTCCTACGCCGCCACTCTCGAGCCGTTCGCCTCCGGGGTCTACGTCAACGTCCTGGGGGACGAGGGGGCCGCGGGCGTCCGCCGGGCCTACTCGCCGGCGAAGCTGGCGCGGCTCTCCGCCGTGAAGGACACCTACGACCCGGAGAACGTCTTCCACCTCAACCAGAACGTCGCACCCTCGAGGACTCCGGCAGCCCGCTGACGCCCGGTCACCCGGCCGGCAGGTCGAGGTCCAGCCCGAGCCAGTCCGCCAGCGAGCGGATCTCGCGCCGCACCGCCGCTCGCGCCGTCGCGCTGAGCGCCACGTCCTCGTGCAGCGCACGCACCCGGAGGACGCCGGCCCCGCGGTCGGCGGTGGCGTCGAGCTTGCCGACCAGCCGGTCGCCGTGGAGCACGGGCATCGCCCAGTAGCCCCAGCGGCGGCGGGCCACCGGCTTGTACATCTCCAGCTGGTAGTCGAACTCGAAGATCTCCGCCATCCGCTTGCGGTCGATCAGCAGCCGGTCCAGCGGCGACAGGAGCGCGGCCCGCCCGTCGAACGGCCGGTCCAGCAGGTCGGGGTCGACCCGCCAGGCGCCGCGGACGCCGTCGACGACGGCAGGCTCGCCGGCCTCGCCGACATGGTTCGGCTCCCCCGGCAGGACCGTCGCCCGGGCCCGTGCGATGCCGAGCGCACGCAGCCGCCGCCGGTCCCTCTCGTCTCGGGCCTCCTGGTACGGCACCGCGGATGCGGCGGGGTAGACCCGCTCGGCGAGGTCCCAGAGACGGTCCCGGCCGTCGCGGCCGGCGGCTGCGATCTCGCCGCGCAGCACCATGAGGTCGAGCATCATCCGCAGGTTGCGTCCGTCGTTCCACCCGCTCGACCGCCACGGGACGACACAGGTGTCCGGCAGCTCGGTGCTGGGCAGCGGCCCGTCCATCTGCAACCGGTCGAGGACGTCGAGCCGGCACCCCTCGTTGGCCCGGACCCAGTCGAGGACGTCCTCCTGCCACTCCGTCCACGGCTGCGGGCCGGGCCACATCGCCATCTCGGCGCGGAAGAGCCCGAGGTCGTCGGCGGGGCGGGCCATCCCGAGCAGCTCGACCAGCTGCTGCCGGTCGAGCGCGTCCTGGAGCTCTGCGGGCGAGTACCCGGGGCCGAGCCGGCTCCAGAGCACCAGGTCGGCGCTGGGTGCCACCGCCGCGGTCGGGTCGAGCTGCAGCAGGGTGAGGTGCCGGACCACGTCGAACAGGTCGTCGGGTCGGTGCGCGTCGAGCAGCTGTGCCTGCACCGCGATCCGGCGCGCCTGGGCGCGGGACAGGCGGTGCTCGGTCACCTGACGACCCTACGAGGCGACCCGGACGGTGTCCTGACGGTGCGCGGCTGAGCCGTCGCGCGCTCCCCTCCGGGCGCGCGGCGGCTCAGCCGCTGCTGCCGGGCCCGCCGTCCGGCGTCCGGCGTCCGGCTACGCGTGCATGTCCGTCGACGGTCCCGTCGGTTCATCGCCCCGGAGCTGCCGTGCGTTACCCACGAACCGTGGCGCCACCACCACCTCAGCCGACACGATGACGTCGTGCAGCCGACTGAGCAGGTGCGCCGGGTGGTCGCGACGTTCGACGCCATGGCCGACGACTACGACCAGAGCGGGGTTGCCTACTTCGGGCCGATCGCCGACCTGCTCCTCGGCGCGGTACAGCCACGGCCGGGCGAGAGCCTGCTCGACGTCGGCTGCGGTCGAGGGGCGGTGACCGTGCGGGCAGCCGCCGCGGTCCGGCCGGGCGGCCGGGTGACCGGCATCGACCTGTCGACCGGGATGCTGCGCGCACTCGACGCCGACCTGCGCGCCGGGGGGCACGACGGCATCGAGCTGCTGCTTCGCGACGCCTCCGAGCCCGGCCTGCCGGGCTCGTCGTACGACGTGGTGACGGCGTCGCTGGTGCTGTTCTTCCTGCCCGACCCGGCGGCCGCGCTCGCTGCCTGGCGCGAGCTGCTGCGACCTGACGGCCGGCTGGGCTTCACCACGTTCGGGACGCAGGACGCCGTCTGGTCCCGCATCGACGAGGTCTTCGAGGCCTACCTCCCGCCGGCTGTCCTCGACGCGCGCACCAGCGGGCAGACCGGGCCGTTCGCGAGCACGGAGTCGACGGCCGCGCTGGCCACGGCCGCCGGATTCGCGGACGCGTCGACGGTGGAGTCCGGCGTCGAGGTGCGCTACGAGTCCCTGGAGGCCTGGCACGACTGGTCCTGGACGGTCGGCCTGCGTGCGCTCTGGCTCGCGGTCCCCGAGGCCGAGCGGCCGGTGGTGAAGGAGGGCATCTTCGAGGTCCTGGGGGCCCTGCAGGCTGCCGACGGCAGCCTCGTCGTCGACCAGACCGTCCGGGTCACCACCGCCCGGTGCCCCGGGGTGCGGCGCGCGCGGTGCTGACGTCCGCTACGACCTCGTGAGCTCGACCACCGCGTCGGGCTCGGCCGGTGGGTGTCCCGCGCGGAGCGCGTGCGACCTCGCGTGGGCCAACGCCGCGTCCAGGTCGCCGGTGACGTGGCCCGCCTTGTCCAGCCGGTCCAGCGCCCCGACCGTCCGGAGGAGACGGAGGTGCTTCGGAGAGGCCACCTTGACGACGACGGCGATCCCCCGGTCGTCGAACTGGGCGATGATCTCGGACAGCGCGCGGGCACCGCTGGCATCGAGCATCGCCAGGTTCGCCAGCCGCAGCACCACGACGCGGACGTCGGAGACCGCGGTGAGCTCGGCGAGGAACCTCGATGCTGCCCCGAAGAAGAGCGGCCCGTCCAGGCGGTAGACGAGGACGTGCTCACGCAGGAGGCGGTGCTCGGCGGCTGAGGCCAGCTCGTCGACGACGGGCGGGTCCTCCACCAGCTGCGCAGTCCGGGACAGCTGGACGAGTGCGACGACGACCGCCAGCACGATACCGACCTCGACGGCCACCACCAGGTCGAACGCCACGGTCGCCGCCGCGGTGAGCAGGAACACCGCCGCATCGGTGCGCGTGGAGCGGAGCACCGCAAGCACCGAGTGCCGCTCCACCATCCGCCACGCCGTCACGAGCAGGACGCCGGCCAGTGCGACCAGCGGGATCCGGCCGACGGCGCTCGCAGCGACCAGGAGCATCAGGGCGAGGACGACGGCGTGGCTGAGGGACGCGAGCCGGGTAGCGGCACCCGCCCGGGCGTTCACCGCGGTCCGTGCGATCGCTCCCGTCGCCGGCATGCCGCCGAAGAGACCGGACGCCAGGTTGGCGAGCCCCTGCCCCACCAGCTCGCGGTCCGGCGAGTGGGGAGCGACGTCGGCCATGCCGTCGGCGACCCGAGCAGACAGCAGGCTCTCGAGGGCCACCAGGGCAGCGACCACCACAGCCGGTGAGACGAGGTCCAGCCAGCTGCCCAGCGCCGGCACCGAGGGGGACGGGAGGGTCCGCGGGACCTCACCGATGACGGCGATGTCCGCGCTCACGAGGCTCGCGACGACGGTCGTCACCACCACGGCGACAAGGCTCGCGGGGAGCGATCTGCGCAGGAGGGGCAGCCCGCCCGCCAGGACGACGGTGAGCCCCAGCAGCAGCAACGTGGTGACGTCCGGGTCCCCGAAGGCGTGGCCGACCGCCCGGATCGCGACAACCGACGCGTTGTCACCCTCGGGGCGGGCGACGCCCAGGGCCATCGGCACCTGTTGAGCGGCGATGACGAGCGCGATGCCCACGGTGAAGCCCTCCACCACCGGCCAGGGGATGAGGCCGACCAGGCGGCCCAGCCCGAGCGCGCCGGCGGCCACGACGACCACGCCCGCCATCAGCGCCACGGCCGGGACCACCGCCGCCCCGTGCTCCGAGACGATGGGGAGCAGCACGACAGCCATCGCCCCCGTCGGTCCCGACACCTGGAGCCCGGAGCCGCCGAACACGGCGGCGACGACTCCCGCGACGATGGCCGTGACCAGTCCCGCCTCCGGCCCGACGCCGGACACGACGCCGAACCCCAGCGCCAGCGGCAGCGCGACGACGGCGACGGTGAGGCCCGCCAGCAGGTCGCCCGCCCAGCTCCGCCGCAGGTCGGCGTAGTCACGAGACGACGGGAGCAGCCGGCCCACCGCGAGCCCGACCCGTATCACGCCCCGGACCCCGAGCCGGACCCTGCCGGCAGGGCGTCGTTCTCGAGATCGGTGAGGAGGACCTGGTTGTCGCGCAGCCCTCCCAGCAGCATCTCGCGTGCGACGGCCAGCAGCTCAGCCGTCCGAGGGTCGCGGACCGAGTAGAACACCGTGCTGCCGGCCCGCCGGGACTGCACCAGCTGGGCTCTCCGCAGCACCGCCAGCTGCTGGGACAGGTGCGACATCTCGGCGGCCAGCGTCTCGGCCAGCGAGCCGACCGCGCGCTCACCGACGACCAGGACCTCCAGGGCCCTGATCCGCAGCGGGTGGGCCAGCGCTCGGAACATCTCGGCCTTGGCCTCGGCGACTGCGGTGGTCGGCATACTCGAACATTATCACTTGACGGATCCGTCAAGTCGCTAGGTCACGACGTCCCTCGGCCGCGCGTCAGCCAGTGCCCGCCGGGCCCGGGCCAGGGCCAGCTCGAGCTCGTCGAGCGCCCCGGACAGGGAGCCGACGGCCGCCGTCCCGGGCAGGGACTCGAGGTCGTCGGCACCGGCCGACGACGGACCCGGTGGGGGTCGGACCGCCAGAGGCGCCGCCCGCGGCCGCGGCGCGAGCACCTCGTCGCGGAGCGCGGCCGGCACGGACCCGCGCTCTAGCTCGAGCCGTCCCAGCGCGTCCAGGACGGCGCCGATCCGGATGCCCTCGTTCGCCTCCCACCGGATCGCGTCGTCGTCGTCGCCGGGTCCGGCGACCGTGCCGTCGACGCGCAGCCGGTGTCCCTCGTCGTCGCGGGCGGGGACGCCGGCGTGGTGCAGCGCGACGACCTCCCAGGAGTTGTTGAAGACCGGCGACCCGGAGCTCCCGGTCTCCGTGTCGGTCGTGTACTGGAACAGCGTCGGGAGCACCGCGACCAGCCGGTTGTCCCGGATGGCGATCTCCTTGAGCCGACCCGACGGGTGCCCGACGATGTTCAGCTCCTCACCGAGGACGATTCCGTCCTGCTCGGTCTGCAGCTGCGCCCAGCCGTACGTCTCGCCCGGTGGGGGGGTCACCGCGGCGACCGACACCACGGTCACGTCCAGGTCCGGGTCGGTGAAGAAGAACCGGCTCGCGTCGAGTGCGAACGGGACTTCCGCCTGCGGACGGCCGTCGATGTCCAGCTCCACCTCGAACTCGGCCACCGCATGGCGGGCCGCCAGCGCGATCGGCAGGACGTGGTGATTGGTCATGACGAGCATCGGCGACACCAGGAAGCCGGTGCCGATGGCCACCTGGCGCCCGTCGTGCACGGTCGAGATGCGGGCGACCGACCGGGCAGCCCGCGCGCCGCGAGGGAGGAACGTGGCTGCCTGCAGCTGGCTGACGTCGATGATCCGCTCGAGGCGGAGCTGCTGCTCGGCAGGTGTCGCCTCGGCGGCCAGCCGCACCTCGTCGGCCAGCCGCGGGTCGGACGAGGCCAGCCTGTTCGCCCGGGCGGTCAGCCGCAGCAGGTCAGTGGACGCTCCGGCACCCGGCGACAGCCGGGTCTGCGTGTTCCCCGAGCGCTCCGCTGCCGAAGCCCGGAACCGCTGCTCGGCAGCGGCGTCCTGCTGCAGCCGAGCGGCTCGGACCGAGTCCTCGATGAGCGCCACTGTCGGGTCAGACGGACAGCCGGAAACCCAGCCGTGCGCTGCGTCGCAGGAACCGCCGCCAGGTCGTCAGGCTCGTCAGGTCGCCGTTCAGCCCGACGGTGCCGAGCGCCTCGGCGACTGCCGCTCGCGTGTCGTGACCGAAGCGGCCGTCGACGCCCAGCCGGGGCTCGGCCTGGAAGACCTCGTTGCACAGCGCCTGGACGAGCTTGACCGTGGTGGGGCTGCTCGCGTCGAACGCGGTCATCGCACCGTTGTCCTGGTGCAGGTGGTCCTGGTGGTCGGCGTTGGACTCCGCGTGCAGCACGTACGCCGACGAGCTTCGGAGCAGCGCAGCCAGCGACCAGTACCGCTGTCGGGCGGCGAGCCGCGGGGACGCGTGGTCCTTGCGGAAGGGCGAGATGGTGACGTGGGCGAACGTCATGACGTCCCAGTCACAGGCGCGGCCGACCGCGTGCAGGCTGTTCGGCTTGTCGACGAACATGCCCGCTGAGGTGATCGACCGGAGGGCACCGAACTCGACCGGTGCCCGCTTCACGACAACCGCGACGGTCCGCTCGAGCTGGGCGCTGAAGTCGTGCTCGACGGAGAACGTCCGCTCCATCGGACCACCTGCGCCCCGGCCGTACAGCAGCGGGACGCCGCCCAGCGTCGAGATCCGGTCGAGCGGGAGGCCGCCCTCCTCCGCGCCGTCGTCGCCGGCGTCGAGGACGACCACCGGCCCGCAGGCGTCTGTCTCGGACGGGATGTCGCCGCCGCCGCGCTGCTCAACGACGAGGTCGGCCTCCCCGCCGGACCGCTCCTCGGTGTCCTCCGCCGCGAGGACATGGTCGACCAGGGCGGGTTCGACGGGTGCTACGGCCATGACGGATCTCCTTCCGGCGCCAGCCCCACCGGAGCGCACCAGCCGGTCGCGCAGGGATGCTGACGGGACTCCCGCCCACCGTGCGCCCCTCCCGGCCGGCTGGCAAGTGTTCGGTCAGCCTGGGTAGGTCCTCAGAGCAGGTCGACGTCGGCGTAGGCCACGCCGCCGGAGAGCCGGGCGTAGCCCGGGCCGCGGTCGAAGAACGGCTCGTCACCGGTCCGCCGGCCGCGCAGCTCTGCGCGCAGCGCGTCGGTAGCCGCCTCGTCGACCGAGGCCGCGGAACCCTCGAGCGCCAGCACGACGCCGTAGTCGGCCCGCGCCGACGTCACCGACACCTTGCGCCACTCGACATCGCGCGCCACGTCGGCCACTGCCCGCTCGAGCGGGTCGCCCCAGCCCCCGCCACCGGTGGTGCGGATCCGGATCAGCTGGCCGGCGCGCACCGGCTCGGCGTCGGCGAGAGCGTCGACCTCGAGCTCGTCCGCGCCGCCCGGGTCGATCGTCACCTGGAACGACCGGCCGGCCTTCCCGCCCCTCACCCCCCAGCAGGCCAGGATCGAGCGGTCGGCGATCGACATGAAGTGCGCGTCGCGCAGCATCCGGATGTGCTTCTCGTAGCCGAGGCCGCCGCGGTACTGCCCGGCGCCGCCGGAGTCCTGCGCCAGGCCGAGGCGCTCCACGAGGAACGGGAAGCGCGACTCGGTGAACTCGGTCGGCAGGTTCCGCGAGTCCGGGACGACATGGATGGTGTCCTCGCCGTCGGCGTACCAGCGGCCGCCGGAACCGCCCCCGAGAACCTCGCGCATGAGGTACGGCTCCCCCTCGCGGTCGGTCCCGTACACGCCGGTGTACCGGATCGTCTCCTGGTCGGCCGGCATCCGGCCGTCGACGGCCTTGGCAAGGACCCCGGCGAGCACGCCGAGCAGCCGCAGGATGACGAAGGTGCGGGCGTTCGTCGGTGCGGGGAAGACCGGTGTGAGCAAGGTGCCAGGCGGCGGGAACCGCATCTCGATGAGCGGTACGACGCCCTCGTTGACGTCGAGCTCGGCCATCCGCTCGGGCGTCGCAGCCAGGTTGCGCAGGATCGGCGCCAGCCACTTGGCCAGGAAGTTGCCGTCGGCGTAGTTCCCGCAGTGGTTGATCGGTCCCTTGGCCTGCGGCGACGTGCCGGTGAAGTCGAGCACCAGGGGGCGCTCCTTCGTCGAGTCCATCGTCAGCGTGATGCGCTGCGCGTGCAGCCGTGGCTCGTCGACACCGTCGTGCTCGGCATAGTCCTCCCAGACGTAGCTGCCGTCCGGGATCTGCGACAGGATCTCGCGGCGGTAGGTGTCGGTGGTCCGGTCGACGATCGCGTCGAAGCACGCCTCGACGGTCTCGCGCCCGTAGCGCGCGAACAGCTCACCGAGCCGGCGCGAGCCCATCAGGCAGGCCGAGCACTCGGCGTCGAGGTCGGCGGCGAGCGAGTCGGGCATCCGCGAGTTGCGCGTCATGATGCGCAACGCGGCGTCGTTCCGGACGCCCTGGTCCCACAGCCGGATCGGCGGGACCATGAGTCCCTCCTGGAAGACGGAGGTGGCTGTCGAGGGCATCGAGCCGGGGACCGAGCCGCCGATGTCGTCGTGGTGGCCGAAGGCCTGCACGAACGCCACGACGTCCGGGCCGGCCGGGCCGTCGACGAAGACGGGGACTGTGACGCAGAGGTCGGGCAGGTGGCCGATGCCCCCCTCGGAGAGGTAGACGTCGTTGTGGAAGAACACGTCGCCGGGTCGCATCGTCCCCAACGGGAAGTCGCGCGCCACCGGGTGGACGAGGGCGGAGTAGGAGCGGCCGGTCAGCTTGCGCAGCCGCCGGTCGTGGATGCCGGCGCGGAAGTCGTGCGCGTCGCGGATCATCGGCGACCGCGCGGTCCGCCCGATCGCGGTCTCGACCTCCTTCTCGATCGCGGCAAGGGACCCCTCGACGATCTCGATGAGCACCGGGTCGACGGTCATGACGTCTCCGCCCTCGTGACCAGCAGGTTGCCGAACCGGTCGACGGTCGCCAGGTAGCCCGGGTGCAGCGGCACGGTGGACCCGAACTCCTCGACCACCGCCGGACCTGTGACGACGTCACCCGGGGCCAGGTCCGGGCGCCAGTAGACCGGCGTCTCGACCCAGTCGTCGAAGTGCACCGGGCGGACGCCGGTGCGGGCCCGCTCGACTCCCCCGTCGCGCGCCGGCAGCTCCGTGAGCCGCGGGCGCTCGATGGGGCCGACCCCCGTGACCCGCAGGTTGACCCATTCCACCGGCTGACGGCCGTCACCACGGAAGGCGTAGCCGTACAGCTGCTCGTGCGCGTCGTGGAACGCTCCTGCCACCGCGTCGACGAACGCGTCGTCGACCTCGCCGTCCGGGGCCGGGACGCGCACCTCGAACGCCTGGCCGACGTAGCGCAGGTCCGCGCTGCGCAGGTAGCGGTGCTCGGAACGGGCGAACCCCTCCCGGTCGAGTGCGGCCGCGGCCTGCGACTGGAGGTCGTCGAGCACGGCCGCCACCGACTGCCGGTCGAGGTCGGCGTGGCGGCTCACCGCGGTGCGCACGTAGTCGTTGCGGACGTCGACCGTGAGCAGGCCGAACGCCGACAGGTTGCCCGGGTCGCACGGCACGAGCACACCGGCGAGCCCCAGGACGTCGACGAGGCGGCACAGGAGCAACGAGCCGGAGCCACCGAAGGTCGCCATCGTGAAGTCGCGGACGTCGAGACCCCTCTTGACCGTCACCTCGCGCAGGGCGTTCGCCTGGTTCCAGGCCGAGATCTCCAGGATGCCGGTCGCCGCCTTCTCGACGGTCAGCCCGAGCCGGCCGGCCAGCGCCTCGAGCCCGGAGCGGGCGGCCCCGACGTCGAGGAGGATCTCACCGCCCAGCAGGTGCGGCGGGATCCGGCCCAGCACCACGTGCGCGTCGGTGACGGTGGGCTCGGTGCCGCCCTTGCCGTAGCAGAGCGGACCCGGGTCGGCACCCGCCGAACGCGGCCCCACCTTGAGCGACCCCTCGGGCGACACCCAGGCCACCGAGCCGCCCCCGGCGCCGACGGTGACGACGTCGATCATGGGCACCTTGCTCGGGTAGCTGCCGACGGTGCCCTCGGTGGTCAGTGCCGGCTCGCCGTCGAGCACCACGGCGACGTCGGTCGACGTACCACCACCGTCGCAGGTGAGCAGCTTGTCGAACCCGGCCTCGCGTGCCACCAGAGCAGCGCCCAGCGCGCCGGCCGCAGGCCCGGAGAGCACGGTGGTGATCGGCTGGTGCACGACCTCCTCGGCGGACAGCACGCCGCCGTTGGACTTCATGACGTAGAACGGCACGCCCGGCGACAGCTCGTCCAGCCGCGCCCGGATGTTCGCGACGTAGGACGACATCCGCGGCTTCACCGCGGCGTCGACGAGGGTGGTCACGGCCCGCTCGTACTCGCGGTACTCGCGCAGCACCTCGCTGGAGATCGACACGACGGCCGCCGGGTGCTCCCGGCGCAGCACCTCGCGCATCGCCAGCTCGTGCGAGGGGTCGGCGTAGGAGTGCAGGAAGCAGACGCCGATCGTGTCGATCCCGGCATCGCGGAAGAAGCGGGCCGCGGCCACCGCGTCAGCCTCGTCGAAGGGGCGCACCTCGTGTCCCTGGAAGTCCAGCCGGCCGCGCACGGTCCGGACGCGGTGCACCGGCACGATGCGCGGCGGCTTCACCCAGAAGTAGGAGTTGCCGTAGCCGTCCGGCACCGACTGCCGGGCGATCTCGAGCAGGAACTCGTACCCCTCGGTGGTGATGAAGCCGAGGTCGCCGACCTTGCCCTCGAGCAGCTGGTTGGTGGCCACCGTCGTGCCGTGGCTGACCGAGGTGACGTCGGCGCCGGCGGCACCCATGAGGTCGAGCACCTTGCGGACACCGGCCATGAAGCCGTCCGCGGGATTCGCCGGTGTCGAGGGCGTCTTGGTGGTCATCACCCGTCCGGTGCCGGCGTCCACGGCGACGACATCGGTGAACGTCCCGCCCGTGTCGATGCCGATGCGGAGTCGTCGGGGCCGGCCCGGCGGCGCGGCCGCGAGCTCCGACATCGGTCACCTCCGGGACGGGGTGCCCAGGCTAGCCCGCGGTCGCGAGGCTCATCTCGACGAGGTCGCTGAAGCGCAGCGCCAGGGCGTCGACGAGACCGAACAACACCCACGCGCCCTTCGCCAGGGAGCCGACGCCACTGCTCCCCGCCGCGGCCCGCGCCGCAGCGGTCGTTGGCCGGGCGGCGTCGCGGAGCTTGGCCCTGGCCACGAGGTCGATGAGGAGGCCGCCCGGACCGTCGACCTCGCGCGCTGTCTCTCGGCGCTGGACGGGAAGGGTCACCGTCGTCGTGACGGCTCCGAGCGAGTCGGCGGCGGTGGACCGGCACCGGTGGTACAGCTCGATCACGGCGTTGACCAGGGCCTGCAGCTCGCCGGACGAGCCTGGGTGACCGTCGGACATCTCCTCGGCGAGCAGTGCCGCGTAGAGCGTCCGGGTCATCTCGCCGGGCTCGACGCCGAGCTCCGCCCGCACCCCGCGGCGGAAGCTCTCATAGACCTTCAGCGCCTGTGCCTTGCGCCCAGCAGCCCAGTGCGCCCGCAGGGACAGCTGGCAGGCGACCTCCGAGAGCGGGTCCAGCCGGAGCGCCCGGGCGGACATCAGGTCGGCCGTGTCGAAGTCCTCGATCGCCATGCTCAGCTCGGCGGCGGACACCAGGACGCCGATGACCCGCTCCGCGTAGAGCGTCCGTGGCGCCTGCGCCCAGCTGCCGTACAGCTCGTGGCAGAGCAGCGGCCCACGCACCAGGTCCAGGGCCTCGGACAGCATGCCCACCCGTTCGCGGGCCGGCCTGTCCACGCTCTCGCAGACCAGCCGGTCGAACTCGTCGACGTCCAGCGAAGCTCGGGTCCGGTCGAGCGCGTAGGTGCCGGGGCCGGTGACGACGACCGACTCGCCCCGCAGCGCACCCGGCTGGAGCTTGCCACGCAGGACCGACACGTAGCTCTCCAGCGTCGCCATGTAGTCGCGCGGCGGCTGCCCCTCCCAGAGGAGGTCGGCCAGCCGCTCCTTGGACACCGACTGGTTCTGGTGCAGCACGAGGATCTCGAGGATCTGCCGGGTCTTGACGCCGCCGAAGGACCCGAGCCCGAGCACGCGACCGCCGCTGCGGACCTCCGTCTCCCCCAAGACGTTGATCCGCAGCTCGTTCTTATCCTGATCGTCCTGCATTCTGCTGTGCCCCCCCAGGCATCGCGACGCGCCGGCAGGGCGGGTCGCAGATCACGCGGCCACCACTGTGCGGGACGTGAAAGCTGCTCCGCCATGGGCTGTTCCGCCAAGCCCGCCGTCCCAACGGGCTGCGCCGAACGGGTGAACGACGCGGGGGCAGGGACTACGGCACCGGTTCCCCAAGGTCTGTCCAAGGTCGCCTCTGCATCGTGCCAACACCAAACGTCTGAGGCCTGGGGGACACCGTGCGTCACTTCGTCTTGACCAACTCATCCCGCCGTCCGCGGCGCGTCGTGAGCCATCGGATCCGCGCCGCAGTCGCCGGGATCTCGACACTCGTTCTCGGTGTCACCGTCCTTCCGCTCGGCCTGGTCACCTCTGCCGAGGCCGTGACCGCGCCGGTCGGCCAGGGCTTCAACGTGACCAAGAGCGACCTCGCCTTCATCCTCAAGCAGATCCAGATCTCGGAGCGCCACGTCCGCACCACGACCGCGGTGACCGGCCCGTGCAGCTCGCTGCTCGGCGACGGTCCCAGCCAGGTCCCGAACCCGCTCCTCAGCTACGGCCTGCGCACCGTGGACGGATCGTGCAACAACCTGCAGCCCGACCGCGCCGACTTCGGGGCCTCCCACCAGCCGTTCCCGCGGCACGCGCCGGCCGACTTCCGGCCGGCCGAGGCCGCCGGGCCGTTCGGCCCGCCTGGTCAGCTCACGACCTACGACTCCAAGAACACGAACGTGGTGGACTCGCAGCCGCGACTGATCAGCAACCTGATCGTCGACCAGACCGCCACGAACCCGGCGGCGATCGCTGCAGCACTGCACCCGGTCCGCACCCAGGGGAACCCGGGTGTCGAGCCCTGCGTCGCCCCGGGAGACCCGGTGGACTGCATCCCGACGGGACAGACCCTCTTCATCCCGAACGTCACCACCGACGTCGGCCTCTCGCCGCCGTACAACTCGTGGTTCACCCTGTTCGGGCAGTTCTTCGACCACGGGCTGGACTTCACCAAGAAGTCGCACGGCGCGGTCTTCGTCCCGCTGCGTGACGACGACCCGCTGCTCGACGGCATCGACGGGATCCCCGGAACTGGCGACGAGCCCGGCCCGAACACCCGCTTCATGGCGCTGACCCGGACCGAGAACCTGCCCGGCGAGGACGGCGTCCTCGGCACCGCGGACGACGTCAAGGACGGCGTCAACACCGACACGCCGTTCGTCGACCAGTCCCAGACGTACACGTCGGTCCCCTCGCACCAGGTCTTCCTGCGCGAGTACACCGACGTGGCGAGCCGGCCCCGGGACACCGGCAAGCTCCTCAGCACCGCGGACGGCGGGATGCCGACCTGGGCGTTCCTCAAGGCCAACGCGGCGGACGTGCTGGGCATCAGGCTGACCGACGCCGACATCTTCGACATCCCGATGCTGGTCACCGACCCGTACGGCAACTTCACCCGCGGCCCGGCCCGGGGTCTGCCGATGCTCGTGACCAAGGGTCCGGACGGCAAGGGGCTGACGGCGGACGACGTTTTCGTCGAGGGCAACCGCGCCGCTGGCGGCCTCAATGTCCCCGCGGACGTCGTCCGCGTCGGCGCCGCCTTCCTCGACGACATCGCGCACAACGCGGTGCCCTCGCCGGGTCTCACCCCGGACTCGGACACGGCCATCACCGGCCTCAACGGGCTCCAGGAGACGGGGACCTACGACAACGAGATGCTCGACGCGCACTTCATGGCCGGCGACGGCCGCACCAACGAGAACATCGGCCTCACCGCCGTGCACCAGGTGTTCCACTCGGAGCACGACCGCCTCGTGGCGGACATCAAGAACACGCTCGAGACCGACCTGTCGACCAAGGGCATCTCCGAGCTCGCCAAGTGGCAGGCCGCCCCGGTGGCGGTGCCCGGCCCGGCGAACACCCCGGCGACCGCTCCGGTGTTCGACTACGGCCAGCGGCTGTTCCAGGCGGCGCGGTTCGTGACCGAGATGGAGTACCAGCACCTGGTCTTCGAGGAGTTCGGCCGCAAGATCCAGCCGCTGATCAACCCGTTCACCGTCTACCACGACAACGTCAACCCGGCGATCCGGGCCGAGTTCGCGCACGCGGTCTACCGGTTCGGCCACTCGATGCTGACCGACACGATCTCTCGCACCAACGAGGACGGGTCGAACAACGACATCAGCCTCTTCGACGGGTTCCTCAACCCGCCGGCGTTCAACGACGCCGGACCGGGGAAGCCGCGGCTGTCCACTGACGAGGCGGTCGGAGCCATCGTGATGGGGATGTCCGACCAGGTCGGCAACGAGCTGGACGAGTTCGTCACCAACACCCTGCGGAACAACCTGCTCGGGCTCCCGCTCGACCTGGCCACCATCAACATGGCACGGGCACGGGACGCCGGGGTGCCGACACTGAACAACCTGCGGCGGTCGATCCACAACGACACCCAGGACAGCGCGCTGCAGCCCTACGAGAGCTGGCTGGACTTCGGCCTGAACCTGAAGCACCCGGAGTCCCTGGTCAACTTCGTCGCGGCCTACGGCCTGCACCCGAGCATCACGGGTGTCGACTCGATCGCCGGGAAGCGGGCAGCAGCCCAGCTGCTGGTCGACCCGCCGATCGGGACGGACCCGGCGGAGATCCCCACTGACGCGGCCGCTTTCATCACCAGCTCCGGAGCCTGGGAGAACACGACGGCGGACGTGTCGACGACCGGTGTCGACGGCATCGACCTCTGGGTCGGCGGTCTCGCCGAGCGCACGAACCTCTTCGGTGGCCTGCTGGGCAGCACGTTCAACTTCGTGTTCGAGCAGCAGATGACCGACCTGCAGAACGGTGACCGGTTCTACTACCTGGCCCGCACACCGGGCATGAACCTGCGGGCGGCCCTCGAGGGCAACTCGTTCGCCGAGATGATCATGCGCAACTCGAACGCCCACACGCTCAAGGCGGATGCGTTCGGCACGGCGGACTGCAAGTTCCAGCTGGCCAACCTGGCCGGCACCGCCGCGGGCTTCCAGGCCTTCGGCACCAACGTGGCCGACGACCCCACCAGCGAGTGCGACGAGCACGCGCTGCTGGTCCGCAAGCCGGACGGCACCCTCCAGTACCGCACGACCAACACCGTCGACCCGGCCGGCATCAACGGCCAGGCGGTCTACAACGGCACCGCCGGGGAGGACCGGGTGTACGGCGGCGTCGACAACGACACCTTCCTGGGCAATGAGGGGAACGACCGGATCGAAGGCGGTGACGGGGCCGACGTCGCACTGGGCGGCGAGGGCAACGACATCATCACCGACCTGGCCGGGGACGACGTCCTGAAGGGTGGCCCGGGCGCCGACGCCATCGACGCGGGTCCCGGCCTCGACATCGTCATGGCTGGTGAGGGCAACGACTTCACCAACGGCGGGGCCAACGACAACGAGACCTTCGGCGGCGACGGCGACGACATGATCATCGCCGGCGCCGGCAACGACACGGTCTTCGGCGACGGCGGCTCGGACTGGATCGAGGGCGGGGACGGCCAGGAGCTGCTCTGCGGCGACTCCTGCGCCCCGTTCTTCGACGACCCGAACTCCCCCGGCGACGACGTGCTGATCGGGCAGAACGGCGAGGAGGACTACGACGCCGAGGGCGGCAACGACATCCTGTCCGCCGGTCCCGGGATCGAGCGCAACGCCGGGGCGGCCGGGTTCGACTGGTCGATGTACCAGTACGACCCGCTGAAGGCCAACGCGGACCTGAACCTCAGCCTGATCGGGGTCCCGCTGCCGGCCGTCGTCTTCCGCGACCGCTACCAGGAGGTCGAGGCCCTGTCGGGCAGCAAGCTCGACGACATCCTCCGCGGTGACGACGTGGTGCCGTCCACCAACGGTGGCGCCGGCTTCAGCGGCTGCAACGTCCTCGACGCTGCCGGCATCGCCCGGATCCGTGGCCTCGACCAGGTCGTCCCGGCCGCGCTGCTCACGACCGCGAAGGCGGACGTGGTGGCGGCGGGCACGGTCAACGGCGCCTGCGACGAGATCACCGGCAACGTCTGGGGCGCCGGCAACATCATCCTCGGTGGCGGTGGGTCGGACCTGATGGAGGGCCGCGGTGCCGACGACATCCTGGACGGCGACCGGTACCTCAACGTCCGGCTCAGCGTCCTGAACGATCTCGGAGTCGAGATCGGGACGACCGACCTGATGGAGAAGCCCTACCAGGTCGGCAACCCGCGGACCCTCCAGCAGGACGTGTTCGCCGGCCGGGTCAGCCCGGACCACATCCTGATCGTCCGCGAGATCCTGTCGGACAGCTCCGGTGTGGACACGGCGGTCTTCTCCGGTGTCAGCACGGCCTACACGATCACCCGCGGCACCGGTGTGAACGCCGGTGTGATCACGGTGGACAGCAACGGCGGGGTGGACGGCATCGACCGGCTCACCAACGTCGAGCGGCTGCAGTTCACCGACCGGACCATCGTGGTCGGCCGGCCGGGGACCCCGACCCTCGGGGCCGTGGTCCCGGGCTCGGCCTCGGTGCTGGTCAACTGGACTGCGCCGGCGAACAGCGTGGGCGGCGTGACCGGGTACGACGTGCGGGTGGTCCGGGCGGCAGCGCCGGCGACGACCGTGGCCGTCCTGCCGGCCGGCGCCAACGCGACGTCGCTGAACGTCACCGGCCTGACCAACGGCACGGCCTACCAGTTCCAGGTCCGGGCGAAGAACAACGCCATCCCGCCGGAGCAGCTCGGCGACTACACCGCGCTGTCGGCTCCGGTGACCCCGCTGGCATCGCTCGCCCGGCCCAACGCGCCCACCATCACGGGCACCCAGGGTCCGGTCGGCGCACCGCTGACGGTCGGGGCGACGTGGGTCAACCAGGGCAACGGGTTCACCTACCGCTTCACCGCCACCCCGGTGGCCGGCGGGGCACCGATCACGGCGATCGTGCCCACGACGGTCCAGCTGTTCGTCTTCCGCACCGGCCAGCTGCCGGTGCCGGCGGGCGGCGCCTACCTGGTGAAGGTGAACACCATCAGCGCGGCCGGGGTGGAGAGCCTGGACTCCAACACGGTCACGGTGACAGCTCGATAGCTCGACCCCGGCGGCGCCGCACAGGTGGCGCCGCCGGGTGACCCGCTCAGGGCGAAACCGGCCGGCCTCGGCCGCCGGTCCACGGATGAGTATCCGTGCTGATGAGCCTAGGGGGAGCAGTGAAGCGAAGTCTGACAAGGCCGGGAGCCCGGCCGCTGGCAACGGGAGTCGCCGTCGCCGTCGTGCTGTCGGCCGGCCTCGTCGCGGTCTCCTCGACCACGGCCCAGGCGGACGGCACCAACGCGGCGTCCCTGATCGACCGGTCGATCACCGACCCGGTCAACGAGCTGGACCCGGTGGTGCACTTTGCCGGCACCGCGGCCAGCGAGATCGAGCAGATCGTCCTGCTGATCGACAACATGGAGGACGACAAGGCCCCCGTCGAGAGGGTCCTGCAGATGGGGACCCTCGGCGGCGGCTCACCCGAGTCGACGGCCGAGCAGGCCTGGAAGAAGGACATCGACTTCCTGGCACTCGTCGACGGCGGCTATGTCAACGAAGGCGGCGTCGCTGTCACGGTCACGTACTCCGACATCGCGGGCGTCGTCGGCGACCCGGAGGCGTTCCCGCTCTACGTCGACCTGCACGCCCCGAAGATCAGCTCCACCGTCCCGGCCGGGCAGGTCCCGGTCGGCACCTCGGTGGCGATCAGCGTCGACGAGGACTTCATGGGGATGGCGCTGCCGGTGGCGACGTACACGACCGACGGCTCGACCCCGAACGAGGGCTCGACCCCGCTGGGTGCCGGTGTGACGAGGGTGATCGACCAGGACACCACGCTCAGGGTGCTGGCGCGCGATGCCGCCGGGAACCAGTCCCGGCGCACTCTCATCTTCACGGTCCCGGCACCGGTCGACCCGACCCCGACCCCGACGCCGACGGTCACGACGCCGGCTCCGACCACCCCGGCACCGCAGGTCACCAGCCCGGCACCGCAGGACACCACCTCGGCGCCGAGCCCGACCGCGCCGGCACCGGTGGTCGTCACCCCGGTCCCCGTCGCTCCCGCGGCGGCGGGCACGGCGACCCTCCGGGTCAGGCGAGTCTCCCCGGCCGGTCGCGAGTACGTCGTGATCAAGAACGTCGGGACCGCCCCGGTCGACCTCGCCGGGTACACCCTGCGGGACCGCGCCGGCCACAAGCTGCGCCTGACGAGCTACCAGCTGGCGCCCGGTAGCAAGGTCAAGGTGTTCACCGGCAAGGGCCGAGCGGTCGCCGGGAAGCTGTTCGTGGGCAAGCGTGCCTCGCGCGACGTCTGGGGCAGCTCCGACACCGCCAAGCTGCACGGACCCCGGGGAGTCCGGTTGGACCGGCTCCGCTACTGACCTCCCTTCCCCCTGGGGAGGCGGGTGCCCGCCCCGGCTGCCGGTCGGGGCGGGCACCCGGCCCCGGCTGCCAGCCGGGGCCGGGTGTGCCCAGCAGAGCCGGCACCACGGACACAGCACGCGAACGACCACGGACATGACTCAGGGGGCAGACCGATGACACTCACCAGGCGAGCCGCTCTACGGCTCGGTGCAGCTGCCGGCGCCGCCGGCCTGACCGGGCTCGGCCTGTCCGGGCCGGCGCACGCCGACCTGGACGACCCGCCCACCACGGCGACCTCCGCCCTGCTCCCCAAGAACACCCCCCGCCCCTATGCCGCCCTGTTCAAGCGTCCCCCCGTCCTGCTGCCGTACGACCGTGGCGAGGACGAGGTCGGCCGGTACGCCCGCTACGAGCTCACCCAGCAGCTCGGCGCCCAGCTCATCGTGCCCGGGCTGGCCACTCTGGTCGCGGGGTACAACGGCATCTTCCCGGGCCCGACGATCAAGGCGGACCAGGGCGAGCGGGTCGAGGTGCGGCAGCGCAACGCCCTGCATGCCAGCCCGTGGCACGTCGGGCGGTTCTCGACGTCGACCCACCTGCACGGCTCGGCCTCGCTGCCCCAGTACGACGGGTACGCGAGCGACCTCACCCCGCCGGGGTACGAGAAGAACTACCACTACCCGAACTGGCAGCCGGGCCGGACCCTCTGGTACCACGACCACAACGTCATGGTGACGGCGCAGAACGTCTTCGCCGGCCTGGCCGGTCTGTACCCGATCTCGGACCAGTACGAGCGGGCCCAGCTCCCCCAGGGCGAGTTCGACGTCCCGCTCGTCATCTCCGACGCCTTGTTCAACGCGGACGGCTCCTTCAGCTACGACGACAACCTGCACAAGGGTCTGTACGGCGACGTCATCCTGGTCAACGGGGTCCCGTGGCCGACGATGCG
This sequence comes from uncultured Actinomycetota bacterium, assembly GCA_963784645.1. Taxonomy (GTDB): domain Bacteria; phylum Actinomycetota; class Actinomycetes; order JACCUZ01; family JACCUZ01; genus JBBRVW01. Next base: position 54,262 of record CAWARY010000001.1, on the reverse strand, counting down.
CGTCAAGCCGCGCGTCTACCGCTTCCGCACGCTGGTGGCCTCGTTGAGCAGGTCCTACCGGCCCGCGCTGAGCACGGGCGAGCCGCTCCATCTCGTGGCCACCGATGCCGGTCTCGTCCCGCAGGTCCAGTCGCTGTCGTCCTTCCGGACCGGCGCGGCCGAACGGTACGAGGTCCTCATCGACTTCCGGCACTACCGGCCCGGCCAGGTCGTGGAGCTGCTCAACCGCAGCAACAAGAACAACGAGAACTTCACCGACACCGACAAGATCATGCGGTTCGTCGTCGAGGAGGGCAGCGGCCCTGCCGACGGGTACCGGATCCCGGACCGGCTGGACCGCGGGCCGGAACCGTTCGCCGACCTGGGCGCGCTGGACGTCATGAGTCTCGAGGAGAGCCAGGCCACCGCGGTCCGCAAGATCCGGGTCCAGCGGAACTCCGGGATGTGGACGCTCAACGGAGAGACCTGGGACCAGGTGGTCCGCAGCGGGTTCCAGCGGTCCTTCGCCGACCCGGCGCGCGACGCCGTCGAGATCTGGGAGCTCGAGAACCTCTCCGGCGGGTGGTTCCACCCCGTGCACGTGCACCTGACCGACGGCAGGATCATCGGCCGCAACACGACACCGGACGGCAAGCCGTTCGCGTGGGAGACCGGCCCCAAGGACGTGTACTACCTCGGCGAGGCGGAGACGGTGCGCGTGATCATGCAGTTCAACCTTGGCCCCCGGAACGCGGGCGGCCGGTACATGGTGCACTGCCACAACCTGGTCCACGAGGACCACGACATGATGATGCAGTTCAACGTCGGCAAGGTCCCGGACGGCGTCAACCACCCCATCAGCGCGGCTCCGCCGGTCTTCGACCTGCTCCCCTACACCCAGCCGCGCTACGCGGCCCCCTATCCCCTGGGCACCTGATGCGACGGGTCGCCGCGGCCACCCTGGCCGCCCTGCTCGCCCTGCTGCTCGCCGGGTGCAGCGCGGCCGCCGACGGCGCACCCGGCCGCCCGGAGGGGCAGGGGGCAGCCTCGGGACAGCACGTGAGCGACGTGGGCAACGAGCGGCCCGACGTGGGATACGACGGGCTCATGGTCCGCCGCCGCGTCGCGGTGGCCTTCCACCTCGAGCGCGGGACCGACCCGGTCGCGGTCGGCCGCCAGGCCCGCCGGGCCGGGAGGCTGCGGGGCTGGCCGCTGCTCGACGTACCCCCCGGCGTCCTCGACGCGGTCCTGCTCGAGCACCTCGTGCCGGAGGTGGTCCTGCTCTTCCCGGAGAACGCGACGACGATCGACGCAGAGCGGGTGCTGAGGTCCCGCCGGATCCCCGGGGTGGACCACACCCACACCGTGCCGGTGCTCGTCCATGACCTCCGGCTCGCCGTCCGCACCGGCCACCCGCGCGCTGCGCGCCGGGCCCTGGACCGGGAGGGCGTGCTCACGGACCTGCTGGGCCACTACGACACGGTGGCCGGCACCGGCAGCCTGGACGTGCTGTACACCGGCCCCCTCCTCGGTGACGCGCTGGTCGAGGACGCCGCGGACGCGCTGGGCCGGGCGGCGGGAGCGCCCGCGACGATCCACCCTCGGTCGGACCGGGGCGCCGGCGTGGACATGTCCCGCGAGCCTCGACCCGACCCGGTGCCCGACGTACCGCCCGGCCCGGGCAGCGGGCACGAGGGACCGGGGCACTGACCGGCCGGCCTGCACCGACATGAGCGGGCCGCCACCGTCCAGGGGGACCTCGGGTGCGCCACCCTGGTCCCCGTGGTGAAACCCCAGCGCCTCGGCGCCCGTACTACCGGCGTGACCCCGCTGAGCGACGAGTCGCTGCTCGCCGGGATGGCCGTCGGGGACGAGGACGCGGCCGCCGCCTTCGTCCGGCGGTACCAGGCCCGGGTGGTCGGTCTCGCCTTCACGGTGGTCGGGTCGCGTGCCGTCGCCGAGGAGGTCGCCCAGGAGGCGTTCGTCAAGGCCTGGCGGCACGCCTCGTCCTACGACGCCCGGCGTGGCCGGGTCACGACGTGGCTGCTGACGATCACCCGCAACAGTGCGGTCGACGCGGTGCGCTACCGCCGCGAGACGCCGATCGACCCGGAGGTGCTCACCAACGTGCTGATGGCCGGCAGCGCCTCCCCCGAGACCGCCGAGGGCTGGGGCCGGACCGAGGAGATCCGTGACGCACTCGCCGCCCTGCCACCGAACCAGAGCAGACCGGTGGTGCTCATGACCTTCTACGGCCTGACCGCGGGCGAGATCGCCGAGCGCGACGGGCTCCCCGTCGGCACCGTCAAGACGCGGGTCCGGCGCGGCCTCGGCGCCCTGCGCGAGCAGATGGGAGCCCGTGATGAGTGACCGGGACGACCGGTCCGGCTGCGGCGAGGTCCGCGACCTCCTGCCGGAGCTCGCCGCCGGGGTCGCCGCCGGCGACGACCGGGCCCGGGTCCTCGCGCACCTCGCGGCGTGCCCGGTGTGCCGGCGCGAGCTCGCCGAGCTCACCGCCGTGGTCGACGAGCTGGTGCTGCTGGCGCCCTCCCGGGAGCCGTCCCCCGGCTTCGAGAGCGCCGTGCTCTCGGCGATGTCGCCCCGGGACCGGCGCCGCCCGAGCCCGCTGGTGCTGGCCGCCGCCGCGTCGGTCCTGGGTGCGGTCCTGGCCGGCGGGCTGGTCTGGTGGCAGACGGCCGCCGACCGGGACCTCGCGGGGCGCTACCGGCACACCCTGTCCGTCGCCGACGGCCAGTACTTCGAGGCCGCACCGGTGCAGGGCGCCGGCCCGGGCAGCGGCACGGTCTTCGCCTACGAGGGTGACCCGTCCTGGCTGTTCGTGAGCATCCAGGACTCCGCCTGGTCCGGGCGCTACGAGGTGCAGGTGGTCACCACCGACGGGCGCATCGTGGAGGCGGGCTGGTGCGAGGTGCGCGGCGGTCACGGGTCGTGGGGGCGCACCGTGGCGGTCCCGGTGCACGAGATCAGCGCCGTCCGGCTGCTCGCCCCCGGCACCGGCACGCTCCGCGCGACCTTCCGGACCTAGCCCGTCAGTCCATCGGCTCCCCGTCCGGCGACGCGTGCGGGAAGGAGGTCCGCGCCGGCCGGACCAGGTCGTCGGCGTACCGCCGGACGAGGTCGAGGTTGCGGTCGGCCAGGTGGTCGAACACCTGCCCCACGCTGGAGCCGGGGGTCAGGGACGCCATCGCCGTGGCCGGGTCGAGCCGCGCGCTCACCCAGCACTCGTGGCTGGCCGCCCGGGCGACCACCTCGGCGGTGGGCGTCACCACCATCGAGTTGCCGAAGTAGAGCACTCCCGCGGGGTCGGTGCCGGTCGCGTTGGCGCCCACGAGGTAGACGTGGTTGTCGTAGGCCCGGGCCCGGTTGGTGAGCTCCCAGATGTCTGCGGACCGCAGGAGGGCCGACGGCCGCACGATGACCTCGGCACCCCGGACCGCCGTGATGCGGGAGAGCTCGGGATAGTCGCCGTCGAAGCAGATGATCTGACCGATCCGTCCCAGGTCGGTCTCGACGACGCTGACCTCGTCGCCCGGGGTCACCCAGCCGCCGCGCGAGCGCATCTCGGTGCAGAACGGGTGGGTCTTGCGGTAGACGCCGGCCACCTCGCCGTCCCGGCCGACGAGCACCGACGCGTTGTGCACGACGCCACGGTCGGCACCGCGCTCGTAGCTGCCGACCACCACGTGCACACCGAGTCGCCGCGCGGTCTCCTGCAGGGGCTCGACGACGGGGCCGGGCACCTCGGAGACGAGATCCCACAGCTCCTCCGGCCCCACGCCCGGGGTGAACCCGGTCGTGACGGACTCCGGCAGCACCACGAGCTCGGCGCCGGTGGACTCGACGCAGCGGGTCACCCAGTCGGCGGCCTTGGCCTGGTTGCCCTTGATCGACTCCGCAGTCAGCGGTCCGGGCAGCGGGGCGACCTGCACGGCCGCGACGGTGAACGCGCGCATGTCCCCACTGTGCCACCCGGCAGAATGCGGTGCGTGGAGACCCGACGGGACCGCGCGCTCGGCGCGCTGCTCGGCCTGGCCGTCGGCGACGCGCTCGGCATGCCGACCCAGACGATGCCGCGCTCCCTGGTCGAGTCGCTGTACGGCCGGCAGCGGCCTCGACGGCTTCCGTCCCGGTCCGCCGCAGAACGAGATCAGCGCCGGCCTGCCCGCGGGCCACGTCACCGACGACACCGACCAGGCCGTCATCGTCGGCGAGCTGCTCCTCGAGGGGAACGGCCGCGTCGACCCGGACCGCCTCGCCGACCGGCTGCTGGCCTGGCAGCGGCGGATGGCGGCGGCCGGCTCGGCGGACCTGCTCGGGCCCTCGACGCTGCGCGCCCTCACGCTGGTCGCCGACGGCGCCCAGCTGGGCAGCACCGGCCGCTGGGGCGACACCAACGGCGCGGCGATGCGGGTGGCACCGGTCGGGGTGGCCGTCCCGCCGGAGCCGCTCGACCGCCTCTGCGACGCGGTCGCCGACGTCGACCGCCTGACGCACGACACGACGCTCGCCAACGCCGGTGCCTGCGCCGTCGCCGCGGTGGTGAGCGCCGGGGTCGAGGGCGCCGACTGGGCCGACGCGCTCCCGCTGGGACTGCGAGCCGCGAGCCTGGGCGCCCGGCACGGCAGCCACGTCGCCGGCGCCGACGTCGCCCGGCGCATCGGCTGGGCCCTCGACCTCACCCGGGGCTGCTCGGACGCCGCGCTGCTCGACCTGGTCGACGGGCTGGTGGGCACCGGGGTCGCTACCCAGGAGTCCGTCCCGGCGGCGTTCGCCGTTGCGGCCCACGCGCCCGGCGACCCGTGGCGGGCCGGCCTGCTGGCTGCCCGCCTCGGCGGTGACAGCGACACGGTGGCAGCGATGGCCGGGGCGATGGTCGGCGCCTGCACCGGCGCGTCAGCCCTGCCCCCGGGCGCCGTCGCCACCGTCCGGTCGGTCAACGACCTCGACCTCGAGCCGCTCGTCGACGGCCTGCTCGCGCTCCGGGCGGCCGCGTCGTGAGCCGCCTCGTGGGTCTCGGGAGCATCGTGGTCGACCTGGTGCTCGCGGTCCCGTCGCTGCCGGAGCGCGGTGGTGACGTGCTCGCGTCGTCGTCGGTGACCGCTGTCGGCGGTGGCCTCAACGCCCTGGTCGCCGCCTCCCGCGACGGCCTCCCCTCGGCGTACGGCGGCGGCCACGGCACCGGTCCCTTCGGCGACCTGGTGCGCAGCGCCCTGGCGTCGGAGCAGGTGCCGGCCCTGCTGCCGGCCGCGCCCGGCGAGGACACCGGCTTCTGCGTGGTCCTCGTCGACCCCGACGGCGAGCGCACCTTCGTGACCACGGTCGGCGCCGAGGGACACCTGTCGGCGACCCGGCTCGCCCAGCTCGCCATCGGGGCCAGGGACCACGTCTACGTGTCGGGCTACGACCTGGCCTACCCGCACGCGACCGAGGTGGCGGCGGCCGTCGCCGGGCTGCCGGCCGGCTGCACGGTGCTGCTCGACCCAGGACCACTGGTCGCCGACCTCGGCCGCGAGCTGCTGGCGACGGTCCTGTCCCGGACGACCTGGGTCAGCCTCAACGCGCGCGAGGCAGAGCTGTGGACCGGGCTCGCCGATCCCGCGGCCGCTGCCCGCTCGCTGCTGGCCGACCACCCGACGACGGCCGGCGTGGTCGTCCGGACCGGCGCCGACGGCTGCGTGGTCGCCGTCCGCGACGGGGAGCCGGTCGCGGTCGCCGGCGTCCCCGTGACCGCCGTCGTCGACAGCAACGGCGCCGGCGACGTGCATGCCGGCAGCTTCCTGGCCGGCCTGGCCACCGGTCGCACACCGACGGAGGCGGCAGCGCAGGCCAATGCGGCAGCAGCGCTTGCCGTGACCAGGCGCGGGCCGGGGCTCGGCGGGCGCGATGGCTGACGCCGCCGACGTGCGCCGGCTGGCGCTGGCCCTGGCGGGCGTGGTCGAGATCGAGAGCGACGGCTTCGACTTCCGGGTGGGCAACAAGGGCTTCGTCTGGTCCTACCCCGAGCGGGTGCCGGGCCGGCCGCGGGTGATCCGCACCGACGTCGCGGTCCTGTTCGTCGGCGACGAGGCCGAGAAGCAGGCACTGGTCCTGGGCGAGCCGGAGCTGTTCTTCACCACGCCTGCCTACGACGGCTGGCCGCTCGTGATGCTCCGGCTCGAGGCGGTCGGGGTCCGCCGGCTGCGCGAGCTGGTCACCGACGCCTGGCGGATGCGCGCCCCTGAGACGATGGAGCCGTGAACCCGCCCTTCCCCGCCGTCGACGCCCCTGCGGCCCACGACCCGGTCCGCAGCTACAAGCGCCGCTCCAGCCGGGTCACGAGCAGCCAGCGAGCCGCCCTCGACCGGCACTGGCCGAACCTCGGGATCGTGGTCGACGGTGCGCCCCTCGAGCTGACGGAGCTGTTCGGGCGCGATGCGCCGGTCGTCCTGGAGATCGGTTTCGGCATGGGCGAGGCGACCGTGGCGATGGCCGCGGCCCAGCCGGCGTACGACGTTCTCGCCGTCGACGTGCACACCCCCGGGCAGGGCAACCTGCTCCGCCTCCTGGTGGACGCGGGGCTCACCAACCTGCGGGTGGTCGACGGCGACGCCACGGTGCTGCTGCGCGAGTCGCTGCCACCGGCGTCCCTCTCGCTCGTGCGGGCCTTCTTCCCCGACCCGTGGCCGAAGGCCCGGCACGTGAAGCGCCGCCTGGTCGACGCCGCCTTCGCGGCCCTGGCAGCCGACCGGCTGGTCGACGGCGGTGTCCTGCACGTCGCCACCGACATGCCGGCGTACGCCGACCAGGTGGCGGCCGTGCTCGCACGCGAGCCGCGGCTCGAGCCGGTCGACGCCCCGTGGCGGGCGCAGACCCGCTTCGAGCGCCGCGGTGCAGCGGCCGGCCGGCCGGCCCGCGACCTCGCGGCCCGCCGGGTCAGCCGGTCGACCTAGCCGCGGCGGCGGGCTCCCAGCGCGCCGACCAGGGCACCCAGCAGGGCCACCACGGCACCGAACACCGCACCCTTCACGAAGTCGCTGCTGAGGACGGTCCCGCCCGCGGTGCCGGCGCCGGGCGCCACGTACACGCCGGGGCCCGGGACCGGCGGGCCCGCGGTGACGCCGGTCGGCTCGGGCCGCGGGGCCGGCACGGTGGGGGCCTTGCCGGTGAGGACGTCGTCGACCGCGGCGAAGAACTCCCCGGCCGTCTTCTTGGCGACCCCGGTGAGGACCCGCTGGCCGACGCCGCCGATCATGCCGCCGACCACCGCGTCGGCGTCGTAGTCGAGCCGCGTGGTGCCGGCCCCCTCGTCGCTGAGCGTCACCCGCACGTCGGCGGAGACGGTGCCCGGGGCGCCGGCGCCCGAGGCTCGCAGCGTGAACGCGCCCGGCTGCTCCTGGTCGGTCAGGGCCACGTCGCCCTGGTAGCTGCCCTTGATCGAGGCGACGCCCGCGGTGAGCGTCATGCGGTAGGCGTCCGGGCCGACCTCCTCGAGCTGGTGGCAGCCCGGGATGGTGCGCACCAGCACCGCCGGGTCGTTGAGCGCTGCCCAGACCTGCTCGCGAGGCGCGTGCAGGGTGGCCGAGCCGGAGACCTTCACGACTGCTCCTTCGGGTCGGAGGTGCTGCGCCGCTGCAGCGACGGGATCTGCCCTGCGGCGTGCCGACGGCGCAGGTCGAACAGCTCGGACGGCGAGATCGGCATCCGGCTGATCGGGAAGCCCTCGGCGTCCTCGATCGCCGAGGCGAACACGGCGGCGGACGGGATCACGCCGGCCTCCCCCGCGCCCTTGATGCCGAGCGGGTTGAGCGGCGACCGCGTCTCGAGGTGGTCGATCTCGATCTTCGGCACCTCGGAGGCGTAGGGCATGAGGAAGTCCATGAACGACGCGTTGAGCAGCTGCCCGTTCTCGTCGTAGTGCATCCGTTCGTAGAGTGCCCCACCGACGCCCTGGGCAACGCCGCCGTGCACCTGACCCTCGACGATCATCGGGTTGATGAGCGGGCCGCAGTCGTGCACGACGCAGTAGCGGAGAACCCTGATCTCGGCCGTGTCCGGGTCGGTCTCGACGATCGCCACGTGCATGCCGTTGGCGAACGTCGCCTGCATCGGCGAGTAGTAGTCGGTGCCCTCCAGGCCGGGCTCCTCGCCGGTCGCGACCGGCGGTCCGCTGGTGTCGCCGACCGCGAACTGGGTGGCCGCCTTCGACGCCTCGTCGAAGGCGTACCGCAGCGGGTTGGACAGCACGGCGACGGTCGCCAGCGGGATCGACGCGTGCGGGGACCCCTTGACCCGCACCACGCCGTCGACGATCTCGAGGTCGTCGGGGTCGGCCTCGAGCGCGTCTCCGGCGATGCGCAGCGCCTTGGCGCGCACCTTGCGCGACGCGAGCGCGATGGCGTTGCCGCTCATGACCGCTGCCCGCGAGGCGAAGGTGCCCACGGCGTAGCCGAAGCGACGGGTGTCGCCGGTGACGACCTCGACGTCCTCGAAGGGCACGCCGAGCTCGTCGGCGGCGATCTGGGCGAACGACGTGAAGTGGCCCTGCCCCTGGGTCGTGAGCCCGGTCGCGACCTTGACCTTGCCGGACGTCTCGACCACGACGTGCGCGCCCTCGTACGGGCCGACGCCGGTGCCCTCGACGTAGCAGGCGAGCCCCACGCCGACCTTGCGCCCGGCGGCACGCGCCGCCGCGGCCTCGGCCAGCGCGTCGTCCCACCCGACCAGGGCGAGCAGCTTCTGCAGCGAGGCGGGGAAGTCACCCGAGTCGTAGATCAGCGGCCGCCCGTCCTGGAAGGTCAGGTGGTGGTCGTAGGGCATCTCGTCCGGCGTGATGAAGTTGCGCCGCCGCACCTCGGCACGGTCGAGCCCGAGCCGGTCGGCGATCGCGTCGACGGTGCGCTCCATCAGGAAGCAGCCCTGCGGGCGGCCCGCGCCGCGGTAGGGCGTCACCAGCACGGTGTTGGTGTAGAGCGACCACCACTCGCACCGGTAGGCGCCCGGCTTGTACGGCCCGAGCAGCTGGGTGCTCGTGATGATCGGCACGATGACGCCGTACGGCGTGTAGGCACCGTTGTCGTGCCAGAACCGGACGTCCAGGGCCAGCAGCCGGCCGTCGTCGTCGAAGCCGACGGTGACCTCCTGCAGCTGGCCGCGCTCGTGCGCCGACGACACGAAGTGCTCGCGCCGGTCCTCGACCCACTTCACCTCGCGGTTCAGCCGGCGCGCGGCCCACGGGACGAGGACCTCCTCCGGCCACGGGTGCACGATCTTGACACCGAAGCCCCCGCCCACCATCGGCGCGACGCACTCGACCTTGCCGAGCGGCAGCGCGAGCTTCGCCGCGACAGCGGCGCGCACCGAGGTGGACGTCTGGGTCGACGTGTGCACCCGCAGCGAGCCGTCGACGGGGTCCCACCGCGCATGGACGCCCTTGCCCTCCATCGGCATCGACGCGCTGCGCTCGATGTCGAGCTCGAGGCTCAGCGTGTGCGGCGCCGCCGCCAGGGCGGACTCGACGTCGCCGACCTCCTGCACCAGGTGGGCCGCGACGTTGTCGGGGACGTCGGCGTGCACGGCGCGGTCGGCCCGCCGGGCGTTGTCGACGCCGACCACCGGCGGCAGCACCTCGTAGGTCACGAGCACGCGCTCGGCGGCGTCCTCGGCGAGGTAGCGGTCGGCGGCCACCACCATCACGACGGCCTCGCCGACGTGGTTGACCTCGTCGCGCGCCAAGGGGTACCCGGTGCGGGGCGCCGTCAGCGACGGGTGCGGGATGAGCAGCGGCAGCGGCTCGGACACCGCGGTGCCCTCGTCCTCGTCGGCGGCGAGGAGGTCGTCGTAGGTGTAGACCGCGACCAGCCCGTCGACCTCGAGCGCACCGCTCGCGTCGATGTCGGTCACCCGGGCGTGCGCGTGCGGGCTGCGCACGAAGGCGACGCCGAGCGAGTCCGGCCCGAGGTCGTCGAGGAAGTGGGCCGTACCGGTGACCAGCTTCGCGTCCTCGACCCGCTGCACCCGCTCGCCGAACATCTGCGTGGTCACCCCTCCCCCACCTCCCTCCCAGACTTGTCAGCGGCAGCCGCCGCTATGGAGGAGCCTGCGGCTGACAAGTCGCGGGTGAGCTCGGCGGCGCGCAGGACCGAGGCGACGATGTTCTGGTAGCCCGTGCAGCGGCACAGGTTGCCACTGACCGCCTCGCGCGCCTCGTCCTCGGTCGGCTCGGGGTTGTCCACGAGGTACGCCGCCACCGTGGTGAGGAAGCCGGGCGTGCAGAACCCGCACTGCAGGCCGTGGCACTCGCGGAACGCCTGCTGCACGGGGTGCATGGCCTCGGGCGTGCCCAGGCCCTCGACGGTGGTGACCTCGTGGCCGTCGGCGGTGACGGCGAGCAGCAGGCAGGAGCGCACCGGCTCGCCGTCGAGCAGCACGGTGCACGCGCCGCAGACCCCGTGCTCGCAGCCCACGTGGGTGCCGGTGAGGCGCAGGTCGTGACGCAGGCAGTCGGACAGCAGCCGGCGGGCCGGGACCGTCGCCTCTCGCGGGACGCCGTTGACCACCAGCCGGACCTCGTGCCTGGCCTCGGTCATGCCGCCCTCCCCGCCGCCTCGGCCAGCGCCCGCGCGGTGAGCACCCGCACCAGCTGCCGGCGGTAGTCGGCGGTGGCGTGGATGTCCGCCTCCGGGTCGACCTGCCCGGCCGCGAGCTCACCGGCTGCGGCCCAACCTGCGGTCGACGGCTCGGCGCCGCGCACAGCCTCGGTCAGGTCCAGCACGAGCGGTGTCGGGGAGACCGACACGTAGCCGGCCCGGGCCGCGGTCACGACGCCGTCGGTGAGGGTCACCACCGCCCCGAGGCCGCACATCGCGTAGTCGCCGTGCCGCCGCGCCACCTCGACGAACGCCGACCCGCTGCCCGCGGGGAAGGCCGGGAAGGTGACCGACTCGGCGAGCTCGCCGTAGGCGAGGGTCGACTCGAGAGGTCCGGCGAAGAAGTCCGCGGCGGCGACGCTGCGCCTACCGGCGGCGGCGGCCACCTGCACCGAACCGCCGGTCAGAGCCAGCACGGCGGTCATCTCACCGCTCGGGTCGGCGTGCGCGATGCTGCCCACGGTGGTGCCGCGGTTGCGGATGACAGGGTGCGCCACGAGCTGGAGCGCCCGGCGCAGCAGCGGCTGCACGGCGTACGCCGGCTCGTCGCGCTCGACGTGGGCGTGCCGGGCCAGTGCGCCGACCACGACGGCGTCCTCGGTCGCCCGCACGTAGCCGAGCTCGGCCACCCGGTTGATGTCCACCAGGTGCGCCGGTGCGGCCAGCCGCATGTTGAGCATGGGCAGCAGGCTCTGGCCGCCGGCGAGGACCTTGCCGTCGTCGCCGACCTGTGCCAGCACCGCCAGCGCCTCGTCGAGCGACGCGGGCGCCGACCAGGCGAACGGGGACGGCTTCACAGGACCGATCCTGTCCTACCGACAGGCCGGGGGCGAGCAGCCACCCCCGGCCCGTCGATCGGCCGGCACCTACCGCGGCTCAGGCGGGCCCTCGGGGCGGACCACCGTGACGGCCATGACCCGGGCCGTCCCCGTCGTCGTCCTCGTCGAAGGCGTCGCTCGGCGCCACCACGGCGTCGTGCGCAGCGTCCTCGGGGTTGTTCACCACGCGGAACAGGTGGTAGGCGATCAGTGCCACGACGGTGCCCATCGTGATGCCGCCGAGGCTGACCTTGTCGCTGATCTTCAGGGTCACGTCGCCGGCGCCGAGGATGATGCCCGCGGCGGCCGGGACGAGGTTGCGGGTCTGGCCGAAGTCGACCCGGTTGCTCACCCAGATCTTCGCTCCGAGGACCGCGATCATGCCGTAGAGCACGATCGTCACGCCGCCCAGCACGCCCGCCGGGATCGACCCGACGAGCACGCCGAACTTCGGGATCAGCCCGAACAGGATGGCCGTGATCGCCGCGATCCCGTAGGCGGCCGTCGAGTAGATCCGGGTGGCGGCCATGACCCCGATGTTCTCGGCGTACGTCGTGGTGCCGGCACCGCCGAACGCCCCCGCGATCGTCGTGGCCGCACCGTCACCCATGAACGCCCGGCCGAGGTCCTGGTCGAGGTCGGCACCGGTCATCTCCGACACGGCCTTGACGTGGCCGGCGTTCTCGGCGATGAGGACGATGACCACCGGCAGGAAGACCAGGAACGCCGTGAGGGAGAAGCTGGGAGCAGTGAAGTCGGGCAGCCCGACCCAGCCGGCGTCACCGAGCGAGAGGGACTTCCCGCCCGGCTTGGGCGCGACGAAGCTGACCCGGTCGATGATCGAGCCGTCCTCGGCCTTGAGCCGGGCGATGTGCAGCAGGTCCATCAACCAGGCCGCGACCCAGCCGGCCACCACCGCGAGCAGGATGGCGATGCGCCGCATGAAGCCGCGCAGGAACACGAGCAGCGCGATCGTGATCCCCAGGGTGACGAGGGCGAGCCACTGGTCCCTCACCCAGTAGGCGTTGTACGCGACCGGCCCGGCCAGGTTCAGCCCGATGAGCATGACCACCGTGCCGGTGAGCACCGGCGGGATGATCACGTTGATGATGTGGGCGCCGCCGGCGTTGACCAGGACTCCGACCAGGAAGAAGATCACGCCGGCCGAGAGCACGCCGAACAGCACCTGGGACAGGTCGCCGCCGCCGCTGTAGACCGCGAACGCCGGGCCGATGAAGGCCGCGCTGGTGCCGAGGTAGCTGGGCACCCGGTTGCGGACGATGACGAGGAACAGCAGGGTGCCGATGCCGGAGAAGAACACTGCCGTGTTGCCTGGGATCCCCATGATCGGTGGCAGCACGAACGTGGCCCCGAACATCGCCAGCACGTGCTGGATGCCGATGCCCGTGGTGCGGCCCCAGGACATCCGCTCGTCCGGGCGGACCACCTCTCCGGGGGGCGGGGTCTTGCCGTCGTGCACGACCTTCCAGCTGAGCAGAGCCATCGAGTCCTCCAGGCCTCACGTCGCCGGTGACGCACGTCACCCGGGAGCAGGGTGGCCCATCCGGGCGTCTGGATGTGGGAGGTCAGGGGGATCCGCCGGGACAGAAACCCGGTGGTCACTGTTGTAGGGGTCCCACAACGCGTGAGATGTCCCGCCGCGACCCGTTACGGTCACGGCATGGCGACTTCCGCCCCTGCGGTCCCGGGCGCGGCACCGACGACCCGGCAGCGGCTGCTCACCGGGCCCGGTGTCACCGGCCGGGTCGTGGCCGTCTTCCCGGACTGCGCGTACGCCGACCTCGGCGGCCGGCTGGTCGCGGTCGAGACCGCGCGCGGGCTGCGGCTGCCCTGCTCGGTCCTGCTCGGCCCGGCGGACCACCCGCTGGCCGCGGTCCGGCCGGGCGACCCGGCCGGGGCCGGCGCCGGGACGCTGCGGCTCGGGCCGCTGGCGGTGCGGGTCGCGCGCTGGTGGCGGCCGGCGGCACCCCGTGCGGCGCAGCCCCGGCAGGAAACGGCGCCGTCCCCGCCGGGTCCCTGGGACGAGCTGGCCCGGCCGCTGATCGGACTCGGTCCCGGGCTGACGCCGGCCGGCGACGACCTGCTGGCGGGACTGCTCGTGGGGCTGGCCGGCCGGCCGGACCTGCGCGACCCCCTGGCCGACGCCGTCGGCCGGCTCGCACCGGCCGGCACCACCTGGCTGTCGGCCGAGCTGCTGCTCCTGGCGGCCGCCGGGCTGGCGGCCCCCGCTGTGGTGGCCGTCGCCGATGCGCTGGACGGGCACGGCCCGCGCGACGCGGTCGGCCGCACGCTCCCGGACCTGCTGTCCGTCGGGCACACCTCCGGGTCGGCCCTGGCACGCGGGCTGCTGCTCGCCGCTGACACGCTGGCCCGACACCCCTCGATCCCCGACACCCCCCGCCCGACGAGCAGGAGCGCCGCATGACCGACACCGTCGAGGTCCGTCGCGGCGTCTACCACGACTCGGTGACCCTCATGCAGGTCAGCCGCGACGTCGCCGCCGTCGAAGGCGTCACCGCGGCCCAGGTCGCGATGGGCACCGAGCTGAACCTCGAGCTGATGCGGGGCGACGGCTTCCAGCTACCGCCCGGAACCGGACCCAACGACCTCGTCGTCGCCGTGCGGGCGGCGGACGACGACGGGCTCGGGCGCGCCATCGCGGCTCTGGAGCAGGCGCTGACCGCGTCCTCGGCCGGAGGCGGCGGCAGCTTCGGCGACGAGCCGCCCCCGCACACCGTGGGGTCGGCCACCCGCCGGGCCGGCGGCGCCGATCTCGCCATGGTCTCGGTCCCCGGCCCGCACGCGTTCAGCGAGGCGATGGACGCGCTGTCGGCCGGGCTGTCGGTGCTCGTCTTCAGCGACAACGTGCCGGTCGACGCCGAGGTGCGGCTCAAGGACGAGGCTGCCCGGCGCGGCCTGCTCGTCATGGGACCGGACTGCGGGACCGCGGTCGTGGGCGGGGTCGGGCTCGGGTTCGCGAACGCGGTGCGGCCCGGGCCGGTCGGCCTCGTCGCCGCCAGCGGCACCGGCGCCCAGCAGCTCATGTGCATGCTCGACACCCGCGAGGTCGGCGTCAGTCACTGCCTCGGCGTCGGCGGCCGCGACCTGTCGTCGGCGGTCGGCGGCCGGTCCACCCGCGCAGCCCTCGCTCTGCTCGACGACGACCCGTCGACCGAGCTCGTCGTCCTGGTGTCCAAGCCGCCGGACGCCGCGGTCGCCGCCGACATCACGGCGTACGCCCGGACGCTGCGCACGCCGGTCCTGCTGGCGCTGCTCGGCGAGGGGCAGGACGACCTCACCACGGTGGCTCAGCGCGCCGTCGAGGCGGTGGGTGTCGAGTGGCGCGAGCCCTGGTCGTGGGACGAGCAGCCGCCACCGCCGCCCGGCGGCAGCCTGCGCGGCCTGTTCGCCGGGGGGACCCTGTGCGACGAGGCGATGGTGATCGCGTCGGCCGCCCTCGGCGAGGTGCGCTCGAACATCGCGCTGCGACCCGAGTGGTCACTGGCCCCCGACCTGCGTTCGGCCGGGCACACCATGCTCGACCTGGGCGACGACGCGCTGACGCAGGGCCGACCGCACCCGATGATCGACCAGCGCAGCCGACTCGACCGGATCGCCGTCGAGGCCGCCGACCGGACGTGCTCGGTGCTGCTGCTCGACGTCGTCCTCGGCCACGCGGCGCACCCCGACCCGGCTGCCGAGCTGGCGCCGGCGCTCGCCGCGGCCAGGGCGACCGCCGCGGCGGACGGCCGCGAGCTGGCGGTCGTCGTCTCGCTGTGCGCCGCGGTCGACGACCCGCAGTCGCCCCGAGCGCAGGCCGAGCAGCTGCACGCGGCGGGAGCCGCGGTGTTCCTCTCCAACGCGGCCGCCGCCCGGCACGCCGTCTCCCTGGTGACCGGAGGCTCACGATGACGCTGCTCGACGGCGCCCCGCGGGTGGTGGCGGTCGGCGCCCAGATGTTCTCCGACGCCTTGGCCGCCCAGGCGGTCGAGGTCACCCAGGTCGACTGGCGCCCGCCGCTGGGCGACTCGGGCACCGAGGTGCATCTCGCGCGGGTGCTCGCCGACCCGCGCCACGGCCCGGCCAACGCCGAGGCCGTCGACCGGATGCTCACTGCCGGCGCCGAGCTGGTCGACGTGCGCCCCGCGTCGGAGGCGCTGGGTCTCGGCCGCGGCGATTTCCTGCACGCCGGGCCGCCGATCGGGTGGGACCGGGCCTCCGGCCCCCTGCGCGGTGCGCTGGTGGGCGCGATGCTGCTGGAAGGCCTCGCCGGCACCGCCGAGGAGGCCGAGGCCGCACTGGCGAAGGGTGACGGCGTCTCCCTGGACCCGTGCCACCACCACCGCACGGTCGGGCCGATGGCCGGGGTGGTGAGCCCGTCGATGTGGATGTTCGAGCTGCATGACCCCGTGCACGGCGGATCCGCCTGGTGCTCGCTGAACGAGGGGCTCGGGAAGGTGCTGCGGTACGGCGCCTACGGTCCCGAGGTGGTCGAGCGGCTGCACTGGATGTCAGCCGTCCTGGGGCCACTGCTGCAGAACGCCGTGCGGTCGCACGGCACGGTCGACGTGAAGGCCATCGCCGCCCAGATGCTCCAGATGGGCGACGAGGGCCACAACCGGAACCGGGCCGGCACCCTGATGTTCCTGCGCGAGATCCTGCCCGACCTCATCGGCTCCGGAGCGCCGACCACCGACGTCGCCGAGGCCGTGCGCTTCATCGGCAGCAACGACCACTTCTTCCTCAACCTCGGCATGCCGGCCTGCAAGCTCGCCGGCGACGCCGCCCGCGACGTCCCCGGCTCGTCGCTCGTGGTCGCCATGGCCCGCAACGGCACGGACTTCGGCATCCAGGTCTCCGGCACCGGCGACCAGTGGTTCACCGGCCCGGCCGACACCCCCGAGGGACTGTTCCTCGGTGCGTTCGGCCCCGAGGACGCCAACCCTGACATCGGCGACTCGGCCATCACCGAGACCGGCGGCATCGGTGGCTTCGCGATGGCGGCCGCGCCGGCCATCGTGAAGTTCGTCGGCGGCGAGGTGGCCGACGCCATCGAAGCCACCCGGCTGATGTACGAGATCACCCTCGCCGAGAACCCCGTCTACCAGGTGCCGGTGCTCGGCTTCCGCGGCACACCGACCGGCATCGACGCGACGCTGGTGACGCGGACCGGGATCCTGCCGCACATCAACACGGGCATGGCCGGCAAGGTCGCCGGCACCGGCCAGGTCGGCGCCGGCCTGGTCAACCCGCCGGCCGGGATCTTCCCGGCCGCCGTGGCCGCTCTCGCGGAGCTCGCCCCGCCGCTCGGCCTCGAACCCGCGGTTCCCGGACCGAAGCCCTAGAAGGCGGCCACGACCACGGTCACGTTGTCGATGCCGCCGCGGTCGAGGGCCTCCTCGACCAGGGCGTCACACGCCTTCTCCGCGTCGCCGGAGCCGAGCAGGGTGCCGATCGCCTCGGCGTCGACCATGTTGGACAGCCCGTCGGAGCACAGCAGCAGCCGGCTGCCGGCCGGCGTCTCGAGCTCGACCACGTCGGGCTCGACGCCGCGGTCGAGACCGAGCGCCTGGGTGATGTAGCCACCCATGCCGTGGTCCTGGGTCACCTGCGTCAACCGGCCGTCGGTGCCCAGGAGGTAGGCCCTGCTGTCGCCGACATGCGCCACGAGCACGCCGGCTTCACCGACCGCGGCCGCGACGACAGTGGTGGCCATGCCGCTTCGCGCCGGGTCCTCGTCAGCGACGGCGACCACGGCGGCGTGCGCCGCGTGCAGGGCGGCGACCAGGGCCGCCGGCGAGGACGCCGCCTCCGACGCGCCGGACCGGAGGCTCTCGACGGCCGTGGCGCTGGCCAGGTCACCCGAGGGGTGCCCGCCGAGGCCGTCGCAGACGACCAGCAGGCGCTCGTGGCCGGCCACGAGAAGCGCATCTTCGTTGCGGGTGCGGACGTGCCCGACCTCGGTCCGCGCGGCCACCTGCATGCACCCACCGTAGACGGGACGCGGGACGGACCGGCGGCCACGCGCCGGGCGGCT
Source organism: uncultured Actinomycetota bacterium (assembly GCA_963784645.1). GTDB lineage: Bacteria > Actinomycetota > Actinomycetes > JACCUZ01 > JACCUZ01 > JBBRVW01. The sequence goes on along the minus strand of CAWARY010000001.1, from coordinate 36,761 downwards.
GCGAGACTCGTCTGCCATGACCGCCGCCCCGCCTGCCGCCGCCCGGCCGGCGCCGCTGCCCCGGGGTCTGCTGGCGGTGACGATCTTCCTGGTCGCGCTCAACCTGCGGGCCGCGCTGGCGGCGCTGCCACCCCTGGTCCGCACGATCCAGGACGACCTCGGGCTGTCCGGCGCCACGGCCGGGCTCCTCACCACGCTGCCCGTCCTCTGCATGGGCCTGTTCGCCCCGGTCTCGCAGGTCCTCGCCCGCCGGGTCGGCCGGGAGGCGACGGTCGGGTGGGCGCTGGTCCTGCTGCTGCTCGGTCAGGCGGCGCGGCTGGTGGCGGAGGCGCTCCCGGTCCTGCTGCTGAGCACGGTGGCCGTGGGCGTCGGCATCGCGCTGGCGGGCACCGTCCTCCCCGGCATCGTGAAGGAGTTCTTCGCCGAGCGGTCCGGCACCATGACCGGCGTCTACCTGCTCGCGATGATGGTCGGCGCCGCGACGTCCTCGGCGCTCGCCGTGCCCGTCGCGAACGCGCTCGGCTCGTGGCAGGAGTCGCTGTCGGTGTGGGCACTGCTCGCCGTCGTCGGCCTCGCGGCATGGCTGCCGGTCGTGCGACGGGTGAACGACCGTGGATCGGTCGACCCGGGCGAGGAGCGGACACCGCTGCCGTACCGCAGCCCGACGACCTGGCTGCTGGCCGGCTACCTGGCACTGCAGTCGCTGAGCTTCTACTCCCAGATCGCCTGGATCCCACCGACCTACGAGTCGCACGGCTGGACTGCGCGCGACGCCGGCCTGCTGCTCGCGCTGTGGAGCATCGCCCAGCTCGTCACGGGCGTGGCCGGACCGGCGCTGGCGGACCGGGTCCGGGACCGGCGGCCCCTGATCGCCGTCGCCGTCGGCTGCAACATCGTGGGACTCGCCGGGATCGCGTTCGCCCCGGAGGCGGCTCCGGTGGTCTGGATCCTGTTGCTCGCCTTCGGCCAGGGTGGCGGCTTCGCACTCGCCCTGGTGAAGCTGGTCGACTACGCGCCGACCCCGGCTGCCTCGGCCCGGCTGTCGGCCCTGGTGTTCCTGGTGTCCTACTCCACGGCGGCCCTGGGACCGTTCCTCTTCGGCGCTGTCCACGACGCGACGGACGGCTTCACGGTGCCGTTCGGCTGCCTTCTGCTGGTCGCGACCGTGCAGCTCACGCTGGTGCCACGGTTGCGACCCGGGCGCCTCACCGAGCCGCACCGTCAGACCGCAGAGGCAGGATCGTCGCCATGACGAACACGACACCCGTGACGAACCTCCAGCTCACCTTCGACTGCGCCGACCCGCACGCCCAGGGGAGGTTCTGGGCCGCGGCCCTCGGGTGGGTGGCCGAGCGCAACGAGCCGTTCGTCCGCAGCATCCTCGACCAGGGGCTCGCCACCGAGCAGGACGTCGTCGAGGTCGACGGCCAGCTGACCTGGCGCACCGTCGAGGCGATCCGGCACCCGGACCACGACGCGATCCGGGAGCTCGGCGGGGCAGCGCGGCTGCTGTTCATCCTCGTGCCGGAGGGCAAGACGGGAAAGAACCGGGTGCATCCCGACCTCAACGTCGGCAAGGAGCACATCGACGCCGAGGTCGAGCGGCTCACCGCGCTCGGCGCCCGCGAGCTGTACCGGGTCGCCGAGCCGGGCGCCTTCCACACGACGATGGCCGACCCCGAGGGGAACGAGTTCTGCGTGCAGTAGCGCTCAGGCCAGGCCGACCACGTTCCCGTCCGCGTCGATGTCGATCCGCTCCGCCGCAGGGTGCCGCGGCAGTCCCGGCATCGTGCGCATCTCGCCACAGATCGCGTAGACGTACCCCGCGCCGACGGCGGCACGCACCTCGCGCACGGGCAGCCGCCAGCCCGTCGGCGCGCCGAGCAGGGTCGGGTCCGACGACAGCGAGAGATGGGTCTTGGCGATGACGACGGGGAGCTCGCCGTATCCCAGGTCCTCGAACCGGCTCAGCTGTCGCGCCACCGGCGCAGGCAGGTCGATGCCGTCGGCGCCGTAGACCTCACGAGCGATCACGTCGATCTTCTCGGCGAGGGGCCGGTCGAGCTCGTAGAGGTAGCGGAAGGCACTCGGCTCCCCGGCCGCCTCGACCACCAGCTTCGCCAGGTCGCGGGATCCCTCGCCACCCTCGGCGACGTGCCGGGTGACCGCCACCCGGACACCGGCCTCGGCTGCCAGCTCGCGGATCACGTCGTGCTCCGACTCGTGGTCGCCGGGGAAGGCGTTGATCGCCACCACCGGTGAGACGCCGAACCGCCGCACGATGTCGATGTGGCTGCGCAGGTTGGCGCCGCCCGCCCGGACGTCCTGCGGGCTCTCGGCCGACATCTCCGGTGGAAGCGGCCGGCCCGCCACCACCCGGTAGCGGCCGGAGTGCAGCTTCAGGGCGCGCACGGTGACCACCAGGACCGCCGCGTCCGGTCGAAGCCCGGTGGCACGGCACTTCACGTCGAAGAAGCGCTCGGCGCCCATGTCGGCGCCGAAGCCGGCCTCGGTGAGCAGGAAGTCCGCCGCCTTGATCCCGAGGAGGTCTGCGACGACCGAGGAGTTGCCGGTGGCGATGTTGCCGAACGGACCGGCATGGATCAGCGCCGGCGTGTGCTCCAGGGTCTGCAGGAGGTTGGGCTTGATCGCGTCGCGCAGCAGGACCGTCATCGCGCCCGCCGCCTTGAGGTCCTCGGCGGTCACCGGCGCACCTGCCGTCGTGAACCCCACCACGACGCGCCCCAGCCGCTCGCGGAGGTCGTGCAGGGAGCGCGCCAGGGAGAGGATGACCATGACCTCGCTGGCGGCGGTGATGTCGAACCCGGCCTCCCGGGTGACGCCGTCGCTGCGCGCCCCGAGGCCGACCACCACGTTGCGCAGCGCCCGGTCGTTGACGTCCAGGACCCGTCGCCAGGCGATGCTCCGGACGTCGATATCGAGCTCGTTGCCGTGGTGCAGGTGGTTGTCGACCATGGCGGCGAGCAGGTTGTGCGCCGACGTCACGGCGTGGAAGTCACCGGTCAGGTGCAGGTTGACGGCTTCCATCGGCACGACCTGGCTCCAGCCGGCACCGGCGGCGCCGCCCTTGATGCCGAACGTCGGCCCCAGCGAGGGCTGCCGCAGCGACAGCATCGACGTGTGGCCCAGGGCAGCCAGGCCCTGGGCGAGCCCGATCGAGGTGGTCGTCTTGCCCTCCCCGAGCGGCGTGGGGGTCACGGCCGTGACCACGACGTACCTGGCCGGCGTCCGTCCGGCGAGGGCTGCCTGGGCGGAGGGCGCGACCTTGGCGAGGTACCTGCCGTAGGGCTCCAGGTGCTCGGCGTCGATCCCGGCCGCCGCCGCGACCTCCTCGATGGGAAGCAGCCGGGCGCCGCGGGCGATCTCGAGATCGGTCGGGGGGATGTCGGCCACGGCGGTCAGCATCGCACCCGGGATCACCCGAGGAAGCGGGCCAGGTCCTCCGGCGTGTCGACGTCGGCCGGGTCGCCGACGTCGCCGCACTCGACCGCGGTGACGAGCTCGGGGTGTGCGGCCAGGAACGGTCGGGCCCCCACGTCGCCCGCCGCCAGCCGGCCCATCTCGGCCCAGTGCTCGCGGGCCACCAGGACGGGGTTGCGGCGCTGCCCGTCGTAGGTCGCCACCACGACGGTCGCACCGTCGCGGTAGGCCGCCACCAGCCGCCGGACCACCGCAGCCCCGATGCCGGGGGTGTCGACGACCATCAGCACCGCGGCGTCGGCCGGCCGGCCGGCGAGCGCCGCCAGCCCGGCCTGCAGCGACGTGCCCATGCCCCTGCTCCAGTCCGGGTTGTCGACCACCAGGACACCGGCGGGCTCGAGCGGCTGCGCACCGGAGACCACGAGCACCTCCGCCACGCCGCCGTCGCGCAGGGCCCCGACCGCGCGGTCGAGCAGGGTCACGCCAGCCAGCTCGACCAGCGCCTTCGGCCGGCCCAGCCGGCGCCCGTCGCCCGCGGCCAGGACCAGGCCGGCGACCGGGCTCCCGAGGCCCCGGCCGGGGCTCACCGGTGGATCGGACCCTCGGTCGCGCCCAGCCGGGCACCGGTGCCACCCCAGCGGTGCGCCACGATCTCGGCGGCGATCGAGACCGCCGTCTCCTCGGGCGTGCGGGCGCCGATGTCGAGGCCGATCGGCGACGACAGCCGACCGAGCTCCTCCTCGGAGACGCCCTCGTCGCGCAGCCGGGCCAGCCGGTCGTCGTGGGTCCGGCGGCTGCCCATGGCACCGATGTACGCGGCCTTGGTGCGCAGGGCGACCTCGAGCAGCGGGACGTCGAACTTGGGGTCGTGGGTGAGGACGCAGATGACGGTGCGCGAGTCGACCGGCTGGGCCGCGAGGTAGCGGTGCGGCCACTCCACCACCACCTCGTCGGCGTCCGGGAACCGCTTGCGGGTGGCGAACGTGCCGCGGGCGTCGCAGACGGTGACCCGGTAGCCCAGGAACTTGCCGACCCGTGCCACGGCCGCCGCGAAGTCGATGGCGCCGAACACCAGCATCCGGGGCGCCGGGGCGAACGACTGCACGAACACGCTCAGCTCGTCCTGGCGGCGCTCGCCGTCGGGGCCGATGTGCAGCAGTCCGGTGGCGCCGTGGTCGAGCATCCCGCGGACGTCGTCGCCGACAGCGGCATCGAGCCGGGGCGTGCCGAGGCCGCCGGCCGTGCGGTCCGGCCAGACCACGAGGTGGGTGCCGATCTCCCCCGGACCGTCGACCACCGTCGCGACGGCCACCGGCTCGTGGGCCCGGACCGAGGCGACGACATCCGGCAGCTCGGGGAAGGTCGACGCGTCGACCGGCTCCACGAACACGTCGATGATGCCGCCACAGGTGAGCCCGACCGCGAACGCGTCGTCGTCGCTCACGCCGTAGCGCTGCAGCACCGCCTCGCCGCCGGCGATGACCTCCTGGGCCAGCTCGTAGACGGCGCCCTCGACGCAGCCGCCGCTCACGCTGCCCAGCGGCTCGCCCGCCGGCGAGACCACCATCGCCGCGCCCGGCCGGCGCGGCGCGCTGCGCCACGTGCCCACCACGGTGGCCAGCGCGAACCGGCCACCCGCCTCGTGCAGGCGGGCCACCTCGTCGACGACGTCATGCACGGCGGCTCCCTCCGGACCGGGTCGCGAGCAGGGCTGCCAGGCGCTCCAGCGCGTCGAAGCTGTGGCCGTCGACGAAGTCGTCGACGAACGGCAGGGCGGCCTGCATCCCCGCGGTCATCGGCGCGTAGCCCGGCAGGCCGCGGTGCGGGTTCACCCACACCACCCGGTGCGCAAGCCGTGCGAGCCGCTGCATCTGGGCGCCCAGCAGGGTCGCGTCGCCGCGCTCCCAGCCGTCGCTCGCCACCACCACCACGGCACCGCGGGCCGTGCCGCGCTGGCCCCAGCGGTCGAGGAACGCCTTGATCAGCTCGCCGAGCCGGGTACCACCGCTCCAGTCCGGCACGCTGCCGGCCACGGCCACCAGCGCAGCCGACGCGTCCCGGCCCCGCATCTCCCGGGTGACACGGGTAAGACGGGTGCCGACCGTGAAGACCTCGGTGCCGGGCCGGCGTCGCGCGGCCGCGTGGGCGAACCGGAGGTACGGGTCGGCGTACGGCTGCATCGACCCGCTGACGTCGACGACCAGCACGAGGCGGCGCGACCGGGGTCGGCGCGCCCGGTGCTCCAGCCGCGCCGGCTCCCCGCCGCGCCGCAGCATCGACCGCACGGTGCGGCCGGGGTCGAGCCGGCCGCGGTACGCCGGCTGCTGCCGCCGCGAGACCCGGGTCTCGCCCACCGGGTCGAGCAGCGCGATCAGCCGGCGGACCGTCTCCCGGTCGGCAGCGGTGAGGTCGGCGAGGTCCCGGTGCCGCAGCACCTCGACGTCGCTCGCGGTGGCCGCCGGCAGCTCGTCCGGGCGGTCGGTGGCGCCGGCCTCGCGCTCGGTGCCGGGCACCGCGACCGGCCGCAGCACCTGCACCGGCGGGACGCTGCGCAGGGCCGGTGCCGCGCGGCCGCCGAACCACGCCTCGAACGCGCGGTCGTAGCGGTCGAGGTCGTCCGGCCCGGCGCACAGGGTCAGCCGCCCGGCCCAGTAGACGTCGCTGCGGCGGCTCACGTCGAGATGGCCGACGGCGGCGACCGTCGAGTGCAGCCGGTCGGGCGTGGCGGCGACGCCGGCCGCCCGCAGCACCCGGGCGAAGCCGACCAGCGTGCCCGTGAGCGCGTCGGCATCCTCGTCGACCGTGACGGGCGCCGGGCTCATCCGGCCGCCGCCCACTCCGCGAGCTGCTGCGAGACCCGGTCCTGGTCCTCGCGGTACTTCACGAACGCGCCGAGGCTGGCAGCGGCCTTGTCGAGGTCGCCGGGCGCCAGCGACCGGGCACCGAGCGCGAGCAGCGCCTCGGTCCAGTCGAGCGACTCGGCGACGCCCGGCGCCTTGAGCAGGTCCTCGTCCCGGGCCCGGGCGGCGACCCTGGCCACCGACCGGGCCAGCGACTCGGAGGCCTCAGGGAGCCGGCGCCGGATGATCGCCACCTCCCGCTCGATGTCGGGGTGCGGGAGCCAGTGGTAGAGGCAGCGCCGCTTGAGGGCGTCGTGGACCTCCCGGGTGCGGTTGCTCGTGACGATCACCACGGGCGGCGTCTCGGCGCGCAACGTGCCGAGCTCGGGCACCGAGATGGTCCAGTCGCTGAGGACCTCGAGCAGGAACGCCTCGAACTCGTCGTCGGCCCGGTCGACCTCGTCGACGAGCAGCACGGCACGCGGCCCCGCCTCCAGCGCCTGGAGCAACGGGCGGGCGACGAGGAACCGGCGGTCGTAGATCTCGTGCTCGAGCCGCCCGGCGTCGGCGACCTCGGAGCCGCTGCCCACCGCCTCGGCGGCCCGCAGGTGCAGCAGCTGCCTGGGGAAGTCCCAGTCGTACAGGGCCTGCGCGGCGTCCAGCCCCTCGTAGCACTGCAGCCGGATCAGGTCGGCGCCGAGCACCTGGGCCAGTGCCGACGCCAGCGCAGTCTTGCCGACCCCTGCGTCGCCCTCGCAGAACAGCGGCCGGTGCATGTGCAGCGCGAGGTACGCCGCGGTGGCCAGGCCCTCGTCGGCCAGGTAGCCGACCGCGTCGAGGCGGTCGGCGAGCTCGGCCGGGGACCCGGGTGCGGCGGACGACGGGGTGGTGACGTCACTGGTCACACCGGCACCCTACGGCGCCGGACCGACGGACGCCGGTGCCGCAGCACGCCCCGTGGCAGCATGCGGGGATGGCAACCTCCCCCACGCTCGACCCGGCCGGCCAGCGCGCGCTCGCGGTAGCGCTCTTCAACCGGACCTGGGAGCTGCTCGAGCAGGACCGCGACGACGCGGCCGACCGGACCCTGCTGGCGACCTCGCTGGCGTCCCGGCTGCACTGGGACGGCATCGGGACCGACGAGAACTACGCCGCGGGCGACTGGCTGGTGGCGCACGTGGCGAGCCACCTCGGCCACGCCGACCTGGCGCTGGACTTCGCCTCGGCCGCGCTCGAGCGGGCCACGGCCGCCGGGGACGGGGTTCCGCTGTGGCTGGTGGCCTCGACGCAGGAGGGGATGGCGCGAGCGCACGCCGTCGCCGGCCACGACGACGAGCGGGACCGCTGGGCTGCTGACGCCCGCCGCACCCTGGAGGAGGTCGACGACGAGGAGGACCGAGAGCTGATCGAGAGCCAGCTGGCGACGGTGCCCGGGCTGTCGTGATGGGATTGGTCGCGTGAGCGACCCGCACCACGTGTACCCCGACCAGCAGAACTCTCCCCCGAGCCGCGCCGAGCGCGGCCCGGTGACGGAGCTGGCCCGGTTGTTCCTCGTCCAGCTGGCGGCGGTCATCGGCATCGCGACGGCGATCGTGGTGATCGTGGCCGTCGTGGACCCGGGCGGGGACGGCAACGTCACCACCGCGGCCCCGGGCTCGTCCGGCACGGCGACCGCGACACCGGGACCGTCGGGCGACGCCACCACGTCCGCGGCTCCGGCTCCCACCAGCTCGTCGGCGCCGGCCGCGACGCCGTCGGACACCGCGACGACGTCGCCGGCCAGCCCCACGGCCGGCGCGCCGGCGCCGGTGAAGGTCGACGTGCTCAACCAGTCCGCGGCGAACGGGACGGCAGAGCAGGTAGCGGCACGACTCGAGGGCGCCGGCTGGAAGATCGGCCGGATCGAGGACTTCCGCGGCAACGTGAGCACCACGACGGTGTACTGGCTCGACCCCGAGCAGCGCCGCCAGGCCCGTCAGGTCTCGCGGTTCCTCGGCGGGGCGCGGGTGATGCCGGGCTTCGACACGCTGGTCGACGGCCGGGTGTCGGTCATCCTCGTCGACTAGCGACGAGGTGGCCGTCAGCGGCCGCGCTTCTCGCGCATCTTCACGCTGACCTGGATCGGCGTTCCCTCGAAACCGAACTCCTCGCGCAGCCGGCGCTCGACGAACCGGCGGTAGCCGGCCTCGAGGAAACCGGACGTGAAGAGCACGAACCGCGGCGGCCGTACGTCGGCCTGGGTCGCGAACAGGATCCGTGGCTGCTTGCCGCCGCGCACCGGGTGCGGGTGGGCCGCGACCAGCTCGCCCAGGAAGGCGTTGAGCCTGCCGGTGGGCACCCGGTACTCCCACGAGGCGAGGGCGACGTCCAGGGCCGGGACGAGCCGCTCCATGTGCCGCCCGGTGCGGGCCGAGATGTTGACCCGGGGCGCCCACGGGACCTGCACCAGGTCGCGCTCGATCTCTCGCTCCAGGTAGTACCGACGCTCCTCGTCGAGCAGGTCCCACTTGTTGTAGGCGATGACCAGCGCGCGGCCGGACTCCACGACCATCGAGATGATCCGGGTGTCCTGCTCGGACAGCGTCTCGCTGGAGTCGACCAGCACCACGGCGACCTCGGCCCGGTCCAGCGCCGACTGGGTCCGCAGGGTCGCGTAGTAGTCGGTGCCGCTGGCCTGGTGCGCGCGCCGACGGATGCCGGCCGTGTCGACGAACCGCCACTCGCGGTCACCCAGCACGATCATCTCGTCGACCGGGTCGCGGGTCGTGCCGGCGACGGCATCGACGACGACCCGGTCCTGGCCGGCCAGCTTGTTGAGCAGCGACGACTTGCCGACGTTGGGCTTGCCGAGCAGCGCGACCCGGCGCGGGCCGCCCGCCAGGTCGTCGGTCTCCGCAGGCGTCTCCGGCAGGGCGGCAAGCACGGCGTCGAGCATCTCGCCGCTCCCCCGGCCGTGCAGGGCCGAGACGGCGTAGGGCTCGCCGAGGCCGAGCGACCAGAGCTCGGCGGCGTCGGCCTCGGTCTTGGCGTTGTCGACCTTGTTGGCCACCAGGACGACCGGCTTGCCGGCGCGGCGCAGGACGCGCACCACGGCCTCGTCGGTGTCGGTCGGCCCGACCGTGGCGTCGACGACGAAGAGCACGGCGTCGGCGAGCGAGATCGCGACCTCCGCCTGACCGGCGACCTGCGCGGCCAGTCCCTTGGCGTCGTGCTCCCAGCCGCCGGTGTCGACGACGGTGAAGCGCCGACCGTTCCAGGTCGCGTCGTAGGGGACGCGGTCACGGGTCACCCCGGGCACGTCCTCGACGACGGCCTCGCGACGGCCGATGATGCGGTTGACCAGGGTGGACTTCCCCACGTTGGGGCGGCCCACGACCGCCAGCACCGGGACCGGGCCGGTGGCCTCGTCCTCGTCGGCAGCGACGTAGCCGGGGTCGAAGGTGTCGTCAGTCACGGTGCACCGCTGTCACGAGGGCGAGGAGCGCCTGGACGGTCTCCTCGAAGGTCAGGTCCGAGGAGTCGACGACGATGACGCCCTCGCCGGCCTCGAGGAAGTCGGCCACGGTGGAGTCCTGCGCGTCACGGCGCACCACGTGGTCGCGCGTGGCGGCGATCGACTCGTCGTCGTCGCTGCCGTGCACCTCGAGGGCACGACGGGCGAGTCGGGCCTGCTCCGAGGCCGTGAGCAGCACCCGCACGTCGGCGTCCGGCGCCACGACGGTGGTGATGTCGCGACCCTCGACGACGATGCCGCCGCCGTCGTGGGCGATTCCGCGCTGCCGGCGCACCAGCTCCTCGCGGACACCGAGGTTGGTCGCGACCGCGCTCACGGCCGCCGAGATGCGGGGCTCGCGGACCGCGGCGCTGACGTCGCTGCCCCCGACGGTGAGCAGCGTGCTGTCGGGGCTGGTGCCGAGGTCGAGCGGCAGCTCGCGCGCCATCCGGGCGAGCGTGTCGGCGTCGTCGAGGTCGGCACCCTTGTCCAGCGCCCACCACGTGAGAGCGCGGTACATCGCGCCGGTGTCGAGGTAGCGCAGACCGAGTCGACGGGCGACCTCCCGGCAGACGCTGGACTTGCCCGACCCGGAGGGGCCGTCGACAGCGACGACGAGCTGGCTGGGCGCGGGCATGCAAAGACCTCGGAGACAGCTGGGGAAGAAGGGCGGGGAAGCACGTCGAAGCAGGGAGTCTACGTGCCTTCGGCGTGCACGACCCACCCGAGCGCGTCCAGCGCCGCGACCAGGGCCTCCTGGGCGCCCGGGGCGACCGCGAGCTCGACCAGGCCGACCGGCTGGCCGGGCGAGTGCTCGATGCGGATGTCCTCGATGTTCACGCCTGCGCCACCGACGTCGGCGAAGAGCCGGCCCAGCTGGCCGGGACGGTCCGGGAGCACCACCGGCACCACGGCGTACGGCGTGGGCCGGCCACCGTGCTTGCCGGGCAGCCGGGCCCGGCCGGCGTTGCCACGCACCAGCACCTCACGCAGGGACGTGCGGGCCCACTCGATGTCCTCGTCGACCTCCTGGAGCGCGTGCACGACGGCATCGACGTCCTGCCGCAGCTCGGTCAGGACCCGGGCCACCGGTTCCGCGTTGGCGACCAGCACGTCGACCCAGAGGTCGGGGTCGGACGCCGCGACCCGGGTGACGTCGCGCAGCCCCTGGCCGGTGAGCGCCAGTGCCGAGTCGTCGCCCTCGGCGAGCCTGGCGGCCACCAGCGAGGCGGCGACCTGGGGCACGTGCGAGACCAGCGCCACCGCGGCGTCGTGGTCCGCGGGCTCCATGTCCACCCGCACGGCGCCGCACAGGTCGAGCAGCAGCGCGACCCGGGCGAGGGACCGTTCGTCGGCCCCTCGCGGCGACACCGCCCACGGACGGCCCTCGAACAGGTCGGCGCGCGCGGCGAGCGGGCCGGACTTCTCCCGGCCCGCCATCGGATGGGTGCCGACGAAGTGCGGCGCGGCCCCGACCGTGGCTGCTACCTCGCGCAGGACACGGTCCTTGACCCCGCAGGTGTCCACGACGGTCGCGGCGACGTTCCCGGCGAGCAGGCCGCTGACGACCTCGGCGGTCGCCGACGGGCTCACCGCGACGACCGCGAGGTCGACCTGGGTCGCCGGCGGATCGACCGTGCCGGCGCCGAGGTCGGCCGCCTGACGCGCGGCGCGGGGGTCGCGGTCCGTGAGGTGCACGCGCACACCGCGGCGGCTCAGCGCGAGGGCGACCGAGGTCCCGATCAGGCCGGACCCGACCACCAGGCAGGTCCGCAGCTCCGCGGCATCGTCGCCGGTGCCGGTCACTGGGCGAGGTCGCGACGCAGCGCCACCGCACCGCGCAGGTAGACGTGGCGGACCTCGGACTTCGAGCGGTCGGTCTCGACGGTGACCATCACCCGGATCACGCGAGGCATCGCGCCGGCCACGTCGATCTCCTGGGCGCAGAGCAGGGGCACGTCCCCGATGCCGAGCTGCCGGGCCGCCAGGGCCGGGAACTCGCTGTGCAGGTCGGGCGTGGCCGTGAACAGCATCGACACGAGGTCGTCGTGCTCGAGCCCGTTCTCCGAGAGCAGCGCGCGGATCAGCTCGTCGACCGAGGCCAGCAGGTGGTCCCGGTCGTCCTCGTCGAGCTGTGTGGCACCCCGGATCGCGCGCACCGCCATGGCGGACCCTCCTCCCGGCTCGTCGGTCCGACCTGGCGCAACCTACCGGGGCCGGCGTCTAGGGTCGCCTGGTGTCCAGCGTCGGGGGGTCCCTCGCCGAGCGGGTACCGGCTCCCGCACTCGTGGTCGTGTCGATCGCGTCGGTACAGACCGGCAGCGCGGTGGCCCGCACCGTCTTCGACGTCACCGGGTCGTCCGGGGTCACCTTGCTGCGGCTCGGGTTCGCGGCCGCCCTGCTCATGGCGGTGACCCGGCCCGCGCTACGCCGGTGGGACCGCGCCCAGTGGACGGCGGCGGTGGTGCTCGGCCTCACCATGGGCGCGATGAACCTGGTGTTCTACCTGGCGATCCGGGAGGTGCCGCTCGGTGTCGCGGTGACGGTGGAGTTCCTCGGCCCGCTGCTCGTCGCGCTGGCCCAGACCCGCCGCGCGGTCGACCTGCTGTGGGTGGTTCTCGCCGGCGCCGGTGTCGTGATCCTCGGCCTCCGGGACACCGGGGCCACACCGCTCGCAGGCCTGGCGCTGGCCCTGCTGGCGGGCCTCTTCTGGGGCGGCTACATCCTGGCCAGCGCCCGCGTGGGGCAGGTGCTCCCCGGAGTCCAGGGTCTGGCGGTCGCGCTCTGCGTCTCCGCGCTGCTCGCGCTGCCGTTCGGCGCCGCGGGCGCCGCGCACGCGGTGGTCGACGGCTGGGTCCTCCTGATCGGGCTCGCCGTCGCGCTGCTGTCCTCCGTCGTGCCCTACGCGCTGGAGCTGACGGCGCTGCGTCGGCTGCCGACCCGGGTGTTCGGGGTGCTGATGAGCCTCGAGCCCGGGGCGGCCGCGATCGCAGGTCTGCTGGTGCTGGACCAGCGGCTGGGCCACCGCGAGCTGGTCGCGCTGCTGCTCGTGAGCCTCGCGAGTGTCGGCGTCACCCTGGGCCGGAGGGCAGACCAGCCACCGACCCCGATCGACTAGACCGTCGCGCGGACTGCCCACGCGGTGGCGGTGGTCTCGAAAGGTGCGGGCGGCAGCAGCTGCGCGCACCGCTCCCGCAGCGCCGAGCGCCCCGCCTCGTCCAGTCGGGCCACGTGGTCCCCCGCCGGGCCGACGCCCAACGTGTACGGGGTCCACCAGTCCTCGAAGGTGGGGTGCGGGACGCGGACCGTGAGGGCGGTCTCCGTGACGTCGCCCAGTCCGGCTTCTCGGCACAGCTCGACGAGGTGGCCCTGCCCCGCCCCGGCCAGACCCGCCTCCCCCGCGGCAGTCGGGTCGAGGTCCTGCGCCGCGCGCCAGAAAAGGGCGAGGGGCGCGCCGCCGCCGACGTAGTCCCAGACCGACGCGGCCACGACACCGCCGGGCACAGTGACCCGGGCCATCTCACGCAGCCCGGCCACGGGGTCGGCCATGAAGTGCACCACGAGCTGGGCCAGGGCAGCGTCGAAGGCGTCGTCGTCGAAGGGCAGATCCTCGGCGGCGGCCAGCTGGACGTCGACATCGGGGAGCCGCCGTCGTGCGCCGTCGACGAAGGGTGCGGAGGGGTCGACCGCCCGGACGTGGTCGGCCCCCACCCGATCGGCCAGCTCGGCGGTGAGAGCCCCGGGCCCGCACCCGACGTCGAGCACCCGGACGCCCGGCACCACCCCGGCCATGTCGGCCATGGCTGGGGCGAGCGGCTCGGAGTACCGACCCATGAAACGGTCGTAGGCATCAGAGCTGACGTCGAACGACATGCCCGGAACCTACCGCTCCGCGGCGGCGTCGAGCTGAGCCACCAGCCGCTTCGGGGCGACCGTGCGGTACGCCTCGACGCAGACGGCGCGCACCTCGGCCCAGTCCGGCCGGCCGTCCACCCGCACCCCTATCCAGCCACGGTGCCCGACGTACGGCGGTCGGAAGAACCGGTCGGGGCTCTCGCGCAGCATCTCCTCCTGCGCTCCCGGCGGTGCCGCGCACCACAGCGCGAGCCGGCCGTCGCCGTGGTGGTCGTCCCAGAACGTCACGAAGGACGTCTTGTCGCGCACGAAGAAGGTCGGTGTCCCGTGGCTCGGCCGCTCGCTCACCTCGGGCAGCGCGAGGCAGCAGGCGCGGACCCGGTCGAGCGGGGTCGCACTCATCGCCGCCTCATCGCGGCCGCCGTGCAACGACCCAGAGGAACCGCTCGCTGCCGGACTCGTCCTCGACGACGACCTCGGCCGAGTCGACGACCAGCCGGGCGTCCTCGACCGCCGCCAGGGTCGCCTCGACGCCGACGCCGCCGAAGAACATCGGGACCCCCAGCCAGTCGTCGTCGGCATCGTTGCCGACGCTCAGCGGCGCACTGGTGAGGAGCAGTCCCCCCGGCCGGAGCCAGCCGGCGACCGCGGCGTAGAGCGGGCCGTGCGCGGCCGCCGGGAGGTGCCCGGTGGCGTAGAAGGACACCACGGCGTCGACCGACTCCGGTGCCAGGGCGAACTCCGTGACGTCGGCCTGGACCAGGGTGGCCCCTGGCGCGAGTCGCCGGGCGATCGCGAGCTGCTCCCCGGACAGGTCGACGCCGAGGACGTGGTGGCCTGCCTCGCGCAGCAGCCGGGTCGCCGGGTCGCCCGGGCCGCAGCCGAGGTCCACCACGACGCTGCCGGGCTGCAGCGCCCCGAGCACGAGGTCGACCATCCGCAGCCGGGTGGGCGTCGAGTGCGACCACTCGTGGTACCGCTCGCCGATCGCGTCGTACCCCGCGCGCACGACGCTCTGCGGTGTCGGTCCTGCACCGCGACCTGTCATCGGCGGCTCCTGACTCGGCAGTACGGGGCACAGAGGCGACGCCGAGCACCTGGTCCGGATGCGTGCGAGGCTTCGCTGATGATCGGAATCTTCAGCTGTCTCGTCATCGACTGCCCGGCACCACGAGCCCTCGCCCCGTTCTACCAGGGACTCATGGGGCTGGCACGCATCGACGACAGCGACGAGTGGGTGACGTTGGGCGACGCGGCCCAGCTTCCACGAATCGCCCTCCAGCAGGTGGCCGACTACAAGGCGCCCGAGTGGCCGTCGTCCGCGTCCCCGCAGCAGATGCACATCGACGTCCTGGTCAGCGATCTGGACATCGCACAGGAAGCGGTGCTCGGTCTCGGGGCCACGCTCCTGGAAGGCTCGGACAAGCCCATCGGCTACCGGGTCTACGCCGACCCGGCGGGGCATCCGTTCTGTCTCGTCACGCCCGAAGCGCTTGCGTGAGTCTCGCTGAACCCGCACCGGCCGACAGCGCGGCGCACACAGGTCGTGACGTGTTCGCTCCACGCCGTCGGGCGCGACAGGATCCACCGTTCTCAGTACGGGGGGATGTCGCTGAACAGGTCGTCCTGGACGGGGTCGGCGGGTCGCCGGTAGGTGCGTCCGGAGGGCAGGGTGAACCGGAGCCCGCCGTGACCGTCGCTCTCGACGGTGGTGTCGGTGTGGGTCTTCACGGTGTGGTGGCTGCGGCAGGCCGCGTCGAGGTTGCCCGCCGAGGTCGGGCCCCGCGGGTGCGGCACCCGGTGGTCCAGGTCGCAGCGGTGCGCCGCCGTGTCGGCAGCCGGGGGTGCGGCAGGTCCGGTCCCGGGTGATCACGTGGTCGGCCAGGTCCTGCGGGGGCTGGTAGCTCTCGACCGACAGCTCGTCGAACCGGCCGGTCCGCGGGTCGCTCAGCAGCCGCCGCCACGTGCCGTCGGCGGCGATCCGGCGGGCGGTGTCGGCGGTGACCGGCCCGTACCCGACCAGCTCACCGGGCAGCTCGTCCAGCCCGAGCAGCGTCCCGACCCCCACGACGACCTGGATCTGCGGACGCCGCCCGTGCCGCACCGGCAGGTCCCCGCCCGCGAGCCCCTGCTCCCCGAGGTCACCGAGCACGTCAGCCCGGACCTGGTCGATCGTACGGTCGTCGGTCCCGGCCGGGCCTCGCGCGGCGTGCGCGCGGCCGGTCAGCCACAGGTACAGGGCGTGCACCTTCTGCGCGGTGTCGGTGTAGGTCAGCCCGGCCATCCCGTCGCTGAGCGGGAACACCTCGACCCGCGGTCGGCCGTGGCCTTCTCCTGCCGGGCCTGGCGCCGCGGCGGGGTCGACCGCGAGCACCGCCCGCCGCAGCCGGGCCTGCAGCTGCGCCCGGGTCCGGCCCGCGGCGCCGGGCACGATCCGGGCCTCCAGCTGCCCGGCCTGCTCGTCGGTCAAGGGGCCGCAGCTCGTCGACCAGCAGCCGCGCCTTCGCCAGATCGATGGTCCCGGCGGCCAGGCCCAGCCGCGTCGCGGGCAGCCGGGCCAGGTCCCGGGCCAGCATCACCTTGGCGCGGGCGGTCTGCGGGGCCAGGTCCAGCGCGCAGCCGATCTCGACCGCGGCCATCAGCTCCGCCGACACCGACTCCCCCGCCACCTGCTCCCCGGCAGGCGCCACCCCGCGCCAGGACGCGCACCGGTCCACCAGCACGTTCGTCGCCTCGACCTCCAGCGCCGCCGCCCACGACTGCAACCGGTACGCGGCACGCACCGCACCCGCCAGGTCCGAGTCCGAGCAGCCCGCCAGGTCGGTCGCGGCCAGCAGGCTCGCCAGCAGCGGACCCGGAGGCACGTCGTCGAGGTCGCTCAGCAGGTCGGTCGGCGGCCAGCCATCCACCTCGGCACCCTCGCCGTCCGCGTCCCAGGCGACCGAGTCGATCGGCACGAAGAAGTCCGGCGCCTGGTCGGCGCACCAGTCCAGCCATCCGTCGGGCAGCGGATCGGGCGCCAGCACCGGGTCCAGCAGGTCGCCAGGGTCCGGCGACAGCACGACCATCGGCGCGAGCGACGCCTCCACGCACCCCACCTCCGACCGCTCGAACGTATGTTCGAAGTCTAGCGCAAGCCCGCACCCGTGGACACCCTTTGTCCACAACGGCTTCCTGCACTGTGGTGCCTAGGCGGCCGACAACGGCAAGCCGCAAGCGACTGCAGAGCGACCCCCACAGCCGGCCTCGTCCCGGCTGATCTCACCTCCGCCGGCAAGCGGCCGGTCGACGGCACCGCACCGGCCCACCCGTCCCGCACCGATGGCGCGAAGGGAGCCGTGCGGTCACAGACCGACGGCTTTGTACAGCGCCCCGATCTCCTGCTGGCTCAGCTTGCGCTGCTTGCCGGGCTTGAGGTGGCCGAGCGAGATCGGCCCGACGTCGGTGCGCACCAGCCGCAGCACCGGGTGGCCGACCTCGGCCAGCGCACGGCGGACGACGTGCTTGCGGCCCTCGTGCAGGGCGATCTCGACCATGACCCGGTTGCCGGACTGGCTGACGAGCCGGAACTTGTCGATCTGCACCAGGCCGTCCTCGAGCTCCACACCCTGCTTGAGCCGCTTGCCGACGTCGCGGGCGATGGGACCGATGACCTCCGCGAGGTAGGTCTTCTCCACGCCGAACGACGGGTGCGACAGCCGGTGCGCGAGGTCGCCGTCGTTCGTGAGCAGGATCAGCCCCTCGGTGTCGGTGTCGAGCCGGCCGACGTGGAAGAGCCGCGCGTTGCGGCCGCCGACGTAGTCCTCCAGCGACGGCCGCCCCTCGGGGTCGCTCATCGTGCTGACGACGCCCTTGGGCTTGTTCAGGACGATGTAGACGTGGTCCGGCGCGGACGCGATCCGCAGGCCGTCGACCTTGATGACGGCCTGGGCGGGGTCGACCCGCATGCCCTGCACCTGAACGACCTTGCCGTCGACCTCGACGCGGCCCTCCTCGATCAGCTCCTCGCAGGCCCGCCTGCTGCCGAGCCCGGCCGAGGCCAGCACTCGCTGCAGCCGGACGCCCGCCGGCTCCGTGTCGTCGTAGGTCATGCGCTGCTCCCGCTGCCGGCGTAGTCGTCGACCGAGTCGAGCTCGGGCAGGAACGGCGCCAGGTCGGGCAGCTCGGAGACGTCGCGCAGCCCGAGCCGCTCCAGGAAGTAGCTCGTGGTGCGGTAGAGCGTCGAGCCCCCCTCGCCGTCGTGGCCGGCCTCCTCGACCAGGCCGCGCGTCACCAGCGTGCGCATGACGCCGTCGACGTTGACGCCGCGGACCGCGGACACCCGGGCCCGCGACACCGGCTGCCGGTAGGCCACGACCGCGAGCGTCTCGAGCGCGGCCTGGGTGAGGCGCGCCTGCTGGCCGTCGAGGACGAATCGCTCGACGTACGCCGCCGCGCTGGCGCGCGTGTAGAAGCGCCAGCCACCGGCGACCTCGCGCAGCTCGAAGCCGCGCTCCTGCTCGTCGTACTCGGCCGCCAGCTCGCGCAAGGTCGCCAGGACGGTCTCCGTCGGCTTCTCGCTCACCTGCGCCAGCAGGACCTCGCTCACCGGCTCGTCGACGACCATGAGGATCGCCTCGAGCGCGGTCCGCAACGACGGGCCGCCGACGTCCGGGACGACCTCGGCCACCGCCTCGGTGCCGTCGGGCTCGGCCTCGGCCACCTCGGTGTCGGCCTCGACCCCGGCAGGCTCGAGAGGCTCGGTCGGCTGGTGCTGCTCGTCAGTCATCGGTCGGTGTCTCTCTCAGGTCGATCGTGATCTCGTCCGAGCTGCCGTCGCTCGGCTCGCGTGGGGCGTCGTCGGTAGGCGGCTGCGCGTCGTCGGTGGGCGGCTGGGCGTCGTCGTCGAACTCGTCCGGGACCTCGACCTCGCCCTCGTCGGTGCCGGTCCAGCGGATGTGCAGCTCGCCCAGCGGGTCGACCTGCTCGAAGGTCACCGCCCCCTCGCGGTAGAGCTCGAGCAGGGCGAGGAAGCGAGCGACGACGAGCAGGGTGCCCTCGCAGTCGGCGGTGAGGGCGCGGAAGGTCGAGCGGCGCGACCGGCGGAGCGCCGTCACGAGGATGGCCGCCTGCTCCCGGACGCTGACCGCCGGGGTGTGCAGGTGGTCGACGGAGACCATCGGCACCGGCTTGGGCGCGAACACCTTGGCCGCGAGCAGCGCGAACTCCTGCGGGCCCAGCCCGAGCAGCACCTCGGGCAGCAGCCCGGCGAGGTGCGGCTCGAGTGCCACCGACCGCGGGTGCCGCCCCGCCTCGTCGGCCATCCGGCCGGAGAACACCGCAGCCACCTGCTTGTAGGCGCGGTACTGCAGGAGCCGGGCGAACAGCAGGTCGCGCGCCTCGAGGAGGGCGAGATCCTCCTCGTCCTCGACCTCGCCGCTGGGCAGCAGCCGGGCGGCCTTGAGGTCGAGCAGGGTGGCCGCGACCACGAGGAACTCGGTCGCCTGGCCGAGATCCCACTCCGGGCCCTTGGCCTTGATGTGGGCGATGAACTCGTCGGTGACCCTGGACAGCGAGACCTCGGTGACGTCCAGCTTGTGCTTGGAGATCAGCCCGAGGAGGAGGTCGAACGGTCCCTCGAAGAGCTCGCCGAGGTCGACGCGGAAGCCGGACCCGCCCTCGACGTCGGGCGAGCTGTCCCCCGTGTCCTCGTCCGCCACCACCCGCGGAGCGGTCTCCTCGCTCACGCTGGCACGGTAACCGGCTTCCGCTCCCCCACCCAACTCGATCACCTCGGGCGGCGGCGCGACGACCTCGGTCAGGACTGCTCGCGCTGCTCGCGCAGGCGACCGACCACGACGCTCGCCTCGCCGTGCTGCTCCAGGTCGATCAGCATCTCGGCGACGGCCTCGCGGACCAGCCGGCCGCGGTCGACGGCCACGCCGTGCTCGGCCCGCAGGACCAGGCGGGCCTGCTCGATGGCCACCAGCTCGTCGGCTGACACGTAGACGGTGATCTTCTCGTCGTGGCGCTCGCGGCCGGAGGTCTTGCCAGCCGGCGGACGCAGCCGGCGGACCCGGGCTCCTGCTCCCTGCTCGACGCCCGCCGCGATCTGCTCCTCCTGCTCCCCCGGCTCGCCCGCGGCCTCGCCGACGGCACCCGTCACGTGCCCGGGCACCGCGACAGCACCTCCTTGGCCAGCTGGCGGTAGGAGTAGGCGCCGCCGGACGAGGTGGCGAACGTGGTGATCGGCTCGCCGGCGACCGTGGTCTCCGGGAACCGGACGGTGCGGTGGATCGCGGTGTGGAACACCTTCTCGTCGAACGCCTCGACCAGCCGGGCGACGACCTCGCGACCGTGCACGGTGCGCGGGTCGAACATGGTGGCGACCAGGCCGTCGATCTCGAGCTCCGGGTTGAGCCGGTCCTGCACCTTCTGGATCGTCTCGACCAGCATCGCCACACCGCGCAGCGCGAAGAACTCGGCCTCCATCGGCACGATGACGCCGTGGGCCGCGGTGAGGGCGTTGACCGTGAGCAGCCCCAGCGAGGGCTGGCAGTCGATGATGACGAAGTCGTACTCCGCGATGGCCGGCGCGAGGGCCCGGGCGAGCACCTGCTCGCGCGCCACCTCCGAGACCAGCTGGACCTCGGCCGCGGACAGGTCGATGTTGCTGGGCACCAGGTCGAGCCCGGGGACGCTCGTCTTGAGCACGACGTCCTCGAGCGTGACCGACCGCTCCATCACCAGGTTGTAGATGCTCTGCTGGATGTCATAGGGGTTGACGCCGAGGCCGACCGTGAGCGAGCCCTGCGGGTCGAAGTCGACCAGCAGCACCTTCCGGCCGAGCTCCGCGAGCGAGGCACCCAGGTTGATCGTCGTCGTGGTCTTGCCGACGCCGCCCTTCTGGTTGCACATGGCGATGATCCGGGCGTTGCCGTGGGTCTCGCGCGGCGCCGGCTCGGGGATGATAGGCATCGGCCGGCCGGTGGGCCCGATCGGCCGGTTGGCCTCGACCGGCTCCTTCTCCGGCAGCGCCTCGGCGAAGGTCGCAGCGTCGAGCTCGACGGCCGGCACGTGTGGTGCCTCCCGTGGCTGGTGCGGCTCCTCGGGGGGCATCAACGGTTGGGTGCTCACGTCGCCGTCCTCAATTGTCGACTCGTCGGCCTGTCGGCGTACCGACCTCGGGATCGACAGTAGGCAGCGTGCCGGGCCCGATCACGGCGCCACGCCGACGACCGGGCGGGTTTCCGCCCGGGGTCAGGTGGCGCGCGGGTGCGAGGTCGCGTAGACCTCGCGGAGCCGGTCGACGGTGACCAGCGTGTAGACCTGGGTGGTCGTCACGCTCGCGTGCCCGAGCAGCTCCTGGACCACCCGGACGTCCGCACCGCCGTCGAGCAGGTGGGTGGCGAAGGAGTGCCGCAGCGTGTGCGGCGAGATCTCCTTGCGGATGCCGGCCCGCCCGGCCGCTGCGCGCAGCACGGTCCACGCGCTCTGCCGCGACAGCCGGCCGCCGCGGACGTTGAGGAACAGCGCCGGCGAGCCGGCCGCCACGCTCTGCCCCGCAGCCAGCGCCGGACGTCCCCGCACGAGGTACGCCGACACCGCCTCCCGGGCGTAGGAGCCGACCGGCACGATGCGCTCCTTGCTGCCCTTGCCGAGCAGCCGGACCGTGCCGGACTCCATGTCGAGCTCGTCGACGTCCAGCCCCACCGCCTCGGAGATCCGCGCGCCGCAGCCGTACAGCAGCTCGAGCAGCGCCCGGTCCCGCAGCGCCCGGGGGGTGTCGTCGGCACCGGCAGCGGTCAGCAGGGCCTCGACCTCCTCGACCGAGATGGCCTTGGGCAGCCGCTTCGGTGGCGACGGCGGCCGGACGCCGCGAGCCGGGTCGGTGGTGGTCAGTCCCTCGCGGAGCAGGAAGCGGTGGAAGCCGCGCACCGCGACCACCGCGCGGGCCGCGGAGTTCGGCGCCAGTGCCGGGTGCTCCTCGTCGCCCTCGCGCAGGGCGACGAGGAACGCGCTGACGTCCGGCTCGGTCACGCCGCCGGGGTCGGCGACCGCTCGGCCCGCGAGGTGCACGAGGTACCGACGCAGGTCGCGGCGGTACGACGACAGCGTGTTGGCCGCGAGCCCGCGCTCGACGGCGAGGTGGTCGAGGTAGGTCTGCAACGCCTGCTGCAGTGGGCTCAGCGCAAGACCTCGTCGAGGGAGACCGACGACATGCCGTGGGCCTCGGCGACCGGGCCGTAGGTGACCTGGCCGTCGTGCGTGTTCAGGCCGAGCGCCAGCGCGTGGTCCGCCTTGAGCGCGTCGCGCCAGCCGCGGTTGGCCAGCTCCAGGGCGTACGGCAGCGTCACGTTCGTCAGCGCGTACGTCGAGGTGTGCGGCACCGCGCCCGGCATGTTCGCCACGCAGTAGAAGACGGCGTCGTGCACCTTGTAGGTCGGGTCGTCGTGCGTGGTCGGCCGGGAGTCCTCGAAGCAGCCGCCCTGGTCGATGGAGATGTCGACGAGCACCGAGCCCGGACGCATCCGCGAGACCAGCTCGTTGGTGACCAGCTTCGGTGCCTTGGCGCCCGGGACCAGGACCGCGCCGATGACCATGTCGGCGTCGAGGCAGGCGCGCTCGATCTCGTAGGAGTTCGACGCGACGGTCTGCATGTGGCCCTGGTAGATCCGGTCGACCTCGCGCAGCCGCTGGATGTTCCGGTCGAGCAGCAGCACCTCGGCCTGCATGCCGAGCGCGATGGCGGCAGCGTTCATACCGGAGACGCCGGCCCCGATGACGACGACCTTCGCGGCGTAGACGCCGGAGACGCCGCCCATGAGGATGCCCCGGCCGCCCTCGGCACGGAGCAGGGTGTGCGCGCCGACCTGGGGCGCGAGCCGGCCGGCGACCTCGGACATCGGAGCCAGCAGCGGCAGGGAGCGATCGGGCAGCTCGACGGTCTCGTAGGCGATGCCCGTGACCTTGCGCTTCGCCAGCTCCTCGGTGAGCGGCTTGTCGGCCGCCAGGTGCAGGTAGGTGAACAGGGTCTGGCCCTCGCGCATGCGGCCGTACTCCTGCGCCACCGGCTCCTTGACCTTGAGGATCAGGTCTCCCGTCTCCCAGACCTCGTCGGCGCCCGCCAGCACCTTGGCGCCGGCGGTGACGTAGTCCTCGTCCGGGATCGACGAGCCGACGCCCGCGTCCTTCTCGACGTAGACGTCGTGCCCGTGCCTCACCAGCTCGTGCACGCCCGACGGCGTGATGGCGACCCGGTACTCGTGGTTCTTGACCTCGCGAGGGATGCCGACCTTCACGGCTATCAAGTCCTTCTCAGGGGAGGGTGGCACCGACGGCGTTGTCGGGGCGCTCGGAGTGTAGTGAAGCAGGGGCCCCGCCCGACCGGGTGGCCGGTGGGACCGCGGGGTAGGGGCGCCCGCCATGAAGCTCTACGCGGACCGTCCCGGCCGGGTGCTCGGCCAGCTGCTGGGCGACCTGGTCGTGGTGATCCTGGCCTACCTCGCGGTCCGGCTGGGCCTGGGGACCCACGAGAAGGTCGCCGCGCTGGCCGCCCCGGGCCGCGACGCCGAGGACGCCGCGCGCTCCACAGCCAGCTCGATGCGCGACGCCGCCGGGAACGTCGACGGGACCCCGCTGGTCGGCGACGCCGTGGCGAAGCCGTTCAAGGCGCTGGCCGCCACCAGCCGGCAGCTGGCCGAGAGCGCCCAGGCCTACCAGGACTCGGTCGAGAAGCTGGCCGTCCTGAGCGGCGTCCTGGTCGCGGCACTGCCGATCGTCCTGCTGCTCGCGGTCTGGCTGCCCCGGCGGATCGCCTGGGTGGTCGAGGCGTCGGCCGCCTCCCGGCTGGTCCGCACGGCCCCCGGCGCCGCCGATCTGCTGGCGGTCCGCGCGCTGGCCCGGCAGCCGCTGCGGGGGCTGGCCAGGCTGGACCCGTCGGTGGTGCACGGCTGGAAGGCCGGCGACCCCGCCGCCACCGCCGTCCTGGCCAGGCTCGAGCTGGCCGAGCTCGGCCTCCGGCTGCCCGACCACGACGTGATCATGAAACCTTCTCAGGGATAGATACCTCAGGAACCTTCATGATCACGGGGGTCTGGGCGACCGGGTGAGCGCTCCGGCCAGGGCGCGTCGGCCGGGCGCAGGGTCGCCCAGCCCACCTCACGGGCGGCGGCCGCGGCGAGCACCCCGCACACGGTGGTGGGGTTGTGCAGCCGGCCGGCCAGCACCAGGTCGCGCGCCTCGTCGAGGTCGACCCACACCGGCACCATGGCGCGCTCCTCGTGCTCGCGCTCGTGCCGGTCCGCCGCCGGCACCTCGTGCAGCCCGCGGGCCAGGTAGCAGCGGAACGACTCGGTGCTGCCGCCCGGGGAGTTGTAGAAGTCGACCAGCACGTGCCACTCGTCGGCGGTGAGGTCGGCCTCCTCGGCCAGCTCCCGGCGCACCGCCGCCAGCGGGTCCTCGCCCGCGACGTCGAGCAGCCCGGCCGGTGCCTCCCACAGGTAGGACCGCACCGGGTGGCGGTACTGCCGCAGCAGCAGCACCCGGTCGCGCTCGTCCAGCGCGATCGCCCCGACCGCCCCGGTGTGCGCGACGACCTCGCGGGTGACGGTCTGGCCGTCGCCGAGCTCGACCTCGTCGCGGCGTACGTCCCAGACCATCCCGGAGTGGACGGTGGTGCTCGACCGGACGACGAGGTTTGCCGGCTCGTCGGCGACGCCGGGGTGCGACCCGGTCACGCGCTGCCGGCGGAGACGGCGGTCAGGTCGACCGTCGCCGCACCGGACTTCTGCGCGATGGCGGTGGCCACCAGCCCGGCGAACAGCGGGTGCGCGCGGGCCGGGCGGGACCGGAACTCCGGGTGCGCCTGGGTGGCCACGAAGTAGGGGTGCACGTCGCGCGGCAGCTCGACGTACTCGACCAGGCGGCCGTCGGGCGAGGTGCCGGAGAACACCAGGCCGGCCTGCTCGAGCTGGTCGCGGTAGCGGTTGTTGACCTCGTAGCGGTGGCGGTGGCGCTCCTCGACGTAGGCCGAGCCGTAGACCTCACGCGCGAGCGACCCCTCGGCGAGCGCGGCCGGGTAGAGGCCGAGCCGCATGGTGCCGCCCATGTCGCGGTCGCCGGCGACGACGTCCTCCTGGTCGGCCATCGTCGCGATGACCGGGTGCGGGGTGGCCTCGTCGAACTCCGCTGAGTTGGCGCCCTCGAGACCGGCCACGTGGCGGGCGTACTCGATCACCATGCACTGCAGGCCGAGGCACAGGCCGAGGGTGGGGATGCGCTGCTCGCGGGCGTGCCGGATCGCTCCGAGCTTGCCCTCGATGCCGCGCACCCCGAAGCCGCCGGGGATGCAGACCGCGTCGACGCCGTGCAGCTCGCGGGCGGCCGCCTCGGGGGTCTGGCAGTCGTCGGAGGTGACCCACCGGATGTGGACCTTGCAGTCGTTGGCGAACCCGCCCGCGCGCAGCGCCTCGGACACCGAGAGGTAGGCGTCCGGCAGGTCGACGTACTTGCCGACGAGGGCGACGGTCACCTGGTGGGTCGGGCGGTGGACCCGGCGGAGCAGGTCGTCCCACTCGGTCCAGTCGACGTCGCGGAACGGCAGGTTCAGCCGGCGCACGACGTAGGCGTCCAGGCCCTCGGCGTGCAGCACCTTGGGGATGTCGTAGATCGACGGTGCGTCCTTGGCCGCGACCACGGCCTCGTCGTCGACGTCGCACATCAGCGAGATCTTGCGCTTCACGTTCGTCGGGATGTCGCGGTCGGACCGGCAGACGATGGCGTCGGGCTGGATGCCGATCGAGCGCAGCGCGGCCACCGAGTGCTGGGTGGGCTTGGTCTTCAGCTCGCCGGACGGCCCGATGTAGGGCACCAGCGAGATGTGCAGGAAGAAGACGTTGTCGCGGCCGACGTCGTGGCGCACCTGGCGGACCGCCTCGAGGAACGGCAGCGACTCGATGTCGCCGACCGTGCCGCCGATCTCGGTGATGACGACGTCGACGTCGGGGCCGGCCATGGCGCGGATCCGTGCCTTGATCTCGTTGGTGATGTGCGGGATCACCTGGACCGTGTCGCCGAGGTACTCGCCGCGGCGCTCCTTGGCGATGACCGTGGAGTAGACCTGGCCGGTCGTGACGTTGGCGGAGCCGTGCAGGTCGCGCTCGAGGAACCGCTCGTAGTGCCCGACGTCCAGGTCGGTCTCGGCGCCGTCGTCGGTGACGAAGACCTCGCCGTGCTGGAACGGGTTCATCGTCCCGGGGTCGACGTTGAGGTAGGGGTCCAGCTTCTGCATGGTCACCCGCAGACCGCGGGACCGCAGGAGGTGACCCAGGCCGGACGCCGTGAGGCCCTTGCCGATCGAGGAGGCGACGCCCCCGGTCACGAAGATGTGCTTGGTGGTCGCCGGTGCGGCCAAGGGGGTCTCCCGTGGGCTCGAGTGCGACGGAGAAGAACTCCGTCCGTCCACGGAATTCGAGCCTATCAGCCGGTGGACGATGTCCCGCGCACCGCGCGGGGCAGCACCGACGTGGCGCCGGCTCCGGCGCCGTAGGCGCCCTTGCCGCCGTCGACCTGCTCGGCCAGCGCCAGCACCAGTGCCACCTGACCGGCGGCGGTGTCGGCCGAGTCGACCGACGAGGCGCCGCCCGTGGCCACGGGGCCACCCGAGCGCAGCCAGCCGACGGCCGGCGGGGCCGACCCCGGCCCGACGAGGACCGCGCCCTGGCTGCCGGCGTCCAGCGCCCGCACCAGAGCGGTCACGGCGTCGGACGACGTCGCCTTCTCCCGCTCGCCCGTCACGACGACGGCGAGCTGGGCCTGCCGGCCCGGGGAGCCCACGAGGGTGAGCGCTCCCAGCTCGTCCAGGCCGGCGATGACCTCGGCGCCGTCCTGGTCGGGGTCCGCGGCCGGCTCGTCGGCGACCGTGGAGCGCGCGAGCACCGTGCCGACCCGCTCGATCGGCGTCGCGGCCGCAGGGAACGTCACGCCCGGCGGGACCAGGCGCAGGGCGAGGTCCTCCAGCGGCGAGCTGGCCTTGGCCGGGTCGACGTAGACCTTGGTCAGGCGCAGCTCACCGGTGAGGCTGGCGCCCGACCCGAGCAGCGCGGCCCGGGTCCGCCGGACCAGCGCATCGGTCGCGCCCGGCGTGCGGACGAGCAGGACGCTGTGGCCCCTGAGGCGGGCGTCGGTGAGCGGACCGGCGAGGGCGGAGAGGACCTTGCTGCCGGTGCGGGCGGCGTCCTGCAGGTCGGCGACCTGCTGCTGGAGCCGGTCGACCCGCGCGGAGAGCCGGTCGCTGCGCTCCTGACGGCTGGCGTCCGACCGGCCCACGACCGGACCCGCGCCGAGGGCCAGTCCCAGCGCGAGGGCGAGGATCGCCGCGAGGAACGCGAGCAGGAGGTGACGGACCCCCGTCATCGCTCGAGCAGGCGGTTGACGGCGTCGACGGCGTCCTGGCGGTACTGGCCCACGAGGCTGGCGTCCGGCGCGAGGACGACGACGGCCGCCAGGGCGCCGAGCAGCAGCACGCAGAGCAGCCAGAGCGGCCAGGTGCGGGCCGGCCGCCGGTGCAGCGCCAGCACGGCGGACGCGTCGACCAGGCGGTCGCCGAGCCGGAGCCGGGTGAGGAACGCGGTCGGCATGTCGGGCCGCGCCGAGTCGACCAGCGCGCCCAGCGTCGGGTGCCAGCCGACACCGACCACGAGGGCCGGGTCGTGGGCGTCGACGAGCAGCAGGGCGGCGTCCTCGTCGGAGCCGGAGGTCACGAACACCACCGGCTCGAGACCGGCCTGCTCGGCCCGGTGCAACCCGGGGGCGCTCCCGTCGCGGTCGGCGCGGACGACCAGCTCGGCGCCGCAGTCGAGGACGTCGTCGCTCATCAGCCGGGGGTCACCGACGATCAGGTGCGGCCGGAGGCCGGCAGCCAGCAGCGCGTCGGCGCCCTCGTCGACACCGACGAGGACCGGTTCGTGGCTGCGGATCCACGGGCGGAGCCGCGTGAGCTCGTGCTCCACACCGCGGGCCCGGGTGACGACGACCACGCGGCGGTCCACGATCGGGGTCCGGATGCTCGGCACTCCGGAGCCGTCCAGCAGGACGTCGAGCTCACGGCGCAGGTGCTCGGTCGTGGCGTGCGCGAACGCCTCGAGCTGGGCGCCCAGGCCGGCCCGGGCGGCTTCCATCGCCAGGTCGACGGACTGCGGGGTCATGGGCTCGCCGCGGGCGACGACCTCGTCGCCGCGGTAGAGCGTCGAGCCGTCCAGGCGCACCTTGTCGCCGTCGTCGACCCGGGCCAGCACCTCGGTGCCGACGGCGTCGAGCAGCGGGATGCCGGCCGCGACCAGCAGCTGGGGACCGAGGTTCGGGTAGCGGCCGCTGATGCTGGGGGCGGCGTTGACGACTGCCGCGACCCCGGCCTCGACGAGCAGCTGGGCGCTGGGACCGTCGAGGTCCTGGTGGTCGATCACCGCGATGTCACCGGCCCGGGCGCGGCGGGCGGTCGCCGAGGCGAGCCGCGACACCCGGGCGGTCCCGTGCAGGCCGGGAAGGGGCGTCTCGTGACGTGATCGACGGAGAGTGGCCAGGCGCATACGGCGATGCTGCCATGTGACAGGTGTGACTCCTGGGACGTCGGGCGGCGTGTGCGGCTCCGACTGGCGGCAGCCGGTCAGCTGCTGCCGCGCTCCCCCTGCGCCGAGGCCAGCAGCTCGCGGGCGTGTGCCTCGGCGGTGGCCGACTCCTCCTGGCCGGCGAGCATCCGGGACAGCTCCCGCAGCCGGCCGGCCTCGTCGAGGGCCACCACCCCGCTGCTGGTGACCACGCCGTCATCTGACTTGCGCACCACGAGGTGCTGGTCCGCGAACGCCGCCACCTGCGGCAGGTGGGTGACCACGATGACCTGGGCGGTCCGCGCCAGCGCCGCGAGGCGGCGGCCGACCTCGACCGCCGCCCGGCCGCCGACGCCGGCGTCGACCTCGTCGAAGACCAGCGTGGGGACCGGGTCGGTGCCCGCGAGGACGACCTCGATCGCGAGCATGACCCGCGACAGCTCACCGCCGGACGCGCCCTTCTGCAGCGGCCGGGCCGGGGCTCCGGCGTGCGGGCGCAGCAGCAGCTCGACGTCGTCGACGCCGTGCCGGGCGTAGGCGACCCGGCGGCCGGCGACCTCGAGGCCGGCCGGATCGTCGCTCTGGGACACCGCGACCTCGACCTGGGCGTTGGCCATGGCGAGCGCGGACAGCTCGTCGGACACCCCGGCGGCGAACCGCTCGGCCGCGGCCGTGCGCGCCGCGGACAGCAGCGACGCGGTGCGGCTGAGCTCGGCGACCAGCTCGTCGCGGCGGGCGGTCAGGGTGACGATCCGGTCGTCGTCGCCCTCCAGCAGGGTGACCCGGGCGGCCGCCTGCTGGGCCCACGCGAGCACGGCGGCGGCGCCGTCGGTGTCGGCGCCCGGCTCGTCGGCGTACTTGCGGACCAGCCGGGTCAGCTCGGCGCGGCGGTCCTGGACGACGGCGAGCCGGGCCGGGTCGGTCTCGACGGTGGCGGCGTAGGACGCGAGGTCGG
Organism: uncultured Actinomycetota bacterium; assembly: GCA_963784645.1. Lineage (GTDB taxonomy): Bacteria > Actinomycetota > Actinomycetes > JACCUZ01 > JACCUZ01 > JBBRVW01. The sequence goes on along the minus strand of CAWARY010000001.1, from coordinate 7,592 downwards.
CGCCGACGTCGGCGAGCAGGTAGGCCAGCTCGCGCAGCCGGTCGACGATCTCGTCGAGCTGAGGGTCCTGGACGCCGACCTGCTCCAGCGCGGTGCGGGCCGCCGAGACCAGGCCCACGGCGTCGCGGCCGTCGGTGCCCTCGGCCCCGCCGAGCAGCGCGTCGTGCGCCGTGCTGGTGCCCGCGCGCAGCGCGTCGGCGTGGCCGAGCCGCGCCTCCTCGACCGCCAGCGCCGCGGGCTCGCCGGGCTGGGGGTCGGCGGCCTCGACCTCGGTGAGCCCGAACCGCAGGAGGTCGGCCTCCTGGGTGCGTTCGCGGGCCCGGGTGGTGAGGTCGCCGAGCTCGGCGACCAGGTCACGCAGCTCGTCGTACGCCGCGCGGTAGGCCGCCTGCGGGGCTGCGACGTCGGCGCCCGCGTAGCGGTCGAGCGCGTCGCGCTGGTGGGCCGGCTGCCGCAACCGGGTCTGGTCCAGCTGGCCGTGCACGGCGACGCACGAGTCGGCGAGCTCGGCCAGCAGGCCGGCCGGGACACCACGGCCGCCGAGGTGGGCCCGCGACCGGCCGCTCGCCGCCACGGTGCGGGCCACGAGCAGCACGTCGTCGTCGAGCTCGCCACCGGCGTCGAGCGCCCGTGCCGCCACCGGTCCGGCGGGATCGACGCGCAGCCGGCCCTCGACGGACGCCGACGCGGCACCCGGGCGCACCGCGCCGGGGTCGGCGCGGCCGCCGAAGAGCAGACCGAGCCCGGTGACCACCATCGTCTTGCCGGCGCCGGTCTCGCCGGAGACCACGGTGAGCCCGGGCGCGAGCTCGAGCACGGCGTCGTCGATGACGCCGAGACCGCGGATCCGCATCTCCTCGAGCACGGCCGCGAGCCTACGCGGGAGGTCGGTCGGAACCGGGTTCCCGCGCCACCGCCTCGCCGTGGGTACGGCCGCGCCACCCGAGCACCGGGAGGTCGAACTTCGCGACCAGCCGGTCGGTGAACGGCGCCGAGTGCAGCCGGGCCAGCCGCACCGGCCGCTCGCCGCGACGGGCCTCGATGCGGGCGCCGGGCGGCAGGTCGACGGTCCGACGGCCGTCGCACCACAGCACTCCGGCGCCCTGCCCGGTGGTGAGCACCTCGACGGCGAGGACGGAGTCCGGCGAGACCACCAGGGGACGGCTGAACAGCGCGTGGGCGCTGATCGGGACGAGCAGCAGCGCGTCGACCTCGGGCCAGACGACGGGACCGCCCGCCGAGAACGCGTAGGCCGTGGAGCCGGTGGGGGTCGCCATCACCACCCCGTCGCAGCCCCAGCGGGACAGCGGGCGGCCGTCGACCTCGACGACCAGCTCGAGCATCCGCTCGCGGCTGGCCTTCTCCACCGAGGCCTCGTTGAGCGCCCAGCCGCGGGTGACGACGTCGCCGTTGGTGGTGACGGTGACGTCGAGCGTGAGCCGTTCCTCGACGTCGTACCGCCGCGCGACCACCTTCTCGACCGTCGCCTCCAGCGCGTCCCGCTCGGCCTCGGCGAGGAAGCCGACGTGCCCGAGGTTGACCCCGAGCAGCGGGGTGCCGGTCGGTCGGGTCAGCTCGGCCGACCGCAGCAGCGTGCCGTCGCCGCCGAACACGACGACGACCTCGCAGCCGTCGGCTGCGCTGGTGTCGTACGGGACGACCGTCACGTCGTCGAGGCCCAGGTCCGGGGCCTCGTCGGCCAGCACCCGGACGGCCACGCCCGACCTCGCGAACTGCGCGGCCGCGGCCCGGACCGACCGCACCGCCTCGTCCCGGCCGGTGTGCCCCACGAGCAGGACCGTGCGGCCGGAGGGCTCGGCGCCGGTCACGACGGCCCTGCCGCGACGGCGGCGTCCAGCGTGGCCCGCTCCAGCGGCGGTGCACCGCGACGGAGCCACAGGAAGTACTCCACGTTCCCGGCCGGGCCGGGCAGCGGGCTGGCGACCACGCCCGCGACCCCCAGCCCCAGCTCTCGGTGCGCGAACGCGGCGACCTGGTCGACGGCGTCGGCGCGCTGCCCGGCGTCGCGGACGACGCCACCCGCCCCGAGGGCCTCACGGCCGACCTCGAACTGCGGCTTGACCATCGGGACCAGGTCACCCTCCGCCGTGGTCACCGCCGCGAGTGCCGGGAGCACGAGCCGGAGGGAGATGAACGACAGGTCGGCCACGACCAGGTCGACCGGGTCGCCGACGAGCTCCGGGGTGAGCTCGCGCACGTTGGTGCGGTCCAGGACCCGTACCCGGTCGTCGGTCTGCAACGACCAGGCCAGCTGTCCGTAGCCGACGTCGACGCACACGACCCCGCGGGCGCCACGGCGCAGCACCACATCGGTGAAGCCTCCTGTCGAGGCGCCGGCATCGAGGACCCGGCGGCCCTCGACGGCCAGCCCGGACGGCGCGAACGCGTCCAGCGCACCCACGAGCTTGTGGCCGCCGCGGGAGACGAACGACTCGCCCGGGGGCTCGGCCACGACGATCGGGTCCCCCGTGGCCACCTGGGTGGCGGCCTTCACCGTCGCGCGTCCCGGCACGCGCACCTGGCCGGCGGCGACCAGCTCGGCAGCCTGCTCGCGGGACCGGGCCAGGCCGCGGCGGACCAGCTCGGCGTCCAGCCGGGCCCGACGGGTCACGGGGTCACCGGTTCACTGCCCTGGGCCGCCCTGCTGACCCTGCTCGCCGCCGCGCGCGGCGTCGGCCAGGGCGTCCTGGAGCACCCGGTGCACGTCCTCGTACACCTCGACGTGCTCGGCCGGCGGGCTGTCGCCGAGGGCGTCCAGCCGGGCGACTGCGGCCGCGATGCGGGGGTCCGCGACGTCGTCTCCCCGCTCGAGCGTTCCGACCGGCTCGTCGGCGGGCGCCCCGGCCGGGTCCGGAGCATCGGCCGCACCGTCCCCGCCGTCGGAGTGGTCCGCGACGTCCGCACCGTCGGAGTGGTCCGACACGTCCAGGTGGTGGTCGGTGGCCGGCTCGACGTCCGCGTGGTCCGTGTGGTCCAGGTGGTCGGAGGGGTCAGCGTGGTCGCCGTACGCGTCGGGCTGGTCGGTCACGTGCCGGCCTTCGTTGTCGTGGCCTTCTTGGTCGGTGCCTTCTTGGTCGGTGCCTTCTTGGTCGGTGCCTTCTTGGTCGGTGCCTTCTTGGCAGGGGCCTTCGTGGCAGGGGCCTTCGTGGTCGTGGCCTTCGTGGTCCGGCGGGGTGTCGCGGCGGCCCGCGTCTCCAGCTCCCGGACCTTGCCCTCGAGCCGGTCGGCGCGGCGGCGCTCGGCGTCCAGCTCGGCGCGGGAGACCAGGCCGAGGCGACCCACCGACCGCTCCACCTCACCTCGCACCAGGTGCACCAGCAGGTCCCGGTTCGCCTTGCTGGTGGCCAGCAGGTCGTCGGTGAGGCTGGTGACCTGGGAGCGGACCGGGCCGGGCACGACCGCGTCGACCCCGGCCTCGCCCTGCGCCACCAGCGCCCTGGCGGCGGCGCGAGCCCGCTCGCGGGTCACGTCGGTGAGTCCGGTGGCCAGCTGCAGGTAGCCGCGCAGCCCGTCGAGCACCATGGCGTCTCCGTCTCGTCAGCCGCCGCGGGGGCGCGTGCGGTCTCGCAGCAGACGCTACCCGGCGGCACGCCCGGGCGGCTGCGGTAGCGTCCCGCCGGACGCTTGCGGACGTATCGACCGAGGAGGACCTTCCGTCATGGCGACGATCGAGCAGTGCCGGACTGCCCTCGAACGCCTCTCCGACCGGCTCGCCGGCGTCGACGAGGACGACAAGAAGCAGCACACCTTCGACCGCACCCTGAGCTGCCACGTGCCGGACCTGGGCACGACGTTCTCCGGCCGGCTGGAGAACGGCCACATCGTCGGCCTCACGACCGACGACGCCGAGCGGGCGCAGATCCGGATCACGGCCGCGAGCGACGACCTCGTCGCGCTCACCGACGGCGAGCTGGACTTCGGCAAGGCCTGGCTCGGCGGCCGGGTGAAGGTCGAGGCCGGCGTGCGCGACCTGCTCAAGCTGCGCACGATGCTCTGACCGTCACCAGCCGACCGCTGCGACCGCCGAGCGCACCGTCGCGTCGTCGGCGTCTTCGGGGCCGGCCGCCCACCAGGCGACACAGAGAGCCCGGAGCGCGTCGACCCGGTCGCCGTGGCCTGCCACCGACACCTGGTGGCCCGAGACGGTGACCGTCACCCGCCCGCACCGCCAGCCGTCCCCGGCCGGCTGCACGCCCGGGTGCGGCTCGAGCAGCCCGCTGCGCAAATTCTCGGCCAGATAGGTCGGCCGCAGCGCCTCCGTCGCCACGAGCAGGTCGACCGGACCGCTGACGCCCGTCAGCACGAGCAGGCTCGGTGTTCCGGCCCGGTTGGCGCCCTCGATGTCGGTGTCGAGCCGGTCGCCGACGACGAGGGGACGCTCGGCCCCCGTCCGCTGCACCGACTCCCGGTGCAGCGGGGTCTCCGGCTTCCCGGCGACCACGTCCGGACGTCGTCCCGCCGCGCCGGCCACCAGGTCGACCAGTGCCCCGTTGCCGGGCGCCCGCCCCCTCGGGGTGGGCACGGTGGCGTCCAGGTTGCTGGCGACCCACGGCAGGCCGGCGGCCACGGCGTAGGTCCCCTCGGCGAGCAGCCGCCAGCCGACGTCCGGCGAGAAGCCCTGCACGACGGCCGCCACACCCTCGGCCATCTCGCTGACCGGCCGCAGCCCTCGCTCGGTGAGGGCCTCGGTCAGCCCTGCACCGCCGACCACGAGCACCACCGACCCGGCAGGCACCCGGTCCGCGACCAGCCGCGCCGCCGCCTGGGCGGAGGTGACCACGTCCTCGGCGCTCGCGGGGACCCCGAGCTCGCGCAGGTGCCCGGCCACCGTCTCCGGGGTTCGGGCGGCGTTGTTCGTCACGTAGGCCGGTCGCAGGCCGGCCTCGGCAGCAGCGGCGACCGCCTCGGGGGCGCCGGGCACGGCGTCCGGTCCCACGTAGAGCACGCCGTCGAGGTCGAGCAGGGCGACGTCGTGCCGGGATGCCAGTGGCTGGTCGGATCCCTCGCGCAGGGCCGGCGTCACGGCTCGTCGCGAGCCGGTGGCTCGACCACGTCGAGGGGACCGGCGGGTCCCAGCGCCTCCAGCTCGGCCGGCGAGACCAGCCCGACGTCCAGGCCGGCCTCGGTCCGGGCGCGCACGGTCGCGCGGGCCTCGCGCAGTGCCCGCTGGTAGTCCGGCCGGTCCGGCCGCATCGTCACCGCAGCAGCCAGCTGCGGCAGCGCGCCGGCCAGGTCGCCCAGGCGCAGCCGCGAGAGCCCGAGCCCGAAGCGGGCGTAGTCGTCGTCCGGCCCGGCCTCGAGCAGCTCGGTGAAGGCCCGTTCGGCCTCGGCGTACCGGCGGGCGTCGAACAGGGCTCGGGCCAGGGTCTCGAGCACGCTGGCCGACTCCGGCGCCTCGTCCCGGGCGTGCGCGAGCAGCTCGGCCGCAGCCTCCGGGTTGCCGCCCTCGAGCAGGGTCCGGCCCCGCACGAACCAGTCGTAGACCTCGCCCGCGGGCCGGCCCGCGCCGCCGGTGCCGCCTGCACCCTCGCCCGTCACCGGACCGTCACCTGCCCTCACCCACGCCGTCCCTCGCCCTCGACCGCCCGTACCATCCTCCGCGTGCCCACCACCGACGACGCCTCCGCCACGGCCCTGAGCGGTGCCGCGACCGGCGGGCTCGTCGTCTCGCCGTTCCGCGGGGTCCGCTACGTCGCGGACCGGGTGAGCGACCTCGCGGCGGTGACCAGCCCGCCGTACGACGTCATCGACGCCGACGACGCCACGCACCTCGAGGCACTGGACCCGCACAACGTGGTCCGGCTGATCCTGCCACGAGACCCGGGCTCGGCGACGACTCCGGGGGGCGGCAGCCGCTACGCGCACGCGGCCGACCTGCTGGCGGCCTGGCGCTCCGAGGGCGTGCTGGCCCGCGACCCGGTGCCCGCCCTCTACGTCTACGAGCAGTCCGACCGGGGCATCCTCCAACGTGGGGTGCTCGCCGCCGTCGAGCTGCGCGACCCGGCCGACCGGGTGGTGCTGCCGCACGAGGACGTGATGCCCGGCCCGGTCGCCGACCGGCTGGACCTGATGCGGGCCACCGGGGCGAACCTCGAGCCGATCCTGCTCGTCTACGACGGCGGCGGTGACACCGCCCGGGTCCTCGACGAGGTGGTCGCCGGTGACCCGACCCTGAGGACGGTCAGCGAGGACGGCCTCACCCAGCGGGTCTGGGTCGTCACCGACCCCGACCTCGTCGCCCGGGTGCAGCGCGACCTCGCACCGCGCCAGGCGCTGATCGCCGACGGGCACCACCGCTGGGCGACGTACCGGCGGCTGCAGGCCGAGCGGCACGCCGCGGGCCGTGGCGAGGGTCCGTGGGACCGTGGCCTGGCGATGCTCGTCGACTCCCGCACCTCGCCGCTGCGGGTCGCCGCGATCCACCGGGTGGTGCCGGGTCTGCCGCTCGACGCGGCCCTGGGCGCGGTCGCAGCGGTGTTCCGCGTGCGGCCGGCCGGCGACGACCTCGACCGGGCGCTGGCCGCCCTCACCGCCGCCGACGGCCCGCACCCGTTCGTGCTCACCGACGGCACCACCTTCCGCCTGATCGAGGCGCCCGACGCCGCCGCGGTCACGGCCGCCCTGCCACCGGAGCGGCCGGCCCGCTGGCGCTCGTTGGACGCCAGCGTCCTGCACGCGCTCGTCCTGGAACGCCTCTGGGGGATCCCCGACGACACCACGCCGGTCGCGACGACCGACCCTGTGCTGACCCCTGTGCCGCCCGCAGAGTCGGGCCACCCGGCGGCGGCTTCCCCGGGACCGGGCGACTCGGTGCGGCCGAGCGCTGGGAGCGACCGCTCGGCCGGCGGGGCACCGCTGCGGGTGGAGTACCTGCACGACGCCGCCGGCGCGGTCCGCGCCGCTCGTCGCACGGGCGGGGTCGCCGTGCTGATGCGCCCGGTGGACGTCGCCGACGTGCTGGCCCTCGCGGCCGACGGCGAGCGCATGCCGCGCAAGTCGACGTCGTTCGGGCCCAAGCCGCGCACCGGTCTGGTCCTGCGCCTGATCGACGACTGACCGGTCGATGCGGGTCAGCCCGCCCGAAGGCGCTTGAGGCGCACCACCTCCACCTCGCTGCGGCTCGCCGCCCCGGTCCCGACCCGCCAGAACCGGCGGCGCAGGCTGCCGTGCAGCTCGACGACGTCCCCGTCGGCGACGCGCCCGACGCTGCGCTGCACGTCGGACCGCCACGCAGCACAGTCCACGGTGTCGACCGTCGGGCCGACGGCCGTGGCGCCGCGACGCGGTCGCGTCCGCGACACCACGACCCGGAACGACACCAGGACGTCACCGCTGGGCAGCTCACGTCGGCGGGACTCACCCGCGAACCGGCCGACGAGGTGCACCTCGTTGACGTGCGCGGCAGGTGCAGCGGTGCGGGCAGCTCGGGTGGTGTCGGCGGTCACGGCCCCTCCTCGGTCGGTGCGGGGCCGAACGGCACCCGCTCCTCGAGCCTGCCGCGCCGCGGCACCCGGACGGGCCGGCCGCGCGCGATCTGTGGAGAGCCGGCCCGGACACCGCAGCTGGGGACG